>NZ_JIBU02000008.1 GCF_000633595.2 Clostridium drakei | reverse complement strand
TTAAATTAGATATACCATGGAATAAAAGTTGAAACTCAAACTTCCACTGCACCATTACGTCGCAATGTGCTTATCATGTAACAATTTCTAGTTCTTCTTAGTTTCCCTATTTACAATAAACTCCTTAGCTTTAAGCTCCAAGCTGTTATCTAATGGATCTAATTCTATTTTTTCTCCAGATTTATTAGATAAAGCTGTTTCAATAAGTCTATCTGCTAACTCAGGGTTTTTCGAAAGAAGAGAACCATGAAAATATGTACAGTAACAATTTTTATATATACAACCTTCATATCCATCTTCGCCATTATTACCGTACCCTGCAATTGTTTTGCCAAGAGGTTTTAATTCTTTACCTATATAAGTTCTTCCTGAATGATTCTCAAAACCTACATAAGTTTCATCAAATTCTTCATTGTGAATCACTGTATTTCCTATAAATCTTACACTCCCACCTTCTGTATATACATCTATAATACCAAGTCCATCAAGTTTTTCTCCATCAGGTGTTGTATAATATTTACCCAGAAGCTGATATCCACCACAAATAGCAAGAAATACTTTTCCACCTTCTATATATTCTATCATATCTTCTTTTTTAGTTTGATTTAAATCATCTGAAACTATGGACTGTTCATAATCTTGTCCACCACCAAAAAAAGCTATATCATATTTTAAAGCTTCAAAAGAATCTCCTATAGATACATTAAACACATTTACCTTTATTCCTCTTTGTTCAGCTCTATATTTTAATATAAGAATATTGCCTAAATCTCCATATACATTTAACAAATCAGGATATAAATGACATATATTAAGTTCCATTATATTTACAACTCCTTATCTTTATTATTCTCACGGAAGCTTTACCAAAGATTTTTAATAAACCCTTTATTATTAAGGAACTTTCTAAAATTAATCATAGCAGTATAAGTAGCAAGTATATAAAGAGTATCATTATCACATTTTCTTATTTCTTCTAGAATATTTTCATAATTTTCACATATAGCAAATTTATCCTGTGGAATCCCTGCCACTTTAAGTCTTATAGCCATATCATACAGTCTTATACCAGAAACTATTGTTTTATCAATATCCAATGTAGACAACATTTCAAAATTAACATCCCATATCCAGGACACATCCCTGCCATCTGCATAATTATCATTTAAAAGTACTGCCAAAGAAAATTTCCTTTTATCTAAACTTATAGTGTTTATTGCTTCATTATATCCAGCCGGATTTTTAACTAAAATTATCTTTATATCTTTTCCATCTATATTTATACTTTCTTGTCTACCAAAGCTGCTTTTTTGACTTTTCAAGGAATTAAAGATTATAGAATCTGGAATCCCACATACTTTTCCAACTGAATATGCACATAAGGCATTATATATGTTATATGTACCTGGTTGATTTATATAATATTCGTTTCCATTCATTATTACTAAGGATCCTTCTGTATCTTGTTCTTTTATTTCATCTATATAATAATCCAACTCAGGTCTTTTATATCCACAGTTTTCACAATAAAAATCTCCCAAATGATTATAAGTAAGATAATTATACTTATAAGGACTTTTACACTTTTTGCAAAATTTAGCATCAGCATTTATATCTATTATTTTGTTCTTATTTAAAGAATCCTTAAATCCATAATATATAGTCCTATTAGGAAGTTCCAAATCTCCTAGCAAAGATTCATCTCCATTTAATACTAAATTAGCTAATGGAACTTTTTCAATTCCTTCAAGTATCTTTTTAAGTGTAGTATATACTTCACCATATCTATCTAATTGATCTCTAAATAAATTAGTTACAGTTATAACTTCTGGAGTCACATATTTTGTAACCAGCTTCACGTTAGCTTCATCGCACTCAATGACTGCGTACTTTGTAGCTGAACAGCTTGAAAAAGAAAAATGCTCCACAAAACAAGAAACTATTCCTGGAAGCATATTTGCACCTGTATTATTTGTAATTACATATTTTTCACTATCTTTTAGCATATTATATATCATACTTGTAGTTGTAGTCTTACCATTAGTTCCTGTGATAAGTATGATCTTATAATCTTCGCATAGAGTTTTTAAAATACTTTCATCTAATTTTAAGGCAATCCTGCCTGGAAAGTTGCTTCCCCCTTTAAATAAAACCTTTGATAGACTTATTACCATTTTAGAAATTATAATACTAAAAAAAGATTTAATTTTAATTTTTCACACCACCCTTGTTATTTGGTTAAGATTTTTGAAAAAATTAACTTAAATTATTAATTGTAACTTTACCCCTAACTCTAAATATTATAATACAATATTACTTTTTTTACATCACACTTTTTTACAATGAACCCCTTCTAATTCGTGAATTATGAAACAAATTCAAAATTTCGAAGGTATACAACATTTTTCACAATATATCTTAATCTTATCTATATTCTTTATTCAAAATTATTACTTGTACAACTAAGTATCACTATTTTTAGAATTGCTTTTACTTCTATATTTTTTTCTTTTCCTTACAAGGGTTGATGCATCTATGCCTAACTCCTTGGCTGCTGCTCTAACATTACCATATTTTTTAAAAGTAGTTTCTATAAGTACTTCTTCTAAATTTTCAACAGCTTCTTTCAAAGTAAAATGTTTATCTTTATTATTATTCTCCACCAAATTGTAATCTCCAAGCATTCTAACAGTTAAATCGTCTCTAAGTATTTTATCACCTTTACTCATAATTACAGTTCTCTCTATTATGTTTCTGAGTTCTCTTACGTTTCCAGGCCAATCATATTTATATAAATAATCCATTGCTGCACAAGTTAGAGATTTATTAAAGTTATATTTATTGTTAAATTTATTCAAAAAATGCATTGCTAATGGCTTAATATCTTTTTTTCTTTTTCTTAAAGGCAACACTGTGATAGGTATTACATTTAAACGATAATATAAATCTTCTCTAAAAAGCTTTTTATCCACCATTTTTTTTAAATCTCTATTAGTTGCCGCTATAACCCTTACATCTATTTTAATAGTCCTAGTACCACCTACTCTAGTAATCTCTCTTTCCTGAAGCACCCTAAGAAGCTTAACTTGCATATCTAATGGCAATTCTCCTACTTCATCTAAAAATAAGTTTCCATCATTACACATTTCAAATAATCCAATTTTACCTTCTCTATTAGCTCCAGTAAAGGCTCCTTTTTCATAACCAAAAAATTCTGATTCCATAAGATGCTCTGGGATTGCTCCACAATTTATTTTTATAAAATTGTTATTACATCTTTTACTATTTTTATGTATATATTTAGCAATTTCTTCCTTACCTGACCCTGTTTCGCCAAGTAAAAGTACAGTAGCATCTACTTTTGCTACTTTCTTAGCCATTTGCAAAACATTAATTGTATTCTCATCTTCTACTATAATATCTGAAAAATTTAAAAGCTGATTTTTCAATTTATCTGTATTAGAAGAATATTGACTATTAAGCATTTCCTCTTTTTTTTCCAGCTGTTCCTCTAATTCATACAACTCTATAACATCTCTTACACTTGTAACTACCATAGTTACGTTTCCTTCCCTATCCAATATTGGATTGCTTGAAACCAATACCTTCTTCCCAGTTTTTAACTTTTGTTCAATAGTTACACTTTTTTTATATTTTAAAACTATAAGGGTTGCTGATTTTGACACATATCCATCTTTTTCTAAAGACAACATGTTTCTTTTCAATACTTCTTCTCTTTTTATACCAGTAATCTTTTCCCAATATTTATTTACTAATATAGTATTGCCATATTTATCTGTAACGTAAACACCATCATTAAATTCTTCAATTACATCCTGCAATTCCTTTAATTTAAACTTTACGAACTCCAATTCCATTTCTAAGTCACAAGAATCAGAAAGAATGTTATTTACTAATTGTTCAATTTCCATAAAGTAGTGCAACCTCCTACCTATTATACATTGATAAAAAATATAAATAATTGATAGAAAATACAATTACTTATATTTTCTATCAATTATACTATATAATTATATTTAATTCAAAAAATAAAAAACTTCGTATACGCATTTTTACAAACTTATATACGAAATTTTTTATCTATATATTTTGAATTGAGTTTTAATGTATGCTAATTATTTAAAGCTTTTATTTCAGCTACCATTTCAGGAATCACCTTTTTATAATCTCCTACTATAGCTAAATCTGCTACTTTCATTATTGCAGCGCCTTCATCTTTATTTATTGCTATTATATAATCACTATCTTGCATTCCTGCTAAATGTTGAATTGCTCCTGATATTCCACATGCTATATATACTATAGGCTTTACTGTTTGTCCTGTCTGTCCTACTTGGCATGCTTTGTCTACCCAGCCATTTTCTACTGCTGCTCTTGAACCTGCTACTGTTCCTCCTAGTATATCTGCTAATTCTTTTAATGGTGCAAAACCTTCTTTACTTCCTATTCCTCTTCCTCCGGATACTATGAACTGTGCTTCTCCTATATCCATAATATCTTTTGCTATTTTTACTACTTCATCTACTTTTACTCTTATATCTGATGCTTTTATATCTGCATTTATTTTTTCTATTTCACCTTTTCTTGATGCATCTTTTTTTAATTTTTCAAATACTCCAGGTCTTACTGTTGACATTTGTGGTCTATTATCTGCACATTCTATTGTTGCCATTAAGTTTCCTCCAAATGCTGGTCTTGTCATTTGAAGATGTTTTGTTTCTGCATCTATATCTAGTCCTGTACAGTCTGCTGTAAGTCCTGTTGACAATCTTGCTGATACTCTTGGTCCTAAATCTCTTCCTATATATGTTGCTCCTACAAGTATTGCTTCTGGTTTTCTTTCTTGTACCAAGTCACATATAACTTTTGCATATCCATCTGTTGTATAGTGTTTTAATAATGGACTATCTGCATATATTACTTTGTCTGCTCCATATGCTGATAATTCTTTTGCTATATCATCAGCTTCGCTTCCAAGTAATAATGCTGTTACTTCTGTTCCTAATTTATCTGCTAACTCTTTGCCTTTTCCTATTAGCTCTAAGGCTACTTTTTGTAGTTTTCCATCTCTCTGTTCAGCAAATACCCATACGCCTTTATAATCTGCTATATTCATGCTAAAAAACCTCCTAATTTATACATAGTGTTTTTCTTTTAATTTTGAAACTGCATAAGCTGCTGCTTCTTTAAATGGCTTGTTTATAAGTTCTCCTGTACCCTTTGCTTCTTTTGTTGCTGATCTCTTTACCTTTGTTGGTGATCCTGATAGTCCTAGAAGAGATTTATCTACACCTATATCATTTGCAGTCCATACTTTTACTTCTTGTTTAAATACATTAAATATATTCTTCATATGCATGTATCTTGGAACATTTAATTCTTTTATTGCTGTTAAAAGCACTGGAGCTTTTACTGTTAAATCTTCATATCCATCTTCCCATGCTTTTCTTACTTTTATTTTATCTCCATCTATATCAACTTTCTCAACATATGTTATTTGAGGTATTCCTAAATGTTCTGCTATTTCTGGTCCTACTTGTGCTGTATCTCCATCTATTGCTTGTCTTCCTGCGAAAACTATATCATAATCTAATTTCTTTAATGCACCTGCAAGTGCATGTGATGTTGCTAATGTATCTGCTCCTGCAAAGGCTCTATCTGTTATTAGTATAGCTTCATCTGCTCCCATAGCCAAAGCTTCTCTTAAAGCTGCTTCTGCCTGTGGAGGTCCCATACTTATTACTGTAATCTTAGCACCTGAATTTTCCTTTAACACTAATGCTTCTTCTAAAGCATTCTTATCATCTGGATTTATTATTGATGGAACACCTTCTCTTATTAATGTTCCTGTCTTTGGATCTATTTTTACTTCTGTTGTATCTGGTACTTGTTTTAAGCAAACAACTATATTCATTTAAAAAACCTCCTATTTTAATCTGCTTCCTGATATAACCATTTTTTGAACTTGAGATGTTCCTTCATATATTTCTGTTATCTTGGCATCTCTCATCATTCTTTCTACTGGATAATCCTTAGTATATCCATATCCTCCAAATAACTGTACTGCTTTTGTTGTTACTTCCATGGCTGTATCTGCTGCAAACAATTTTGCTCTTGCTGCATCTAATGTATATGGAAGTCCCTTTTCCTTCTTCATTGCTGCTTTATATACTAAGTTTCTTGCAGCTTCAATTTTTACGTCCATTTCTGCTACCATCCAAGCTAAGCCTTGGAATTTGCTAAGTGGTTTTCCAAATTGTTTTCTTTCATGCATATATTTTATAGCTTCATCTAAAGCACCTTCTGATATTCCTAATGCTTGTGCTGCTATACCAATTCTTCCTCCATCAAGAGTTTTCATTGCTATACCAAAACCTTTTCCTTCTTTTCCTATCAAATTTTCTACTGGTACTTTAACATCTTCAAATATAAGTTCTGTTGTTGATGAAGCCCTTATTCCCAATTTATTTTCAACTTTTCCAAATGAGAAACCTGGCATTCCTTTTTCTAGTATAAATGCTGATATTCCTTTGTTTCCTTTGCTTCTATCTGTCATTGCAAATACTACAAATACATCTGCATAAGCACCATTTGTTATAAATATTTTTTGACCGTTTAATATATAATGATCTCCTTCAAGAACAGCCAAACTTTGTTGAGCTGATGAGTCTGTACCTGCGTTTGGTTCAGTTAAGCCAAATGCTCCTATCTTTTCTCCTTTTGCAAGAGGTACTAAGTATTTTTGTTTCTGTTCTTCTGATCCAAATTGTTGAATTAAAGACGCACAAAGAGAAGTATGTGCTGAAAGGATAGTTGATGTTGTTGCGCATACTTTGGCTAATTCTTCTACGGCTAGTATATATGAAAGAGTATCTCCACCAGCTCCACCGTATTCTTTAGCAATAGGCATACCCATCATTCCATACTTAGCCATTTTCTTTACAGTTTCAAGTGGATATCTTTCTGTTTCGTCTATTTCTGCTGCTAGGGGTTTAACTTCATTTTCTGCAAATTCGCTTACCATTTGTTTTACAAATTCTTGTTCCTTTGTCAATGTAAAATCCATAAAAAGTCCTCCTAAATTTATTTTATTTAATTAAATAACATCTAATTTTTTAATATACAGCTAAAGTTAACAATAACCTTAGCTGTACATTATGATATTTTAAAATTAAATAAGTCTAAAGTCTCAAGCCGCCAAAGGTCTCAAGCTCTTACTCTTTAATTTTTTTACTTAGCATCTTTCAACTATTACAGATGTTCCCATTCCTCCACCTATGCATAAAGTTGCTAGGCCTTTTTTAGAACCTCTTTTTTGCATTTCATATAAAAGTGTAGTTAAAATTCTAGCTCCAGAGCATCCTACTGGATGACCTAATGCTACAGCTCCTCCATTTACATTAACTTTGCTCATATCAAATTTTAAGTCTCTTGCTACTGCTAAACTTTGCGCTGCAAAAGCTTCATTTGCTTCTATTAAATCTAAATCATCTACTGTCATACCAGCTCTTTCTAAAGCAAGTTTAGTAGAATGGAATGGACCATATCCCATTATTGATGGGTCTAATCCTTTTGTTCCATAAGAAACTATTTTAGCCATAGGTTTTAATCCTAATTCTTTTGCTTTATCAGCACTCATAATTACTAGTGCTGATGCTGCATCATTTATTCCTGAAGAATTTCCTGCTGTAACTGTTCCACCTTTTTTGAAGGCTGGTTTTAATTTAGCTAATGCTTCAATAGTTGTTCCTGGTCTTGGTCCCTCATCTGTATCAAATATTACTTCACCTTTTCTAGTTTTTATAACTACAGGAACTATTTCATCTTTAAATTTTCCTGCTTTTATTGCTGCTTCTGCTTTATTTTGTGAATTTACTGAAAAAGCATCCTGTTCTTCTCTAGTTAATTTCCACTGTTCAGCTATATTTTCTGCAGTAACTCCCATGTGGTAATGATTAAATGCACAATGTAAACCATCATGAAGCATAGAATCTTGCATTTCTGATGCTCCCATTCTTTGTCCCCATCTTCCTGATTGAAGAACATATGGAGTTCTTGACATATTGTCCATTCCACCTGCAACTATAATATCTTCGTCACCTGCTTTTATTATTTGTGCTGCTAAACTTACAGTTCTAAGACCTGAACCACAAAGTATATTTACTGTCATAGCTGGAACTTCTACTGGAATGCCAGCGTTAACTGATGCTTGTCTAGCTGCATTTTGTCCAAGTCCTGCTTGATATACACAGCCCATCATTACTTCTCCAACTTGTTCTGGTTTTATTCCTGCTCTTTTTACAGCTTCTTTAATAACAATAGATCCTAAATCAACAGTTGTTACATCTTTTAATGCTCCTCCAAATTTACCTATAGCAGTTCTAACTGCGCTAACTATAACTACTTCTCTCATGTTATTTCCTCCTAAAATTCTTATTTTATACAATTATTAAATATGTTTATATTACCTAACTATTTTGTATAGTCATAAAATCCTTTTCCAGTCTTTCTTCCTAATAATTTTCCTCTTACCATTTTTCTTAATAATGGATGAGGTCTATATTTTGAATCACCAAATTCTGTATATAAAACATCCATAACAGCTAAACATACATCTATACCAATTAAATCTGCTAAAGCTAGAGGTCCTATTGGGTGGTTAGCACCTAACTTCATTGCTAAATCAATATCTTCTGCCTTAGCGATACCATCAGCTAAGATACCAGCTGCTTCATTTATCATAGGAACAAGTATTCTATTAACTACAAATCCTGGCGCTTCTTCCACTTCTACTGGTTCTTTTCCTAATTTTTTAGCTGTTTCAACTATTGTATTTTTAGTTTCCTCTGAAGTACAAATTCCCTTTATAACTTCTACTAATTTCATTACTGGTACTGGATTAAAGAAATGCATTCCTATAACTTTATCTGGTCTATTTGTAGCACTTGCTACTTCAGTTATTGATAAAGATGATGTGTTTGAAGCAAGTATAGCTTCTGGTTTGCAAATTCCATCTAATTCAGCGAAAATTTTCTTTTTAATTTCCATATTTTCTATAGCAGCTTCTACTACAAGATCTACATCCTTTGCTAAACCCATATCTGTAGTAGGTGTTATTCTACCAAGGATTTCTTTTTTAGCTTCTTCAGTCATTTTTCCTTTTTTAACACTTCTATCAAGATTTTTAGTAATATTTGAAATTCCTTTTTCAACAAACTTATCTTCAATATCTCTCATTACTACTTCATAGCCTGATTGAGCAAATGTTTGAACAATTCCTGATCCCATTGTTCCTGCTCCTAATACAAATATCTTCATATATTTTCCCTCCAATAAACTTTTAATTTATAATAAATTGATAATTATTTTTAAACTATTTTAATGTGAAATTTGGACTTCTTTTTTCTAAGAAAGCTCCCATTCCTTCTTTTTGATCTTCTGTTGCGAAACATAAACTAAATAAATTATTTTCAATTGTCATTCCTGTGTCAATGTCAGTTTCAAAACCTTTATTAATTGATATTTTTGAATATCTTATAGCAGCTTGTGCTTTTGAAGCAATCTTTTCTGCCATTGCTTTTGCTTCATTCATTAATTCTTCAGGTGCAACTACTTTATTAACCAATCCTATTTTTTCAGCTTCTTCAGCTTTAATCATATCTGCTGTATATATTAATTCTTTTGCTTTTCCTGGTCCTACTAATCTTGAAAGTCTTTGTGTTCCTGCAAATCCAGGTATAATTCCTAAACCAACTTCTGGTTGTCCAAATTTAGCTTTTTGTGAAGCTATTCTTATATCACAACTCATTGATAATTCACAACCGCCGCCTAGCGCAAATCCATTAATTGCTGCAATAACTGGTTTTTCCATAAGCTCTATTTTTCTAAATATAGCTAATCCTAATTCAGCAAACTTTCTTGCCTGTTCTGGAGTTTTATCTTTCATTTCTGCTATATCTGCTCCAGCTACAAATGCCTTACCTTCCCCTGTAATTATAAGCACATATGTACTTTCATCATTTTTAATTTGATCTATGCATTGATCAATTTCATTCAATAGTTCAGCATTCAATGCATTTAGTGCCTTAGGTCTATTAATAGACAATATAGAAATATGGTTTTCTTTTTCTACTTTAATATTTTTATATTCCAAAATAATCACCCCTTATACTATATTTATTTAGCAAAACCTGTGCCAAACAATAATTAATTTAGTAAACATATTTTTACTAAAAGTTGGGAAACTATTGAGATAGTTAAATTATTAACACCAAGTTCGTTAATAATTTAACTTTCAAACGCCAAATTAAGTTCTAAAATATGTTTATTTTCAGACTTTTTTATGTTGCAAATAAGAAACATGTTGTATTTTTGCATCAAATGAAATTATTGCTAAATACAAGCATTTATTGCTATATTTTTGTTAGTTTCTCTTTAAAATCAAGTTGCAATATTACATCAATAGATACTTTTTTGCAAATTACTACCTGTAAAATTTTATAGTTTATATTATTAAACTAAATATTAAGTCATAATTTTCCAATTAAATCTACTAACAAAATTACAAAAAAATAGTTATAAGGATATCATAATTGATATCCTTATAACTATTTTATCTGATCACTACTATTGCTAATACCTCTAACTTCTTAAAACCATTGATAACCACTGCTGCGCGGATGAATAAGTCCTTCTAAGAATCACTTTATATTGGTATTTACATTTTCTATAATAATTTCATCATTTTTGACATCAACTCCTACGGTACATCCTTCGTATAAATCACCTTTAATGATCTTTTTTGCAATAGATGTCTCTAGTGCATTTTCAATATATCTTTTTAAAGGCCTTGCACCATATATTGGATCATATCCTTCTTCTGCCATAAGCTTTTTAGCGGATTCTGTTATTTTTAATGATATATTCTTGTCTTTAAGCCTCTTTCTTATATCGTCAATAAATATTGATATTATATCCTTTATTTCTTCTGTTGATAGAGGTTTAAATAATATAATATCATCTAATCTATTTAAAAATTCTGGCTTAAATTTCGATTTCATTTCACTCATAACTCTATCACGAATATGTTGTTCTATTTCTGAACTTTCTTTATTCTCCAATAAATAATTACTTCCAATATTTGACGTCATGATTATTATACAATTTTTAAAATCTATAACTTTTCCTTGATTGTCAGTAAGTCTCCCATCATCTAATATTTGAAGAAATATATTAAACACATCATCATGGGCTTTTTCTATTTCATCAAATAGTATTACGCTATAAGGTTTTCGTCTTATAGCCTCAGTAAGCTGTCCTCCCTCTTCATACCCCACATATCCTGGAGGTGCACCTATAAGCCTAGATACGGAATATTTCTCCATATATTCAGACATATCTATTCTTACTATATTTTCCTCACTATCAAACAAAGTTCTAGCTAAAGTTTTAGCTAATTCTGTTTTTCCAACTCCTGTAGGTCCAAGAAATATGAAAGAACCTATAGGTCTCTTAGGATCTTTCATTCCAGCTCTTGCCCTAATAACTGCATTAGATACAGCCGTTATAGCTTCTTTTTGCCCAATTACCCTTTGTGAAAGTTCATCTTCTAGCCTTAAAAGTTTTTTTCGTTCTCCTTCTACTAAATTCGCTACAGGTATGCCAGTCCAATTTGAAATTATCTGTGAAATTTCCTGTTCTGTTACCTCTTCTTTTAACATTGCATCTTCATTATTTTCTTTAATCAATTTCTCTTTTTCTTTTATTGCAGCTTCAAGCTTAGGAATTAATCCATATCTAAGCTCCGCTACCTTATTTAAATCATACTCTCTTTCAGCTTTTTCAATATCACCTCTGGCATTATCAAGCTGTTCCTTTAAATTTCTAATTTCAATTATTTTAGACTTTTCTTTTTCATATTTTGCAGTCATTTCATTATCTTTATCTTTTAAATTACTTAATTCTTTTTCCAAAAACTTAAGTCTTTCTCTAGAAGCATTGTCTTTCTCCTTGGATAATGCTTCTTTTTCAATCTCTAATTGAAATATTTTACGTTTTACCATATCCATATTGGCAGGCATACTATCTATTTCAGTTCTTATCATTGCACAAGCCTCATCTATAAGGTCTATGGCTTTATCTGGCAAATACCTATCTGTTATATATCTGTTAGAAAGCTTTGCTGATGCAACAATAGCTGAATCATGAATTCTTATACCATGATATATTTCAAATCTTTCCTTAAGTCCTCTAAGTATAGATATAGAATCTTCAACTGTAGGTTCAGCTACTACTACTGGCTGAAATCTTCTCTCTAAAGCCTTATCTTTTTCTATATACTTCCTATACTCGTCAAAGGTTGTAGCACCTATACAATGAAGTTCCCCTCTAGCTAACATTGGTTTTATAAGGTTTCCAGCATCCATAGAACCTTCTGTTTTTCCTGCTCCAACTATAGTGTGAATTTCATCTATAAAAAGAACTATTCTTCCTTCACTATTTTCAACCTCTTTTAATACTGCCTTTAGTCTTTCTTCAAATTCTCCCCTAAACTTAGCTCCAGCAATAAGTGCACCCATGTCTAAAGAGAATATTATTTTATTTTTAAGCCCTTCTGGCACATCACCTTTTACTATTCTCTCCGCTAATCCTTCCACTATAGCAGTTTTACCAACTCCAGGTTCGCCTATGAGTACTGGATTGTTCTTTGTTCTTCTTGAAAGTATTCTTACAACTCTCCTAATTTCATCATCTCTACCTATGACAGGATCTAATTTATGTTTTTTAGCTTCTTCAACTAAATTTCTTCCATACTTAACCAAGGCTTCATAGGTTCCTTCCGGATCTTGAGTTTCTACTCTCTGATTTCCTCTAACCTTAGATAATGCGCTTAGGAAATCATTTTTTGCAATATTAAATTTTGTTAAAATATCTTGCACCTCTTTAGAATTAACTTCCATAAGCCCAAGCATAACATGTTCCACACTTATATAAGAATCTTTAAATTTTTTGGCTTCCTTTTCTGCTTTTACAAAAACATCTTCAAATCTTCTAGTTGCATAAATAGATGTATTTTGAGCTCCTTCTCCAAGAACCTTTGGCATTTTATCTAAAACCTTACTTATTTCTTCTTTTAACGCCCTTATATCTACTCCCATCTTACTAAATATATTAGGAATAAGACCATCTTCTTGAGACACTAAGGCTGAAAAAAGATGAATATTGTCTATCTGTTGATGATTATATCTAACAGCTACTAACTGTGCTTCATTTAAAGCTTTTTGAACTTTTATAGTTAATTTTTCTACATCCATAAAAAAACCTCCTTAGAAATTAACACACAATCTAAAAAAATTGTGTCTCATTATGCTTTTAATTACTATTATACCCAATCTCACTTCTCATTCAATATTTAATATAATAATTATCATTAAAAAACTATTAATTTTTAAATGCACGTAAGAAAAAACCATCTTTAAAATAAATAAAGATGATTTTTTCAAAAGAATAATCTATTGAATTCATATAAACCTATTACATTTTCTTTTCTAAATTAATTGCGAAATTAAAATACTTTATTGATTCTCTTACATTTCCTATTCTATAGTACATATTGCCCATTTCCATATATCTTCTATATATTTCATTATTATTAGCAAATTTTAATAACGCATCCAAGGATAAGTTTATATACATTTCTGCTGATGAAAGATCGCCTTCTCTTTCCAAAATTAATGATTTATAATAATATGCTCTTTCTATAAAAGTTATATTATTTAAAGTTATGGCATAGTTTAAAGCCATATCACAAACTTTCTGAGCTTTATCCAATACGCCATTTTCAATTAATTTATTTATATTCATTAGCATAAATTTAACTAAAGTTTCTTTGTTATCCTTAGGATAACATTCCAATGCTCTATTTATATAATCTATAGCCTTATCCTTCATATTTAAGCTAAACATAACTACAGCGTAGTTGTATATAGCTTGAGCTTTATGTGATAAATTATTTTCATACAATTTAAAAGATTTTTGTTCATATTCATCAAAATTTTCCACGTGATTTCTTCTAAGGCATAGTATTCCAAGCATATGGTAAGCTTCTGCTTTTTTAATATCATTTTCTATATAATCAATCAAATCTGTAAGATTTATAGCTATTTCATAAGCCGTCTCATAATTTTCTAACATAACATAACAAGCTGCCTCATTGTAAGTTGCTCTTGCTAATAATGCATAATCTTTACTTTTTTTAGAAACATCTCTCACATTGCTATAATAATTAGCTGCTTGAGAGAATTCTTTAGTGTTATAAAAAAATCTAGCTATATCCATGTAGTATACTACGCCATTCTCTTCTGTAAAACACTTTTTCCAATAATCATAGTACTTAGATATTATAAGCTGTATTTTTTCAATTTTATTTTTATCCAAATAATAATTAAATAACAAGTGCATTATATTAAAAGATATATCGAAATATGAATATTCTTCTGAGTACTTTAAATTATATTCTAGTATACTCTCATACTCATCTGAATACTCGCTTTTTTCTATATCATTAATATTCCTTATTACTTGGGATTTAATATCTTGTTTCAAATATGATTCATCAATCTGAAGTTTTTCTGCTACAAATTCTAATATCCAGTCTTCAGGTTTGATTTTATCATTTTCAATACAACTCATTTTTGATACTGATATTTTATCCCCACATAAATCTTTTAAAGTGCATCCCTTATATGTTCTAGCCCTTTTAATCTTTTCACCTGTAGAAAGTATCTCCATATTTTTCACCTATCCACACTAACAGTCTTTTAATATTCCAAGCTTTTTAAAAGTTTCCACACCTTCATTTAAATACTGAGCAGCCTCTTGTTCTTTATTATTGTCTATATAAAATTTTCCTATCATAATACATATTTCGGCAATTTCCTTTGTATAATCCATATTTCTGACAAAGCTTAACACCATAATTAAAGTATTCTCAGCCTCCCTTAGATTGGACTCTAACATATCTATTCTATACTTAAGTAAATAATACTGTATTAAAGTTCTATCACTGCCATCCTCAATACTATCAATTATGTTTTTAAGTATTAACTTAGAGTTTTCTATATCTTTAAGTTTTATATAATTTTCACATATATTCACCAAGGTTTCTACTATACTAGAATCTTTAATTTTTGTCTTTAGTTCTCTAGCTTTGTTTAAATGTATAAATGACTCTTCCAAGTTATCAAACTCACAGAATAATTTACCAAGACTATTTTCTATTTTAGCAATATGTATAACATCTTCAATTTCTTTATACACATTTAATGTCTTCTTGGAATACTTTATGGCATTATCTACATCACCTTTTTTATTATATTGTTCTGATAATAGTAATAATGTCTTAGCATATTCTTTTTTATTATCCATTTGCCTAAATTTTTCTTTTGCTAAATAAGAATAGTTCATAGACTTTTCCATGTTTTCCAACTTAAAATACACACAAGCTATATTATAATATATCTGTCCAAGTAGAAAATCATTTCCTATCTCATTCTCAGTGTACACACTTTCTGCTTGCTGAAAATAACTACAAGAAGAATGATAAGCTTTTAGCTTCATTGTAATTTCCCCTAAATTTACAAATGTTTTAATAGTTTCTTCATAATTATTATTTTTTATAAATATTACATTAGATGATAGGAAAAACTGCTGAGCTAAAGCACATTCGTCTTTGGACATATATATAATCCCTCTAAGATACAAATTTTTTGCCTTGCAATACTCAAGATTATACCTTTCTGCATAATATAAAGCTTTTTCTATGTACTCCTCACCCTGATTTAAATCTTCATTTATTATATAAGATTCAGCTATGTTCTCAAAATAAGTACAAATTTTTTCTGCTTGTGTCTCTTCAGATTCCATAAGGTATTCTATAGAAGTATTTAGTGCATTAGCAAGATATTCTAGCAAATCCATACTAGGATTTGATTTTCCTGACTCAACAAGGCTTATTTGCCCAGGAGTAATTCTATCTCCTGCTAAATCTTTAAGGGTCATATTAAGATCTTTTCTTCTTCTTTTAATTTTTTCTCCTAAAGATAGTATCTCCATAAATTCACTCTTCCTTTATTACATACATATTGATGCATATATAAATATTCGGGAAAAATTCAAACATATATTTTAGTCCAAGTATTTATCCAAAATCAAAACTATTTTTAATTTAGTTTGTCTACAATCATTAATCTATTTAATATATCTAGATAAGCAAATAAGTCTTTAGTTTTTTTGAACATTTACTATTTAACTAAAAGTATAATCAGACTTTGGAAAATTTCATAATAGTCCTTTATAAAATTTCCAATTATTTGACTGTAAGATAAATTTAACTGTATTAAATTTTTTTGAATTACATATATTATTATAACATATTTTTTAATAATAATATAAAAATTTTTAATATAACGTACATTTTTTTAACTTTAATTACATTGTACCCAAATTTATCCTCAACATTTTAAATTTATACAAAAATTGCGTACTATATTACTTATATAAATCCATAGTACGCAATTTATAAATTGTTATTTTTCCCTTTTTATTGAAACAATGATCAACTAAACTTTTGAATGATCTACTATCTTCTTAGCATAACACCTTACTGTCTCATTTTGTCCTTCATACCATCATAAGCATCTTCTGCCATATTTTTCATGTATTTTGCAGTTCTTTTTATTCTTCTCTTTGTTGTTCGGTCCATTCCTGGAACTATCATCATTCCCAAAGCAGCACCTACTAAAGCACCTGTTACAAATTTACCACGCATATTCTATCCACTCCTTTTTAACTATGTAGTTAAATATTTTTTAGCTTCATATATAGAATATGCATTTTTGTATATATTAAACAAAGAAAATTATACTAATTGTTTTTATCTAACAAATAAACTATAAAATCATTTTTTTCTTTGCTGCTTAAGCTGCATATCAAGCTCTTAGCATATTCAGGATCTTTATCATATTCTGAAATTATAATGCTAAATTGGTTTTCTTTTGTGTTATTTTCGACTTTTTTTTCATTAGAATTAATTATTATTATATTCTCTTCTCCTTTAGGAGCTATATTTAGAATTTGTTGTTTTACTCTTTCATCTGACACATTTACACAATTTGTAAGAAGCCATTTTTCCACTACTTTATCTGATGCAATCAATAGTTTTTCCTTACACTTCTCATCTACAAGTTCATTAAAAAAATCACCTGTATGGCTGTCTACTTTAACAAAAATCACCTGAATACCTTGACTCATTAACTCATTCATCTTTTCATAGTATTCAGCTGAAGATTGTTCCTTTCTTTCCCAAAAACCTGTAGCATGATGGCATATTCCTTCATAATCATGAAATATTACTACACGCTTATCTCCCTTTTCAATTGCATATTGTACAGCTTTAATAGCAGCTTCTAACTCTCCTGCTATCTGCCTTATATTCTTTTTAGAACTATCTTTTGCTGACGCACTATTAATGTATTCAACTACATTATTTCTAACTGCTACCAGTCCATAAGAATATTCTTCTGTATTAATATTGTAACTTCCATCAACATAAACATGCAAGCAATCCTGCGGATAATTGTTATCTTCTTTTCTCAATAATTTTGTATCCTCGCTTAAATACTTACTTGCACTTTCAATGTCTGGAAAACTCTTATACTTAGCTCCTTTAACCCCTTTAACATACTTTAAACACTCCGCCCAAGTGCTAACTATTTTATTTTCCACTTTTTCATTAGTTTTAAAATTAAATCCTTCTTTTATTGCATATACTTTTTTTCCCATATCTAACCTCTCTTTTTTAACAGCTATTTATATATTATCCATGTGAAATCATTTCATAAATAAAGTATACAATAAATTATAATTTCTGCAATAAATCTTTTATATATTAAGTTCCATAAATTACTTTAACAAATTTTATGATTTTCATTAGACTAAAAATCAAAAATATTATAATATCATAATCAAGGTATTTGAATAGTGTGAAAACATTAAAATTTAGAAAGGCGAGGTATTTATGAATAAAATCAAAAACAAATTTATATTAATTCCTGTGTTTACCGCTATAGTTTTCCTAGGCTGTTCTATATTTTTTAATTATGCACTTAAAACTAAAGATTATAAATCTTATGTTTTATTTTTAAAGGATATATCTAATAAAAATATTTCTACTGTTTATATGACTAATTCTCCTAAAATATCTGTAAAATTAAAAAGTGGAACTGTATATGAAACAGACAATCCTAGAACAAATGATTTTAAAGAATCTTTGCTAAAAAACAACATTTCTGTTTCTGAAGACACTCCATATGATAATAGAGGTCTATTTTCTACAGTTGGTTTAGTTATATCTATTATTGCTATTGCCGTCATGTGGTTAAAATCCTCTAACATTCCTTCTAAGGGAATTTTATCAGTAGATAATTTAGATACAGTAGAAGTTGGAAACACTGATTATAACTTTGAGAGTATTGCTGGTAATGAAGAAGCTAAGGAAAGTGTAAAAGATTTAGTAGATTTCTTAAAAAAGCCTGATAAATATGCCTCTTACGGTGCACGAATGCCAAAAGGTGTTATACTCTATGGGGAGCCTGGTACAGGGAAAACTCTCCTTGCAAAGGCTGTTGCAGGCGAAGCTGGAGTTCCATTTTATGCTGTTTCTGGTTCTGACTTTATTCAAGTATATGTTGGAGTAGGTGCCAGTCGTATAAGACAGTTATTTAAAAAAGCTAGAAATAACAGCACTGGAAAAGCAGTTATATTCATTGATGAAATTGATGCTATAGGTAAAAAAAGAGATTCTGGAAAAAGCACCGGTGGATCTGACGAAAGAGATCAAACTTTAAATGCTCTTCTTACTGAAATGTCTGGATTTAATGAAAAAGAAGGCATTATAATAATGGCTGCTACCAATAGATTAGATATGCTTGACCCTGCATTGCTAAGACCCGGAAGATTTGACAGACATATAGAAATAATGCTTCCCGATATAAGTGCAAGGGAAAAAATACTTGATTTACATTTAAAAAATAAACCTATTGGAAATATAAATATAAAAGAATGGGCACAAAAAACCTCTTATTTTTCAGGAGCCAAAATTGAAAATTTAGTAAATGAAGCTGCAATATTGGCTTGTAAAGAAAATAGTAAAAACATAAATGATTTGCACTTGGATAAAGCATTTTCTATAGTTTTAGCAGGCCACGAAAAGAAAAATAGAGATTATATAAAAGATATTGATAGAAAAATTACTGCTTATCATGAAGCTGGACATGCTCTTGTATCTTTAAAGGTTCTGCCTAATGAAACAGTATCAAAAATAACCATTATACCAAGTACTAAAGGTGCTGGAGGATATACTTTAAGTATACCTGAGGACAACCTATATCAAAATAAAAACTATTTAAAAAACAGAATAATGGTACTGCTTGGAGGACGAGCTGCTGAAGAAATCATATTTGGAGCTGACTATATAACTACAGGTGCTCATAATGACTTAAAACGCAGTACAAGCATATCTTTTAACATGGTAACTCAATATGGTATGGGTGAAACTTTAGGTCTCTTAAATATGGAAGAACTTTTAAATTTGAACTTAAATCAAGATGAAATAGTTAAAGAGTGTAAAGAATTTATAGATTCTATATATGAAGAAGTTAAGACATTACTTTTAAATGAAAAGCATAATTTAGAGAATATAACTAACTTGCTTTTAGAAAAAGAAACCTTATATAAAGAAGACCTTGTTTTAGAATAATTTAAAAATAATGCGAAGCAAAGCTTGGCAAGTTAAGAATTAATAATGAAGAATTAATAGTGGAGGATGATTTCGCTTTAGCGAAACGAGCCTTCAAAGATTTTTTTAGTGAAACAGGAAAAAATCCACATTAACTATTAATTCTTCATTCTTAACTATTAATTAAAAACAAATCCTTTCTATTAGTACCTTTTTCCTATGCCTAACAAAAGCGTTATTGCACTTCCTCCTATAAGTCCTCCTAAGTGTCCAAAGTTATCCACATTACTCATGGAAAGTCCCATAAATAAGTTTATAAGTATTACTGACACGATATTAGTTATAAAGCCTTTTCCTATTCTATCCTTCATTTTCATTGCAAATATTAGTGCTGCTCCAAGGAGTCCAAATATTGCTCCAGAAGCTCCTATAGAAACTGCAGATGAAAACATATAACTAAAGATTGATGAAACTATACCTGCTAAAAAGTATATAATTAAATATCTAATTTTTCCATAAACTTTTTCAATGAAAGGTCCTAGTGAGTAAAGTGCAAACATATTTAAAAGCAAGTGCATAATACCCCCATGCAGGAACATACAAGTAATTAATCTATAATACTCTCCTCTTGCTATAAGATAATTTACTTTAGCTCCTAGAAATACTAATACATTAGTATTACTATCTATAAAGTTCCCTGATAAATAAGCAGTTACAATATATGCAAGTACATTTACAGTAATTAAAATGTATGTTATAATTGATACTTCCGTTTTTTCATAGTTTGATGATGATCTTCTCATGCAATTTAATAACTCCTCGACTTTATTTTCTAATCCAGTACTATAATAAAGTATTTTATTATCCACAATGTTTATAAAAATGTATTCACACTGTGGATAAATTCTCTCATTTACATTATTACCTACTATAATTTGTATTAATCTTATATTGTCACATTGTAGAGTGTTTTTTAATGAATTTAGAAAATTTTCTTTATTTAAAGAGTTATAACCATTTACATTTGAAAAAAATATTACTTCTGCAGCATTTTCATACTTTTTCACAGCTCCCCAAGTACTTTGGAATCCAGTCATAGCTCCCTGAAACTCTATAATATTGTATCCATAAATTCCACACAGCTTATTTATTAGGTTCTTTATATACTTATCCATATTATTCTCCTTATTTTTCTCAAAAGTATTTTTATAATTATATTTAAAAAAGCCTCCGAAATCTTAAATACGGAAGCTTTTTAATTCATACTATACAATGTCTTCTATTACAATACTAGGATTTTTAAGAAGATCTATTTCATAAAACGGAACTGGTTTTCTTGTTCTAAAATCATATAAAACTCTTATTATTGGTCTATCAGGAAATCCCCTATTCTGATTTATTACATATCCTTCATCACCATTTGAAAGTCTTACACAACACCCCAAAGGATAAATAGAAAATGTATCCTTAAACTTTGCAACTATTTCACTATCAAAACTAGTTCCAGCTCCTGAAAGGATGAGTTCATAAGAATCATTAGGTGTAAATTTATTTCTATAACATCTATCATTACTTACTGCATCATATACATCACATACACATATAACCTTAGCAAATTTTGATATCTGATTACCAGTTAAACCATAAGGATATCCTTTTCCATCAACTCTTTCATGATGTTGTTCAACGATTTTAATTATGGACTCCGGCATTGTAATATTCTTTTTTAGTAATTCAGCACCATATATAGTGTGCTTTTTTACTTCTTCAAACTCTTCCTTTGTTAAGTTTCCACCCTTATTTAATATATCAGCAGATACTTTTGTTTTTCCTATATCATGTAGAATTGCACCTATAACCATTTCTTTTAAATCCCACTGGTTGTACTTTCCTGTCATGCCCAAAAAAGCAGTCATTATACACGTGTCTAAAGAATGTATATATGTATAATTGTCAAAAGTTTTTATGTCATAAAGGCTTTTATTAACATCACCCAGTTCTACTACATAATTTATCATTTCTTCTACACTACTTAAAGATTCCTTAAGTTCTCTGCTATTAACATTATTAACATTTTTCATAATTCCAGACATACTCTGTATAGTAACCTGCTTTAATTCTGTCAATCTTTCATCTTCCACATTTACATCATCTAGTCTCTCATCCTGCACATACACATAAAACACACCTAGTTCTGTTAACTTTTTTATGTAACTACTACTTAGCTTCACACCTGATCTTAATAATACACGTCCTTCATTACTCAAAATGCTTTTACTAATTACCTCACCTGGTTTTACCCTGTTTATAAACTCTAATCTCATTTTTCCACCTCAATAAAATTTAATGGGTTTAAACTTATTAAATATCCTTATTGGTATTCTTCTTTTTTACTTTTTATATCATCAAAAACCTTAACCATAGAATCTTTTATCAAACCACACAAATTATTTATTTTTTCGCTCATATCCTCATGATTTTCAACATAATCAAATTTAACAAGCCAAGTTGGATTATATTCATCATCCACATCTTCTATGATATATTCACTTTTTGAAAAAGCTTCAATATCAAACAAATCAAATATTGCAGAATACTCCCATTCTTCTACATCTGAATTTGTATCAAAGTACACATTTACTTTATCACCATTATAAAACATCTTTGTAATGTATTCTGCGCCATCACTAACTTCATAGCTGCCCAATTCTTTTACTATAAGATTGGTTTCCTTGTCCTTTTCCATTAATACTAAGGAAGAAAAATTCAATGTTAACACCATCCTTTACAAAACTATAATTATTTCTATATATAATAAATAGGTATTTACTTATTTCCATTTTTTGGTTATTATTATGTTGTATCCCATTTTTTAGGAGGTAGCTTATGAAAAAATTTTTAATGATTTTGTTATCCCTTGCCATTATAGGCGGCTTAATAAAATACAAATATACTTATAATAAATGTACAGACATAAATTACGCAGTTCAAAAATACTTTACTACTGGAATTTTTAATGATAATAAAATGTGTAGTATATCCAAAATAAATTTAAGTTTTTCTAATGGTAGCATAGCGGTAATAAATGTGGATGGAATGGAAAATAAATCTCCTCATAAGAAAGTAGCTTATAATGTATTTTTAGAAAAAAATACTAAAGGTATATGGAAAGTAAAAAATGTATATGTTTCTAAACCTAATTTGAATTTAGAACAATAAAAGAATAGAATCTCTATTCTTTACTTTTTTTGTGTTCTTTCTTTTTACATTCATCACAAATTCCTTCAAGATTAATATTTAACTCTTCATTTACAGATGTAAATCCAGTGGTATTTTTTATTATTTCTCTAATTTGCTGCATAGGACAGTCTATCTCCACTTTTTTATGACATAATTTGCACTGAATTACATGCTTATGATCTTCTTGCTTTATAATATAATTATATTTTCCACAGCCCAAATCAAACTTCCTTACAATGTTCTTTTTTTCAAACAGTTCTAATGATCTATAAACTGTCGATAAATCAATATTTATTTTCCTATGTTTAAATTCATCAAATATAAACTCCGCACTTAACGCACTATCATTTTTACATAAGATATCTAGTATATTTACTCTTGCCTTTGTTACCTTTATACCATGCTGTCTCAAATAATGCTCTATTTCCATACCATCACCCCAATTTTTCCATATCCAAACCAATGAAATGTCAATTTATTAGAAAAACATCATTTTTATGCCAAAAATAACTAGTATAATTCCACCTATGTAATCTGCATATTTACTTATTATTTCTATACGCTTTAAATACTTTGCAATAAAAAATGCTATTGAAGCTACTACCAATGTAACTGCACCTATAAATATAGTATCATTTAAAATGACAAACTTGTTTCCTACATTATGGAGAGTAGTAAATCCTATAACCATGGCATCTATACTTACTGATATTCCTAAAATTATAACCATACCTGGCTTTATTACAGGACATTCATCCTTGTTTTCAAATCCTTCTTTTAACATCATTATTCCAACTATAGCTATTAGTGCACCTCCTATAATACTAGGAACTGAAGCTATATATCTGTTAAATAGAAAGCCTGTATAAGCTCCTAAAATAGAAAACAGAAATTGAAAAAATCCAAAAGAACCTGCAAACAAAACCCTATCTTTTGTTTTTACACTATTATTTAATCCTATACATAAAGCCACTCCAAACGCATCTAGCGAAAGAGCCATTGCAATTATAAATAACGAATGAAAAACCATAACCATTCTCCTTATTATTATTTGCCATTGTACTATACCAATATAATTTTACTTTATATCCATTACAATGTCCAGATACATACTTATATTTGTGAATTCAATAAAATATTCATTGTTATTCAAAAAATCTCATTAATTTAAACCCATTATCTTTAAGCCATCGTCTTCTAATTTTATAATCAGGCAATATACTCTGTACTACATTCCAATACTGACTAGAATGATTCATGTGCACTAAATGACATAATTCATGCACTACTATATAATCTACCACTTCTATAGGTGCCATTATTATTTTATAGTTATAATTTATATTTCTTTTAGATGAACAACTCCCCCAAAGAGTTTTCTGGCTTTTTATAGTAATCTTTAATGGACTTACATTAATCAACTTACTGTAAATTTCAGTTCTTTCCATCAATACCTTTTTTGCTTGTTTTTTATATATATCGATTACATATTTTTTAATAGTATCCCCATCTAATTCTATATTACTATTAAAATAGACTTTAAAACTTTCATTATCAATAATAAAATTACAATTATCTGTTTTTTTATAAATTAACTCCAATTTTAATTGTATTCCCAAATATAAAAGTTTATAACCATTCTTTAAAGATGTTTTTTCTCCTAACTTTTCACTCTTAATAATATTAAGCTTACTTAATATCCATAAAGATTTTTTCTTAATTATATTTTCTATGGTTTCATTACTAATACCAAAGGGAGAAGTAACTATAACCTCTCCCTTATTAGTTATTTTAATCCCAATAGTCTTTCTTTTTTTTCTAAAAATTTTGTAACTAAATGTATTTAACTCATGACTATCTTCCATATTTTAGACCTACTTTACAGTATAAGATTTAATAGTGTCTTTTACTTTTACATAATAAGTGTCTCCAGACTTTAATTCTTCCTTAGGTATTAAATTTACCTTTTTATCATCAACCTTTTTTATGTCAAAAGCAGCACGCTCTCCAGTTTCAACATCTATAATTTCAATATCTAAATTATTTTTAGCAGTATCCGCATCTACACTTTTATTAAAAGTTACATTAAATGTTTTATTTTTTGATACATTGCTTGCAGAATCTAAAGCTTTAAGATTACCATAGAAAAACTTATATACATTATTAAAATAATCTTCTGGTGCTTTACTCCATCCATCTTTAGTTCCTATATATACATTGTCCTTTGACACTGTGTTTACTATATATTTAAATGCAGCCCAATGAGCTTCATCTTTGGCTGTATTTAAATTTATTTCAAAATCCTTGCCACCTGCAGTTACCTTTACATAACCTGTTTTATCTGCATTATTTCTACATTTCCCGGAAAATAAATCTGCAACTGCTAAAGAATCTACATTTTCCACTTTAAAATCTGGAGATATTCCAGTTTTTTGTATAACATTTTCCTTAGGTGAGTAAAACTTTTCTACTGTAAGCTTCAAATAGCTTCCATCAGATAGTGGAAACATTTGCTGTGCCACTCCCTTGCCGTATGTTGTAGTGCCTATAAAAAATGCTTTATTATAATCTTTTACTGCAGCCGACAAAATTTCTGAAGCACTAGCAGTATTTTCATTTATAAGAAAGAATACAGGCTTGTCTATAATACTTCCTTTATCACTAGCTAAATATCCTGTCTTTTTTCCTTGTTTGTTCTCTATAATTATTGCACGTTTTTCTCCTATAAAGTTTCCTGCCATATCTAAAGCAGTACTCATATATCCTCCACCATTGTTTCTCAAATCAATTATGTAAAACTGTGGGTTTTTCATTCTGAGTTCTTGAAGCTTTTGAGTAAATAATCCTGATGTATCACTTCCAAAAGAAGATACCTGTATATAGGCAGCATTGTCATTCAACATATCTCCTTCTACTGTTGGTATGCTTATTTCTCTTCTTGTCACAGTAAAATTTAATTGTGAATCTCCTCTTTTTATTATCAAATTAACGCTAGTTCCTTCTTCTCCTTTTATGTAAGAAGGCGCTTGTTTTAATGTCACCCCTGCTAAAGATGTACCATTAGCAGAAATTATTATATCTCCAGCTTTAATACCAACTTCTAATGCTGGAGAATTACCTATAACACTTTTTACCTTAACTCCTTCTGGAACAATATCCATATATATTCCAATTCCACACATTTTATTATCTATAGTATTTACAAAATCCTGCTGCTCTTGCTTAGAAAAATACTCAGAATACGGGTCATTAAGGCCTTTCACCATATCTTCTATAGTAGATGCATTTAATACACTATCAGGTACTTCACTAACATAATTATCTTTAATAGTTTGTCTAGCTTCTTCCAATAAAGAGGAACTAGCAGCTTGTACACTAAATGTCATACTTGTAATGAAAAATAACACAAAAGCAAATGTAGCTAATATGCTTGACACTTTCATATTCCTGTTTATACTGCATTGTTTTTTCTCTTTAATGAACTTTATTTTGTTGTTCATTATTTTCATCCTCCTGAAAATTCTTATATTATGTATTATAGAAATTATACATCATTTTGGAATTTATTGAAATAAATAATTTATTAAAATTACTGATGTAAAATTATCCATTAAAACAAATATTTATATAAAAAAGCACTTTAAAAAAATACTTTTTCTAAAATGCTTTTTCATGCTTATTTATAAATTAATTTTCTGTATTTTGTTCTTTATTTAAAGGCTGTTTCGCTACTTCTTTTAAAGCAAATTCAATCTTCCAATCATCTAAAGCAACATCTTTCTCCAGCTTAAAATTTGTTGGAAATGCAAAATTAAATATTCTAGCTTTAAGAGCACCAACTTCAAAATTTTCAAGCTTAAATAAATTTGATTTGACAACATTTCCATTAGCATCTATTACTGATACCGGAAGTTTGTTTAGTGCTATTGCTTCAGTATTACCATTTCTCATAACTACTGTAACTATTATATTGCCATCTTTTTGTATTCCTATGCTAAATGTAGAAATAACAAATTCTCCTTCATTTATATCTGGAAGATTTTTCAAAAAGTTATCAAGCACAAGCTTGTCTTGTACCTCTATAGTTCTAGGTAACTTTTCATAATTCACCTTAACTCTTTTTGAAGCCTTAATACTTGTATCAAAACCTATACTCCAATCATCCATTGGAATGTTTTCTACATAAACATTTTTCTTTTCAAAATAAACTTTTACTGGTCTTGCACCCTTAGGCGGAATTGCACCTATACTTTTTAAATCAAAAATTTGATAAGCTAACATTTCTTTTTTAGAATTATATATAACTAACGGTACATCGTCTAATGATACTTCTTTTGAAAATCCATTTCTTATGTAAGCTTTGACTTCTAACTTTTCTCCTAGATCATAAACATATATTCCTGAAACATTCAATTGTCCTTCCTTTATCGGAGGAAGTTCCTCTATTTCATCTCCCAATATATCTTTTTGAATATCTGACATAACATTATCATCATTCTCTAAAAGGGATAGCACTGTAGGTACTTCTAATGTTTCAATATTTAAGTCTTCAACTTTATCTGATTTATTGTTTTGTACTTTTTTCACCATTATAATACAAACCTCCAAGTTTTATATACTAATACATTTATTATTACTTATATTAAATACAACAACTCTTTATTTTACTCAACTCTACTTATATTTCTAATCTAATATAACACACTGAACTTTGAAAATCAAACTTAATAATAAATAAAAAATGTTGTAAAATATTCTAATTTAGTAACAACAATTTATAATTCTATTTATTTACGTTTATATTAGCTATACTTTTATCTTTTTGAACTGCTTGAACATTTATCTTCATGCCTTTATACTCTTTTTTCAACGCTTCAACATACTTATCTATTAATTTTTTAGATTCTTCTTTACTTATATCATCCTTAAAAACCATAGTGGCAGTTACCCTGTTATCCCGAATGTATACTTCTCCAGTAATTAAGTCCTTTTCCTTCTTAATCTGATTTGTTCTTTTTACATCTTGAACTAGCTTTTTAGGATCTTTATCTGGTTTAACAGCTGTATAGCAACCTGTCAAAGATGCAAACATGGCTATACATATAGTAACTAATGTCAGCTTTTTTAAAAAACTTTTCATAAATTAAACATCCTCTCTTATTTTATATAAACTAACAAACTTTTAATTCACCTTTCAAAAGCTAATGCATATCATTAGGTGAATATTTCAACATTAATTATACCATTACACTGGTATAATTAATATTGAGAAATATTCAACATTTTGTAAATAATTTCTTGAATTTATATAATAATCATCAAGATATTATTTATACATATTTTCTAGCTGCTCTTGAATATCTTCATTTTCTAAATATTCATCATAAGTCATTTGTCTATCCATTAATCCTTTAGGCGTAATTTCCATAATTCTATTAGCAACAGTTTGAACAAATTGATGGTCATGAGATGTGAAAAGTATTGTTCCATCAAAATTCATTAAACCATTATTCACTGCTGTAATGGATTCAAGATCAAGATGGTTAGTTGGTTCATCTAATATTAAAACATTAGAACCACTGAGCATCATTCTTGAAAGCATACAACGAACCTTTTCTCCTCCTGAAAGTACACTTGCATTTTTTAATGCCTCTTCTCCTGAGAAAAGCATTCTTCCAAGAAAACCTCTTATAAAGCTTTCTGATTTTTCTTCTGAAAATTGACGAAGCCAATCCACTAAGCTTAAATCTACTCCATCAAAATATTTTGTATTATCCTTTGGGAAATAAGATTGAGAAGTAGTTATTCCCCATTTATACTCACCAGCATCTGATTCCATCTCACCAGTTAATATTTGGAATAAAGTAGTTTTTGCTAGTTCATTTGTTCCTGCAAAAGCTATTTTATCTCCTTTATTTACTATAAAGCTTAAATTATCTAAAACTTTCACTCCATCTATAGTTTTAGTTAAACCTTCTACTAATAGAAGATCGTTACCAGCTTCCCTATCAGCCTTAAAACCAACAAAAGGATACTTACGTGAAGAAGGCTTTATATCATCTAAAGTTATTTTATCTAACTGCTTTTTACGAGAAGTAGCTTGTTTTGATTTAGAAGCATTAGCACTAAACCTTGCAACAAAGGCTTCCAATTCCTTAATCTTCTCTTCTTTCTTTTTATTTTGGTCCTTAGCCATTTGAAGAGCTAACTGACTTGATTCATACCAGAAATCATAGTTTCCAACATACATTTGAAGCTTTCCAAAATCCAAATCAGCCATATGAGTACATACTTTGTTTAAAAAGTGTCTATCATGAGATACTACAATTACAGTATTTTCAAAATCCATAAGGAAGTTTTCCAACCAGTTAATAGATTTTATATCCAAATGGTTTGTAGGCTCGTCTAGTAATAATATATCAGGTTTTCCAAATAAAGCTTGAGCTAAAAGAACTCTTACCTTTTCGGCACCATCTAAATCCTTCATAAGCTTATCATGAAGCTCTATAGCTATTCCAAGACCCATAAGCAGTGATGCAGCTTCTGCTTCTGCTTCCCAACCATTAAGCTCTGCAAATTCACCTTCAAGCTCTGATGCTTTTATTCCATCTTCATCTGTGAAGTCTTCTTTAGCATATATAGCTTCTTTTTCCTTCATAATATTATATAATCTTCCATGTCCCATTATAACAGTCTCTAAAACATTATGTTCATCAAATTCAAAGTGATCTTGTTTTAAAACTGCCATTCTCTCTCCAGGAGTTATTATTACATCTCCCGTATTAGGCTCAATCTCACCTGAAAGTATTTTTAGAAATGTTGATTTTCCAGCTCCATTAGCACCTATAAGTCCATAACAATTTCCTGGTGTAAACTTTACATTAACGTCCTCAAATAATTTACGTGCGCCATACCTTAAACTAACATTATTTGTACTTATCATATTTATTAAATTCCTCCACTTATAAAATGTATATACTATTAAATCTATGTCAATGTTAACTAAAATCGTCAAAACACTGCACTATTATATCATAACTATGCATGCTTTATAAATCACTTTTTTTAATATTCTTTAAAAAACTTAATTTAGTTTCACATATAATTACAGCAATAAATATAATAATGCATCCTAAAATCATATTTATTGTAAAAACATCCCTTAAAAATATTACAGATAAAATTGCTCCAAATACAGATTCAAAACTTAGTATTATACCTGCATGATTTGGATGTGTATATTTTTGAGCTACATTTTGAATTAAAAAAGGTATTGTTGTACTAAAAATTATGATATAAAACATTGAAAATACAGCATTACTGTTTATCCCTGTAAATTTACCTTCAAATATTAATGCAAAGACAAGTGACATAATTCCTGCAAAACTCATTTGAAGCACTGAAAGCACAATAGGATTGGTATCTTTCGTAAAATGAGCTATAGAAACTATATGTGCAGCAAACAAAAAAGCTGAAATTAATGTAATCCAGTCACCTAAATTCATACTTAATTTAAAGTCACTACTAATACTCAAAAAACTTATACCTATAAAAGTCAACAGTGCTGACATTATAGAATATGTATCTGGTTTCTTTTTATCTACTATCCAAACAAAAAAAGGAATTATAACTACATATACAGTAGTTAAAAAAGCCTGTTTACCTGCAGCAGTATATTGAATTCCTATGGTTTGTGCTGCCATAGATAAAAATAAAAAAACACCTACAATAGAACCTGATACAATATCCTGCTTTCTTATACCCTTGAATTTTTTACGAAATACTACGGTTAAAAATATTGATGCAGCTAAAAACCTAATAGCTAGCATATAAAAAGGAGTTACGTTGCTTACAGCATCTTTTACTGCAACAAAGCCTCCTCCCCATAATAAAGCTGTTAAAAACAGTGACATATCAGCCCAAAAGCTTTTTTTACTGTCACCCCTTACCTTTTCCATAATTATTAAATTTTCCTTTCATTAAATTTAAATTTCGCAGTCTAAAAATAATACGACACAATATTTTTAGTTAATAGTTAAGAATGAAGAATTAATAGTTAATGTAGATTTTTTGCGACAGCAAAAATCATCCTTCACTATTAATTCTTAATTATTAACTCTTAACTTACGAAGCTTTGCTTCGCATTATGCTTCTTTTATGTACTAACTTTTATACAATAATTTCAATTTCTATTGAAAAATAGCCTTCCACTTACTAGTATCTATATCTAAAGGATCTAAATTAGTGCTAAAAGCTAATGTGCATACTCGTGCCTTCATGGGACTTATTGAAAAATCATTTAATTGAAACTTTCCACCAGTTATCACATTGTCATTTTCATCTTTAATTGTCACTGGAATTTCTTCTATTTTAACTGCCTTTTCTACAGAATTCCTCATTATAGCAGTTACTATTAAATTACCATCTTGTCTCAAAGCTATATTAAACACTGATGCACTAAACTTTCCCTTTTCTATATTTGGAAGATTTTCTAGAAATCTTTGAAATTCACCTTTAAAATCGCTAAATTCTTCTGGGAAGCTTTCAAATTCAAACTTAGCATAATTTACTGCTTTTATGCTTCTATCAAAAATTATTTTACAATTTTCCGAAGAAAACTTCTCCATATTTACACAGGACTTCTCAAAATAAAGCTTCCATGGTCTTGCTCCACCTGTTGGAATATCTCCCATGTCTCTTAAATCGAAGATTTTAGAAGCAACAATATCTCCATTTGAATTTACCATGATTAAAGGTAAATATTCAAAATTAACTTTTTTGGGAAATCCATTTCTAAAGTATACTTTAGCTTCTATTTCATCCCCATCATCAAAAACATATATTGTTGATATATTTATATCATTTTCTTTTATAGGTTCAAGCCCTGAAATTTCCTCATTCATAATATCTTTTTGTACATCCGATACTACAGCATCAAATCTTTCTGTTAGCGATAATTCCATTTCTACATTTTGTTTTTCTTGTGACATACTACACCTCCACTTTATTCAATATGCTTTAAGTATACCATATATTAATAAATTTTCACCATTTGCATAAGAAAATGGAAGAAGGTAATAGTTGCCTTCTTCCATTACAGTATTCTTTACGCTGCTTCTTTTTGTGTATTTAAAAACTTTTTATACATATATTTAAGTACTATAATCTTAATAAAGTATAATAATATGCCCATAGGTATCCATACTAAAGCATAATGAATTCCCTGCTGTATATATGGGCGTAAAAAATCTATATTTGAACCCTTTAAACTTATTACTCTTAAAGGATCTGCCGAATATATAACAGGCCATAATGTTTCAACAATACCACTAAATCCACCTGGCATCATGTATCCAGGCCATGAATAACCTGCTGTAAGAAATGTAGGTACAGATAAACACATGGAAAATCTATTAAAGTCCGGAACCTTATTGAAAATAAAAGATAATATAAAAGCTACTCCAGTAAGATCCATAATAAGTATACTCATTATCCTAAAGTAATTTATCAAAGTTCCCCTAAGAGGCATATTGAAATATTTCCCTGCACAATATAAACAAAGACTGAAGCCTACATATGCAAATAAAATGGATAACAATATTCTCAAACAAACAACAGCTATTTTTTTCATACCTTTTTTTGATCTAAGCTTTATCTTAACCAAATTAGATTTTTCAGTAATTAAAATAGGTGTAACTACTGCTAAATAAGTCTGTTGAATTAGAATAGCTATAAGACCATAAATTAAATACTTTCCATAACATAATTGAGGATCATACAATATACGTTCAGTAAAAGATAAAGAACTAACTGACTGCTGCGCCAAATAAGGAATCATATTATTACCTTGCAATACATTAAGCTGAATTTTCGCATTTAAAGTATTTAATATAGCACTTCCATAAGATAATGCATTATTTCCTATAACTATATTTGTTTCATTTATCAAAAGTATAGTTTTCGGAGCTTTCATTTCTAACACATCTTTGCCAAAATTCTTTGGTATAATAATAGCTGCTTGAATTTTTTCCGATTTTATTTTTTCATTGATATCATCATAAGATCCAGCATGATATGTTACCTTAAACCCTGGATGGTCTTCAAATTGTCTCACAATAGTTCTTGAGGTAGAAGAATTGTCCAAATCTAAAACACCAAAAGGTATCTGTTCAACAAACACCTTACTGAATACTAGAGAAAAAACCAAGGTAAAGAAAATGGGTAAAAGTACAAGTATCGCAACATTTTTTATCTTTGCAACAGTGATTTTAATGAGTTCCTGTTTATTCATACCTCCACCACCTCTCCAGTATTCTTGACATTATTCTTCTTCTCCTTAATATGCTTATATTCTTTTTTAACTATTTTCTTTATATAGAATGCTCCTATTGAAAATATCCACATCAAAATTGTAAATTTAATAAACCAGATTATTTCTGAGTTAATATACTCCGCTCCTATACCAACAAGAAATATTCTTCTCATAGGACCTGCATAATGTACAAAGGGAAGAATTGTTGATAAATTTTGGAAAAATTCAGGCATTGCAAGTATTGGAAATGTATATCCTCCAAGTATACTTGTAGGTAAAACTGTTACCGCACCAATTTGTATGGATAGTATTTTTTGATTCACAATAAGCCTTATTAATACACCATAACTCACTATTGCAATACAAAACAGCATAGTAAGCAAAACAGTTTCCTTAGTCGTCCCTCTAAAGGGTACACCATAATATTTGACTTGTATTGCCAAAGTTATTAATGTAGAAACAGTTCCTGCCAAACCTCCTAAAATGGTCTTTATCCATATAGAGAAATAATGTTTTTCTTTTTTTACCATATCTGCTCCCAGCATTACAAAGCATACTTGAGCAACAGAAATCAACATTCCTATATTTAAAAAATTAGTATAATTTCTAGCAGGATTATTTAAGATTCTATAATTGAAATACATAGGAAGCATATAATTTCTAGACATTTCAGGCATTATCCCAAGCTTTCCTTGCATCACCTGTTGTATATATCCAGTTTTAATGGTTAAAAGTATTTCATCCATCCTTGACTTTGCAGCACTAGTAATAGACATCTGTGAACCATCATAGAATATAAGAACCTTAGGAGCGTTTCCTCCTGTTAAGTCCTTTGCAAAAGATTTTGGAATAATTACTCCAACTCTTACTTTATTATTTTCTATTAAATTTTTAACATCTGAATCATTATCACTGTAATTAGTTATATTAAATATTTCATTATTCTTTATTTCCTTAATAAGCATTTGACTATAAGAAGAATTATCATGATCCACAATTACAGTTGGAATATTTTTAATTACACCTTCACGCATTTCACTTCCTAAAATAAAACTACAAGCTATAGGAATTAAAAATATGAAGAAAATAAAAGTTAAAATTCCTTTCAATTTTAAAGCTATTTTTATAAAGTTCAGCATTTTATCCTTCATAATAAATTATTCACTTCACTTTCCAAAGTCAACAAGGGCTGTCATACCTTGGTGAAGCTGTTTAGTTGTATCCTGTAATTCAACCTTAACACCATAAGATAGTACATCAAAATCTCCATTATCATTTGTAGCTCTTTTAACGGCAAAATCTGGTTTTTCATTTATTCTTACTATCTTACCTGTAAGCTTTTCTTTAGGATAACTTGGAAGTTTTACTGAAACCGTTCCGTTTAATTTTACCTTTGAAAGATCTGTTTCCTTTATATTACATTCAATCCATGGCTTGGTTGTATTTGTTATTACAAGAAGAGGCATACCTGTAGATACAAGTTCACCAACCTCAACATTCAGCTGATTTACGATTCCATCTGCTGGTGCTGTAATTGTAGTATCGGCTATATAGCTTTGAACTTCACTTTGTCCACCTTCAGCCTGCTTAATCTGTGCTTGATAACCCTGTATTGTTGCATCTGCTTGATTTACCTGTGCTTGTAATGCTGCTATATCTTCTTTTCTTGCTCCATCTTTAGCCATATTATATTGATTTGCTGCTACATCAAAACTAGCCTTAGCTTTATCTAAATCTGCTTGAGCTGCATACCCCTTGTCAAATAGTCCCTTTACTCTATCATATGTAGATTGCGCTAAATCATATTGGGCCTTAGCTTCATCTATTTCTTCTGGTCTTGCTCCATTTTGAGCCTTTTGAAGCTGTGCTTGTGCTGCTGCCTTCGCTGATTGTGCTGCTTTCATTTGTCCAGTAGCTGCATCAATTTGAGCTTTAGATTGAGCATCCTTTGCAACCAACGAACTATTATCTATAGTTATCAAGACCTGTCCGTTTTTTATGCTGTCACCTTCAGCTACTTTTATCGCTGTTATCTTTCCTGCAATTTTAGAGTTTATATTTACTTCCTTAGTTTCTATATTTCCCTGAACAACTAAATTAGAAGTGCTTTTTTTTGTTAAATTATCTCCTGTAAGTGCTGCTGCATTATTGCTGCATCCTGTAAAAAAACATGCTGCCATAATTAATGATGTGAAAATTAAACCTCTTTTCTTCATGTAAAAACCTCCTTATCATATTGTAATTATATTTTATACAAAAGTATAATTATTTACTACTTTATTTGAAATTTATACCATAACCTTAGGTAACTTATACAAATAGTAAACATATTTACTATTTATATAATAATTATACACATACTAATATTATTGTCAATATACCTAAATCACAAGTTTTCATAAATTAAAAATATTAAGCTTAATTTTTGCAATAAATTATATGATAAAATTCATTAATATCAATTCTTCATAATTTAAAACTATTTACAACTGCAATTATACTAGAACTTTATATTTATAATCTTCTATTAAAAATAAAATGCAAGCAAATAAATTCACTTACATTTTATAAAAAAGTACATTATTAATATAATATTTTATCCCCTTATTGAATAGAAGCTGCTGTAGACGCATGACCATTTAAAGCATAAGCAAATTGTTCCTGTGTAATCATATACTCATTTATAGCCTGCTCCAATGCCACCTTTTGAGTGTTCAAAGCTAGCTCTGCAGAATCCAGCGCCACCTTGTCTATTAGTCCAGTATCAAAACTCTGCTTAGCCTTATCATAAGCTGCTTGTGCGCTGTCTTCAGCTACCACTTGTGACTGCACTATATCTTCCTTATTCTTCAAAGCATAATACGCTTTCCACAAACTTACACTAGTATTTGTACTAGTATTTTGTAAATTATTTTGTAAATCTTCTAAATCCCCTTTAGAATTCATAGGTTCAATAAGAGAATTAAATGCATATTTTATCTGAATATCTACCTGTGTTTTTTGAATATCAACATTTTTTTGTATACTATTTAAATTATAATCCCTACTAACAGCTTCTTTTATTTTGTCTTCTATGGCAGTATCATCAAATTTAACATATTGCTTTTTAGTAGACATTAAATTTAAAGATTTATTTATATCCATATTTAAATACTTTTTAATATTGGATATAGCCTGCTGTTGTTGCATATACGGTGTTGCTAACTGAGACAAAAGTTTGCTTTTTTGTACATTTAATGGATTTAGAGAATCCTTGGTTACTTGACCTAAGTCTATTTTGGCTTGTGTCTGCTTTATTTGTTCATCTAAATTAGTTATATTTTTATTAATGTTATCTACTTGTTCTTTAGCTGTAATAGCATCCATATATTGCCTTTGCAAATCAAATTTTATAGTATTGATCTTTTCATCCTTACTATTTTTTGTAGTATCTATATCTTGCTGATCCTTAAGTGGCGTAACTTCTTTTTGTACCATAATTCCTGCATATTCATCAGAAGAGTAATTATATTGAGTTTTGTTTCCCATATTTAAACCTATAACAGCTCTCTTATCACTATCAAGTTGCTTATTAAGTGAATCTATCTTTTCACTCAAAGATTGTACCTCTATATTATCACTTTCCACTTTATTTAAAGCTTGTTCCAATGTTAAGTCTGATATGTTAACACTTGTAACCACATTATCACTTCTAGTAGTCATTATAGATGCCGCTGCCATAGAAGTAGTTGACACACTCAAAGAAATAGCTAATGCAATTAAAATGCTTAATCTTTTTCTCATAATTATATTCATCCCTTTCACTGAAGGCACAAGACATGATGAAAGCATTTCTTTCAACCTTTTACCTCCATTATTATATTTTTAATACTCTATACCTGAGGTTCCTATAGATTTATTAGAAAGTTGTGCAGAAGCATGACCATCTAACATATACTTAAATTGCTCCTGTACTATCATATATTCATTTTTTGCTCTTTGACTCATATTTTTTTGTTTATCTAAAGCTAAAGCAGCTGAATCCAATGCAAGTTTATCTATCATTCCATTATCATAATTACTTTTTGCCTTATCATAATCAGCTTGTGCACTTTTTAAATTTAAATCTTCAGTTTCAATTGCATTTTCATCACTTTTTAATGTATAATACTTGTTCCATAAGTTTGTCTTTGCATTTTCTCTAGCTGCAACTAAATCATTTTGTGCCTTTAGCAAATCCGATTGAGTACCAGTAATCCCACCTTTAATATCATTGTCATATTGCTTATATATTTCCTGTTGTTTTTTTACAATATCCAAAGAAGTTTGTGATTGACTTACTCCATAATCTTTTTCTACAGCCTCATCAATTTTACTTGCTGTATTTGTATCATCAAATATAGCGAATTCTTTCTTAGCATCAGCCAGATTTAAATTTCTATTTAAATTTACATTTAAATACTGCTTCATAATTAGCATTGAATTATCTATATCTGCATTAATAGAATCGATTTGATTCATTAGCTGACTTTTTTGTACATTTAAAGAATTTAGTGAATCACTTGTTGCCAATCCCAAATTAATTTGCTGCTGTAATTTATTAATTTGTTCATCTAAATTTTTTAAAGTCTTATTTATATTATCTATTTGATCATTAGAAGTTAAAATATTTAGATACTGTCTTTCCATATCAAATTTTAAGTTATTAAGTCTAACATCTAAAGCATCTTGCTGATTTTTAATGCTTTGTTCATCTTTTAATGGAACAATAATTTTCTGTGTTTTTGCCTGTATTTTATCTACTCCAGCTACATTAGTATTAAGAGCAGTAGCTACTTCATGATCTAAATCATATTGTTTATGCAAATAGTCAACTTTATCCTTCATAAGCTTTATTTCTGTATTATTTTTCTCTATATTATTTACTGCATCATACATTGTTAAGCTTAATGTACTATTATCAACTTGTACAATACTACTATTGTTATTTGCTGCACTAGCGTTTTCCGCTGCTGCAAAAGAAGTAGTAGTTGTACTTAAACAAATTGCTAATGCAATTAAAAGACTTAATTTCTTTCTCATAATCTTACCTCCAATTTTAAACTAATGTTATAAATTACTCTACCTTAATTATTAGCAGTTACAAGAGTTGACCCATCAGCACCTGCATTTGAAGCATACTCAAGACTTATTTGAGCTAACCATACATCTCTTTGTGCAGATTTTAATGCACTTTCTTTGGCTTTAAGACCCACTGTCGCCTTATCAAAATCGATTTTGCTTATCAATCCCAAATTGTAACTTTGCAGTGCCTTATCATAGGTTTTCTTCATTGAATCATAATCCTTCTTTACAGGTTCTAATTTTTTAGCTTTAACCTGTAAATCATTGTACAAATTATTTATTTCTATTGATATATCAATTTTATCTGTATCCAACTTATTTTTAGCAGCTTCTACTGGATATTCCGCTACTTTGTATTCAGCTGTATTACTATTGCTATATATTCCTTTTACAAAATTAAACTCTATATTTTTTGTACTAATCATTTCATTATCATTTTTTATTTTAACTCTATTTGTAAATGCATCATTTACATAATCATCATAATTTTTCGTACCTGCTGAAGTTGCTAAGTTATCTTTTGTAAAACCTGTATATTTTGTATTAATATCCACTCCTAAAAGTTGATTAAGCTGCTTAGTATATGCATCATATTGCCTTTGAAGCTGAGTTAATTTTGCTTTTTCAGCAGTATATGCTGCCTCACTATTTTTCACTTCCACTTTTGATACCAATCCAAGCTGCAATTGAAGTTGTGCCTTTTTATACTGGTCCTCTACATTATTGAAATTTTGCTGTTCTACATCTAAGCCTTCCTTTAAGCTAACAAGTCCTGAATATAATTTATATATATTAAATGTCAGCTCATTTTTTACTGCTTCCTTTATATTTGTATATTGAAATATAGCATATTTATATTCTAATTGATAAAAATCTCTTGCTTTTACAAGATTTAATTTCATACTATCATTATAGCTTTGAGTATATTGGATATACCTTAATTGATCATTATATTTTGCAGCATTTCTTTGAGAATCTTCATATTTATTTTTAAGTTGATCTATATTTATATCCAACTTTTTAAGTGAATATGAATTTTCAACAGCCATATTCACCGCCTTATCCACATCTAATAAGTTTTGTGTAGGTTGTGCAGCAAAAACTGTTGATGAAAATAGAGTAGTGGTTAAAGCTGCTGTTATACATAACATTCTAAGTCTCTTCATATACAAAACCTCCTTCTTAATTACCTTTGTGAGCTTTCATCCATAAACTTTTCTAATATTTTTAAACCTTTTAAAATACAATTAATTTCTTCATCACTAGCATTTCTAAACAAATCTCTAAAATATTCCATTCTATACTTTATAACTTGTTCTTCTTGCTGCAATCCTTCGTCTTCAATATATATAAGTACTTTTCTTCTATCTTTTTTATCCCTCTCCCTTCTGACAATACCTAAATTTACAAGCTTGTCTACTACCACAGAAACTGTACTATTAGGAATACCTAAGGTTTCACTTATTCCTGTCAAAGTTTTTACATTTCCAATTCTTAATTGATTCATTATCATTAAAGTAGTTATAGTAAACTTTCTGTGTTTGCCACTACTTATTTTTCGATTTATTAACTTGGAAATAGAATTAATTTCTTCTACTAACTCATAAATTTTATCATTTTCCATACTATTTCCTTTCAATATTAAATATTTCAATTATGAAACAATTTTACCACATTGGAAATTTTATTTCCACATCTTTTTTATTACAAAAAAACAGAGGCTTAAAAACCTCTGTTTTTCATAATACATTTTAAGAAGATACTACACTTACGCTTCTTTCCTTCAAATCATCATTAGACGGAATATAATTAACATATTTCCCATCTAAATCCCTATCAGTTGTTACTGACACTGTACTCTTAACTTTTATACTAACCTTTCCATTAAATGCTTGTATATTATCATTATCACTATTAAAAGTAAATATTATAGTATTCTTATTTATTGATAGTAAATCAGGTTTTAATTCTGTACCATTAGTACCTATAAATACAAAATCATCTGCTTTTACTCCACTATTTGCATTAAGTATAGTATCAAAAGTTACATAAACCTTTCCACCATTTGCATCCTTTGATGCTGTCCAATATTCCGAAGTAGTTTTAGGATTTATCCTATAATCATATATTGTATTTTGACTATTGGCTACTTCATCCGACAAAATATCTATAGAAGCACCAGTTTCATCGGTTGTTTTAGCATATGATTTTATTCCTAAATATGCCTTTTGACCTTGAGATTTTATAAGCTCTATCTTGGTTGTATTACTATCATTATTAACTTTTCCATTAGCAAAAACTATTTGAGGTACTGCATTTTTTTCATCTGTATCAGCTAAATCCCATTCGTTAAATGTAAGTATTACTTTATTGCCATCGGCACTTGCACTAGTTGGAACCACTTTTCCCAATGTAAAATCTTTTGGATTTAAATTATCTATAGCTCTATCAAACTGAACTGAAGCTTTCAAATCTTGCCCTTCATAATAAACCTTAAGTGTATTGGCTTTCACCTTAGTTCCTTTAGAATTAACAGATATTACACTTGTATATGCTACTCCATCTAACACATTAAAAGACTTATCTTTAACATTAGAAACTACTAGTCTAAGTACATCATTGCTTATCCCAGTGTTAGCAATATTCCCTTGAGCATCAGCTATCTTAACATGATATCTTGTAGGAAATTCAATTATAACACTTTTGCCATCTCCACCATATACAATATTTGCATCACCTGGCAAAGGCTCAGTGTCTCCTTCACCATTTCCAAACTTGTAATTATTCTTATTCATAACAGTGTTTACATCCATTTCTTCATTAAAATAAACAACAATCTGATCCTTACCTGAGAAACTGTTCTGCTTATAATACACTCCTGTTACCTTTGGTGCTGTATCATCAACACATGTAAATATAGTTGAATAATCATCCATTGTATTTGGTCTTGTTGCTGTATCTATGATATTCTTAATTGTTAAAGTATAATTAGAACCCGTTAATCTCCAACTGTCACTAGAATCACTAGGATTAACCTTCTTTAATTTAATATCAAAAATATTGGTATTACTAGTTTCATCTCCACCACCAACACTATATATCGTATCAATATGATTTGTTACATTTATACCTTCATAATCTTGTAATTTGTAATTAGATTTATTTGTAGCATAAAAATAATTAACATCCTTACTAAATCTCACACGAATGGTCTCTCCATCAATGGCTGTAACATTTACAACTGTTGGCTTTACCTCATCTTTAATATCGTTAAAGTTTACTCTAGTATCATCCTGAATTTTGTTACCATAAGCATCCTTAACGTTATTACTTATATAAAGAGTATTGGCCCCTGGTTGAATATTATTTACTCCTTTTATTTTAACTGTAGAATCATCATTATCCGTATCAAAACTAACTCCAGACATATACTTTAAATTTATACCATTTAACTCATAATTCTTACTATCAAAAGCTGTCTTTTTGTCCATTGATCTATCAAAAGTAATATGAATTTCTCCACTTGCAGCTTTGACCACAGAAACAATTGATGGACTAATATTATTAGTATCTACTTTAAACTGTAAACTAGACTCACTTAAAGTAAAACCAGCTGCATCGTTTAATATCTTATCTGTTTCCCCATCTGAGATCTTTAATATATGACTTCCTGCCGCTATTGGCACATTAAAGTAAAATTGAACACTATTTGCCCAAGTATTTCCATTTACTATGATACCATTTTTAACTTTAGTTAAAGACAAATCACTATCTATACCAAAGCTAACTATATTTTGTTCATCAATTTTAATTTTCCTTTGCAAGGATAAAATATCATTTATATTAACAACTTCTGAAAATTCTAATGTTAATAAATTATTTCCTTCTACCTTGATTGATTTTAATTTAGGAACTTCAGTATCACTTAATATTATATTTTTTTCAAAGGCAGCTATAGTCTGAGTTTTATCTACAGTTAAAATAGACTTTTTAACCGAAATTACAACACTTTCATATTGTTTTCTCGGAGTTGATAAAGTTATTAAAACTGTATTATCATCAATAGTCTTAGCTACTGCTCCGTTTCCATCTAATGCATTTCCTCCTGCATCTACTTGTGTTAACGAAACACCATTTAATTTATAGTTCCTTACATCTTCAGCAGAATTACTATAAACGGCTGTGTTAAAATGAACTTTGAATTGGCTTAAATTAACCGCTTCTATAGATTGAACAGCGGCCTCACCATTTTCATTATTACTATTAGTTACAGCAGAATTTATAACATTCTCAGTATTTTTTGAAACAACCCCTAAACCGCCTACAACATTTAAATCAGTCTTAGTATTAGCATTATTTTTAATATATTCTATAGCATTAGCTGTTCCATTTGAACTTTCAGTATCAACTAATACCAATGGTGAACCAGATTTTCCAGCCACTGCTGATGCAACTAAAGCATCTGCATACCCATAACCTGATGCATTTGAAATATACATTTTATCCATTTTAATAGTGTCTTTAAAAGCAGCTAAAACCTTCATATTAGTATCAAATCTATCCATTCCACCATCTATCCTACTTACAGCATTTAATGCACCATAAATAGAATCATTTATAACATTTTTAGTTCCAACTACCATAACTTTTGAATTATTTCTGCTTACAAAGTCTATAACTGGCTTCATATAATCAATACTATTCACTCCAAGCAAGAGAATCTGCCCCTTAGCTGCTGCTATTGGTGCTACTGATAATGCATCTGAAAAACCTTCTCCACCAACTAGCATAACATTAGATGAGTCAACTCCTAAATCAACTAATTTTTGAGCAACCTTTGCATTGGTTTCATATCTATTAGCTCCTCCAAGTTCTATTAAATTGTAATTAGATTTTAATAAACTTCTTATTGAAGATGAAACCGAAGCATTTCCACCTATTATGTATATGTTTTTAACCTTTAATGTACTTAATGCATTTTGAGTATATGTACTTATTGATGCTGACGACGTTAAAAGTATTGGTGCATTTAGCTTCTTAGCTAATGCTGAACCACTTACTGCATCTGCATATCCTTCTCCTGTTACCAATATCACATTGTCACTGGTTGTCCAATTTGATGTAGCAACCTTAGCTGCAGTAGCATATCTATCAATTTCACCTATTCTTGTAACTTTTCCTGCAGCAGCTTCAACTTTATAGGCTAAAGCTGTGGTTAAAATCAATGACATAAAAACAGTACCTAATATGGTTTTTGTACTTTTTTTATTCATATTTTAAATCTCCTAACATTTTATTATTTATGTAATAATTTTAATGTTAGATTATCATATGTTCAATGCATTAATTTATAGCAATTATTGAATATTAAACTAAAAGATTAAAAAACATGAAAACTTAATTCCATGTTTTTTATAATATGCAAAATATCATATAACATTTTAACTAAGCGGAGGTACATATGGCACTATTACCCATTACGTGTAATATACTCAAAAAATAACAGAAGAAGGAATATGATTTCCTTCTTCCTTTTAATTTTAGTTTTAATTACTTTTTGGTTACAGAAACTTTTGAAGCATCAAACTCGCCTAATTGCTTGTATCCATCATATTTAACAACAAAACAATTAAATTTTGTACTCCAAGTTGCATCATTTCCATCATATTTTACATTATATCCATCTTTACTCATTCCATCAAAAGATATTTTTAGGAAAGTAAATCCTAATAAAGTTGTATTATCTGCATCAATAGTAGCTTTAATATCAACTTGTTCACCTGTTTGATTATCAGGATCTTCTGCAGCAGGTATAGCCTTATTTATAGAATCTTCTGTGTCATTTGTAACAACACCTGTTCCACCTATAATATTTAAATCTGTTTTAGAATTAGCATTATTTTTAATATATGTTATAGCGTTAGCTGTTGCATTTGATCCTTCAGTATCAACTAATATTAGTGGTGCTTCTGATTTTCCTGCAACTGCTGATGCAACTAAAGCATCTGCATAACCATCACCTGATGCGTTTGCAACATACATTTTGTCCATTTTAACAGTATCCTTAAATGCTGCTAAAACTTTCATATTTGTATCAAATCTATCTGTTCCACCATCTACTCTATTTACAGCCTTTACCTCACTATAAATAGAACTGTTTATAACGTTGCTAGTTCCAATTACAGTAACCTTTGAATTATTCTGATTTACAAAATCTACAACTGGTTTCATATGTTCACTGCTGTTCATTCCAAGTAAAAGAATTTGTCCCTTAGCTGCTGCTATTGGTGCTACTGATAAGGCATCTGAAAAACCTTCTCCACCAACCATTATAACTTCGTCAGCTTTAACTCCTAAGTCAACTAATTTTTGAGCAACTTTCACATTAGTCTGGTATCTGTCAGAACCACCAAGTTCTATTAAATTATAATTAGATTTTAATACAGTTCTTACTGAAGCTGAAACTGAAGCATTTCCGCCTATTATGTATATATTTTTAGCTTTTAATGCACTTAATGCACTTTGAGTATCTGTACTTAATGTTGCTGCCGTTGTCAAAAGTATTGGTGCATTTAGCTTTTTAGCTAATGCTGAAGCACTTACTGCATCTGCATATCCTTCTCCTGATACTAATACTACATCATCACTGTTTGTCCAATTTGTTGTAGCAATTTTGGCTGCAGTAGCATACCTATCAATTTCACCTACTCTTGTAACTTTTCCTTCTGCTGCCTTAACTGAACCAGCTGATAAAGCTGTAGTTAAAATCAATGCCATAAGAGTGGCACTTGCAAGAGCTCTTGTACCTTTTTTACTCATATCTTCTACCTCCTGTATTGAATAAAGTTATTCAATTTTAACTGCAATGTTAATAAGCAAATCTAGACATAAAATTCTCTTTTAGATTGTACTAATCAACTATATCGATAGTTTCATTTTAATGTTAAAATAATACTTTTACAATGTATTAATTCATGTAAATGATTCAATAAAAAACCATAAATTCATAAAATATTAAATTGTAATTATATATTTTTCACTATATGCATAATTTTATGTAAGTTTCAAACTAGTATATGGCAAACCGATCAAAATACTCCATAATTATTAAATGTACTTTGAAGCAAATAATTTATATATCCATAATATTGAATAATAATTAGAATTTAATTATTGAGCAGCTTTTTTCTCTACAGAAACTTTTTTAGCATCAAATTCACTTAACACTTTCTTTCCTTCATATTTAAGTACAAAACAATTAAACTTTGCACTCCAAGCTGCATTATTTCCATCATACTTTACTACATAACCATCTTTATTCATTTGATCAAAAGATATCTTCAAAAAACTAAATCCTAGCAAAGTCGTATTATCCACATCAAGCTTTACCTTATCAGCTTTATCATTTATATTAATATTAGCTGTACTGTTTGCTTTGTCTGCATTTACATCTATAGAGTATATTCTCTTAGCTAAAGAATCCTTGATTTCACCTGCTGATAATTTATTAACTGCTTCTCTTGCTTTTGATATGTCTTCTTTACTTTTAGTGGACGTTGCTTTATCAACTGCATCTTTTGCCTCTTTTACATTTTTATCTACTTTAGCAGTATTTGGTACATTTGAATTTTTGCTTAAACTATACCTTTGATAACCGTAATATCCACCAATAATCACTACTATTACTAATATAACTACAGCGACTATTCCTGTTTGCTTTTTCATCCATTTCACCTCCCATATTTCACACATAACTAGATTATATTACTTTTTACTTTGTCATTCAATTGATTATACCTAATTTAAATACTAACTTCACTATATTTAGTTAATAAAAAAACAACCTTATAGCTGGAAATTTTTACACTATTTATATTATAAGAATAATATAATTAATTAAGTAAAAAATATTATAAACATATTGTAAATAACATGCATAATACTAATTGGATAATTGACAAAATTATACCATAAAGATATTATATTCATGTGCATATTGTCTAATATTTTACATATTTCTTCATTTTACTACAAAGGAGGTATATCATGCTGTTAAATAATGGAATAAAAAAATTCATTTACCATATTACTATAACAAATAAAAGCAAAGAAACTATAAAATCCTATACTTCAGATTTAACAGCCTTTGAGCATTTTCTAGAATTAAAATATAATTGTGCTGTTTATATAAATGAAGTAAAAAATGTAGATATAGATGACTACCTATACCAGCTAAAATTGAAAAAGCTATCTTCAGCTAGTAGAAGCAGGCAACTTTATACTCTTAGGTCTTTCTGGAATTACTTATATAAAAATAATCTTTGTAATTTAAATATAGCTATGTCTATAGAACCTATAAAAATCCAAAGAAAAGAAAGAACCTTTTTGTCAATGGAAGAAGCACGTACTCTTATAAATGCAATTGAACATCCAATAGTTAAAACTGTTGCACAAACACTTTTTTATACAGGACTTAGAATTAGTGAATGTTTGAATTTAAAAGTGGAAGATGTTGATATTAAAAATAAAATTATACATGTAATAAATGGTAAAGGTTCTAAAAATAGAAATATACCTATTAATATACATTTACTATCCATATTGCAAAGCTATGCAAAAACATATGATTGCTCAACAAAAAATAATTATTTTTTTGCTACAGAAAAATCTGGAAGCTTAAGTGCAGCTTATGTAAACAGAATTTTAAATGATACTGCAAAAAATCTTGGATGGGAAAAACATATAAGTGCTCATATACTTAGACACAGTTTTGCATCCAACTTAATTAAAAATGGAGTTAACCTTGTTTACGTTCAAAAACTTTTAGGGCACTCTAATTTAAAGGTTACATCTATATATACTCATGCCAATTTTGATGATTTAAATAAATGTATAAATGTTTTATAACAACAAGGAGTGAATTTAATGGAATTTTATAATGGAATTACAGAATCTGCTGCAGCTTTAAGTAATTCAGAAAAAAATGAATATGATGATGAATATATACAAAAATGCCTCATGCAAGGTATAACTAGAGAGGATTTAGCAGTTAAACTTAATCACAAAAACTATAGAACCTTAGATATGTACATGAGAAGAAGAGGTTATTTTTGGGATTCTGAAAAACAAATTTACACAAAAAAAATTAATTCTAATACAAATATAGACTATGAATCTCCAAGCTTCAGCAAAACAGAAAAAATAATTTCCCTTTTTAATGCTGGACTTGAACCACTGGAAATAGCTAAAAAATCAGGTATGGCTGATCACAGAGCTATGGCTACCTACATGAAATCAAAGGGCTATGTATGGTCACCTGAAAAGCATAACTATATTCTTTTAAAAGGTAAACTTCCATCTGAAGAACACATTGATTTTAAAGAAACTGTAGAAGACTATAATTTTGATAATCATTCTAGTGAAATTGAAAACGTACTACCTAATGAATTAGATAAATTAGAAACACTGCTTCCTATGCTTGAAATGATAAATAAAAATAAGGAAAAACTAGCAGAGCTTTTATGCACAAACTCTACTCTTCCAAGATATTCTATAGGTGGCATTACCATAACCAAATCATTATGTATGTCTCATTCTCTTTCACAGCTTGTTAAAGAATTCAGCAAAGAAAAAAATATAAGCCAAAGAGAAATATTTGAAATAGCTGTAATAGAATTTCTAAAAAAATATGGCTATGAAAATGAAATTAACGCTTTATTTTTATCATAAGAAAATTTATATATTATTTTACAAAAATGCTATATATCAACTATAGCATTTATTTTTTCGTCAGTTACTTGCTTTTTATAATATTTTATATTTTAATATTTATTATTTATTTATTTTTATAATAAAACAATATTTTTAATTTATTAAATATTTAATAAATATTTATCAATGCAAGAATTACAATTCATTAATATAATATATGATTAATAAATGTTTTAAATATTCAAATGGTATAGTACAAGCTATACTGCCATTTTTAGGATGTAAAAATATGGTTTAAAAAATGGAAATATAAGTGCTATTACCACAACAACAGTAACAGTAACATTACCAACAGGATTTGATGTTACTGCAGCAGGAAATGTAACAAACTATTCAATATCTGTAAACGGAACAGCAGCAGTTAATCCAACAGCTGTAACTGTAGATTCTACAGCTAAAACTGCTAAATTATCAATATCATTAACTGGACAAGAAGGTTCATTAACAGTTAATGGATGCACAGCTTCGAACTTCGATTTCAAGAAACCTGAAATATCAAAAGTTGAAGCACTAAATAATAAAACAGTACTTGTTACATTTAGTGAACCAGTGGCTGACACTGCATTAACAGTAGCAGGAAAATACTCATTATATAACAAAACTAATGGAACAACAAATAACTTTGTTGGAACAAGTGCAGCAACTGACCTAAATGCAGTAGCAGCATTTGCTAATACAGATAAGACTCAAATTAAATTCACAATTTCAGCTGGTGCAAGCGTAGCAGGCTTCCCACAAGGTGGACTTGCAAATGCTGGATATATATTGTATGCAACAGGTGTAGATGATAGAGCAACAGTTGCTAATACCATAGTAGCTGCTTCTCCAATGGAATTTAATGGAACATTGACACCAGATACAGCTGCAGCAAATGTTGTAAGTGCAACTTATAACAGAGGAAATGGACAAATATCTTTAACATTTGACAAAGCTGTTTCAGGAACTCCAGCTGATGATGCAGTTTATGTACAAGTTGGAACAAATAAAGTTCTATTAAAGGCTGCTGATTATGTAGGAATTGGTGGTACAGGAACAATAACAAGAACAATAAGTCCAGCGCAAGCAACTATAGATGCAATCAATGCATTAGGAGATAACCCTCAAATAGTATTAGGAGATGCTGCATTTACAACTTCAGCAGCAGGCACAGTAACACCAGTAGTTACAGCAGTACCAACAGTATCAGCTGTTTCATATGATGATACAACTAACAGAATGACATTTACATTCTCAGAACCAATAAATGTAGCTAAATTTGCAACTGCTTTAGGAGCAAATAAAGTTAAAGTTCAAACTACATCTGGAGATACATGGGCAAACATCAATGGATCTTTAGTAACACCAGTTAATAGTGCCACTGTAACTGTAGTTGTAGACCAAACTACTGCTAGAGCATTAGAAGCTATAACTATAGAACAACCTAAATTAAGAATTACACTTGATGGAACTCAAAATTTAGAAAATGTAACTGATATCGAAACTGCAGCAACTACACCAGTACAATTTGTAGAAAAAGATTACAGTGGAATAGTTACATTAAAGAAGACAGCTCTTTCAATAGTTTCAACCCAATACACAGAAGCTGATCACAAATTAAAAGTTACATTCAACAAAGATGTAAGAGTTGATGCAGATGATAGTACAAAATTATCATTATACGTAAATGATACATTAGCAGGAGTTATAGGAACAGATGCAGCTACACCATTAGCAATTGCTTCTGAAGAAATAACAAATGATGGAAAAACTTTAACTTATACATTAATAAATACTCATGCAAATGGAACTTCTCAAGCTGAATATTCTGAAATAGAAACAGCAGGTGTTAAGGCTGGAACTGATAAAGTTTACTTAACAGTTACAGCAGGAGCAGTTACTGACCAAGGCGGTCTTTCAACATTTGCAGTACCAGTTGCTAATAAAGTACCAGTTACTTATGTTGCGACACCAGCAGCAGCACCAGCTGCTTCAATAAGAACAGCTGATGGTTCAAACTATGTAAAAGTTAAATTTGACCAGGTGGTTGACAAAACTACAGCTGAAACAGTATCTAACTATATTGCATATTTAGTATCTGATTCAACTGTTACATTTAATTTTGATAGTGCTACTTTATTATCAGATCAACAAACAGTATATCTGCACTCAGCTACTCCATTAACATTATCTAATTCATCATATAAGATTGGTATTAAAAACATAGCAGCTAAAGTAGGCGGAGCTGTAATGACAAGCACTTATGCTTATGCAGATTCACAAGCATTAACAACAGGAGTTGCTTTAGCAGCACCAGCATTAACAGATTCAGCAATTACTGCAACAAATACAACTGATCAAAATACAGCATTTATTGATAATGGAGCGGCAGGAATGAATGCTGGAGATACATTTGTAGTTACATTTGATAAACCTGTAGTAGTTAATGGAAATGTGTCAGGAGTTCATGATGTAATATTCACTAACAATAACAACCATGATCTTGGAACAGGTAACATAACAGTAACACCTGGAGATTATGCTAACCAATTGAAAGTTTCACTTGGAACAGGATATACAGCAGCACTTGGGGATAAAATAGGAATTAAAGCTGGACAAACAGCAATTAAATTCTACGATAACACAACTAATGTAGGAACAACTGATGAAAACAAACAAGTATTGACAGCACCAACAGCTGCAACAGCTGCACCAGCTGTTAAATCCGCAGTATATGCAGATGCCAATAATGATGGAAAAGTAAGTGCTGGAGATACTCTTACAGTAGTATTTGATCAAAACTTAGATCCAAATGGAGTAGCTGTAGCTAGTATGACTGCTGGAACAGCTGCAACAGATACATTTGTGTTGCCAGCAGGTACAAGCGTAGGCGATGCTGCAACGTTTGCTTACGCAGGAGCAGATTCAGTAACAATAACTCTTGGTGGAAATGGTATTGACCTTGATGCAACAGCAGCATTATCTTACTTAAGAGGTCTTACTGTAAAAGCGGGAACAAATAATCCAGTTAGAAATACTTGGACAGTAGTAGCAGACGGAAATGGAACAGCTAAAACTGTAACAAGTGCAGATACAACAAGACCTTCAATAACAGGAGCTACTTACAGTACAACTTATGATTATACAAACGGTACAGCAGGAGCTGGAACTGATAAAGTAATAATTGTATCATTTGGTGAAAAAGTAAATGCAGCAGATATGGACGCAGCTGCAATTGCTAACAACTTTGCTTTATCAAGTGGATATAGCTTTGGTACAGCTCCAGTTGCTAAAGTAGTAAATGGTCAAGTTGTTATTAAACTTGATGCTAATGCAGTATTTGATGCTGGAATTACTACAATTAATGTAGTTGCTGGCGATACTACTCAAACAGCAGTAGATGCATCCGGTAACAAGATAAGCAGAAATGCTTCATCTGCATCAGGATATGTAGTAACAGCTCAATAATATAAGGGGAAGGGAAACCTTCCTTCTCTGATTTAAATGAAATCACATCCAAACATCACAAAATAGTCAGATCACACACTGGCTGAAAAATTAAATAATCACATTAAAAATAGAGTACCTATTTATGGTGCTCTTCTATTCTTTTTGAGGAATCTATATTAAAATTATAAATTGAATAATCTAATAAATAATAATGTGATTAAGTTGGATATATAAGAAGCATAATAAAAGATGATAACATAGGTAAAGCTACAACAAGGTAAGCTATTAAATGATAGTATTGCTTTAAAATATACACATATAAATCATAACATAGAAACTATATGGAGGTAATAATTGTGAAAAAAAGAACTAAAACGATATTAGTTTTAATAATATTATTGATTATAGGGATTGGTGCTGGATTGTTTATTAATAATAAAGAATCTTTTAATATAAAAAAATCTAGCAATTATTTTAATATCAGAGTTGGAAGTACATTTAATGATAAAATGAGAATAAAAGAAGAGAAAAACAAATTTAAATTAGGTGATGTAGTCTATTACGATATAGTATCAAAAAAGGATTTTAGTAAAGATAGCACTATTTCCATAGTGGTTAAATCCAAGGATGGTAAAAATAAAATATACTCTAAAGAACTTAAGACATATAATAAGAAGCTAGAATACCCTATACAACCCATAGAAGTTAAAAATGGAGGAGAATACATACTTCAAGCATCCTATGATGGAAATATAGTAGAAGAAAAACCATTTGAAGTAAATAAATAAACTTAATTTAGAGTATCTCTAGGGGTACTTTTTCTTTTTTTGACGTTATCATTTCTACTGCTGTAAGATCTTCTCTTATCCCTTTAACTTCCCCTTCAAGTCTTGTAACAGCATAATTAACTTTATCTATTTATGACTTATGAACTTCACTTGTATGTTCTAAAAATCTAAATATTTGCGTATGTTCATCAAGCTTATTATTAATAGTTTTTAATAAATGTAAAATTTCATTATCCATCTTTTCACCACCTATATTTTTAATATTAACATCAATTTAATCGTATCCTAAGTAAATTTCTAACTTCGCTAAATGGACAATGGAAGAAGGAAGGCTGTACTTTCTTCCTCTCTTTTGCTTACATGTTCTCCCAAGGGTCTGACACCTTTACGAGGAAGTTTTTCCGAGCTTGCTAAAAAAAAAGAGGTTACCCTCCTAAATATATCAACTATTTAATTGATCTTCTTTTTTCAATTAATTCGCCTACACCATTAATTGTTCCTTCAACATGTGCTACTTTATAAATCAAATTATCTATTTCTGCTTTCCTTACATTATTGCTATGTTCTATTGATTTTACTACAGAATATATTTCATCCTGCCTTATTTCCATATTCTCCTGTCTTTTCTCCATGTTGTTTAGTTTTTGTAAAATAAGTTCAAACATCTGTTTCGTTTCTTTATCCATTTTTTCACCACCATTAATTTATAAACACATTTTATCACCAATATAGTGTAACTTCAAGTAGTGGATTATAATTTCGCTAAATAGGAATTTATTCACCCAAAAAAGAATAAAAGAGAATCTCTAAAGATACTCTCAGTTTTGATTTAATTATTTAGTTTTCAGCCAGTGTGTGACCTTGACTATGGTATATGAAAGGCTGTATTTTCCTTCCTCTCCTTTAATTTGTTATTTACATATTTCCCCAAGGGTCTGACCCCTTTGCGAGGAAAGTTTTTCCGAGCTATTCATCATCTGCATTTCTTTCTTCTCCATAGTTATCATCTAATATAGCTGCTATTTCTGATACTACACTTACAACCTCTAGTGGTAGGTAATTAATAGATTCTATTTTCTTTCTATATGCTATCTTAATCATTTACTACACCTCCTCACCAGTTAAGCTGTAGTAGATCATATCACCATAATAGTCAGTGTATCCTTCCTCTCCTTGCTCACAGCCTAGTATTTCCCACCACTCATTGTCCCTCATGTATTGTTTTGCTGCTTCCTGTTTTGAAGTTCCGAATACCCATAGATTAGCTAGGTCTTCTGCATCAAACATATCTGCTACTTGCTCAGTGTCATCTAGCTTACAATCTAGTTCATCTCTAGCTAATTCCTTCATTGTTTCCTCATCTTTATATAAGTAGTACCCTGGAATTTTACAATAGCCTTTTTCAATTAAATCCATATATACTTCTTTAGTATCTTCTGCTTTTATGTCTAGTCCTAAATCATCCAGTATGAATAAATATAGTCTTATAATGTCTATATCCTCTAATTCAGCACATATTTCAGCAGTTGCTTTTGTAGCAGCATAGCTTCTATAGGGATCAAAATTTAGATGATTTTTTTCTAGTATCTCTATGAATTGTTTTACATTGTTTAGCTCATCTTCTGGAATACTGTTGTATCTTTGATAGATGTGTTCTATCTCCTTAGTTATGAATTTACTAATGATTGAAGTGTTCTTTGATGTGTTCATATTATTATATTCCTCCTTGAATTATAATTTTATTATTCAAAGGAATAATATAAGTTTGATTTTAGGCTTGTTACAGGTTAGTTCACTGCATTATTTAGATTATGCAGTGAAAATTTAGGCATGTAATTTGACACGAACTGTTGCTATTAGTAGCATTTTGCTTTCTACCATATCTAGAGAATTTTTATGCAGTGTATTTTCTTATTATTTTGCAGTGAAATAAAAATAAGGATAACAACTTGTGCTATCCATTTCTCTGATTCAAATATAATTTTATTCTAAATATCACAAATACTAATTAGGAATCATTGTTGCATTTACATTCTTACCTTTGTATTGTCCTCTAACTTTCTCCATATATTTACTTACTTTTGAATATTTGTCTTTATCCTGTATTCCTTTTTTAAACTTTAAGTTTAACATTATAGTTTCACCATTATGACTTATGTATGCATATTCTAAATCAGTATCATTTTTTAATATCTCATCTACTATAGATTTATCTGTATTATTTTGCTTTATACCCTTATCCTTCATCATCTTATCTGATGTTTGTACTCTTTTATTAAGACTATATTTCTGATAACCATAGTATCCACCAATAATTACTACTAATGCTAATACTACTGCAGCTGTTATCCTTGTTTGTTTCTTCATCTGCCTCACCTCCTGTACTTTACACATAATTAGATTATATTACTATTGCCTATATCATTCAATTAATTAACTCATATTTTTATATTAATTCAAAAAAGAATAGAAGAGTACCCCTAGAGATACTCTTAGTTTTGATTATTCTGTTTTTCAATCAGTATGTGACCTGATTATTTTTTTGACTTAAAGATATTTTTAGATATGTTAGTACAATTTTATCCGTTCATTTAGATGGGAGAAGGAAGGCTGTACTTTCCTTCCTCTCCTTTAATTTTTGTATTTATAAATTTTCTACGGGTTTGATCCCTTTGTGAAACCTGAAAAGTTAAGTTTGCTACTTTATTTCAGCAGAAGTTAATGTTATTAACTTAAATGAAACTATTTTGTTACTTCCATCTAATTCATATACAGCTACATATTTATTAGTTGTATCATCTACTCCTGTTATATCAGCTCCACTTGTTAATGCACTAGTTCCTGACACTGTATCTCCAACATTTGGTGTTGTAACAGCTGTACTAGAAACCTTATATACTAAAGTATTTGTTCCTGTTGGTGTTGCTGTTATTGCTGTTGATCCAGTAACTGATCCTTGAGTTGCTGTTGCTGTTAATGCTGCTGCTGGTGTTGCTGCTGCTGCTGAAGTTATTTCTACTGGAGTACTAATTACTAATTTACTTCCTACAAGATCACAAATGTTAGCATTATCTGCTAATGATACATTTATTTTTGTACTTGCTGGAATTGCATTAGCTAATGTAAGTACTACATCTTGGTTAGTGTTTGCAAGAACTGCATTCTTTATAATGTATCCTGGTACTACAAAGTCTGAACCATCAGCTTTTAATGTTGCAGGATCTATTGCATGGTTAAGTTTTAATGTTATTTTTGATCCATCAGCTGTATGTCCTGTACCTAATGCTAAAGCAGTTTCTGTTGTAGTAGCTGTTACTGTCTTAGTTATTGAAGAAACTGGATTTTGTGACGCATCATATAATACTTTTCCTGAATTTAATGTAACTGTTATTACATCACCATTCTTAATTTCTTTTCCTGATTGAGTAGTTAATGTAAATGTTGAACCACTTCCAAGTTCTGTGAAGTATGCATCTAAATCACTTCCAGTTAATGTAGTATTTCCTACTTTAACTGTAAAGTATTTTGATAAATCTGCAGGTGCTAAAGCTGTTCCAGTTGTATTTTCGTAAACATCTTTATTAAATTTTAATGTAATTACATCACTTTTATCAGCTAATTTAGCATCTGCTGTAACTGTATCAAGTGTTGGTGCAGTTAAATCTTGTGCTGCTAATCCAGTTTGTGCAGTAGCTGCTACATAGTTACCTGCTTTATCTGCTATCTTATTTGCAACTACATTAAATGATATATCATTGGCTGTTCCTACATTTTTATTCAATACTAATGTAGCTTGTTTTGTTGCTGCATCATATTTTTCTACACTAGCAACTGTTAATCCAGTTACAGTTGAACTTGATACTGCATAACTAGCTGGATTCATAACAGATGTTGTATCTACATCTTTTGTAAATGTTAAGATTACCTTATCATTTGCTGTTCCACCCATATCAAGTATTGTTGCAACATAAGTTGGTGCTACACTGTCTATTGATCCTGTTTTAGCTGCAATAGTTACAAAGTTATCATCTACAGCTGTTGCAGGTGTATCTGCATCACCAGCTACTTTTATTACATTTCCAGCTAAGTCTTTAACATTATTTACTTTTAATGTTAATGTAGATTTTGCTGTTGGTATTACATTGTCAAATGTAATTGTTGCTACTGTAACTCCTGCAGTTACTTTTGAAGTTACTTTTGCATTTGTTAATGCATAAGCTGTTGTTCCATCTTTTACTACATAGTTTGCTATGTTTTCTGCGTCTGATGGATTTACAACTTTAGTATATGTTACCTCGATTGAATTAGCATCCTTATTTGTAAATTCAGCCTTGTTTACTCCAGGTGCTGTTGTATCAGCTGTTCCTAAAGTAAATGCAGCAGTTGAATCATTTGCTATTCTGTTTAATGAAGCATCTTTTACATTATTAACATATATTTTATAGTTATCATTATTTGGTACTGTTAATGCTTCAGCGAATGTTAATACTACAGTTTGATTATCACTCTGTAATTGAACTGCTGTACAAGCAATATATTTATCGTTTTGTTGATCATATACTTTGTAGTTCGCTGCTGTATTAGCACTTGTTGCATCCATTGCTTCATTAAATTTTAATGAGAATTTAGTTGAGGATAATGTTCCAACAGCATTAGGAGTTACAATTTGTGGTGCAATCTCATCTTTTAATGTAACTACTGGTGCTTTAGCATCTGTTGAAGCTATTGCTTTTAATCCGTTTGCTGCATAGTCTATAACATCTCCATCAGCTGTAGTAAATACTATTACTTTGCTTCCTGCATCAAACCATCCTTTTACATTAGCTAACTCAGTTCCCACTTTAACAGTTATAGTGTTATCTTTTACTACAACACTTCCACCACCTGCTTTTAAATCTGCTAATGACTTAGTAACTGTACCATCAGTTATTTTAACATTTGCTTCTGTTGAAACTGTTTCTATTACTGGTTTACTAAAACTTAATACAAGCTCTCCAGTTCTGTTATTAAATGTTGCTGCTCCAGTTGTAGCAAACACAGGTGCTGTTGTATCTTGAGCATATGCAACTTCAACTTTTGATATAGCTTTGTTTGGAGTATCAGATAAATCTTTAACTGCTCCTGCACCTACTACTAATCCAATAGTTTTTCCAGTATTATCGCTTATATTGTCATAAGTAGCTTTTGATAACTGAATTTTTATTGTATCAGTTCCATCAGTACCTGCAACAATAGTATCATTTGCTTTTGATAAAGCTTGAGCAACATCTGCTTGATTATCAAGAGTAATTAAACTTGCATCTACTAATTTAACAGGCTCATTAAATTTAATAGTTAATACTCTTGAAGCTTCATCAAAACTAGTGCCTGTTGCTGTTGCATCAGCAAGTGTTGGTGGCGTTTGTAATGAAACAGCCATTGTTCCACTTACTTCATTTCCATTAGCATCTGCTAATGATTGTCCATCTACTGCCTTCAATTCTACATTAGCACCACTTGCTAAGTTTAATTTAGCTGCTGTAGCATCTGACAATTGAATTGTTAATACATTATCATCTGGTGTAGTATCTATTATTACATCTGATGCAGTTAAAGCTATTCCACCAAATAGCACATTTGCTTGCGCAAAAGTTGAATCTTTTACTGCTGAATCAAATGTTAATTTTAATTGTTTTGTTGATGAATCATATTCAGCTTTAGTCATTGCTGGTGCTGTTTTATCAGTTAATTGATCAGCTGTTGGTGTAACTGTAACTTCTGTTCCTGGATATACTTTATAATTTGCATTATTTTGAATATCCTTAACTGCTGCTCCTGTCTTAACCTTTAACGTGTAAGTTGCAGGAACCATTTTTTGTCCTAAAGTAAGTGTAACTGATTTCTTATCAGCACTTAATGCTGCTAGTACGCCTGTTTGATCAGCAGTGTCTCCAACATTCCCTATCAATTTAGTTTGGTCTGAAATTTTTGTGAATTCATAAGTATTAAATACAGTTGTTGATGGAGCAGCTGAAGCATCCATTTTTTCTGAGAAATGAATTACTATGTGTTGATCATCCCTTATTTCAACATTCTTAATTTCTGGGACTTTAAAATCATAATCATATTCTGAACCAGTTACTACTTTTGTTGCTGGAGCTTGTCCATTAACTTTTAAGTTTCCTTGAGTCTTATCTAATGTTTTTCCGTCTTCAAAAGTTAAAACAAATTTAGTATTTGTTGTATCTCCATCTACTGGTGTTACTGTTTTAACAGCATATTTTGTAGCTGCTGTAGCACCTTCTGGTGTTACTTCTACATCAAACTTGTCTGCTGTTGGAGCAGTTGTTTGAGCTGCTGCTAATGTAACTGTAGCACTTGTAGCAGTAATAGCACTAACTGAACCCAAATTATTCCTATCTTCACCTCCTCAAACCTTAGTCAAATCAATGCTGTTGACAGTTAGGAATTCTATATTTTGTTGAACTATAGATAAACTATTATTAGATACACTAATAATTACAAATCAAATTATTTTTTGTCTACAGTTTTATTGTACTGTAGACAAAAACTTGACTTTTGGACAAAAAAATAACAGCGACTTTAATCACTGTTATTTATCAAGTATTTTTAAATGCTCTTTCTTTTCCTTTGATTTGATATCAACATTCACATCCATCAATTCCTTTAACTCTTACAAAGAATTTAATACTATTTTAATGCATCATTTTCTTTTTTAGATCCATTACTGTATCCACTGAAAGTTCAGTTATGTCAACAATATCTTCTATACTATCTCCTCGTTTTAACATTTTTTCAGCTACTCTCAATGCTTTTTCAGTTGCTCCTTCTTCTCTAGCAGAACTTATCATATTAGCCCTCTCATGTAGTGATCTTTCTCTTGCTTTGTAAAGTTCTAAAGTTTTTGGATCACTGCTTAGATATTCCATTTTTTCTTCTGCTTTTTTAATATCAACATCCATATCCATCAACTCCTTTAACTCTTCTTTACTTATATCTTCTCTAAAGAATGACAGCCATCTTTGAAGCTTATCTTCTTTTAGATTCTTATTTGTTAGCTTTCTAAACTTCTCCATTTCAATGAAATGTATCTCTACTACATCTGTCAGCATATAGTCTTTAACTTCATCTTCCCATAGGTGAAAGGTTGTATGAAATTTATTAGGTATATTAATATATTCAAAGTCTACTATGTTGATTGTAATTACCTTGGTTAGATTTCTGTAATCTTCTCCTTTTTTAATACCTTCTGAATATATTTCTCCCCAGTACCACAAGGTTCTTTTATCCATATTATGCTGGTTTGTTAGTTGTACTTCTATCTCCAATTGTGTACCATCTGCTGTTTTTGCTCTGACATCTATTATACCCGTCTTATCTTCTATAAGTTCTGGTGTTAACTCTTTATTTTCAACTATTTCTAGTGTTACTAGCTTATCTGTATCCTTTTTACTTAATATTGCATTAAGTAGTGCTATTAGATTATACTTTGTTTCTTCTTCTCCAAAGACTTTTTTGAAGACGAAATCATTTAGGGGTTTTAATCTATTCATGTAATCATTCCCTTCTTCTATCTTTATTTTATCAGAAAATTACAATATTATCTATACTATTTACAGTAGTTCTATTATGATGTTTACCTCGTAGCCTTCCTGTACTAAATAGTTTCTGTAGGTTATTATATAGAATCTTTTCAAGTATCATTAAGCATTAAACATTTCCTTTACCCTATAGCTATATCCATATTTATTAAAGAATTCTATTAATGCTACCTCTAATATTTGCCTCTGTGTTATATTTTTTTCATTCGAAAACTCTCTTAATAAAAATTTTAAACTGCTCATCATTTGTGCTGATAGTATAGTTGCAATACCTGGAACTAAATATGTTGGTATTTTATTTGTTTGTAGTTCTGGTGTTAAATTTTCAACTATCTTATCCTTATTATTTTGGAGTACCTTTAAAATTGGTATGAATTGTTTAATATCTGTTTCTTCTGTTACATTTAAAGTTTGCTCTGTTACAAGTTTATCGTGTTTATCCTCTAACTTCCCTGTTTTCATTCCATAATTACCTAATTCATTATTCCAAACATAATTTTTATTTGTCATGTAATTTGCCATTTCAATATGATTTCTAAATCCTGCTTTCTTGGCAATTTCCATTGGATCTTCTATTCCACTATTAAATAAATCTATTACTCTACCTGCTTTTGTACCAATTGTTCTTACTTGATCTAGCCTATCTTCAAAGGTAGCTTTTGTTACTTGCTCTTCGTAGTTTTCAGTCCTTTGATTCCATCTCCAATTCTTTCTTCTCATGTACATATCTAAACTTTTATAGTTTTTATATTCAAGTTCCTCTGCTAACTCTTCTCTTGACTTACCTTCTGTTAGCCCTTTTAGGATTAGTTCTACCTTATCATCATACATTGCTTTCTTTACTGCTTCTCCCATAATAATTTTCCCCCTTCTACTAAATTACATTTACAGCTTGTCTTAATTCATCTTGACTTGTATGTGTGTAAATTGATGTTACTCTAAGATCTGAATGTCCCAGTAGCTTTTGGATTCTAACTATATTAACTTCCTTTTGGACTAATTTTGATGCAAAGCTATGTCTTAGAATATGTGCTGATACTTGCTTGTCCCATTTAAGCTTTTTAACCGCTGCACTTATTTGTCTATTAATATGCTGTGGTGAAATTCTCCCTGATTTCATTGTTGCAAAAAAGTACTCACTATAATTAAACTTTGATCTTTTATTTTGAATGTAGTCCGTTAGAATTTCATTTAGTTTATCACTGATTGGAATATCTCTGTCCTTATTTCCTTTTCCGCCTATTATATGAATCACTTGATTTTCAAAATCTACATCTTTAAGCCTTAAGTTAGTGCATTCTGATATTCTCATGCCTGTATGATATATTGCAGTTACTACTATCCTTACTAACTCATTTTCTATTTTTTCTACTAATACTACTACTTCATTCTCTGTTAGATAAGTTCTTTCTTTTCTCTTTACCTTTATTGGTTCAAGGCTTAGAGCTATATTTCTTTCAACTAACTCCTTCTTGTAACAATAACTATAGAATGATCTTATTATGTGGTAGCTTCTGCTCCTACTTGCTTGTGCTAATCCAGCAGCTAATTGACTGCCTAGGTATTCTTCAAGATTAGTTAGCGTTATATCATCTAAGTATGGAGGATAGTTGAATTTTTTAAGAAAATATGATTCCATCTTTTTAAGTTGGTTACCGTATCCATATGTTGTTTCTGGACTTTTTTCAGTATTTATTAGATGCTCATTATATCCATTAATCGCTGATTTTAGAGGTATCATAGTATCTCTTCCTTTCTTTTTCTATATCAATGTAATAATATATGTCTGAAAAGTACTTAGTTACTGCTTTGTGCCTTATATTATTTATTCCATGCTGTCACCCTATGCTCGATAGGGAATGAACACTTCAAGGGGAATTATTTAACCATTGATATTACTGCTTTCTAACTATATACTCCCTATTTCCCTATTGTTTCAAGTAATATCTACATATTATTGGTTATAAGTGCTAAGCTAATGATTGTATCGTGTATTGTAACTTTTGTTTCAGTAACATTTGTAATGGGTATGGGTATTACTGAATCAACAGTTGCTATGTACCAAACTTTTATTTTTAAATAACCACCTATGTTTTAAATCTTGCTTACTACTTTTTCTATCTATTGTTTTTATTGTTGTATCCCGTTTGGTTTTAGGGAACTGGGGCATTAACTGGGACTGTTAGAGCTATTGATTTTTATGGGTTTTATATTTATTTTCCCCTTTTCCCTTTTTATTTTTATTAGATTATTATTTATCTACCGCTTAATCCTCTTTATTGATTTTTTGTCTCTGAAATTTTTTACTGGGAAACTGGGGTACCTTCTAAAGATTTGTTGATTTTTATAGATTCGTGGTTCCCCAGTCTATGGTTTTACTAACACTATTTTCCCAGAATTTTTCGGTTACTACATTGCATCTAGGCTTTCTACTGTTTCAAATGATTTCTCTCTTTTAGGAACATCATCTTGATTTACCTTTATTACATAACATTTTGTTTTTATGTCATTTATTGTTCTTCTTCTGTAGGTTTTGCCTTCCTCGAAATCAAGACATCCTTTGCTTTTCCACTTTTTTGTTACTAATCTTGGGTCTTCAAATCCATTATCCTTCAAAATCCTTTTTAGTATTGTTTCTATTATTACTATCTGCATTGTATGATTCTTCTTAGTTCCTTTGTATTCAATTTTTCCCCATGTTTCCTTGTCACTAGCTGGCTTATTACCATCCTTCCAATATTCATACTCTACTCCAAACTTAGATTTATTTCTTGAAACTTCTTGCATTATTACTTCATAGGCTTTTTTCCCTATGTCCTTATCTTCAACATTGGTATTTTCGTTTTCTATTAGTATTTTTTCTATTTCCTCAAGGGTGAGATTTATCTTAAGATATTTTTTTATTATTGTTGCTGTTACCATTAGTATTGCTAGTTTCCCTGCTAATCTTTCTCTAAATTCTGATTCTACCATCTTTGCAATTAGATTTTGTTTGCAGTCTTTATAGATTTGTATTACCTTTTCTTTTCCAAGGATTATTAGTGCTCTTGCAAATAATGTTCCATAGTGTCCATAGTTTGATATTACTATTTCTTTTATCCTGTCTGCGTGTTCTGCATCTTCTGTCCAGTCTACGTTTTCAAACTCAAATAACCTCATTCTTGTTCCTGTGTTTTCCTTTGACTTTACAAATATAGAGTGCTCTCCAGTTGATCCTATTGTTGTGTTCCAACTCTTTCTACTCCTTATATTGCCTTCCTTATCCATTCTTTCTTTATCTAGTCCTGCTGTCAGAGAATAAATTACATTGGTGAAATCACTCTTACCAGACATACTGGATTCATCAAACACCACTGGTATTCCTGTATTTCCGCCCAAACTTCCATGCATTGCATTTGTTGTTGTATTCCAGGTCATTATCAATCCAGTTTCATTTATACTTGGCGAACCAAAAGCTGATACTGCAAGCATTAAAGCTGTAGTTTTTCCTTTAGAACTATCTCCGTATAAATGTATCAGTGGGCTTTCTATACCCAGTTCATTTGCTATGAAGCCTACTACTGGAGCAGAAAATCCTATTGCTAATGCAAGCTCTAATGGAGGTCTTCCCAGCACTTCTTTGTTGATCATGTTTAGCCATGTCTTACCACTACCTTTTGGCTTTATATTAAGCCTACCAATATAGGCTGAATCAATATCATTTTGCTTGTTATCTGATATTATCTTATTATGCTTAAAGAAATTTTTTCCGTCCTTTTCAAAGAATCCAATGTTTGAATGTACTAACTTTCTTGGAGCATTTTCTCTCTCGTTTCTAATTTGCTTTATTACATTAGTTGCATTATTATCATTTACATCTATTCCTACATCTGCTAGATTAAGTATCTTATTCTTCGTCACTGTTTCTCCTAATGGTACCATTATTTCCTTCACATCTTTACCTTCATTGTAGGTTAAGATTATTTCCTTCTTACCTGTATCAAGGTTTTCAACTACTTCCTTTACTCCTACATAGTCTGATATTTTCTTGTAATCTATGCTTCCATCATTACACTTTTTCCATGTGCAAACATCGCCATTATGAACTATAATTTCAGGATAAAGCTTATCTGATTTGGAAACTATTATTTGCTTCTGTGGGCTTTGTTCTATGCTCCCTATCATTGGAATATTTCTTTTCTTTGTTACTTTATTTTCCACTATTACACCCTCCTAGTGGTGTTACTGAAGAACGCAAAAAAACGCTCATTGCAGCAACACTCCAAATTATTTATTGAAGTATTCTTGCAATCAGCGTTATTATCCGAATCCTTTATAGGTTCTTTACAAATAACTTAGACCTGCCTTTTGGTTATCCTTAGCTAATTAAAGGTTGTCCACTGGCTTTGGTGCTAATTACTTACAAAATATATGATTTTAACATATTTTATCATGTTATTAACTACTAGTCAATAGATTTTATTATTTTTTACCACTTATTTTAAGCTAACTCCATAATCTAGAGTTAGCTCTTTTATTGATTGTCTAAAATTTATATTAGTTATCGCTAATTGATTTATTCCCCCCTATGTCAAATACTCCTGCAAAGCTTCCTTTATTAGCTGGCTATAGCTACTTATTCTTTTATCCTTTTTAAGCATCTTTAGTATGGTTATTAGGTTCTTATCAAGATATATTGTTATCTTTTCCATCTCTTGCTGCTTGCTTTTAACCTTTAACTTGTCTAGGTTTATAAGCTTTTTACCTATCATCATTGGTTCTATATGGTCTTCTTCTATTGTTTCTTCATATCCTTCTATAAGCTCCTCATTGTTATATTCTTCTGGTTCTTCTTGATAATATACTGGTTCCTCTGATGTTCTTGTCCAGTTTATCCCTGTAGCTATTTCTCCATCGCCTCCTGCTTTGTTAAAGAAATTTACTTTCCTTTTTCTTCTGTGTGCAAAGCCCCCTGGCTTTAAATCTTCTCTCATTTTTGCACCTTCCTTATCTACATTTTTGTCGACTTTTTAGTCTATGTCGATATCTACATCGACTTTATTATATTGTTTATGTGTTTTTACATTTTAATGGCAAAAAAATAACAGCTAACACCATTGTATTAGCTGCTATTTCTATGTTAGTTCTTTGATTTAATCAGCTAGTATTCATTAGATAACATCCATTGTTGAATGCTTTCCATCATCTATTACAAATACTTTTGCATCTATCATTTCTTTAGGGAATAATCTATAGGTCGCACTATATTCAGGCACTTCCTGTCTATGTTCTATCTTTTGGTATAATACATCATCAGCTCTTTCCTTTGATAATTCAAATACTTGTAGATAATCTAATTTCTTCCCTTGCTCCTTTAGTGTATCTATGCAATTCCACATGAATAGTTGTAACTCTAGTGGTATTTCATTCTGTACTCCTGCAGTTATGTATCTATCATTATTAAATATCTTGTCCATCTCCTTTCTTCTTAATTTAGTATATAAAAATGCCCTTAACCTTATTACTTAAGGCTAAGGGTACTATTTATATTCTTCTATCCATTCCATTATTTCTTTGTCTACTATTGCTGCTGGAACATATAAAGTTATTGCAAATTGATTATTATAAGCTATTATTACTTCATACAGTATAGATTCTTCAATTTCTATTTCATTTATGAATTCTGGTATAACTTCAAGCAGTCCTCCAGTTGGATCTAATCCTATTACACTAAGATTCCTTAGATTATCTCCAATTTCTAGTAGAATAATTTCTCCTTCATCAGTTAGTGAGAACTCATTAAGTAATATTCCTTCTTCTCCTAAATTCTTGTACAAATTCATAAATTGCTTTTCTACCACTTCCATGTACTTTTGATTGATTACATTAGCTTTTTTTAGTACATCTAAGTCTTGTTTCGTTTGAATTACAAACATTTTTTACTCCTCCTACATCCAAAGTTTTTTAGCTATCCATTTGCGTATTATTACTCCTGCTGCTGCTCCAAATACAGCTCCTGATGCAACATTTGTACCTGTTTTTACAGCAGCTATTGCTCCTAGTACAGCTCCACCTATAGCCCATTTTACTAACATTAGTATCACCTCCTTTTATGTTCCTCTGTGTTCCTAGGGTACTATTCATCATGTATGAATGTACCTTCTAAGATTATGATATATGTTTATTTTCTTTTTTATTTCGTTATAGAAGCTCTACTGCATCTTTCTTGTCCTTCTGTGATGTGTTGATGTAGAATCTTGCTGTTGTCTGGATTGAAGCATGTCCTGCTAGTTTTGCCACTGTGGTGAGTTCTACACCTTTTTTCAGAAGCCTTGTACAAAAAGTATGGCGGAATTTGTGTGGGTGCATCCTTATGCCTAGTTTCCTTTCCATCTTGCTTAGGAGCTTGTTTACTGCATCTCTGTCCATCTTTGGAGAACGGTTGGTTAGAATTAGGTATTCACTATCTGCAAATTTACTTTCTTTCCGTTCTCCTTCAAGGTATTCTTTTAGTGCTTCTATGACTTCTCCCTTTAAAGGAACTTTCCTTCTTTTGCCACCTTTACCCCAGGCTACAGTTAAATTCATGGCTAATACATCTACATCTTTTAGCTTTATATTTACTAACTCGCTAACTCTTATACCTGTATATAGGAGCATTAGCATTATTAATCTATCCCTTGAAGTTACATCTTGTGATTGAATGTAGAATAAGAGTTTTTCTATTTCTGCATCATTGAACACCTCTACTTCTCCTTCACTACCTGCGGCTACCTTTACTTTATCTTTTCTTAGGTCTACTACCTGCTCCTTTAGGTAGTTTTTGTCTATGAGAAATTGGTTGAAGGATTGTAGGCTATTGATTTTTTTATTAATTGTATTTACCTCATAGTTATTTTGTACTAGGTGATTTTTATAGGCTGTTATATGGAATCTTTTTAGTGTTCCTGTGAAGGTATTTTCCTTAGATTCTAACCATTGAAGAAATGCTCCAACATCACCTACATAGCTTTCTATTGTTTTCTCTGCTTTACCATCTGCAATTAATGCTTCTTCAAATTCAGTAGCTATCCTTTCAGCAATAGTATTAGTATCCATTGCTATTCCTCCATATAATCAAGGAGATTTTTAGCTGTTAGACTTAGAGGTATTATTAAACTTATACCAAAGTCATTGTTACATAGTATTAGTGAATTAGTATATTCTCCACCATTACTGCATCTAATTAAGTCAACATATTCTGGTATAGCAGTAGTTATATCTATTCCTATTTCATCATTAAGCTTGCTAACATCATCTTCATTTTCCACTACTAGAATATATCCACCATAATCGTTTGCATTTCTTTCTTCTCCATAGTTATCATCTAGTATGGTTGTTATTTCTGATACTACATTTACAACTTCTACTGGTAGATGATTTATAATTCCTATTTCATTTCTATATGCTATCTTAATCATTTACTACACCTCCTCACCAGTTAAACTGTAGTAGATCGTATCACCGTAAGAGTCAGTGTAGCCTTCCTCTCCTTGCTCGCAGCCTAGTATTTCCCACCAGTCATTGTCTCTCATATATTGTTTTGCTGCTTCCTGTTTTGAAGTTCCAAACACCCAAAGATTAGCCAAGTCTTCTGCATCAAACATATCAGCTACTTGCTCAGTGTCATCCAGCTTACAGTCTAGTTCATCTTTCGCTAATTCCTTCATTGTTTCCTCTGCTTTATATAAGTAGTACCCTGGGATTTTACAATAGTCTTTTTCCATTAGATTCATATATGCTTCTTTAGTATCCTGTGCTTTTATGTCTAATCCTAAATCGTCCAGTATGAATAAATAAAGTCTTATAAGTTCTGTGTCCTCTAATTCAGCACATATTTCAGCAGTTGCCTTTGCAGCAGCATAGCTTCGATATGGATCAAAGTTCAAATTATTCTCCTCTAGTATTTCTATGAATGACTTCACTTTGTTTATTTCTTCTTCTGGAATACTGTTGTATCTTTGGTAGATATGTTCTATCTCCTTAGTTATGAATTTACTAATGATTGAAATGCTATTTGATGTACTCATATTATCTTCCTCCTCAAATTATGATTTTATTATTCAAAGAGATAATATAAGTTTGATTTTAGGCTTGTTACAGGTTAGTTCACTGCATTATTTAGATTATGCAGTGAAATTTTAGGTGTGTAATTTAGCAGGAAATATTGATGTGCCTAGTGTTATCGCTTTTTCTATTCTTACAAAATTTTTATGCAGTGTATTTTATCATTCTTTTGCAGTGAAATAAAAATAAGGATAACAACTTGTGCTATCCATTTTCTGATTCAACTACAACTTTATTTTAAATATCATATATACTAATTAGGAATAACTGTTGCATTTACATTGTTTCCTTTATACTGTGTCCTAACTTTATCCATATATTTACTTACTTTTGTATACTTTTCTTTATCCTGTATTCCTTTTTTAACCTTTAAGTTTAACATTATAGTTTCACCATTATGACTTATGTATGCATATTCTAAATCATTATCATTTTTTAATATCTCATCTGCTATAGCTTTATCTGTATTATTTTGCTTTATACCTTTGTCTTTCATCATTTTATCTGATGTTTGTACTCTTTTATTAAGGCTATATTTTTGATAACCATAGTATCCACCAATAATTACTACTAATGCTAATACTATTGCAGCTATTATCTTTGTTTGTTTTTTCATCTGCCTCACCTCCTGTACTTTACACATAATTAGATTATATTACTATTATCTATATCATTCAATTATTTAACTCATATTTTTTACATTACCTCAAAAAAGAATAGAAGAGTACCCCTAAAGATACTCTTAATTTTGATTTAATTATTTAATTTTTCAATCAGCGTGTGACCTGACTATTTTTATGATTTAAAGATATTTTAAGATTTGTTAGTACAATTTATCCGTTCATTTATTTAAATGGGAGAAGGAAGGTTGTACATTCCTTCCTTTCTCCCTTTTGTTTTATTTATCCGTTCTCTTTTCACAGCTTGTCACTGGAAATCTTACACCCGCGCGGTCTTTGCGAGACCTAAAAGGTTGATTTTACTATTAAATAGAATTTGTTACATTTATTGCACTTCCACCATTTACTGTATATCCTGCTTTTGTAATTTCTATTGTAATTACACTTGTATTATCAAGAGCTGCGCTTCCAGTAAATCCTATTCCTACTGAAGTTGTAGCTAATCCTGTTAGATTATAATCAGTACCACTTGTTAATACTACTCCACCTTTTTTAACAACGATGTTTCCAGCTGATAATCCTGTAATTGTCTGACCTAGTGTTACTGTAGTTGTTCCTGTAGCTGTTGTTATCGCACTTGCTGATGCTGTTACTGCTGCTGCAATAGAATTTGTTACATTTATTGCACTTCCACCATTTACTGTATATCCTGCTTTTGTAATTTCTATTGTAATTACACTTGTATTATCAAGCGCTGCGCTTCCAGTAAATCCTATTCCTACTGAAGTTGTAGCTAATCCTGTTAGATTATAATCAGTACCACTTGTTAATACTACTCCTCCTTTTTTAACAACGATGTCTCCAGCTGCTAATCCTGTAATTGTCTGACCTAGTGTTACTGTAGTTGTTCCTGTAGCTGTTGATACCGCACTTGCTGCTGCTGTTACTGCCGTTGCTGCTGCTGCTAATGTTTGATTATTAGCAATTGTTTGTATATTTCCAGCTAAATCTTTAACATTAGTTACAGTAACATCATATGGAGCATTGCTTAATGCTTCTGCAAAGTATACTGTTGCAACCTTGCTTGCATAAGTAACATAACTTGGTGTTAATGTAGTAGATCCTGTTTTTACTACATAATTAGCTTTATTAGTAGCTGTAGTAGCATCTACATCTTCATTAAATGTAACTTTTATGTTACCAGTTCCAGCTGGTCCAGTTGTTAATGCTAAACCACTAGGTGTTGCTATTGCTGGAGCTGTTTTATCTGTTGCTGCATCCCAAGTAGCTGTATTTGTAATACTTGCTAATGCATTACCTGATGTATCAACTACACCTGTAATTGTTACAGTATAGTTAGCACCATTTAGTAAATTATATGCATTATCACCAGTCTTATCAAATGTTATTGTTGCTCCATTTGGACTTGTAATAACAGGTGCAACAGTATAGTCTGCTGATGGAATTACATTTCCTTGAGCATCTTTAACCACAAAATCATTTGAAGTTATACTTGCTGGAAGAATATCACTATCATTGAATGTTACAGTAATAACATCATTTATAGGACCTGCAACCGCTTTTGCAACTACTGATTTAACAGTTGGTGCAACATTATCAGATAATGTTGTAACAGGTGTTGGATTTCCTGCTACTGATACACCTGCAAGATTTTTAACATTTGCATTTAAGCTTACTGCAACTGGTGCAGATGGTGCACTTGCAAGGTCAAGAACTACTGTTGCCTTACCAGTTGTAGCATCAAATGAATAAGTTGCTTTAGTTACTGCTACAGGTGTAGCATTACTTGTTGCTGTATAGTTAGAAGCTAATGTTGCTGCTGAAGAATCTAATTCTTCACCAAATACAAGTTTAATTGCTCCTGCAGCTGTTTGACTAGCTGTCATAGTTGGTGCTGTTGGTGCTGTTACAGCTGTTAACTGAGCTACAGCACTATTAGTAGTTCCAAGTGCTTTTCCTGTTGAAGTTAAAACATTAGAAGCCACTACTTTGTAATATTTACTATTTTGTAAATTTGCTGAACCTAAGGTAATTGATACACTTGCAGGATCTGCTGTAACTAACTTAGCTGTTGCATCTGATAAAGATACCTGAGTTGCATTAGCCCATCCTGTTGTAGTATCTGCATCAGCTTGTAAAACTACATAATTAGCAACATTAGTAGCTGAAGTTGAATCTACTGCTGCATTAAATGTAACTTTTAATGTATCATTCTTGCTATTTGCAGGTGCAGCTGGTGTAATAGAACTTACTGCTAAAGCTGATACGTCAGTATTTGAAGAACCATTAAATGTTGCAGTATTTGTTGTTGTTATTATATTACCAGTTGTATCTTTCACATTATTAACAGTTAAAGTATATGGAGTTCCAGCTGCCTGAGTAGCTGTTGTCAAGTAAACTGTTTGTGTTCCATCTGTAGATACTGGTTGAAGAACTGCATTTGTAACAACAAGTTGTTTTCCAGTAGTATCTTTTATTACATAATTGCTAGCTGTTTGAGCTGTTGTAGCATCTACTGGTTTTGAGAATGTTATAGCTATAAGATTTTGATTAGTTACTGAAGCAGTAGAATTTACTGTTGGTAAATTAAAATCTTGATATGCTATAGATACTCCACCAGTTGTATAAGTTGTAGCATCTGCAGAAAGTACTGCTTTATTACTAACTGTATTTGCATCTAAAGTAACCTTAACAGTCTTACCTGTATTAAATGCTAGAGCAAGATCAGCTTCATCACTACTAGCACCTGTTGGTATAGTATATGTTAATGTTTTTGAATAGCCTGATTCAGAAGGTGTCAATGTAGCTAAACTAGTAAAGCCTGTAAGTGCAACAGTATCTGCCTGCCATAATTTAATATTTGCAGGAACAACACCAGACACATTTACTGGTTGACTAAATGTTAATACTAATTTATGCACATTGTTATTATATACTGCTGAAGCAAGAGTAGGCTTAGCTGTGATTGCAGTATAAGTTGTACTTACTCCATTAGCATAAGTATCTTGTCCTGCTACATTATTTACTTTAGCAGCATTAGTAACAGCATCTAATGCTATATATGCTTTTAAGTTAGCTGTTGTTAAACCTTCAACTGCACTTGCAATGTTAGCACCTTTTGTACAATCAAATATCCATGTAGCACTTGCAACAGTACCATCATTAGCTGTACCATCTGCATTAATAGCCATTGATTTTGTTACTACTGCAGTACCTGTTCCATCTCCTAATGTTAATACATTTGTATTATTTAATGTTACAGGTTGATCAAATGTTACAGTTAATATACTTGTTGATTGATCATATGATGATGTTGATATTACAGCTGGTTGTTGCAATGTAATAGCCATTGTTTCTCCAGTTGTTACAGTTGTTCCATCAGTATATGCTCCTGCTGCTGATGTCAATGTTAATGCACCAGTTAAAGCATTTAATGAAGTCTTAGTTGCGGATGACATTGTTATAACTGCTGTATTATTATTTACAACAGCAACATCATTAGCTGTAAGAGCAACCCCATTTATGCTTAATTTTGTTGTATCTATTGAAGATGTTGTATTTTTACTGAATGCTACAGTTAATTTTCCTGAAACTTTATCATAAGTTGCTGCAACAAGAGCTGGTGATGATGTATCAGTTAATTGATCTGCAGTTGGTCTGAATGATATTTCTGTAGCATTATATATTCCGTTTCCTGCTACGTCTCTTACATTTACAAGATTTGGAGTAGTCCCACTACCTAATATTAATGTATAGTCAGCTGCTGTAAGGTCTTTATTAAAAGTTAATGTAACTTTTGTACCATCAGCACTTAATACAGCTGAATTTGTTGTAATTGTTGGATCTGCAATTACTTTCTTAACTATAAAGTTTGCTGGAATTATGTTTCCTGTTGTTGCTGTAGTATCAGCATTCAATTTTTCATCAAATGAAACTTCAACTGTTTTTGTTCCTTTTGCTATTACTCCAGTAACACTAGGTGCTTTAAAGTCAAATCCATAAGCCATTCCAGTTGCTACTGCTGCTTTTGTTCCGTTAACGGCTACATCACCTTGTTGTCCGTTTAATGTAGCTATTGTTAATTTATAAGTTTTTCCAGTTAAATCTGAAGCAACTTTTGTAACTGCTGTTGGAGCAGCTACTGTCTGTCCATTAACTGTTACAGCAAATTTAGCAGCATCTGCAACTGTTAAGTCAGCTGTTGGTGCTGTTGCTAATACTACTTGTACAGTTGTAGCATTAATAGCACTAACTGAACCCAAATTATTCCTATTTTCATACCCTTGAACCTTAGTCAAATCAATGCTGTTGACAGTTAGGAATTCTATATTTTGTTGAACTATAGATAAACTATTATTAGATACACTAATAATTACAAATCAAATTATTTTTTCTCTACAGTTTTATTGTACTGTAGACAAATAATTCAACTTTTAGGTAAAAAAATAACAGCGACTTTCATCACTGTTATTGATACTGCATACCTTTGTGAATACATGATTTGCTATACTCATTTGTTATATTCAAGTTTGTTCTAGCTTGCTTTAGGTATTGTGGGAAATTGTATTTCTATACCTGTCTTTAGTATATCCTCAACTATGCCCACAGGTTCTTCATAATCTGCTACTGTAAAAGCAAGTGGTTCTAAATCCACATCATATTCAAGAGTTTGCATAAATAGAAATTTGAAGGCATGCACACCTTCCATTTCTAAAAAATAATCAGAAAAAATTGCTAAGTCTATATCACTATCTTTGTCATAAGTACCTTTTGCATAAGAACCAAATAATATTGCCTTTTTAATTGGAATTTGTGTACTTATCTTTTGTACATAATCTTCTACTATCCTTTGTATTGACTCAGGGACTTTAACCATACAAACACCTCCTCTGATTTATCTAATACACTCTTTGCTTTATCTTTAGAAATAACTGTTGATAACTTCTCTTTATATGATGGATACCTTTCTGCTATATAATAATATAGTAACTCTCCAAAGAAATCCATATATTCTTTAGCCTTGTTATCAAATTCTTTATCAATTATAATTTTACTGTTTTCTTCTTTATTAAATATCTTATTAAATACCCTTGCTATATTATGAGTTCTATCAGCTTCCTCTCCTATGTATAGTACATGAAGTCCTTTAACTATTTTCTCTACTGCTTGCTGACACATAAATACAACATATAGGTATCTATTTGATCCATAATTTGCTCTAGCTGTTTCTAAGTCATATTCTGCAATGTCTAACCAATACTCATATTTCTCCCTATTATTCATTAATAACCACATCCTTATATATATTATATCCAGATTTCAAATAAACTGCACTATCTAGTTAATAAAATTATATTGCAGATTTTCCTTTAATATTTACTCAAGTAGTTTCACTATACCTTTTTTTCTTTAAATAGTACTTATCAATCATACCTAAGCATTAAGCATTTCCTTTACCCTATAGCTATATCCATATTTATTAAAGAATTCTATTAGTGCTACCTCTAATATTTGCCTCTGTGTTATATTTTTTTCATTTGAAAATTCTTTTAATAAAGATTTTAAGCTACTCATCATTTGTGCTGATAATATAGTTGCAATGCCTGGAACTAAATAGGTTGGTATTTTATTTATTTGTAGTTCTGGTGTTAAATTTTCAACTATCTTGTCCTTATTATTTTGAAGTACCTTTAAAATTGGTATGAATTGTTTAATATCTACTTCTTCTGTTATATCTAAAGTTTGCTCTATTACAGGTTTAGCATGTTTATCTTCTAACTTTCCTGTTTTCATTACATAATTACCTAATTCATCATTCCAAACATAATTTTTATTTGTCATGTAATCTGCCATTTCAATATGATTTCTAAATCCTGCTTTCTTGGCAATTTCCATTGGATCTTCTATTCCACTATTAAATAAATCTATTACTCTACCTACTTTTGTACCAATTGTTTTTACTTGATTCAGATTATCTTGAAAGGTTGCTTTCGGCGCTTCTTCTTCATAGTTTTCGGTTCTTGAATTCCATCTCCAATTCTTTCTCCTCATGTACATATCTAAGCCTTTATAATTTTTATATCCAAATTCTTTTGCTAATCCTTCTCTTGATTTGCCCTCTGTTAGCCCTTTTAAAATTAATTCTACTTTATCATCATAGCCTGCTTTCTTTAATGCTTCTCCCATAATAAATGATCTCCCTTCTACTAAATTACATTTACAGCTTGTCTTAACTCATTTTGACTTGTATGTGTGTATATTGATGTTACTCTAAGATCTGAGTGACCTAATAACTTTTGAATTCTAACCAAGTTAACGCCTTTCTGTACTAACCTAGATGCAAAGCTATGTCTTAATATATGTGCTGATACATGTTTGTCCCATTTAAGTCTTTGCACCGCCTCATTTATTTGTCTATTAACATGCTGTGTTGAAATTTTACCTGATCTTTTATTGCAGAAAAAGTAATCACTATCTACTTTTAACCTTTTATTTTCAACATAATCAGCTAGAATTCCATATAACTTATCACTAATTGGAATATTTCTATCTTTATTTCCTTTGCCTTCTATTACGTGAATTACTTTAGATTCAAGGTCTACATCCTTTAATTTTAGCTTAGTACATTCTGATATTCTCATACCTGTATAATATATTGAAGTTACTACTATCTTTACTAATTCACTTTCTATTTCTTTTATTAGTGCTGCTACTTCATCTTCCGTTAAATATGTTCTTTCTTTTCTCTTCACTTTTATTGGTTCAAGGCTTAAGGCTATATTTCTTTCAACTAACTCCTTCTTATAACAATAATTATAAAATGCTCTTATGATATGGTAGCATCTACTCCTACTTGCTTGTGCTAACCCAGCAGTCAATTGATTGCCTAAATATTCTTCAAGATTAGTTAATGTTATATCCTGTAAATATGGAGGGTAGTTAAATTTTTCAAGAAGATATGATTCCATCTTTTTAAGTTGATTTCTGTATCCAATTATTGTCTCTTTACTCTTCTCAGTATTTACTAGATACTCTTCATATTGATTAATTGCTGACTTTAGAGGTATCATCTTATCTCTTCCTTTCTTTTATCTATATCAATGAAATAATATATGTCTGAAAAGTTATTATTTACTCTTTTTAATCCAATATATTTTATCTTGACTCCCTATCAATTAAGGTACTAAGAATTTCATTAGGTACTTACTAGTCATTGATTTTACTGGGTTCTAATAATATAGTCCCTATTCCCCTGATATTTTTAACTAATGTATATATCTATTAATTGATATGGGTATTACATATTGTAACTTTTGTATCATCAACATTCAGTTTTGTAATGGGTATTACTGATTCTACAAAGGATTTTGTAGCCAGTTTATATTTAGAATTACCTGTTGTTTTTTAATCTTACTCTTTTTCCTTTGCTTCAACCTGCTTTCACATGCACTTTCCTGAAGTTGAATAGATTCTTTTCGTCAGTTTCTTATTGCTTTCCAGTTGAGTTTTCCTCAAAACTATTTCTGGATTGGATTAGTACATTTCGCTGGCTTGTTGACAGCTTTCTTTTTCCGACCTTGAGCCGTTCTTTTGTGCCGCTTCTTCCTGTTTGACTTTAGAAACTGCATCTTTTATTGTAAGGAGTATTATTTTGATGCAGTTTCAGTCTCTGTCCCTTTTGGACTAGGAATTGAAGTGTCAATTGGGACTGTGTGCTGCCTTGATTTTGCTCGTGTCTACACACATAGTCCCTTTTTCCATTTTTGTTTTTTAGATTTTTATTGATTTAGTTTGAGAAGATTTTATCTCACCCAATTTTTTCACTTGGTAACTTGGACTTTTTTCTAGATTCCTTGATTTTCAATGATTTGTGCTGCCCCTGCTTGTGTTTTAGCAAGAGGTAGTTCCAAGTTTTTAGTGGAGTCTCCTTGGGTTTCTGTGTCTTACCCATGTCCTAATTCTAAAATGCACAACATATTTTTTATATCTCTATCAGCTCCTATTTTGTATTAGTTTTTAGTTCATTCTTTTCTGCCTTATTTTTAATTGGCTTTTTAAGATTTATTACATAGCATGTCACTTTGTCGATACCTTCTATTTTCCTTCTTCTTGTAAGTTTGTTAGCCTCGTAGTCCAACATTCCTTTTTCCTTCCACTTTTTCAAAACGATTTTAGGTTCATCAAATCCATGCTCCTTTAGTATTTTATTAAATATTTCCGATATTACTACTAACCTTACTTCTTCCTTGTCTCTTTTTCCTTTTGTTTCAATTATGCCCCAGCTTTCCCGATCTGATGGAGGAATAGGTTTAAACCTGCTATTTTCATTATACTTTTCAAACTTGCTAGCATTTTTTGCAACAACTTGAATTAATATATCATAAGCTTTCTCTGATATATCTTTATCATCAAAGTTTTCCGCTTCATTTTTTATAATTAACTCTTCTATTTTTTCAATGTTAATGTTTATTTTCATCTGCTCTTTTAATATTGTTGCTGCTACCATTATTACTGCTAGTTTCCCAGCTATTCTATCTCTGAAGTCTGAATCATCTAGCTTATCTATTAATCTAGTTTTACATTGTTTATGAATTTCTAGTATTTTTTCTTTACCTAACCTCATTAGTTTCCTTACAAAAACCTTACCACAATGTCCATAGTTTGCTAGGATAGTTTCTTTTATTTCATCTGCTTGTTTTGCACTCTCTGTCCAACTTATGTTTCCAAACTCGAACAATCGCATTCTCATGCCTGTATTAGCTTTAGACTTTGAGAAAATTGAATGTTCTCCTGTTGAGATTATTGTTGTATTCCAGCTCTTTTCTTCTCTTATTTCACATTCTTTATTCATTCGTATTTTATCCTTACCTGCTGTAAGTGAGTAAATATCTTTTGTAAAATCTTTCTTGTTTGCCATGCTGGATTCATCAAATACAACAGGAACTCCAGTATTACCTGCAATACTACCATGCATTCCATTACTTGTTGTATTCCACGTCATTACTAAACCTTTTTCTTTTATATTTGGTGATCCAAAGGCTGATACTGCAAGCATCGCTGCAGTTGTTTTACCCTGAGTACTATCACCATAGATATGAATTAATGGACTTTCAATACCAATATCACCTGCAATAAATCCTACAACTGGTGCAGAAAATCCAATTGATAATGCTAGTTCTAAAGGGTATTTTCCTACGACTACTCTTTTTACTAATTCCAACCACTTTTTGCCATCACCTTCAGTCTTTATTAAAAATGTCCCTATGTAGTCTGATAATAGATCCAATTCCTTAGTACATCCAAATATCTTGTAGCTCTTGAAATAGTACTCTCCATTTTTATTAAAAAATCCTATATTAGAGTGTACAAAGCTTTTCTCTACACCTTCTCTTCTGTTTCTTATGTGTTTTATCACACATTTTACATTGCTTTCATTAACATCTACACCTTTTGATGCTAAATCTAATATCTTAGCTTTTGTAGCAATTTCAGCAAGTCCAACTGTTATTTCCTTAGTCTCAGAATTTGCAGTAGAATCACTGTAAATTAAAGTTATACTCATATTTCCTGTATCTAAATTCTCAGTTACTTTTGATACATCTATAAAATCAGCTACTCGACTATATTCTATATTTCCACTAGGTGACTTTTGCCATGTACATACACATTCATCATGTAATACAACATCCTTAAAAGGCTGAAATGTTTGATTTTCCATTTTACTACACCCCCTTTTATTCGGGAACGTGAACTAGCACATTCCCGAATATTCTTTACATTTTACCTCATTGTTATTTCTGCAACTATCTGATCTCCATCTACTGTATACTTTACTTTATCAAATGTAATACATATCCTACTTGAGAAATCCAGATCAAATTTTTCAGTTAATATTTTTACTAATTCAGCTGAATATATTACGCCTTTTGCTCCAATTCTTCCTAACCTTAATGCTTCTGAATCCTCTTCTTCTGCTAAAATAGCTATTCTGTTTTTACCAATAGATATTTTTACTGCTTTAGGACTATTTATCTTATCCATCACTTTTTTAGATATTGTAAACCTCTTACCATTCTTAGGCGAATTTATAATAGATGCAGCACCAGCTTTTCCAATACTTCTTGTATGCATTTCAATATTTATTGGCTTATATAGTGTTGAGTCAAAGTCTTGTAACACCTCTTTCGATATCTCTGAAACTTGATTCTTAGTTTTTTTCTTATTTACTACTACGCTTTCTGCGTTTGCTTCTTTGCCAAACTTTGATTTTTTATGTTTATACTTTTTGTTTTTCTTTCTCTTGTTTTGACCGTTTTCTATCTCTGTACTTTCTTCATCCTCTGGATCTTCTTCTAGGTCTTCTTCATCTTCTAGCTCTTCCTCATCCTCTGGATCTTCTTCTGAGTCTTCTTCATCTTCTAGTTCTTCCTCATCCTCTGGATCTTCTTCTGAGTCTTCTTCATCTTCTAGCTCTTCCTCATCCTCTGGATCTTCTTCTAAGTCTTCTTCATCTTCTAGCTCTTCCTCATCCTCTGGATCTTCTTCTAAGCTTTCTTCATCTTCTAGCTCTTCCTCCAAGTCTTCTTCATTTTCTGTTTCATCAAATTCCGTATTTCTCTTATGAACCTTTGGCTTCTGTTTCATTTTTAACTTTTTGTTACTCTCATTTTTTCTTTTTGACATTTTTATTCCTCCCTGAATCTTATGATTAATTTTTATTTACTTTTACAGGTAATAACCTCTTGGTATCTACTATTATGGATTATCTTCTGTACTATTTGCGAGGAAAGAACTCTAGCCCTATTTTTCCGCAAGAAAAAAAGCCACTAAAGGCTTTTAATCTACATCATCTGAATAATTTATTTATACTATTTTCATCATCAGTTTTATTAAAATTTTCTAATGTCCTGAAAGCTTCTTCCGTAACTGATTGACGTAACAATTCTTTTCCTAATTCCTTATCTTTATCTCCATTAGTTACTGCCAATTCAAACAACACTAATGTTTGCTCAATCCAATTTAACATCATTTGTTCTATAGGTTTGTCTTTATTAAGCACATTTGCTACTTTATCCATTACTTCTTTAAGCTCTTGTTGCTCTAATATATTTCTCCGACCTTTGCTAATTAATTCTTCTATTCCTTTTAATTTAGGATCTTTAAGGTTCCCCAATATATACTGTTTTAAAAGAGCTTTGACTAAGATATTATCCTCAACTAACTCTTTATTAATTGATTTTCCTTGCATTTTAAGTTTTAATACTGACACTAAGTATTCTTCTAAGTCTTCTTTAAAAAGTCTTTCTTTTTCATCATCAGATACTTTTGCTTTATGTATGTATCTCTCCGTTGCATATGCTGCATGTTGTTGGGCTAAGTGAACAGGTACTGACTTTAATATTTCATTTATTCCAGCTAACGTTTGAAATCTAAGGGACGCTGGTAACATTCCTAATTGATTTACAATTGAACCTAATCTCTTAATTATGCAATCATACAAATCTTTCTCTAAAACAGCTTGCTGATACGTAGAATGTCCTTTTATTATAGTTTTATCTTGTTCTACTATATATTGGTCAATTCCATCTATTAAAGTTTCTACAAAATCTAAATAACCAATCAATGTATTTTGCTCTCTTCTACTATCATACTTTGCTAGATCTGTTGCTGTTAATAGAGCTGCTAAAATCCCATTCCAAGAAGCTTTAAAAGAATATACTTTCCCATCTTTAAAATCTTTTTCTTCTATTGAATCTGGATATCTATTACATAACTTTTTTAACATGTTCCTAATACTACGATCTGTAACTCCTAAGACTACTGCTAATTCTTCAGTTCCTATGTCCTGTTTATTTAGACTATCACTTATTATTTTTTCTCTACTCAAGTTTTCTTTATCTTTTTTATAATAATTACTTTCTTGACCCATATGTAATACCTTCTTTATTCTTTATTTTAGAAATTATGCTTTTATAATATATTATACATTAGTTTCCATCACAAAAGCGCCTGTAAAATAAGTCACATTTAGATCAATATATTATTTTTTAGTCGTCCCAATAATAAGCTTATTTTTCACTTTCCTATGTCCTTAAATAATTCTGTTTTTTTATTATTTTTGGTCTCCCCACAAAAACATTATATTAGAAAATTTTTGGAGGTGCTAAAAATGAAAACTAAATCTATAACCAATTATAAGGAACGATTAGAAATATTAAGACAGAACTCTATTAAAACTAAATTGATAGAGCTTAATCAGTGTAAGGAACTTATATTCCAACTAAAAAAACAAGATACCTCTTCTATGACTAAATCAGAACTTTATCATCATGAGAGAAAATTGAATTTACAAGTAAATAAGAAAAAAATACTAATTCAGAAACTTTCAATCCTCGGTTACAATGCTGATAGGAGAGGTAGACCTACAAAAGATGATTCACAAAAATATAAGAATACACACATCAGAATGACCTGCTATTTTACAACACATAATAGTAAGATTCTAAAGGATTTGAAAGAACAGGGGAGTATTGAAAACATATCTTCTTTTCTTAACGAACTGCTGGAATCTTATTTTGCTTTATCTAAGGATGGTGCTGATGATGAAAAAGAAAACTAGTGCTGAACTTGGCATGGAGAAAAAAAGGAACGCTATTGCCGTCCACAATAGGCTTGCCAATGCTGTTTTAGAAGAAAAAAAGAAAATGGAAAAAGAGGGGCTAGAGGTTCCTCCTGTCACCATTTCTGTCAAAGGTGATGATAGACCTTTGTGGCAACCAGAAAAGTACTTTAATAAAAATTTCAAGTCTTACCTTGAGCAAATTAGAAAAGTGCATGGTCTTTCTGTTACTGAAATAGGTATTATATTTATTTTATCTCAGCATATAACTTATGAGAATAATCTTATTACTAATACTGATGGTACTCCTGTGATAAAAAAAGACCTAGAAAAAATACTTGGAATTAGACAGAATGCAGTGGACAAACACATGGCTGCTTTAATTAAAAAAGGCGTATTTGCTTCTGTTAAGGTTAGAAAAAGTGTGAATTACTATCTTGATCCAAGAATTGCTTATCAAGGCAATAGAATTGATACAACTCTTCTTTCTATGTTTCATATTAAACTAGATTCATTCAAGTAACTTATTTTAGATATACCCCAATTTTTGGGGTATATCTATATAAAATATGCCCCAAAATTTAAGGTGTATTTTTTTCGCAAACCCATTGATTTTCAAGGAAAACCTTCGTTTTTGCTATTCTTTTCCTTTTATAAATATTAAACAAGATGCATATTATTGAAAAAAATGCTAAAGACAACCCCCTATAGATTGTCTTTAGCATTTTTAATCTGTTGTTATCGACTTAGATAATAATATTAACATTTGAATTTTGGCAATTGGCTTGATTTACTTTATAATTACTTTCTATTTGGGAAGTTTCTTTTTTATGTTTTGTGTAATCTTGGCAGCTATTAAATAATGTTATTGCGATGCAAATAACGAAAATTACTTTAAACATTTTGAATAATCCTGAATAAGACATTATAGGTACAATACCTATTCTGTTCATAATCCTTATAAAATAATTAATTCCAACATAAGTAATAAGTCCTGCAATAATTGCTGCAAAAAATATATCACCAAAGATAGTTTTTAATAAAGTTACCATTTGTAAATTCCCCCATTATAAATTATTTTTGTAATTATTTTAATAAAATTTATTAATACTATGCTTGTCCTTTATGTGCTTACCTCCCTTTTTAAATTGATAAAATTCAACTTATATCAATCAAGAAAATCCTTAATACTTAATTCTAGTGCCTTAGCAATTTTTTCCATAGTTTTAATTGAAGGCATAGTTCGTCCTACTTCTACATCAGACAAAAAAGTATTGGATATTCCTGACTTCTGAGCTAATTCATATTGTTTTAGTCTTTTCTTAAGTCTTTCATATCTAATTTTTTCACCAATATTATTCATCCTTCATCTCCCTTCAAATATATTATACGTTTCAAACGTATAATATGCAAGATATTTTACGCATTGAACATAAAGCATCTTATTTTTTCTATTTACTTTTACATATTCACTAATCTTTTATATGTTTAAATCAATACGCTATTTACGGAAATTTAGGAATTTATTATGGATTTAAGAAATAAATCGAAAGACATTAGAATGGTTAAATAATCGAAGCGTACAAGAGAAGAATGATTTTATGCAATATTTAGGATTTAAAAACATGCTAATAAACATAAAATAGAGCTACAAGGTTATCCCCTATAGCTCTCATTCTTTATTAATTTTGCTGATACCAATTATAGCAATCATCTAATAATTGTTGTAATGGTATATTTAATTCTTTCTTAACAGTATCATCTAGAGTAACTTGTGGTCCATCATAGAAGTCGAATTGAAAGTCTCTACATTTCTCTTGTCCATACTTAGCCCAAATATAAACTTCTATAGTAGCTAATTTATTATATAATGTTTCGTATTGGTCGGTTATTTTTCCACCATTAAATTCATCCCAATATGATAAGTTAGTATAGACCGCCTTATTGGTAGTACCTGGCACTAAACGTTTATAGTTCCATTTCATACTTGGACCACCAAATGCATATACATGACCGCTTACTTCTTGATTTTGCATATCAGAATCTGTATTAAAGGAAACAGGATTATGAATTGCACATACATGGTTAAATTCATGTGCAATTGTACTGCAAAAATCGTCTTCTTTATCTGCACCTTCAGTATCAAGTCTTACTACACTTAAACTAAAATCGGTAAAGCTTTGATATCCGCCACCTTTCTCTCCAGTTCCTTTCTTGTCCATTCTGTTAGTAACTATCCATCCATCATCCCATTGGTTAACACAGTATATTTTTAATTTTTCATTTGGTAGTGTTGGATATTTATTCCACCATAAAGTGTCTTCATATACTTTATCTACTTTATCTGAATCATTTATTGCTGCTTGTACAGATCCAGCAAAATTATCTGTATAATAGATTTTAGTATACTTTGTCTCATAAGTATTTAATGTCTTATTTGTAGATGGAACTAACTCATGACCAACTTTAGAACTGTCAAATTTTATAGGAGTATCAGAAGGAGTATCTGGAGTAGTAGAAGTACCGCTATATGGATACTGGGTTATTACATTCTTGATTTCATTTATTACTGTACCTAGTTTATTAATATCTATTGTTGAAATAGTATCCTTTAATGAATCAGAAGTTTCTCCAAATCTTACAAATGCACTAGGGATATCCTTTGATGCAAAGTCATAGCTATTACCAAATGGATAATTGGCATCTGCACCAGTATCAGTAAGATGTATTCCTGGTTGTTTTGCTATAGTATCATGTAAATCTGTAAACTCTTTCTTTACTGCATTGAATAGCATACCATTTGAATTACCTACATCATATATATCTATGTCTGCTATAACATTCTTTATATTGCTATAATTATTTACAAAATATATGGAGCCTTCTCTTTGTGCTGTTTGGCTACCAAATGCGGCAAATAACACATTATAATTAGGTTGGTTAGTTGAAAAGTATTTAGCAACAGCAGCAATTGTACCTACACCTGAAGCATCTGCCGAAGCACCTGGGAATACTCTTCCATTTGGTAACGAACCATAACCATCTAAACTAGCACTTATTACAATAGTTTTAGTTGTATCTTTACCTTTTATCATACCTAATACATTGTATCCATTAACTTTATTTCTATTTACGTCTATAGTCATTTGCACTGTGGCTGTTTTAAAAGTACCTAAATTAGATGAATCTACATTAAGACCTATGGTATTACTTGATACATCTCTAGTAATATAAATACAAGGTATGCTTCCTTGTTCATATTTAAGAGGTTTCTCAGCAGTAGTTATTGGCATGTATTGGCTAGGTATCATTAAAGCGGTAATAGCACCTTTTTGAGCTGCTATATTAACTCTATCTAATACACCCATTGAATTTCCTGTCTTTACATCTGCTTTGAATAAAACTATTTTACCTTTAACATCCACATTATAATCTTCTGAATAACCATTTCCAACAAAAACTATTTGATTGCTATTAATATTAGCTGATGGAGTATTACCATGAAGCTTATAGTCTGTAAACATAGTTAAAGTTTTATTATTAATTTTTATTGTAGGCATACTATTAAGTTGTGCTATAGAAGCAGGATAACTTTCAAGATAATTATTATCCACAGTATTTAATCCAAGAGAACTAAATACGCTAGCAATATAATCTGCCGAAGCTTTATATCCGTTAGTTCCTACAAGTCTTCCTTGATATTTATTTTCAGATAACTCTTTAGTTACTTCATACGCATATTGTTGGTCTGATAAACTCTTATCTGGAGCGCTTCCAATATTTATAGGAGTTTCTGATTTAGCTACTGTAGTAAATGTAACAGTTCTTTCTGCCTCCATTGACTTACCTTTAGCACTTTTTAAACCCTTTAAAGTTATAGTATATGTTGTACTATAATCATAGTTTCTTTTAGGTTGAATAAGAAATGCTTTCGGATTATTAGGAACAGGTGATAAAGTAACTGGTATTTTTTCATGCGTAGTATTATTAGTTACAAATACAGTATTATCATCCAATGTAGTATAATCTACATTATTTGTCATTTGGACAGTCCATACCTTATTAATTGCTGTATCAGTGAAGGGCTTTCCATCGTACTTTGCAAATACAGTACCTTGAAACAAGAATAATATAATCGCTAAAGTTGATAACTTAGTTAATAATTTTTTCATACTATGTCCCCCTTAAATTTCAACTACATATATACTACTACCATTCCTAATGATAGGATTAAAAATTATAACATAACTTGACGCTGAAAATTTCTATTTATTCACCTTCTTTTTTTACAAAAGATTTTTGACATCTAATTTTAGAACCTTTGCTATTCTATTTAGTGTCTTCAATGAAGGAATTGTCCTGCCAAGCTCAATATCTGAAAGATATGTATTTGATATACCCGCTTTTTCTGCCAACTCATATTGCTTTAAACTTTTCTTAAGTCTTTCACATTTAATTTTTTCACCTATATTATCCAAAACTACCACCCCCACAATATTTATTATACGATTATTACGTAAAAATACAATATTTTTTATGGTATGTATAAAATAATTTTGTGTTTATTCTATGAGGTTTTACAAATTACTTGAATTTGTTTATACTAAAACTAATACGTTATTTGCGGAAATTTTAGGAGGTTATTATGAAATTAGGAGATAAATTAAAGGCTATTAGAAAAGCTAATGGAATGTCATTACAAAAACTATCTGATACTACTGCTGAAATGTCAGAATCCAGGATATCTGTATCATTTTTGAGTGATATTGAAAATTATAGAAGCAATCCATCAATAGATAATCTAAAAATCATTGCTAAAGCTTTAAATACACCAGTTTCATACTTTGTAGATGATTCAGAAAACAGCTTATTTGGTGGAGCTATTGAAGATACAGAATTCGTTCCTGTAGTTGAATTGCTTAAGGATTTTAAAAACTGGAGCATAGAGGATAAGAGGGAACTATTGCACTATTTAGAGGCTAAAAAGGTGTTAAGAGATAATAAGTAGCTGATGTAATTTTATGTGAAAGACTTGTCCTTTTATTATCTCTAATACTCTTCTGCTAATAACATAGTAGAGTAATCACCTTCATCAATTACATATACTTTCTTATTTACTGGTTCTTCAACATTTAGTAAATACAATTTTTCATACGGTGCTAATTCTTGTTTGTGTACTAGCTTTTGATTGAATATATCATTTCTATTAATAGTATTTAATTCAAATACCTGTAAGTAGTCAACATTAATATCTTTTCTCTTTTTTAAAGCATCTATATAGCTCCATATCAATATTTGAATATCTAGTCCTATTTCTTCTTTTACTCCTCTTGTAATGTATCTATTCTTATCAAACATCTTTTCTCCTCCTTAATATTATTTCAGGCTTTTAATAAGCAAAAAGCAGCCTACTCAAATCAGCTGCTATGTGGTATCACTTCCACTTATTAGGTAGAAAGTCCCACAATATATCAAAGTCTATTCCTGTTTCTCTTGCTACTTTCATTGTTGCCTCAATTGCATTCATTCCTCCTGCTATAATTAGTATTATCTTTCCTATTAGTGCTAATATCTCCGCCATTAGTAGTACCTCCTTCTTTAGTATTCTTCTGCAAGTAGTCTAGTTTCTGTCCTTGTTCCTTTAGTGTATCAATCAATTCCACAGGAATAATTGTAGTTCTAATGATATCTCCTGTTGTATTTCTTTAGTCATGTACCTTTTATTATTAGACATCTTATTCATTCCTTTCTCCTACAATATCCCTTTTTCTTTCAGACTGCAGTATTTACCCTCTGAACCTATGATGATATGGTCTATTAGCTCTATTCCTATTAGCTTTCCTGCTTCTTTTAACCGATTGGTTACATTTATATCTTCTGCAGAAGGAGCAGTATCTCCAGATGGATGATTGTGGAATACTATTATTGAAGCTGCATTTGATAAAACTGCTATTTTGAATACTTCTCTTGGGTGCACTATTGAGCTATTTAAACTACCTACACTTGCTACATTTAATGATAGCGGCTGATTCTTTGTATCTAAGCAACATACTATTAGTTGTTCTCTATCTGCTTCTTCTAAGAATCTTCTGCCTAAATCTACTGCATCTGATGGTGAACCTATCTTTCTTACATCATAGAGAATACTTCCTTCTCTAACCATCTTTATAGATACTATGTTTACTCTTTTAGCTGCTGTCTTACTATTTTTTTCACAAACCGTCATTGCTACTTGTTCTTCTTTACTTTTTCCTATGCAATATATTGATTTTGACATGATGTTCTCCCCCTTTTCATATGTGGAATTATTACATTATCCATTAAGCTCTCTAATATAATTTCTACAGTATCCCAAGCATAACTATCTATATACCATCTGTCTTTATCATCAAATTCAAAGGTTATTTCAAACTTTCCATCACTTAATTCTTCTCCACATACAGTAACTTCTTCAATTAGAGTCTCTTCAACTATTGTTTTATAGAAGTCTATTAGGTCACATCCTCCATAAGAATCAAGAGTATAGTCCATTAGATTTTCTATGTTGAATTTTTCAATAGCTTTCTTAGTTCTTCTTTCGATATATTCAATATCTTCTATTGTTAATTGACTATTTATCATCTTCCTCATTCCTTTCATTTCTGTTTTTATACACAAAAATAGCACCTAACCTCATTTATTTGAGATTAGATGCTTAATTATTTTCATCTTACTTCATCTTCTACATCCATAGCTTTCTTGCTATCCATTTTCTAACGACCACACCAACTATCCCTCCAAATACTATTCCTGAACCAATGCTTGTACCTGTCATTACAGCATCTATTGCTCCTATAACAGCACCACCTACAGCCCATTTTACTAATATTAATATCTCCTCCTTTTTATGATCCTCTGTGTTCCTAGGGTACTATTCATCATGTATGAATGTACCTTCTAAGATTATGATATATGCTTATTTTCTTTTTTATTTCGTTATAGAAGCTCTACTGCATCCCTCTTGTCCTTCTGTGATGTGTTGATGTAGAATTTTGCTGTTGTCTGGATGGATGCATGTCCTGCCAGTTTTGCCACTGTGGTGAGTTCTACGCCTTTTCTCAGAAGCCTTGTACAGAATGTATGGCGGAATTTGTGTGGGTGCATCCTTATGCTTAGCTTCTTTTCCAGTTTGCTTAGGAGTTTATTAACTGCATCCCTGTCCATCTTTGGGGAACGGTTGGTCAGTATTAGGTATTCACTGTCTGCAAATTTACTGTCCTTCCGTTCTCCCTCTAGGTATTCCCTCAGTGCATCTATGACTTCTCCCTTTAGAGGGACTTCTCTTCTTTTGCCACCTTTTCCCCAAGCTACAGTTAGATTCATTGCTAATACATCTACATCTTTTAGCTTTACATTTACTAATTCGCTAACTCTTACGCCTGTATATAGAAGCAGTAGTAGTATTAGTCTGTCCCTTGAAGTTACTTCTTCTGATTGAATGTAGAATAGGATCTTCTCTATTTCTGCATCAATAAATACTTCAACTTCTCCTTCACTACCTGCAGCTACCTTTACTTTATCTTTTCTTAAATCTACTACCTGCTCCTTTAGGTAGCTACTGTCTATGAGGAATTGATTTAAGGATTGAAGGCTATTGATTTTCTTATTGATTGTATTTACCTCATAATTATTTTGCACTAGATAATTTCTATAGGCTGTGATATGGAATCTTTTTAGTGTTCCTGTGAAGGTATTATCCTTAGATTCTAACCATTGAAAAAAGGCTCCAACATCACCTACATAGCTTTCTATTGTTTTCTCTGCTTTACCATCTGCAATTAGTGCTTCTTCAAATTCAATAGCTATCTTTTCAGCAATAGTATTAGCATCCATAGCTATTCCTGCCTATAATCAAGTAGATTTTCAGATGTTAGATTTAGAGAGATTATTAAACTTATCCCAAAGTCGTTATTGCATAGTATTAGTGAATTAGTGTATTCTTCTCCATTGCTACATTTAATTAAATCAACATATTCTGGTATAGCAGTACTTATATCTATTCCTATTTCATCATTGAGCTTCTTAATATCCTCTTCATTTTCCACTACTAGAATATAACCACCATCATCATCTGCATTTCTTTCTTCTCCATAGTTATCATCAAGTATGGTTGCTATCTCTGATACTACATTTACAACTTCTACTGGTAAGTGTTTTATAGTTACTATTTCGCTTCTATATGCTATCTTAATCATTTCCTACACCTCTCTTCCAGCGTAGCAGTAGTAGATTTCATTGCCGTTAGAATCAATGTAGCCTTCTATTGGTTCGTTGGATTCTAATACATTCCACCAGTCATTGTCTATTAGATATTGTTTTGCTGCTTCTTCCTTTGTTGTACCAAAGATCCACATGTCAGCAAGTTCTTCTTCATTATACATAGCTGTTATATAATCAGCATCATATAGCTTATCATTTAATTCATCCTCAGCTATTTTCTTCATTACATCTTCTCTATGCTTATAGTAGATATAATAGCAGTTTAGTTCTACATATCCATAGTCTTTTAATCTTCCATAAGCATCTTTTACCTTTTCAATATCTAAGTCTAAACCTACACCACATCTTACAAAAACATAGAAATTAATCAAATCTCCATCTTTTATATCTTTACACGCTTCAGCTAATACCTTTGTAGTGTTATAAGATAGATATGGTTCAAGCTCTACCTTATTTCTTTCTAATTTTTCTATGAATTCTGATACCATGTCTATTTCTTCCTGTGGAATTCCGTTGTACCTTCTGTAGATCATTTCTATCTCATTAGCTATGAATTTGCTAAGGATTGAAGCACTATTTGATGTGTTCATACTTATTTCCTCCCTTGAATTTTTATTTTCTTATTCAAAGGAATAATATATGTTTGAAGGTTGATTCGTTACAGGCTGGTTCACTGCATTATTTAGATTATGCAGTTAAGTTTTAGGTGTGTAATTTAGCAGAAAATATTGATATGCCTAGTGTTATCGCTTTTTCTGTTCTTACAAAGTTTTTATGCAGTGTATTTTCTTATTCTTTTGCAGTGAAATAAAAATAAGGATAACAACTTGTGCTATCCATTTTCTGATTCAAATATAATTTTATTCTAAATATCACATATACTAATTAGGAATCATTGTTGCATTTATATTCTTTCCTTTGTACTGAGTTCTAACTTTCTCCATGTATTTACTAACTTTTGCATACTTGTCTTTATCTTGTATTCCTTTTTTAAACTTTAAGTTTAACATTATAGTTTCACCATTATGACTTATGTATGCATACTCTAAATCATTATCATTATTTAACATCTCATCTATTATAGCTTTATCTGTATTATTTTGCTTTATACCTTTGTCTTTCATCATTTTATCTGATGTTTGTACTCTTTTATTAAGACTATATTTTTGATAACCATAGTATCCACCAATAATTATTACTACTGCTAATACTATTGCAGCTATTACCTTTGTTTGTTTTTTCATCTGCCTCACCTCCTGTATTTTACACATAATTAGATTATATTACTATTATCTATATCATTCAATTATTTAACTCATATTTTTATATTAATTCAAAAAAGAATAGAAGAGTACCCCTAAAGATACTCTCAATTTTGATTTGATTATTTAGTTTTTCAATCAGTGTGTGACCTGACTATTTTTATGACTTAAAGGTATTTTTAGATATGATAGTACAATTTTATCCGTTCATTTATTTAAATGGGAGAAGGAAGGTTGTACTTCCCTTCCTCCTCTCTTTTATTTATCCGTTCTCTTTTCACAGCTTGTCACTGGAAAATTTTACACCCCTGGGGTCTTTGCGAGACCTGAAAGGTTGAGCTTACTGCTTAGTTTGTTGAAGCTACTGCTGCTACTGATGTTGCTTGTGTCGCTTGTGTTGCAGCTTTAACAAGTACTGTATTGTCTGTTCCTGTTAATCCTGTTATTCCCGCTCCTGTTATAGTTACAACTGTATCACTAGTTCTTGTGAATGTTCCTCCTGCTAATGCAGCATTATCTGTTCCTGAAAAAGTGAAATCACTTGCTGTTATAGTACCTGCCTTAAATGTTCCACCAGTTAATGTTATTGTAACAGTGTTATTTGCTGCTACTAGTGTGAATGGAGATGATGTCACATTTGTTATTGGTGCTGTTACTGTAACAACAGCTGTTGAAGCTGCTGATACATTACCTGCTGCATCTACAGCATAAACATGATAAGATCCTGCTGCTAAATTAGTAGTAGCAATTGTAGTATTATTATTTATAGTTCCTACAGTTGCTTTAGTAGCTTTTGTACCAGCTACTAATGCATCTAGTGAAGCTTTATCAGTAACTGTATCTGTTGATTTTACTAAATAAACTGTTCCCAATTCATTACTTTGAGCTGTTGTTACATCAGTTCCTGCTGTAACACTTACTGCTCCAACGCTTGCTGTTGGTGCCATTGTATCTGGTGCTGTAAATGCTGCAGCTGAAGTTACTCCATCAGTTGTTAATGCTTTATCAAGTGCATTACCTACAGCATCTTTTACATCATAATTACTTGATGCCTTAACAGTTACTTTAGCACCATCTTGTACTGGAGCTGCAACTGTTAATGTAACTTTTTTGCCTGCTACTTCTGCCTTTGTTACTACGTTACTATCTACTACAAAGTCACTTGCACTTACAGTTGATGCTGCTAAATCATCTGCAAATGTTAACTCTATTGTATTAGCAGTCTTTATAACTACATCTGCAGCTGCTATAGCAGTATTAGCTGCTGTAACATTATTTATAGCAGTTGTACTTACTGTTGTATCTGCCATTTTGTTTCCTATTAAATCCTCTATGTTTTTAGCAGTTACAGTAACTGTATCTCCTTTTAAGAAGTTCTTAGTTGGAGCTGTTCCATCTGCTTTTCCAAGAACGATTTGGAATGTCTTAGAATCAACTTTCTTTATTACATAGTCATTTGTATCTGCAACTGGAGTATCAGTATCAGCAATCGCTCCTTTAGCTGCTAATGTAGTATCATTTATTTTAACTACATAGTTAGTTTCATCTAAAGCCTTTGTATCATTTACAGCTTCTGTAAACTTCAAAGTAATAACATCAGCAGCAGGAGTAGCTTCGTCCTTTGCTTCTGCTGTTATTGGTGTAGTTGAATCAAATGCTGGAGCTACTAGATCTGCAAGTACTCCAGTTTGATCTACGAACGTAGTTGCTGCATTACCTGCTAAATCTTTAACACCTTTAACTGCATATTTAAATGTTGTTCCTGTTATTGTGTTCGGAATATCAAATGTAGCTTTCTTTGTAGTTGCATCATATGCTACTGATGTTGGTGTTACATTTGTTCCATCATTTAATGTTACTCTGTAATTTGCTGGATTTTGAGCAGTAGTTGCTACCACATCTTCACCAAATGTTACAACAACTGTTGTTTTTCCAGTTTGTACTGAGCCTAATGCTGTTGTAGTTGGAGCTTGTATATCTCTTACAAAACTTACATCTGTTGTTACTTGAGCGTTATCTGCTACTGGTTTAATTACTCTTTCATTAGCTTTATCAGTAGTAACAATTACGTTACCATAGTTATCAGCAATGTTGTTAACTACAACTTTATATTGATGATCTTGTTGTAAATCGATTGTCTTTAATGTCATTGTTGCTTTGTTAGTTCCATTAAAGCTAATTGATGATACACTATTTGAGTCAAGTTTTATTTCAGTATTACTATTACCATCAGTTCCTAAATCGAATAATTGGTAATTAGCAAGATTTTCTGCTGTTGCTTTACTTACATCATTAGCATCAAATGTAATTGCTATTGTATCATTTTCTTTATTTGCTGTTGATGTTAAAACTACACCATCATTTGCTGCAGTTTTAATTGCTGGTGCTGTTGTATCAGCTGCAGTTACTATACCTTCAAATTCGAAGTTATTAGCTGTAGTACTTAAAGCAACTCCATCTACACTATGAACATTAGCAACTGTAAGCTTGTATGCATTTACTGTTGCTCCTGCTGCTACATCAGTCATAGCATTATCAACTACAAGGTAAACTGTCTTTTGGTCTGCACCTAATGTTGCTTTTGTAACCTTGTATGCTTTTGATGAATACATCTTATCTACTATTGTATAATTATTTACATTTTCAGCTTCATCTTTGTTCATTCTTGCATCAAATGTAACCTTTAATTGAGTTGTACTTACAACTGCATCTGTTGTTGTATTGTCATCAGCTGTTGCACTCTTTGTTGAAACTGTTGGTATCATACTATTTGCAAAGTTTAATGTCATTGGTTTAGCCATTGCAAGGTTACCATTTGACTTAGCTGTTGTTTGGTCATTAGCAAAGTCATAGAATGCATTTGCTCCTAACTGTATTGTCATTGGAACACCATTACTATATGCAGTTTGTAATTGTGCTTCAATTTGACCAGTTGTAGATGTAGCTCCATCAGCTTTTCCTGTTATAGTAGCAGTATCTGTTGGTAAGTCAACTACTAAGTATTTACTGTATGCTGTTTGATCTGCTAATAAAGTTCCATTTGCATCTACAGCTTTTATATTTCCTTTAACTATTGCTGCACTTACTGCTACTGGATCATCAGTTCCAAAACCAATTTTTAATGTTCCATTAGCTATGTCCGCAACTTGTGCTGCCTCATCTAATTCAAAATACAATTTTTTATCAAGATTCTTGAATGTTGCATTTACAAGTGATGGTGCTTTAATATCTTGAGTCATAGCTATATCTGAATCAATAGCAAGAGTTGTTGGTGTTCCAGCTTCATTCTTAACTGTTGCACTTACAGGTATTGTTGCTTTTATCTTATCTACAGTTACTCCAGAAATTCCTGCTGCTGAAGCATCACTTGCTGCAAGAACAACTGTTACAGTATCTGTAGCTGTCTTATCTATATCTTTTGTCCATACATTCTTAGCATCATCTAAAGCTACTCCACCTAATTGGATATTAGCCTTAGCTCCTATAGTTACCTTTTGGTCAAATTTCAATGTTAATGTTCTTGTATTTTCATCATAGCTTGAGTTTGCAGCTACTAATGATGGTGGTGTTTGTAATTGAACTGCTGCAACTGTTGTTGCTTCTATAGCATTTGCTGTTGTTGCGATGTCAGTTACTGCTCCTGCAGCTATTTCAAGTGATACTGCTCCAGCTGGTAATTTAGCTTTTGTAGCATCTGATATTCTAAATGTTAATTTAGAACTATCACTTGATTCTTCAATAGCATCTGAACTTGTTAATGCTACTCCACCAAGTTTAACTTTTGTATAATCTAATGAACTAACTTTTACAGTTTCATCAAACTGAACTGCTAATTTCTTAGTTTCTGAGTTATATGCTGCTGAAACTACTTTTGGTGCTGTTACATCAGTTAACTCACTTGCCTTTGGAGCAAATGTTAACTGTGTTCCGTTAGCAACAACGTAAGTAGCACTATTTTGAATATCCTTTACGCCAGCTGTTGCAACGTTGAAGTAATATGTTGCTGGTGCTAAAGTTGTTGTATCTTTTAATGTAAATACAACTGATTTGCTATCAGCACTTAACACACCAAATGCATCTGTAGTTGCTGCTGTAGTGTCAAGTAAGTTAGTTCCTGCTGCTTGAGCATCTCCTAATTTATATAATGCGAAATTCACAGCATCTGCTGCAGAAGCATCCATTTTTTCTGAGAATGTAACTTTTAAATGTCTGCTGTCAACTGCTTGTACTGCTGTTACTTCTGGTGCTTTAAAGTCAAAGTTATATTCAGCTTCTGTTGTCTTTCCTTTATTGATTAAATCAGCTGCTGTTCCATTAACTTTTAATACTCCTTGAGTATTATCAAGTGTAGCAAATGTTAATGTGTAATTTTTGCTATCAACTTTTGTTATCTTTGTTGGATGGAATGCTGTTCCATCGTTTACTGTTAAGTTAAATTTAGCATAATTTTCAGCTGTATCTGCTAAATCTGTATCTGCTGCAAATGTTACTTTTGCAGTAGTAGTAGTAATAGCACTTACAGAACTAACAGTTACTCCTGTTTGTGCCTGATGTGGTTGTTCTTTTATTGTTCCATCATTATTTAAAACAACATCAGTAAGTAAGCTTGCATTTATGTTTACAAGATCAGCTGTTGTAGCACTTTCTGTAAATGTTTTGAAATCTTTTCCGTCTATTATAACTGCATTCGCTGCTTTACTTGCATCAACAAATCCAGTTTTATCATCAACATATGATACAGTTTTTCCACCAACTAATTTTGCTGAAAAATTGTTAAAATAGTCAGCAGCCTGAATCCCAGCTAATGAATCTGCTAACTTATTGTAATCATATTCGTATTGTTTTCCATCTTTATCTTGAACTACAACATTAGTTACTTTTGCATAAGCTGTAGATGAAACTGCAGCTACAATTAAACCAGCTATTGCAGTTGAAGATAAAACATTCAAAGTGGTTTTTTTAGACATACTATTGTTCCTCCTTCAAATTGTGTACTATTGTACATTTTCGAGATCAAATTCCGTTTCCGCTTGGTTATTATTAGTAATTTCAACTTTTTCTTTTGAATATTCAGTAGCACTATGCGTTCCATTAAATTGAATTATAAAACAATTAAATTGTTCACTCCACATAGCCTGTTGAGAATCATATTTAACTACATAATCTGTGGAATTTGCACCTACAAATTTTATCTTTAAATACGTAAATCCTAACATAGTAGAACTATCTGCTTCTAATGTGAAATCTTTAATTGAAGTAGATTCATCTTCCTCAACTAATTTCCCATCTTTCATTGAAACAGCTTTAAAGTCTCCATTAATATTAATAACACTACTAGTGTTTTGGGATTTATCTATAAATTGTTGAAAATCCTTTCCTTGAATTATGACTGCATCACATACATCATCAGAATTTACAAAGCCAACTTTATCATCTAAATAAGCAAAAAGCTTACCATTATCATTAATCTTAGAAATAAAACTATCATACAGTATTCCATCACTAACTAATGAATCTGCTAAAGCTGGATAATTATATTTATAGTATAATCCACTTTTGTCTTTTACTATGGCATGAGTTACTTTGGCATAAGCTTGGCTACTTATCGATATTGAAATAAGCAATGAAATAAAGCTTATTAGCAAAAAGTTTCTCTTATTCAAAATAGCCACATCCTTTTTTAAATATTCTGAGGGAAAAAGTCCCTCAGAATATTAATCAATTAGTTAACTTTATTTACTGAAACTTTGTTTTGATCAAAATCAGCTGCTGTTTTTGTTCCATCGTATTTAACTGTGAAACAATTGAATTTTGAACTCCAAGTTGCAGTTGTTCCATCATAAGAAACTGTATATCCATTTTGACTCATATTATCAAATGATATTTTTAAGAAAGAAAATCCTAGCATTGTAGTACTATCTACATCTAACTTTAATCCAGTAACTGTTGTTGGTGTTCCTACTTTTGCTAATTTACCAATTGCATCAGTTATAGTCTTTGCTGCTGCTGCTTTATCTGCATCAGTTGCAGTTGCTGGTAAAGCTTTTGCTGCAGTTACTGCATCTGTTACTACTTTATAGCTATCTGCTGTATAATCTGCTGCTTTTAATGCTGCTGCATCAGATAATGCTGTTGCTAAAGCTGCCTCTCCTGGATTTACAACTGTTGTTCCAAGAAGTTTGTTAAGATCTACAGTAGAACTTACACTAACAGTTCTATCATCAGTAATATCCTTATTTGTTGGAGTGTACTCAGCACTATTTCCTCCGTTTGAATCTTTTAATGATTTTATCTTAACACTCTTATTCAATAATCTTGGCTTAATTGATGCTCCATCTTTAAATGAATCTAAGTCAGCTTGTGTAACATCTTTATTAACTTTGAATAGGAATATTATATTGTTATCTTTAATGTTTATAGTATCTGGTTTAAGTGTTTTTCCACCAAGAGTAAATGCATAGTCATTAGTTTCAAGGCCACTAGTTTGAAGCAATTTTGTATCGAAAGAAAGAACTACTGCTGCTTGGTCAACACCATTTACTTTCTGAGTTGTAGTAGCATACCAATAATCTGATGTAGTCTTTGGACCTACTGAACTAGCATATACACCATCATTAATAGTTTCTGTAGCTATCTTATTACCTGCAATATCCTTTGTAGATGGATTACCATCAGTTGCAGCTGCAAGTTTTGCTTCACCTGGAGCATAGTATTTTAAAACATCAACTTTCTTAGGTTTGTCATTAGCCTTTGAAGTTGGATTAAGTGCATATCCTGGTAAATTCTTATATGATGCTACGCTTTGTGAAACGTCATCTTTAGAAAATCTTAATACTATGTCTGAACCATCTAATGATATACTAGTTGGAGTTTCACCAGCAATCTTGAAGTCTTGTGCTCTTGTAGTATCTGGGTCTATACTTCCTTGATACTGAATTTTAACTAATATATCTCTGTTATCTCCAGTACCATCATACATCATTCTATATGAATTTTCTTTTATTTTTACAGTTCCTGTTGCTGCTATAATTTTACCACTATTATTAAATGTATCTACTTCATTACCTGCTACATCTTTAACACCTTGTGCTTTTATTCCTGTTACATCATTATCATCATCTTTAGACGAATCATTCATTCCATAATTTGATGGGAATTTGATTGTTACAGATTTACGATCATTACTAGGTGTTATAACTACACCTGATGGTAAATCTTTTGCTTCGTCATTTTTATTACTAAATTTATAGTTGCTTGCTGTAGTAAGGGAAGAACTATCCATTTCCTCACTAAAGCATACAATTGCTTTTCGTTTGTACTCTGAATCTGATCCATTATCTGCTTTAGCATATACTGCTGTTACCTTAGGTTTTAACTCATCACTACCTTTTAATGTAGTACTCCATGAATCCATGATGTTTTTATTACTTGTAGTATCAGCCAACTGCTTAACTGTTAGGTTATAGTTAGAACCAGTTAATCTCCATTCAGTTGTTGTATCACTGTTGGTAGCATCTTTATCATGTGGGTTCTTATACATTTTGATATCCCATACTTTGCTATCATCAGCACTTCCATCAGCCTTTGTAGCACCATTTGCAGGTTTAACCTCTTTAATATGTGAGCTGATATCTAATCCTGTTGAATCTTCTAAAACATAGTTCTCAGGATGTACTGCATAAGTAGCATCTATATCTTTACTGAATGTCAAACGTATAGTTTCCTCATCTTGAATCTTAGCATTTACAACTACAGGTTTAGTTTCATCTTTTTCTTTTGTGAAGTTAACTCTTGTATCATTATCTACTTCATTGCCATAAGCATCTCTTACATTTTCATTTATTAATATGTTATTTGCACCTGTATTAATTTTGCTGCTTATTCCAGTAATTTTTATAGTGCAGTCACTTTCCTTAAGCTTTAATGTAGCTCCTAAATCTCTTAAAGTTTGTGAAGAATTATTTAATACATAGTTTGATGCATCTAAAGCTGTTCTCTTGTCCATTTCTCTTCCAAATTTAACCCAAAGTGTTCCATCTGGATCAGATTTTGCAGTGATGTCCTTATCTGTTAAATCTCCAGTTTTTGAATCTACATTGAAATCCATTGTTTCTTCTTGAACTGTAAATCCACCTGCATCAACAAGAACATTGTCATCTCCTTCTAGAACTTTAAATGTATTGCTTCCTGTTGAAAGCTTAGTATTAAAATAGAATTCTACTTTACGTGCCCAAACATGATTTCCTTCTGTACTTTGTATTGAATCTTTGATTTCACTTAATGGTGTAGTTGTACCTGGTACATTTGATGAATCTAGACCAAAGCCTGATATATTTTGATCTTTTATTCTAAATTTGCTTGCTACAGTATTGATATTTTTCATATCAACTGGTCCTGTAAATTCAACAGTTAATTTATTTTGTCCTGTAGCTTTTACAGATTTTAATGTAGGTGCTTTAGTATCTATGAAGTTTACTGTCTTTTCAACCTTTGGTACAGTATTTGTCATATCAGCTGATAATACATCTTTAACTGAAACTTGATAGTTTTTGTTTTGACTCTTTTTGTCAGCTAATGTTATGAAAACAGTTCTATTATCATCTTCAAGAGTAGCTACTGCTGTTGTCTTAGTTAATTTTTCTCCATCAATTTTGTAGTTTGAAACATCTTCTGCTGAATCTTCATCAACATCACTGTCAAATACAATCTTGATTGCGTTCAATCCTGTTGATTCCATTGAAGAAACACCAGGAGTTACAATTGGGCTATCACCATTAATAGCTTTATTTATTTTATCTTCAACATTAGATGAAACAACGCCTGTTCCTCCTACTACATTTAAATCAGTTTGCTTGTTACCATTCTTAGCAATGTACTGAATTGCAGCAGTTGTTGCACTTGAATCCTCAGTATCAACTAATATTAATGGTGCGCCTGTTTTTCCAGCTACTGCTGAAGCAACTAAAGCATCTGCATATCCATCACCTGTTGCATTAGCAACATACATCTTGTCTGCTTTAATTGTATCTTTGAATGCTGCTAAAACTTTTAAGTTAGTATCAAATCTATCTGATCCACCACTTACTCTATTAGTAGCATTAACTTTATTGTAAATGCTGCTATTTATAACATTTTCAGTTCCAACTACTGTAACTTTTGATTTGTTATTGCTAACAAAATCTATAACTGATTTCATAGAATCAGCATTATTTACTCCTAATAATAAGATTTGTCCTTTAGCTGCTGCTATTGGAGCTACTGATAATGCATCTGAGAATCCTTCTCCAGCAACCATCATAACTTCGTCAGCTTTAACGCCTAAGTCAACTAATTTTTGAGCAACTTTTGCGTTAGTTTCATATCTATTTGCTCCACCTAATTCTGTAACAGTGTAGCTTTTCTTTAATTCAGTTCTTACGTCATCAGAAACTGATGCAGTTCCGCCTACTACGTATACATTTTTAGCTTTTAAAGTAGTTAATGCATTTTTAGTATCTGTACTTAATGCTTTTGCTGTTGTTAAAAGTATTGGTGCATTTAATTTTTTAGCTAATGCTGAAGCACTTACTGCATCTGCATATCCTTCTCCTGATACTAATACAACATCATCACTAGTTGTCCAGTTTGTTGTAGCAACTGAAGCTGCTGTTGCATATCTGTCAACACCACTTGTTCTTGTTACCTTTCCTTGTGCTGCTTGAACTGGGCCAGCTGATAAAGCTGTAGTCAAGACTAAAGACATAAGCGTAGCACTTGCAAGTGCTTTTGTACTTTTTTTACTCATATTGTAATACCCTCCTCGATTTAAGTGAATTTTAATTAAAATTCTTAATATATATATATATTTTTAAATATATACTTTTTTAAAGCTTCAAACTTTCTTATTTTTATATTGGAAAATTTGATAGCATTTTAAAACAGAAACTATTATACCATATTAATCCTGTATATTCCAGTATTTTTGATTAATTTAATCATTTATTCATTTTGTATTATGTATTAGTTATATGTTCCAAAATTCACTCTTCATTATAGCATATATCTTCTTACATTTCTACATAATGCATATTCTTTAATTTTTATGATCAACGAGTAAATACTTTATTTTATAGGAAAATTAACTATGGTTTAATTATACAATAATTTTTTTAATTTTTCTACAGTTTTAATGTTGGCAAATAAATGTATTTTAAATGTAATTATTTAGTTTTTTTGCCTTGAGATTCTAATAATGATATATTTATAGAACACAATATTAGACGCAACCACAATAAAAAGTGTTTCAAATTTTTCTATTTTTTTTAATTAATAGCTTTAACTATGTTTAGTAATACATCTTCTGGTAATGTATTGAACTATAAGAATGCCTTAGTAAATATTCTACATAAAATTTTATTTTCCTCCTTTAATGTGCAAAAAATGTGTAAAAAAACTGCAAAGCAGCTTTTTTACACATGTTGAGTTAAAAAAAGCTATTTAACTAATTTCTATTACTTTAAGATCATCTCCTGTAGATAAGCTTGATTGAATTTCTTGTGAAACTGAAGCTGTTCCTCCTATTATTATAAGTTTTGAGCTGTCAGTTGCATTTAAGTTTATATAATTTTGAGCTGCTTGTATCTGGCTTTCACCTGCACCAGCGCCAGTAAGTACTAATGGAGATCCAGTTTTTGCTGCTGCTGCTGAAGCAACTAAAGCATCTGCAAATTGATCATCACTTGCACCACCTGCTGCTATATAAACTGTACCAAAGTCCAATCCTCCATTATTTTTGAAGTAATCTAAAACAGCTAAATTTGTAGCAAATCTATCTGCTGCATTATTAGTTATTTTTTTGCCTGATACTGTATCTACTACTGATTGAGGTAATACTCCTTCTCCACCTACAGCAAGAATACTTAAATTATTGGAAGTTATTACATCTTTAACTGTAGAATATATCATTTGAGAAGTTCCAAATAATACTGGATATCCTTTTTGTGCTGCAATAGACGCTACAGATAATGCATCTGCATAACCATCTTGTCCATTAACAAGAACTGCTGATTTTTGTCCACTTAAGCTTAAAACTTTTTTTGCAACTTCTGCATTAGTTCCCATTCTTGTTGTATCTTTAACTCCAGCTACACGCTCTACTGTGTACTTATTTTTCAATGTATTTTCTATAGAGGTTGACACTACACCTTTTCCACCTACTATATATATATTGGAAGCTCCAAGATTCTGTATAGTTGAGTATACATCTGATTCTAAGGCATCTCCTCCTGCTGTTAAAAGTATAGGAGCCCCTAAAAGCTTTGCAAGTGGTGTAGCACTTACTGCATCTGCATAGCCGTATCCATTTACTAATATTACACTTTTTGCTTTACCAAATAGGTCTACAGCAACTTTATTAGCTGTTCCTATTCTTCCACCTGAACCACCATCAGTTCTACTTACTGTTGCAGCTTGTACACTTCCTGCACTTAAAGTTACTGTTATAACTAATGCTGTAAGCATAGAACTTAAAAATTTTCTTCCTCTAATCATTAAATCATTCCTCCTACTGTTAATGATAATCGTACATTGCTTCATAAAATTTATACTTAATTTCAATTATATAATAACATACATAAATTTTACAGATATTTTGTTAATTTTTATAAATAAAGTTTAAATTAGGACTATAATACCTTACTTACACAATAACATTTGCCATGAATCTTTATATAAATTACTTCACATTTAGAAAAATAGTTTTATTTAAAATTTATAACTGCAAAAATAGTATGAAGAAAGGTCTATAGTAAAATAAATATGTTATTTTATTATAGACCTTCCATTCTAAAATAATTAACTTGTTAAAATGGAATTTTAAACAAAAATCACCATTCTATTGTGCAATTAATATTCTTCCATTTAAATCATCAGTAAATGGACTAAATACTGAATATTTTCCATCATCATCTTCCTTGCCTCTTATATTGATACTTGAAGAATTTGCTTTAACACGAATTTTGTCTCCAGAGCTCATTGTTCCAGTATTAAAATTATAAATAACTTTTCTTCCATCAACTGATAGTGAAAGAGGTTTAATTGTTTGCCCTGTTGTCTCATTTATAAATATGAAATCATCATAGTAGGAACTTCTAGCATCACTATCAATATCTTGGTTAAAGGCTATAGTTATAGAAGGATTCATACCTCTATTTTTATTAGTTTCTGCAACCCATGAATCTGGACGAGTTATTGGTGGAATCAACACTTTATCTGAACCAGACTGTATTCTACGTCCAGCTGAATCATAAGAATTATTGCTATAAATACTAAGTGTAGTACTACTTCCTGAATTTCTTATAGCATCAATTTTCTCATTATTTTTAATTCCAGGTCTAAATGTAAGAATTATGCTTTTACCTGACATTGTGCATCTATCTGGAGTTTGACCATCTACTCTAAAGTCATTTCCATTAATTACATCTAAAGTATCTGTTAGTGAAAATCTAACTACTATATTATCATCTTCAAAAGTCATTTTTGCAGTATTATCTATAAGTTTTGGACCATCACCATAGTTTGTACCTATTGCACTATTATAGGAGGTTTCTAACAAATTACCATTTTGGTCTTTAACATTAGCAACTGACATTTGCTTTATATAGTTTGACCTCTCTGAATCACCTATCACATAGCTTGAAGGAAATTCAATAATTACACTCTTGTCATCTGAACTTGCAGTAAGGACAGTACTTGCTGGCAACTCTCTTCCTTCTCCTGTACCATCCATAAAACGGTAATTTGAAGGATTAGTGATTGATCTTTCATCCATAACTTTATTGAAAAATACAACTACTTGATTATCACTATTTACATATTTCGTTATTGACTTTACAGTTACTCCTTCAGTATCTACCCCATCAATCTTTTGTTCATATGTGTCCATTACATTTGGTACTGAATTAGTATCTCTGACATTTTTCACTGTTAATTTATATTCGTAATCCTTTAAAGAATTGTCACTACCAAATTTAATATCAAAAATTTTACTAGTGTTTCCATCATTATCCCTTACTGATGATATATAATCAATCTTATAACTTACATCCCCACCATCTGAATCAACTATTTTGTAGTTTGATTTATTTGTTGCACTACTATAACTAACATCTTTATTAAATTTAATTCGAAGAGTTTTACTATCTATCAAAGTAGCATTTGAAACTTGTGGTTTTAAGTTATCATTTCCAACATTAAAAGTTGTTTCTTTTTCATTAATGGAGTTTCCATAAGTATCTTCCACATCATCAGTTACAATAAGGCGATTTTCTCCATCTTTAAACATATAACCTATTCTCTTTATTTTAACAACTTTATCATCTGAATTTGTATCAAAACATATATCTGATGAATTAACTCCAACAGTACTTCCATTTATTCTATAGTTACTATATTTAAGGGCTGTTCGTTCATCCATAGTTCTGTCAAATGTTATATAAATAACCCCTGAATTATCTGCAGATACATTTGTAACTTTAGGAGTCCCAGTTTCTACATCCACATTAAAAGTTAAGCTTGACCCTTTTAAAGGAAACCCACCTGCAGCATAAAACGCTTTATCATCATTACCACTTGGAACTGTCAATGTATTTTCTCCTATTGGTAGTGGTGAATCAAAATACAATTCTACAGTATCTGACCAATCATTTGACTCTCCTTGAAATTTGGTTATAGATGTATTTAATGAAAAATTCAATAAACTTTGTCTATTAATTTTTATAGAACCCAAATCACCTGAAACCATTTTTATTGGTTGTGAAAATTTGACTATTAACTTATTACCTCCTCGTGCTTTTACTGATTCTAGTGTAGGTAAATCAGCAATAGAAAAAGTAATATATTTTTCACATTTCTCTATATTTTTATATGTCTTTCTGTCTAATACAGAATTTTTCACTGTAAAATTTACAGATTTTGAAGATTTAAATGGATTTGAAAATGTGATTGTTACTGTCCTTTTATCATCTTGCAGATATGCTTTACAATTATTATCTGAAATTGATCCTAAATCTTCACCATCAATCTGATAATTTCTTACATTTTCTGCTGTATCCTCATCAACTTCTGTATTAAATACTACTTTTACTTGATTTAATCCATTTGTAGTAACTGTTTTTACAGTAGGAGTATTACTTAGAGGAATTGCTGAATTTATTTTTGAAATAACATTATCAGAAATAACTCCTGATTCAGCTATAGCATTTACATCCGTTGTATCAACTGCCTTATTCCTAATATAGCTAATTGCATTGCTTGTAGCTGTGGAATTATCTGTGTCCACTAACACTAATGGTGATGACCATTTTCCTGCTAAAGATGAAGCTATTAAAGCATCTGCATATCTATCTCCACTTGCATTAGCAATATACAATTTACTATTTTTCAAATCATCTTTATATTCATTTAGTACATTTAAGTTAGTTTCAAATCTGTCAGCACCACCATTTATTCTTTTAGTAGCACCTAAAGTTTTATAAGTACTATCTGTTATAGTATTTTGAGTTCCAACAACAGTAACATTTGAATTATTTGTTTTTACAAAATCAAGTGCTGGTTTAAGAGCATTGTTGTCATTGATTCCTAATAGAAGTATCTGTCCTTTAGCTGCTGCTATAGGAGTAACTGATAGTACATCAGAAAATCCTTCTCCACCAACTACCATAACATTACTAGGAGATACTCCTAGTTTAACTAATTGGTTTGCTACAGCAACATTAGTTTCGTATCTATTTTTTCCACCTAATTCTACCAAACTATATTTAGAATTTCTTAACTCATTTCTTACACTTTCTGAAACTGAAGCTGGTCCACCTATAACATATACATTCTGTGGCTTTAATGTATCCAGTGCACTTTTAGCATAAGAATTAAGTGTTCCAGTTGTAGTTAAAAGTATTGGTGCATCCAATTGCTTTGCCAAAACTGATCCACTTACTGCATCTGCATATCCTTCACCACATACTAGTACTACATTTTTAGAGCTAGTCCAATTTGTAGTAGCTACCTTAGCTGCAGTTTCATATATGCTTGTTCCCCCAACAGTTGTAACTTGTCCCTCTGCAGCCTTAACTGATGATGTTGACAAAGCTGCCGCTAAAATCAAGGACATAATCGTTGCTCTACTCAAGGCTTTTGTACAATTTACCTTCATTTTGTTATCCCTCCTGATATTCCTTAATAATCTATCATAAGAATATTATACTATAAATACTAGATTATAAATACTCATAAAATTGATGTTTTACATATTTATGCTCATTTTCAATCAACAAAAAGCTTACTATAAGTCATTAATTATTTATTCTTCATCATTATAAAATTCCAAATAGGAATGATCTTCTCCATTTTTTTGCCATCCTAAAATAGAATCCATATTTACATTTTGTGCTGACTTAAAAATGGATTTATCAACTTGTGGAAAGTTTTTCTTTAATTCTTTAATCAAATCCTTAATTTCATATCGCTTATTGCCTATTTTTCCTGCTGAAACCATACAAGCACAATTTAAAGGCCAAATTCCACTTTTTTGAATAAAACGTTGAATATTTTCTTCTTCTATATAATAAAGAGGTCTTATTAATTCTATTCCTTCAAAATTAGTTGATTTAAGTTTTGGAAGCATGGTCTTATAGTTTCCTGAATACAACACATTAAGAAGTATTGTCTCTATAACATCATTAAAATGATGACCAAGTGCAAGTTTATTACAGCCTAACTCCTTTGCTTTTGTGTATAGTGCGCCCCTACGCATTCTTGCACACATGTAACAAGGATATTTTTGAGCTATTCTATCTGCAACTTCAAAAATCCCTGATTCAAAAATTTGAATTGGTATATTTAAATACTCACAGTTATCAATTAGAAGTTTTTTGATATCCTTATGATACCCTGGGTCCATAGCAATAAATTCTAGACCAAAATTCATCTGTCTATGCCTGTGTAACTCTTGAAACAACTTTGCCATTAATAGACTATCCTTGCCTCCAGAGATAGCTATTGCAATCTTATCTCCTTCTTCTACCAATTTATAATCCTTTATTGCCTTCACAAACTTTGACCATATCTTCTTTTTATAAGTTTTAGTAATACTACGTTCTATTTCTTCTAAAGGTTTCCTTTCATTAAAAGGAACCAATATATCACAACCGCTTCCTGCTATATCACTCATCATATGCACCTCACTTTTTTACTAAAAAACATTATAGCACTTTTTTATATAATTTGTCTTTTTTAATCTATATTGCCTATAATTAATACTATCATAAACATACCCAAAACCAAATAAACATATTCATTTAGATACCAAATGAATATGTTTATTACATTATGACTATATTAAATTACAATAAACATAGTCATTTAACATCTAAATGACTATGTTTATTTATCCTCATCTTCTATTTCAACTATCATAAATTTATCAAAATCTATTTCTTCTATAAAATTATCTTGATTAAAGCTTGTTTTGCTCATTTTATTATACTGATCCAAATTTACAGGCAGCCAGTAAGGCTTGGAAATATCAAATTTATTACATAATTCTGTAATACATACCTTAAGATTTTCTTGATAACTTCCCTCAATATCTGATATCACTACATCATCTATTACAATTTTATTATTTTTTATAATCTTACCCCATATTTTTAGCATCTTAATTCCTCCGTTTTGAACTATTACATTTAATTTTACACATTTAATGAGAATTGTAAACCGCAAAAAATATTTCGCAACAAAGCGGAGAAAAATCATCCTTCACTGTCCTCTGTCCTCTAAAAAAGTTGTGTCGCATTTTGCTTATATTACTAATCTAAATTTTGAGCATGAAATTATGCGTGACCTACCACAATTAAATGTGTAAAAATCCAGATTTATCCTCAAAAATTTTGAAAATTGAGTTAAATTCAGTGCTATAACAACATAATTAGGGTTATACATAAATTTTTAGTTGATGTATAATCATTTCATCATTGGCATATGAAATATTGGGGAGGGAAAAGATATGAAATCTAAATTAGTAAACTTCATACTTGGTCGTAATTTAAAAAGTGATGATTTAAAGAATGAAAAATATAACGTCTTTTGGGGACTTCCCATACTTTCTAGTGATGCAATATCTTCTGTGGCTTATGCAGGGGAAGAAATTCTGTGGATTTTAATAGGTGTTGTAGGACTAGCTTCTTACAAATATATGTTTTATGCTGCTTTATGTATTGTCTTTTTAATGTTTTTACTGGTTTTTTCTTATAGACAAACCATAGACACTTATCCTAATGGCGGCGGCTCATATATTGTGGCAAAGGACAACTTGGGAACTATCCCTGGACTCATTGCTGGTTCAGCACTTTCAATAGATTATACTTTAACTGTCGCAGTAAGCACCTGTGCTGGAACTGCTGCAATAACATCCGCTATACCTTCTCTTTTAAAATACAAGGTTCCTATAACAGTAATTCTGATCATTTTCATGACCTTAGGCAATTTAAGAGGTGTAAAGGAATCTTCAAGACTATTTGGAATTCCTACTTATTTATTTATTCTCTCTGTAGCATTTATGATAGTTACAGGAATAGTCAAGGTTCACTTTTTTGGTGCTTCTTCTCAAGCCCTATATCCAATACCACAGGCCACTGGCGATATATCTATTATTCTATTTTTAAGAGCTTTTGCATCTGGATGTACTGCATTAACGGGTATAGAAGCTGTTAGTAACGGAATACCTAGCTTTAAGGAACCTTCTCAAAAAAACGCAAAAATAGTTTTGATGCTTTTAGGTATTGTTGTATTGTTTATATTTGGAGGACTTTCTTATTTGACCACACTTTATCATGCTGTACCTAATTCATCAAATACACTTATATCTCAAATTGCCACTCAAATTTTTGGTCACAGCTTTATGTATTACATTATTCAATGCACAACAGCAATAATATTAATCATGGCTGCAAATACCGCTTTTGCAGGTTTCCCACTTTTATTAGCCTTAATATCAAAGGATGGTTTTGCTCCAAGACAATTTTCAAAAAGAGGACATAGATTAAGTTTTTCTAATGGAATAATATTTTTATGCTCAATGGCATGCATTCTTGTCATAATTTTTCACGCAGAAACTCACTTATTAATTCCTCTATATGCTGTGGGAGTTTTTATTTCCTTTACACTTTCTCAAACAGGAATGTTTTGTAGGTGGGTAAAGCAAAAATCCCCTTATTGGAGACATAAGGCTTTTGTTAATGGGTTAGGTGCTCTTGTAACCTTTGCAACTGTTCTAATAATAGGCATAACCAAATTTCATCTTGGAGCCTGGATTATATTTATTTTAATTCCTTTTCTCGTTTTTATTATGATAACAATAAAAAAACATTATACTGCTGTGGCAACTCAACTTAAATTGGATATTAATCAAAGACCAAAGGTAATTAATTTTGAAGAACAGAAAAGGTATGCTATAGTACCTATTGATACTTTAAATAAATCTTTTCTCAAAGCACTAAACTATGCAAGAACTATTTCTAACAATATTATAGTTTTTCATATATCTGTGGATAAAGAAGCGACAAAAAAACTTATGAAGAAATGGGAAGAATACAATATAGGTATACCTCTTGTTATTAAGGAATCTCCTTATAGAAGTGTTATACATCCACTTGTTAAATTTATTAAATCTGAAGAGTATGTAGCTGGTCCTAATGATACAGTTACTGTAGTTATACCTCAATTTGTAGTTTCAAAATGGTGGGGTAATATACTTCATAATCAAACTTCACTTTTTATAAAAGGAATGCTTTTAAAGGAAAGGAATATAGCTATAGTTACTGTACCATATATAATCGAGGAAGAATAGTAAAAACAGAGAGGATAATTTTCCTCTCTATTCTATCAATTCTAATTACAATATCTGTTTTATCCCTATCAAAATCAACATAATTCCTGCTATTATGTTAGCCTTTTTAGTTAAATTCCATTTATTAAAAAACTCTGTAATATAATTTCCAGCCCATAATGCTAAAAAACTTATTATAGCAGAAAAGAAGCCTATAAAAAATGAATTTAGCCCAATCATACCTGCACTTAGGCTTCCACCTACATTATTAATTGATAGTGCAATACCAAGGAATGTAGCTTCTTTAAAATCAATATCTTTAGAGTTATCTGCATCTGCAGTTTCTGGTTCTTTTAAAATATTATATATATTGCTATTTTGAATGGAACTCTCTTTGTCTTTAACTTTATTTTCTTTCTTAAAGTAAGGCTCTAATATAATCCATAGACCGATGATTACAAGCATCACCATACTTAATACAGAAGATATTTTATTACTGAATGCTTGCGACACAGCATTTCCTGAAAAAGCAGCAATAGAAGATATTAAAAAGGTAATCACAGAAATCCATAAATTTTTTGAAGTTGTTATTTTTATTCCACGAATACTGTAAGCAATTCTAACACTTATATTGTCTAGGTTGTTTACTAGTGCAATAAAAATCGTATATATTAAATGCATAGCAATGCACCCTCCTATAAGTTAGTACATTGTTATAATATGAGAAATTCGTGAAATGTGTGATGATTACAAATTTTATCCTTATACGGTAATTTGTTCAATATCTTTTATAATCCTCATAAATATAGTAAAATTAGAGTTAGGAGGTGTCAAAATGATTAAAGAAAAATTATTGCCAGCAGTAACATGTATTAGCATATTATTAACCATCAGTACAGTAAATGTCCAGGCTAAGTCCGTTTCAGTTAAAACTTTAAATGGACAAAATAGATTTTATACTTCAATTTCAATAGCTCAGGAATATAATTACACTAAAAGTATAGATGCTGTAATTCTAGCTTTTGGTAATAACTTTCCAGATGCTTTATCAGGAAGTATGATTTCTAATAAATACAAAGCACCTATTCTTTTATGCGGAAAAACAGAAAGTGAGACTAGTGCTGCATTAAATTTTATCAGATCCAATCTTTCAAATTCAAAAACTGTATACATCCTAGGAGGTATAGGTGGAATAAAATTAGATGTTGAAAACTCTTTAAAATCTTATGGATATACTGTAAAAAGAATAAATGGTGAAGATAGATTTGATACAAATATAAAAGCAATTGATGAACTTGATCCATCTAAAGGTACACCTGTCGTTATAGCAAGTGGTGATAATTTCCCAGACGCTCTATCAATAAGCAGCGTGGCAGCATCTAAAGGATATCCATTGCTTTTAACATCTAAAGATTCATTGACGGAAAATGCCAAGAGAGAATTAATAGATATTAATCCTTCTAAACTTTATATTATTGGAGGTACAGCTGCTATATCAGAAAAAAACCTTGATGAAATTAAAGACCTAATGAATTTATCTTCTTCTGACATAATACGTATTGCAGGAGAAAATAGATATGAAACATCTTTGAAAATAGCAGAATTTTTTAACTTAAATTCAGATACCGCTATTGCAGCAAATGGAGAAAACTTCCCAGATGCATTAAGCGGTTCTGCCCTTGCAGCTCTTAAATCTGCTCCTATTATTCTTGTAGATAACAAAGATGTTTCTAAACAAAAGACATTTATGGATAATTCATCCTATTCAAATTTAATATTTCTTGGAGGAGAAGCCTCTATAAGTAGTAATACTAAAAAATTGCTAACTGAGAATGATTCCAACAGTGGAAATTACAACGTAGACCTTAAACCTGCTCCAACATTTTCAAGTTACAATATAAAGCCTGATTCAGGATCATATGAAAATCTTATAAATACTACTTGGGATAAATATGCTATTGATGACAAAGTAATTACAAATCCTTATTTTAATAAAGATAACTCCGATAAAATAAATAAAACTTCAATTGTTTTTCAAAATTATGGTCAACAAGAAAAAAACTTGACACCTATGCATTTTTTTACTAAGAATGGAGACCTAAAAATAATTGAAAATACATCAAATACTGAATCTTTTAGTGAACTTATTTCTAATTCTGAGAGAGGAAAACTAGCATCTAAACAGGTTTATGAAATATTGAATGGTTTTATTAAATACGGCTATGGTACTAACACTAAAATTTCTCTAGAGTCTACCGGATATGTGCCCGACTCAGATGGTACCAATTACTTAGGTCCATCTATTAATGTTTCTACCAATAATAACTTAGATTATTCTATAATATTTGTAAGAGACGATTTAAAAAATAAAGCAAGTATAAAATTCACAGACGCTTTTCCAGATTGTGATACGTTCCTATGGCTTTATAATCTAACAAGTTCAAAAAGCAGTATGCGTATTGTTTTAAATTTGGATGACCGTTTTGACTCTGATGAACTTGATAACTCAAAGTTGCAAAACCTCAGAAACTCTTTATCCTCTACTTTTGGAGTAGAAAATTCAGATAAAATATTAGACTTTATTAAAAGTAGAATAACAAGAGTAAACTTCTGCGAAAATGCTAAAAACCGTGGACCTTTTAATCCAGATGAATTAGATTTAGATAACTTAACTATATATTTTGACCAAATTAACTTCGTATTAGGTTTTAAATATAATAAATAGAAAAAATCAACATTTAATTTTAAAAGGACAATGAAGATGATTATTAAAAATCATTCTTCATTGTCCTCTGTCATCTAAAAAAGTTACTTTTTAACTCTCTAATATTTTCCCCATAAGCACTCCCATAATAGACGCCATCATTAAACCTCTCGTCCATCCACTGGAGTCTCCTAAGCAGTGAAGTCCTTTTATATTAGTATCAAATTTGTCATTTAAATTTATCTTGTTACTATAAAACTTTATTTCTGGACCATATAATAAAGTTTCAACGCTCGCAAAACCTGGTACAACTATATTCATAGCTTTTATAAAGTTTAAAATATTAATCATTGGTCTGTATGGAATAGCAGAAGTTAAATCTCCAGCTACAGCATCTGGCAAGGTGTGTTTTATATTTGTCTGATCTAATTCCTTCTGCCAGGTTCTCTTTCCATCTAATATGTCTCCATATCTTTGAACTAGTATTCTTCCATTACCTAACATATTAACTAATTCAGCTACTTTTTTTCCATACTCTATAGGTTGGTTAAAAGGTTCTGAAAAATTATGTGAACTCAATATAGCTAAGTTAGTATTATCAGATTTTCTTTCTTTATAAGAATGTCCATTGACTATTGCTAAGTTATTGTCATAGTTCTCCTGACTTACAAAACCTCCAGGATTTTGACAAAAAGTTCTAACTTTATTTTTGAAAGGTGCTGGATATCCTATAAGCTTTGATTCGTATAAAACGTTATTTACTTTCTCCATGACTTCATTTCTAATTTCAACACGAACGCCTATATCTACAGTACCAGCTGAATGACTTATTTCATGTTTTATGCACATATCTTTAAGCCAGTCTGCTCCTTTTCTACCTGCTGCTACTATTATATTATCACCATACAAATCTTCTTTTTTAGTTTTAGTTTGTGAATCAGCTATTTTTATGCCTTTTGCTATTTTATCCTCAATGATCAAATCTTCAACTACAGTATCAAACTTAATTTCTATTCCAGAATCTAAGAGATACTTCTGTATTTTTAAATATATCTCTTGTGCCTTTTCTGTTCCTAAATGTCTTATAGGACAATCTACTAATTTAAGACCTGCTTCTATAGCTTTTATTCTAATTGCCTTAACTGCTTCAGTATTTTCTAATCCTTCTACCTTAGTGTCTGCACCAAACTCAAGATAAATTTTATCTGTATATTCTATAAGTTCTTGAGCTCTATCAGCTCCTATTAAACTTGGCAGTTCTCCTCCAACTTCATAGCTTAATGATAATTTTCCATCTGAAAATGCACCTGCTCCTGAAAAACCAGTTGTTATATGACAGTAAGGTTTACATGAAACACATTTTTTTGTTTTTTCTTTAGGACAATATCTTTTATCTATACTTCTTCCTTGTTCAATCATCAAAATTTTCTTATTAGATTTTTGTCTAACTAGCTCCAATGCAGTAAAAATTCCTGATGGACCAGCTCCTACTATTATTACATCATACTTCACAATAATCATCTCCATTACAAAATCATTAATTATTTTTCCCTTAATAAAGAAAATATTATTACATTTTCGTCAACAATTTAGTTCGTTACATAACGAACATTAGATATTTTTTTCAAATGGATCATCTTTAATTTTACATCTTTCACACATTTATTTAAAGGAAATTTTAATATAGAAAAGCATGAAAGTTGTAGCCTTAATAAGCACATACACTTATAGCCTACAACTATTTAAGGTAGCTCGGTAGATACATCCAGCCCATATTGCTAGATTTATACAAGTGAACATTAAACAATATTCTCTTAAAAAAGTTCTTATTACAAAGAAATTTTACCCCATATTTTTATAAAATGCAATAGTTTTTTATATAACTTTTTTAACTCAGCAGTCATATTTTCAAAATAGTGTTATAATTAATTTAATAAAAGTTTTAGGTACTTATTGAGTTTAAAAGGGAAATAGGTTAAAAGCCTATGCGGTCCCGCCACTGTAATGATGAGTATATTAATATTATGCCACTCAGTAATGGGGAAGGCCTTAATATATGATGAATCTTAGCCAGGAGACCTGCCTAAAATTATAGTTATTGATTTACCTTACGCGGATAGGGAATATTAGCATGCTTTTGCTTTTAACCATTATTCGTTTGGATAATGGCTTTTTTAGTTGCTTTACTTACATAGTATGCTTATATTAAGTCAATATTTTGCATATGAAAAAATTAAATTAGGGGGAATAGAAAAATGCATAAATTGAAAAAAACATCTTTTATTTTACTTATTGTTTTCCTATTTGCTTTTTCAGTAATTGGATGCAATAAAAACAACTCTACTTCTTCAAATGAAGATAAAAAACAAGTTGAATCAGTAAAAAATACTACTTATCCACTTAAAATAAAGGACTCACTTAATAGAGAAGTAACTATAGAAAAGGAGCCTACAAAGGTTATATCTGTAGCACCTAATATTACAGAAACCATTTATGCTCTTAACAAAGAGAACACCTTAATAGGAAGAACTGATTTTTGTACATATCCTAAAGAAGCTAGTAAAATTCAATCTATTGGAGGTCTTACAAATCCTAATATTGAAAAAATAACTAGTTTAAAACCTGATATAGTCATAGCTTCTAATCACTTTAAAGAAGAGGATTTAAAAAAATTAGAGGAGCTTAATATAAAGGTTGTAATGTTTTCTGGTCCTGAAAGTTTTCAAAGTACTTATGACATTATAAGAAATGTAGGTAAAATTCTTAATTCCAACGATAAGGCTAATACTATAGTTTCTGATATGACAAAAAAAGTTGATTATGTAAAAGAAAAAATCAAAGGCAAAGGCACTCCAAGTACTTATTATGTAGTAAGCTTTGGTAAAAGTGGTGATTTCACTGCTGGTAAAGATACCTTTATAGACACAATGATCATTACAGCTGGTGGGAAAAATACTGCTTCCGATGTAACTGGCTGGAAATATAGTTTAGAAAAGCTTATTGAAAAAAATCCAGATATAATTATATGTTCTAATAAATTTAATTCAAAAAATGAAATTAAGCTGCAAGAAGGATATAAGGATCTGGATGCCATAAAAAAGAATAAACTTTTTGAAATTGATGAAGATATTATTAATAGGCAGGGTCCTAGATTAGCTGATGGTTTAGAAGCTTTAGCCAAGATAATCCATCCTGATGCCTTTAAATAACGCACTTATAGAAGGGATTTAGTTATGAATTTAAATGATAAGAAAAAAATAATAAGATTTATGTTTCCAATAAGCATAGTTTTGTTATTCTGCATAATGCTGTTATCCAGCACTTTTGGAACAGCAAATATAGCCTTTACTGAAACCTTAAATGTAATCTTAAGCAAAATACCATTTTTAAATAATTTTGCTTCAATATCTGAAATACCTAAAAATCATACTCTTATAATACTTAAAATTAGACTGCCTAGGATATTTCTTTCAGCTCTTATTGGTATGGGACTTTCCATAGTTGGTGCCTCTTTTCAGGCAATATTTAAAAATCCAATGGCAGATCCTTATATTCTTGGTATATCCTCTGGTGCGGCCCTTGGAGCTGCACTTGGATTTGTATTGAAATTAGAAAATTCCTTTTTAGGATCAGCTTCAATTACAATAACAGCATTTATAGGTTCAATCTTAACTACTATACTTGTATATAACATTGCTAGGGTAAAAAACAAAATACCTACTAATACCCTTCTTTTAGCAGGTATATCTGTAAGCTTCCTTTTATCTTCTCTTATTTCTGTTATTATGGTATTTAACAGAAATGAAGTTGAAAAAATTGTTTTTTGGACAATGGGAAGTGTTTCTGCTGCAAACTACAATGAAATCCTTTTGCTGCTACCTTTTTTGTGTATTGGCATTTTTATAATAATAGCTCTTTCAAAGGATTTAAACATAATACTCACAGGCGATGATACTGCTAGAAGCTTAGGTATAGAAGTTGACAATGTAAAAAGAATAGTTCTCATTGTTTCTTCTATGATTGTTGCTGCTTGTGTATCTGTAAGTGGAATAATAGGTTTCGTTGGGCTTATTATACCTCATGCAGTGAGAATACTTTTAGGTCCAGATAATAAAATTCTGATTCCTTTTTCATTGGTTTTTGGAGCTGCATTTATGGTAATTTCAGATACTTTGGCAAGAACAATAGCTTCTCCAGCTGAAATACCTGTAGGTGCTATAACCGCTTTATTTGGAGCTCCTTATTTTATATATCTCTTAATTAAATCAAAAAAGAAGGTGATGTAATGGAAGCCATAGATTTTCCTGAAATTAGAGTTAATAATTTAAGCTGCAGTTTTGAAAACAATGAAGTGCTTCACAATATTAACATAAACTTTGAAAAAAATAAATTTTATAGCATTTTAGGACCAAATGGTTCTGGAAAAACCACATTATTAAAAAAACTTGGAAAAACTTTAGAAGCTGAGAAAAAAACCATTTTTATAGAAAATAAGGATGTTATAGACTTCAAAAATAAAGCTCTAGCTAAAAAGCTTGCTGTAGTACCTCAAAATACTATTTCAGATTTTGATTTTTCTGCTTTAGATATTGTGCTTATGGGAAGAGCTCCTTACATTTCTAGATTTAGAGAAGAATCAAAAAAAGACTATGATATTGCCAAAAATGCAATGAAAATAACTAATACTTGGCATTTTCATGATAAGTGTATAAACCAATTAAGTGGAGGAGAACAACAAAGAGTTGTTATTGCAAGAGCACTAGCGCAGGATACTGATATTATACTATTAGATGAACCTATATCTCATCTTGATATACAGCATCAAATTGAAATCCTAGACACCATTAAATCTTTAAGCAAAAAAGTAACTATTATAGCTGTACTTCATGATCTAAATTTAGCAGCACAGTACAGTGACTATCTAATTTTAGTAAATAAAGGTTCAATTTCTTTTCAAGGAATTCCAGAAGAAGTCCTTACAGAACAAAATATTAAAAAAGTTTACAATATAAATATGTGTATGATAAAAAATCCTGTGACAGGTAAACCATATATAATTCCTATTGGTAATGTGTAAAATTTTACAAAAATCAAAAACCCTATAAGAATTAATTCTTATAGGGTGTATAGTACAAATTTATACTACTTTCTGAATCCTCTTTGTTGTTTTCTAGCTCTTCTACAATCAGGACATCTTTGTGGTTCATTTTCAAATCCTTTTTCTTTGTAGAATTCTTGTTCTCCTTCAGTGAATATGAAGTCTTTTCCACAGTCTTTACAAACTATTGTCTTATCTGCCATTTCAACATCTCTCCTTTTAATTTTAATATTAAGATTTAAAAACTGATCTAAACTATGTTCCTAAAAAGAGGAAATGTTGTTAACCGTATTAAATCTCTTTTTGTAATTGTTTTATTTACATTACTCATTTACTATACCACATTCATAAATAATTATCAATGGTAAAAAAATAAATTATTCACATTTACTATTTTGTAATAACAAACTGAACTCCTGCAATCCATATATAATTTTATCAACCTTTTCTGCATCCATATTTTTAACTGCATCGGATATTATATGAGAAATAAATTCTTTCTTCATACTATCTATATCATTATTGTTTTTAAAGTTCTCCTCAATAGATAATTTCACAGTTCTACGATTATTTTTAGGTATTTCTCTAACTACTACCCCTTGTTTTGACAGTCTATCTACAATACCTGAAACTGTACTTTTAGTAAGCATTAAATGATTACTTAATTCATGAAGAGTTATACCTGGCATTTTGTATAAATGTACTATAACTGCAAGCTGTGGTGCTGTAAATCCATATTTTTTTGCACATTCATTAAACTTACATCTAAGAGTTTTTTGAACGCTTTTAATTATTTCAATTATTTTATCAGACTGTTCTGATGCCAATTCGTTATTCGGACATGACAACTCCTCCTTTTGCATCATTACGTTCACCTTCCTTATCTTGTTTTTTAATTGAATCTTTACTTCTCATAAGTAAAGTTAAAATTATTGCTGCTAATACTGCAAATGCAGTTACAGCAACAGCATATCCCATAGCATCTAAAGTTGCCTGTCCTTGCAACATTTTACTTAAATAGGCTACTGCAGAAACTTTTGCTGCTCCTTGTGATAAACCTGAATGCATGTATGATTTTGTCAATGTACTAATAGTATTAATAGCTGTTTGATTGTAATTATTTACTTGTTCAGCTAATTTTAAATAGTTATAATTTGTTTTACTCTGTATTAAGGTTGACATTATAGTTATGCTAAGAGCACTTGCCACCTGCCTTATGGTGTTATTAAGCGCTGATGCTCTTCCAACTAATTTTGTTGGTATTACATTCATTCCTGCTGTACTAATTGGCATCATTGCAAGCCCCATTCCCACTGATCTTAGGCAAGTAATGAATATTATATGTTCTCTGCTTGAATTCATATTTATTGCAGTTGAAAGCTCAATAGAACTTATTGCCAATATTACAAGTCCAGGTATAACAATTGGCTTTGCTCCAAATTTGTCAAACAAATTACCACTTATAGGCATTAAAATACCAACTACAATAGCTGATGGGAACATAATCATACCTGTCTCCATAGCTGTATAACCCCTTATATTTTGAAGGAATAATGGTAATACATACATTCCTCCCATCATTGCCAAAGATAAAACACTAGTTATAATTAAGCTTAAACTAAAATCAAATAATTTAAACACTTTCAAGTCTAATAAAGGGTCTGGATGAGTAAGTTCATTTACTACAAATAATACTAAACTTAAACACCCCAAGGTCATAAGAATAGGATTATGAATTTGAGTCCAGTCAATTGAAGAACCTTCTCCAAAAACATACAATACACTTACTAAACCAATGGTAGAAGATAAAAATCCTACTATATCAAAGGGTTTGAATTTTTGAATTTTTGTTCCCTTTAATAAAATACCTGCAAGTACTACTCCTATTATTCCTATAGGAACATTAACATTAAAAATAAGTCTCCAATCTAGCTTTTCAATAATATATCCACCTAAGGTCGGTCCTATGGCAGGTGCTGCCATTGCTGCTATTCCCCAAACACCCAATGCTAATCCTATTTTTTTTCTAGGAAATATCTCATATATTATACTCATTCCTATTGGCATTATCATACCACCGCCAATAGCTTGAATTACACGGAATGCTATCATGGATGCACTGTTCCATGCAAATCCACAAAGCAGCGATCCAAAAGTAAACATTGACAGAGCAAACATATACACCCTTTTAGATCCAAATATATCTTGTACATATCCTGTAAGTGGTATAATTGCTCCAAGCGCCAATGAATAAGCTGTAAGTATCCATTTTGCATCATCCATGGGCATTCCAAAAACAGTCATCATCTTAGGAAGAGCAATATTAACTATAGTACTGTCTAATATAGACATAAATGTACCAATTACAACTACGCATAATGATAACCAACTATTTAATGATACCTTATCCTTCTCTTCCATTATACCTCACCTCGTTATTTAATGTGAATCTTAACAACAGCATTAGTTCCTGGAAGTATTTTGGTATTAAACTTATTGAGTTCAATTTTTACAGGTATTCTTTGAACTACTTTTGTAAATGTACCACTAGTTGATGTTGGCAATATAGATAATGCAGAATTTGCTGCTTCTCCTACGGATTTAATTTTTCCAGTAAATTTTTGTGATGAAAACTGATCTATTGTAATATCAACATTTTGACCTACTCTTACTTTTCCAAGCTTTGTTTCCTCTACATCTGCTGTTATATAAAGTTTATTCGGATCTATTAATGTATATAAAGTCTGACCTTGTGACCAATTTTCTCCTATAGTACCTTGTTTTTTTACTACTATCCCAGAAATAGGTGCTCTTACTAAAGCTTGTTCCACATTTGAATCTGCAATATTATTCATATCTTGACGAGCTAATATTTGATTCTTGGAAACTGTTTCTCCTTCATCTACATTAAGTTCTAATAATTTACCTTGAATCTGTGGTGTTACACTTACTAAATCCGCACTAACTCTGGCATCATCAGTAGAAACAAAGTAAGTATTTTGATACCAATAATAAGCTCCTACACTTCCTATGGCAATAACAATCACTGCTAATATTATAAAAATTAATTTTTTACGCTTTTCCATACTAATATCACCTCTTGCTTATTTCTTCAATCCAACTTCTGCAAACATACCAGGTTTTAATAATGAATTAGGATCTACCACACTTACCTTAACCAAAATATTTCTGCTTTCAGAACTTAATTTTGAATTTATGACAGTTATTTTTCCTTGAAATTCTTTATCTTGTATTTCTGATACCTTAATTATTACATCCTGGCCTTCTTTTAATCCATTTACAATTTCAACAGGAGCATATGCATTTACACATAAAGCTCCAGAATTGGATATGGAAACAAGAGCTGCTCCTGGGGATGCTGTTTCTCCTACATTTATATTTTTTGCATTAACTGTTCCTGATATAGGTGCTGTAATCGTAGCATTGTTTAATGAAGTTTGTGCTATTTTTAACCCTGCTTCAGCTTCATTTACCTGAGCTTTAAAAACATCTATACTTGAACTTGTAGGTCCATTCTTTAGCAACTCCAATTGTGCTTGTGCACTTTTATATTGTCCTTCTGCACTTGCAAGCTGCTGTTTTGCTAAATCAAGTTGCTGCTGAGCTTCTGCTCCTGAACTAACTAAAGCTTGTATTCTATCATAAGTTTTCTTAGCAGTTTCATAACCTTGTGCTGCACCATCCACAATATCTTGTTCTTGTTCTACTTGTTCAGGACGTGACCCACTTGAAGCATTTGCTAAGTTTGCTCTAGCAGTATTAACTGTGGCTTGTGCTTTATCAACTTGAGCTTGTAAATCCTGAGCATCTAACTTAATAATAACGTCTCCTTGATTTACCTTCGAACCTACGTCTACTGATATTTGAGTAACTTTTGCTGAAATTTTTGAAGTTATATTTGCTTCATCATTTGCTTGAATTTTACCAGCCATTATAAATTGATTACTAGATGATTGCTGAATTGTTTTTGTATTTTGTACATTTTTGTTTGTATTGGCATTACTAGCACCGCATCCACTTAAAAATACTGCCAAAACTAAACAAAGTAAGCTAGCCTTTTTCATTGTAACACTCCTTATGCGAATTATTTCTATATATACTGTTCGTCTGCTAACATTATATACCTCTTAATTTCTATTTTCAACCATGCATATTGCCATTTATTGAAATATTTTCATATAAACAATAAAATATTTTTAATTTTATCCTCTAAACTAAAAAAAGCTATTAAATATAAGATTATCATCTTAATTTCACAGCTTTTTATATAAAATATTTTTTTCTTTAAATACTTCCCTCTTCTAAGAGCTTTAAAAATTCATCTACTATAGCTGGATCAAATTGAGTTCCTGAACAACGTTTTAATTCTTTAATAGCATGTTCACTATTAGAAGCATCCTTATACACTCTTTTATGGGTCATTACATCAAAAGAATCAACTATATTAATTATTCTTGATAAGATTGGTATTTCTTCTCCTTTAAGACCTTGAGGATATCCTGTTCCATCAAACTTTTCATGATGACAAAGTATTTCATTTGCAACATGATTTAAGCCTGGCGTGGCTTTAGCTATTCTATAACCTATTTCAGTATGTCGCTTCATTGTTTCCCATTCTTCACTTGTTAACTTTCCAGGTTTCATCAATATATTATCTGGTATTCCCATCTTTCCTATGTCATGCAGCAAGCTTAATAGTTCTAATTCCTCCAGCTCATCTTTAGACAAATCAACCTTTTTACCTAATTTCATACTAAGCTTTTTAACTCTTTGAGTATGCTCTTCTGTTTCACTATTTTTTTCATACAAAGTTCTTTCTAAGGACATTATAGTTGCATTTCTGGAACTTTTACTTTCAGTAAGCTTACTTCTATACATTCTTTCTTCAGCTAAATTCATTACTGCCTCAGTACTTTTAGCTTCATCCTTTTTTGCACTTCCCAGAGCTATGCTTATCTTAAAACCAAATTCAGTAATTCTTTCACATTCTTTTTTAATATTTTCAATTAAATTGGATGCATATATGTCTTCTTTATTTATAATAAGTATTATAAACTCATCTCCACCCCATCTAGCAATAATATCATCTTGTAAACATATATTTTTCAATATGTCTCCTATTTTGCAAATTAATCTGTCACCTATTTTATGTCCAAAAGTATCGTTTGTAAGCTTTAATCCATTTAAATCTCCCATTATTATAGAATAATTTGCCCCATCCTCAGAATCTAGCTTGGAAAACTTTTTTTCCATATATACTCTATTTTTTAAGCCTGTCAATCTATCAGAATAGCTTAAATCCAAAATTTCATCATTAGCATAATCCAATTTAGCCAGCATTTTGTTAGTCGAATCAGCAATATTACTTATTTCGTCATTTCCACAAATGCTTAAGCGTGCTTTTGTATCTTTTGTTTTTGATACAGTATCAATAAAATCATTAACAACCTTAAGCCGCTTCAATATAATTTTATTAAAAAGGCTAATAAACGTAAGTATTACTAGAATCAATACCGATAAAAAAATACCAATAAAAATTTTAAAATAAAATTTACCCAAATTATATTCATTACGCAGCATAGATACAGAAGTTATTATAGATGCCTTTCCATTTATGTCTTCTACCTGCCTATAAGCCATAATAGAATCATTTTTTCTAATTACATTGTCTTTTTTATCTTCATATGTACTTTCTATAAATCTAACTTTACATTGAACTATTGAATTTATATAATTTAACAATGAATCATCCACACATCTTCCAATTATTAGTTCTCCATTGCTAAATGCCTTTCCATCACTTGTCGTAACAGGTGCATAACTTATAATAAATAGCCTTCCATCAACCATTAAAATGCCAGAGTGTTTATTATTATTATTCTTAAAAACTATTTCCTGACTAAATTTGCTTTTTTTATTTAAGAATTCATTTATTAGTGCACGTTTTGTTTTATCTTCCAAACTTACTGTTTCATTAAAAACTAAACTTCCTTTCTTATCTACTAAAAACATAAAATTTAAATTTAATCGATTTAATGTATAATTTTTAACATATAATTCTTTATTTTCTCCTGATAAAAAATTATAAGTATAATCCCATGAAGCCCAATCAGCACATGTTCTTTGTATATTCATTTCTTCCCTATTAAGTATATCTGTCACTGCATTAAAATTATTATTTAGACTTTCAGTCTCAACTCTATTAATATATTTAAAAATGATGAATCTAAACGCAGCAAACGTAAAAATTATAATAAATAAAAAACTTATAAAATACATTAATAGAGCTTTACCCCTAACACTCATCAACTTCATCCCCCTGATAATTTTATAAAAAATGTTATAAAATTCCATGTTTTTATACAAAAACTGATTCCAAGCATTTTGTTACAATATATTTAACATTCAGTTAAATTTCGTTTTGATTTTAGTATATTCTACAGCATAAATCATGTCAAACTTTAAAAATATTGTTACACAATATTTTTAGGAGACAATTATTATAGGATAATGAAGGTAATTTTTCATATTTATGTAACAAAGCTAATTTATTTTTAAAATTATTTTACTTTAAAAAAAACCGTATCAAAATTGTAATATGATTTTCTCACAATTCTAATACGGATTTTTAATGAAGAGTTAATAATCACTCTTACTTATTAATTACTATATATTAATCCTCTGTTTCTGTTTCTACTTCTTCATCGCTATCTTCCATAGACCTATCTATCACTTTAGTTATAGTTGCATATATCTCATTTTCTTTATCATGTATTTTAACTTGTTTGTCCAAATTAAGATCTTTTAAAGTAATAGCATCTCCTGCATTTTTTTGTGATATATCTACATGTATCACTTCTGGTATTAAAGCTATTTTCCCTAAAACACTAACTTCTGGTTTTTGAATTTGAAGTTGTAATTGATTTTTGGCTAAAGCTGCTTCTCCATTAAATGTAATTGGGACTTGTACTTTTACTTCATGATCTTTAGATACAAGCTGTACATCTAAGTGTATAATTTTATTTGAAACTGGATGTCTTTGAACTTCTTTTATAAATCCAAATTTCTTATCATCTCCACGTTTAATCCACAACTTTACATTTGAACCATGTTTAGCGAGAATTTTCATTAATGATACTTTTTCAAATTTTACTGGGTCTGATTTAGAAACACAGTCACCATAAATTACTCCTGGTATAAATCCCTCTTCTCTAAATTTTTTAGTGTTTTTTATTCTTTCTTCTGCGTTTAAAATAATTTGTTCCAAAATAAATCACTCCTCTGGCCTCTATTAAGCCGTTCTTAATTTTATCCAATCGCTAGCATCCGTAAGAGTTTTTGAGCTCCCCTTTCATAATGAAAGGGTAAGTGGTTCGCACCAAATTAAAAAGTGTTCTCTACTTATGCGGTAACGTTAGTGATTTAAACATTCAATTTTATTATAACACTGTTGTCCAGAAGTTGACTGTGTTTAAAAATATTTATTTATCTTCAAACGATTCTACAGTATATATACCACTTGCATAAACTCCATTACTTGAATCCAATATAGTTATCTGAACATTTTTTAATGTATTTAAGTTTATTAAAGGAGATGTTATTGTAATTACTCCATTGCTTCCCTTTATAGTACCAACTCCACTTTGGAACGTTAAGTTATTAGCAGTAGTTGAGTTTGTAATATCATTACCATTTTGATCTAAAACTTTATAATTTACTTTTCCACTACTTCCACCATCAAAACTTATTAAAGCAGTTGAAGTTATTTCAATCTTACCAATCTTTTCAATGCTAAAATGTACAAATCTATCTTGCTTCATCTGTACTCCTTTAGCTGAATGTACTTGCTTTCCTACCTTTAAAGTATAGCTTTCACCTGGTTTGTATCCTTCTGTTGGTGGATACACTATTATACTTTTGTTATCATTACCTAGTTGAAAGCTTATATTTACTTTATCCCCCTTACTATCAGTAACCACAATTGCTTGCTTAGTTAAATCATCATAACCGACAGCATCTGTAAACTCAAGTATCCACTTTTTGTTAGCATATACTACTTGATTGTCAGCAACTTGAAATGCAAGTACATTTGTCGAAAACAATAAGCTTGTTCCTAAAATGCACAATATAAGTAATAGTCTTAGTTTTTTCATAGCATTAACCACCTCTGTACAAATATTTATTTAAAATTTTACATATATATTAAATATATACCTTATAAGGTCATATTTCCACTAAAATCATATAAATTACCAAATTTATAAATAATAACTTTCCATGATTATATCATAGAAAGAGCACACCTGAATAGATGTGCTTCTAAATCATATAAACTATAAGTTATTATTAAAAATTTCTATTCTATGATTACTTTATGAATTAATATTGGTTTTTCTGCATGATTAGTGATTGAAATATTTTCATAAATTTTAGCTTTTACATCCTCTACATTTTCACGATTTGAATAAATAGTCAAAAGTGATTCTCCCTTTTCTACTTTGTCACCAACTTTTTTATGAAGCATCAAACCTACAGCTAAATCTATTGTATCCTCTTTTGTAGCTCTGCCTGCACCTAAAAGCATTGCTGCAATTCCAATTTCATCAGCTACAATATTAGAAATAAAACCACTTTCTTTAGCAGGAACGTGGATTTTATATTTTGATTGCGGCAGCTTTTCTGGATTATCTACCACCGATGGATCTCCACCTTGATTTTTAAGGAATAGCTTAAATTTATCTAATGCTTTACCATTTTTTATTACTTCAACAAGTTTTTTTCTTGCTTCTTCTAAATTATTTGCTTTTTTAGCCAATACAACCATTTGACTTCCAAGAGTTAACACAAGTTCTGTTAAATCTTCTGGGCCTTCTCCCTTTAACGTATCAATAGCTTCCTTTACTTCAAGTGCATTACCAATAGCAAAACCTAGTGGCTGCGACATATCAGAAATTATGGCCATGGTATTTCTGCCTACGCTATTACCTATTTTAACCATTGCATGTGCCAAATTTTCTGCATCTTTATCTGTTTTCATAAAAGCACCTGCACCTGTTTTAACATCTAGTACTATTGCATCTGCTCCTGCTGCAATTTTTTTACTCATAATTGAACTAGCAATTAAAGGAATTGAGTTAACAGTTCCAGTTACATCACGAAGTGCATACAGCTTTTTATCTGCTGGAGTTAAATTACCTGTTTGACCAATAACAGCAACTTTATCACGGTTGACTAGTTGGATGAATTGATCTTTTGTAATCTCTACATGGAAGCCTTTAATTGATTCTAATTTATCAATAGTTCCACCTGTATGCCCAAGTCCACGTCCAGACATTTTGGCAACAGGAACATCTAATGCAGCAACAAGAGGAGCTAATACAAGCGTTGTTGTATCACCCACACCTCCAGTTGAATGTTTATCTACCTTTATACCATCAATAGCTGATAAATCAATGGTTTCTCCCGAATTAACCATTGCCATAGTCAAATCTGATCTTTCACGATCATTCATGTCTCGAAAATAAATAGCCATTGCTAAAGAACTTGCTTGATAATCAGGAATTGTTCCTTTTGTATAACCTTCTACAAAAAAGTTTATTTCTTCTGTTGATAATTCTTCTCCATCACGCTTTTTTGAAATTATGTCTACCATTCTCATTTTAGTCACCCTCCTTTTTACTTTAAATTTTGTAAAAAACTTTCCCCATACTTAGGCATTTTTACATTAAAATTCTCAGCAACTGTGGCACCTAAATCAGCATAGGTCTTACGTATTCCTAAATTATTTCCTTCCTTGAAGCGTTTGGAATATGCGATTAGGGGAACAAACTCCCTTGTATGATCTGTTCCAACATAAGTTGGATCAGTTCCATGGTCTGCTGTAATCAACAATAAATCATCTTCTTTTAATTTTCCAAATACCTCTGGTAATCTTTTATCAAATTCTTCTAAAGCATTCCCATAGCCAATTGGATCACGTCGATGTCCATAAGCAGCATCAAAATCCACTAAATTAATAAAGCTAATGCCATGAAACTCTTCATCTAGTAGCGAAATTAATTTATCCATACCATCCATATTGGATACGGTTCTGATTGCTCTAGTAACTCCTTCTCCATCAAATATATCTGAAATTTTTCCAATGGCAATAGACTCCAAGTTTGTTTGTTGTAAATAGTTCATTACTGTCTCACCAAATGGTTTTAACGCATAATCATGACGATTAGAGGTTCTTTTAAATGTATCCGCAGTTTTACCAACAAACGGTCTGGCAATAATTCTTCCTAAAGTATATGGCTCATCTAATGTTATTTCACGACAATACTTGCAAATTTTATATAATTCATCTAGTGGTATAACTTCTTCATTTGCAGCAATTTGAAGTACAGAATCTGCTGATGTATATACTATTAATTCTCCTGTTTTAAGTTGTCTTTCACCAAGTTCCTTTATAATTTCTGTTCCACTGGCAGGTTTATTTGCAATAACCTTTCTGCCAGAAAAATCTTCAATTTTTTTAATTAATTCATCTGGAAAACCCTCTGGAAATACACGAAATGGTTTATCAATATGCAAGCCCATCATTTCCCAATGTCCTGTCATTGTATCCTTTCCACAAGAAGCTTCTTGCATTTTTCCAAAATAAGCTTTGGGATGAAATGCTTTTCTTATCCCTTTAATTTCATAAATATTAGATAACCCAAGAGATGACATATTAGGCATTTCTAAACCATTTTTCTTCTCAGCAATATGCGCTAATGTATTTACTCCAAAATCATTAAATTCTTTTGAATCTGGTGCTTCTCCTATTCCAACTGAATCCATAACAATAATATGTATTCTTTTAAATGGTTTCATAGTTTATTTTTCTCCTTCCTCTTTTAAGCATAATGCGAAGCAAAGCTTCGCAAGTTAAGAGTTAATAATTAAGAATTAATAGTGAAGGATGATTTTTGCTGTCGCAAAAAATCCACATTAACTATTAATTCTTCATTCTTACCTATTAACTAAAAATAAGTATCTTTGCTATTCAGATATAATAGCTATACTTGCACTTGCTCCTATACGAGTTGCTCCAGCTTCTATCATTTTTAAAGCCTCTTCCCTAGTATGTATACCACCAGAAGCTTTAACTCCCATATCCTTACCTACAGTTTTACGCATTAATTCAATATCCTCTGCTGTAGCCCCTCCAGTAGAAAAGCCAGTTGATGTTTTCACAAAATCAGCACCTGCTTTTTTAGATAACTCACAAGCTCTAATTTTTTCTTCTTTCGTTAAAAGACAAGTTTCAATAATTACTTTTACTAATGCTTTTCCCTTTGCTGCTTCAACAACAGCTTTTATGTCTTTTTCTACATATATATTATTTTTATCTTTTAGCTCTCCAACATTGATGACCATATCTACTTCAGTTGCTCCATTTTTAATGGCATCACTAGCTTCAAATGCTTTTGTTTCTGTTGTATTAGCTCCAAGTGGAAAGCCTATAACAGTACATACTTTAACTTCAGTATCTTTTAACTTTTCGCTTGCTAACTTAACCCATGTTGGATTAACACAAACAGATGCAAATTTATTTTCTCTAGCTTCATCTATTAATTTTAAAATCTGTTCCTTTGTTGTATTTGGTTTTAAGGCTGTATGATCAATCATTTTAGAAATATTCATTGTAAATCTCCTTCACTTTCTTTTATAATTTTATAATTATTTTTACTTTATAAGATCTTTTTTAGTAAAAGCTCCTGGCAAAATTTCATCTAATGTTTTAACTATATACTGGTTTTCATTTTTTGCTAAAATTATTTCAATATCCTCTGATCCAAATTCTGCTATTACTTGTCTACAGATACCACAAGGATATGTGTATTCATTTTCTATTCCAACTATAGCTATAGCTTTAATAATTGTATGTCCTTCCGATACTGCTTTAAATATGGAAGTTCTTTCTGCACAATTAGTTGCACCATAAGACGCATTTTCTATGTTACACCCTGTATACATTTTTCCATCTTCAGTAAGCACTGCTGCTCCAACTTTAAATTTAGAATAAGGAGCATAAGCATTTTTTCTTCCTTCTAAAGCTTTAGAAATTAACATCTTATAATCCATTTCAACTCTCCTTTTCACTGCTGTTATAGTTTTATAATAAAACTTCTTTAAACACTTGTAAATAAAGTAATGAAATATCCTTGATTAATATGTATCTAGATCATTCTATATCCAAAAAAATACATTATAATTAAAATTAATGTAATAAGTGCTATGATACCAACTACTATTAATAAGGCTATTATCTTTTTATTCAAATTCATATATATTCCTCCTAAGCTTAGGATTTCTATAATGCTATTAGTTAATTCTAAATCATCTTTATTTATATTATATATCATTATTACAATCCTTATATCCTATATTAAATATAAGTTACAATTATTTAAAAAAAATCAATTGAATAGCATTACACCGAAAAATATCGTCTATTACGCAGTAAAAATATTATGCATATGACTTAAATTAATAGTATAATAAATATTGGTTATCATTTCGTTGAAAGGGGCTCTTATACCTTGCTTACTAAAGATGTAAATATAATGGGAAATAACAAAATAAAAAATTCTATATTTAACGTAACTTGTGAATCATTACATTTAGGAATACTTCTAGCTATAGTTGGTGGATTCTTAGATGCTTATACCTTCATAGGGAGGGATGGCGTTTTTGCTAATGCTCAAACAGGAAATATTGTCCTAGTAGGCATAGCTGCTTTAAATAAAAATTGGAAAGAAACTTTAGTACAAGCTCTACCTATTTTAGCATTTATATTAGGAGTAGTAGTTGCTGAAACTATCAAGAAAAACCGTTCTGCTACTTTTATAAAAAATTCAGAGCGTGCTATATTGATAATTGAAATAATCTTACTTTTCATTATAGGATTTATACCTAATAATGTTTATAATTTTTTTGTAACTGTTACAATTTCTTTTGTAGCATCTATCCAAACTTCTTCTTTTAGAAAATTGGTTGATTCCCCATATGCTACAACTATGTGTACTGGTAATTTACGTTCTGCTTCACAAGCAGCTTATATAGCTTTTACAACAAAAGATAGAGATTCTGCCATAAAGGCCACTCGTTATTTTATTGTAATATTTTCATTTTTATTTGGTGCTTTTTTAGGTGGACTTTTAACATTATCTATTGGATCTAAAGCAGTATGGTTTTCTGTGGTTATATTAATTCTTTCACTAATATTGCTTAATGAAGATAAACTTTAATCTAATTTTACAAAAAACAAGAGAATTATTTGAAATTCATAATTCCCTTGTTTTTTTATTATTTATATTTTATAACAAACCTTTTTTTATTTCTAATAAGTAACTTTTCCTTACAACTAGGAAATATATGATTTGAATAATCATCATAGCTACTATTAGCTGAAATGCTGGTATAAATATTTTAATTTGAAAAGCATTTAATGCATTCATAGCAAAGATAAAATGTATTACAGCTATTATATATGGTAATAAGAATAGCACTCCTATTTCAATGTTTAACACCTTTTTTATTTCAGTATAGGTTAATCCTATTTTATTTAGCTGCTTATACTTAATTTTATCCTGTATAATATCCATATAACATTTGTTATACAAAAAACTTGCAGTAGTTACAAAGAAAATAAGTCCTATAAATGTTGCAGTAAACAAAATTACACCATAAGCTATTTTTGTCACTTCTAATATGTTAGCTTTAAGAAAGTTTTTAAAAACTTTATCTCCTCTGTCTTCTTCAAATCTACTAATATAATTTTTACATATACCTAATGTATCCTTATAGTTTTTTACATTAAGTGCAGTAAAATAAACTCTAGTACCATTTATTCTTTGATATACGTCATCCTTAACTACATATATATCACCATAAAATGCTGGCATTATTCCTTTGTTACTTTCTTTAGCAATTTTCAATTTTATATTATCTAAGACAACATTTTCTTTTTTATGCTTCACTGAACAACCTAATATTAATGTCTCATTTTTATTAAAAGAATCAATATTTAAATTTATTGTTGATGCTAATTTTTTATAATTTTCTTCTCTAATTATAACTACCTTATCCTCCTCCCCTCTAGAAGGTATAAACTTCATTTCACCATTATCTTTAGTATAATCCACAGCTTTATTTTTAAGTAAATTTTCTATAAAGTAACTTTTTAGATTAACTTTGCTTTTATTTTCATAAGTATCTGAATAAAAAAATGCCTGTGGAAAATCTCTGTCTATTTGAGCTTCTTTATCTTTCCAGTAAGCATATACTGACCCTATTGCACAAAGTGCAATTGTTGTAGTTATTGTGATTAAGAAAAACATCCTTGTGTTGTCCTTTATCTTATACAATAAATTTGATATCCATAATACTGTGGTTTTTTTCATATAAAAACTTCTATTCTTTTTCATAATTTTAATTATAAATGTGCTTAATTGTGAAAATAAAAGATAGGTTGCTATAATTACCATTATTGTTACAGGCATTATCCTATACGATATTGTTTTTTCACTACATGTAAGCGACATATAATATCCTGTTGTAAGCAATATTATACAGACAATGACAAGAATAATAGATGACTTTGGTTCAGCTTTAGGTTTTTTAGTTCCTTTCAAAAGCTTTAAAACCATATCTTCTTTTATGACAAATGAGCAAAATATTGAAATTAACATCCCCATGATTAAAAATCCAACAAAAGTAATAATCATAGCCTGAACTGGAATATAAAATCCTAATGCATTAAATCCTAATAATTTTCCACTTACAGCTAAAAGTATTTTTGAAAAAACAATTCCAAATACTATTCCTACTATTCCTGATGCTGAAGTAATAATTATATTTTCAATACTTATCATTTTTTGTATTTGCTTTTTTGATAAACCTATAATATAAAGTATTCCAAACTCCTTATATCTTCCTTTTAAAAAAGTACTAACTGAATAAAATACAAAGAAACATAAAAATAAATATGCAATAATCGTTGTGATATGAAGTGCATTTATCATATGATCAGGCAGCTTAAGTACTATAAACTTAGGATGAAATATGATCATTGTAAATGAAAATAGTAAGGCTGCTGACATACTACTGCTTAAAAAGTACGCAAAATATGCTTTTGAGTTTCTATACACATTCTTAGTGGCAAATTCCATAAAGTTCATTAATTTTCACCTCCAAGTAATGCAAGCACATCAATAATTTCTTGATAAAATCTTTGTCTACTATCTCCCTTATAAATTTCATTATATATAGTTCCATCTTTTATAAATAAAATCCTACTGCAATAACTTGCTGATAATGGGTCGTGAGTTACCATCATTGTAGTTACCTGTTCTTCTCTATTGATTTTTTCAAATAACTCCATTACGGTTTTAGCAGCCTTTGAATCCAAATTACCTGTAGGCTCATCTGCTAACAGCAAAGTGGGCTTATGCATTAAGGCTCTTGCAATAGCTGTTCTTTGAGACTGACCTCCTGATATTTCAAAGGTTCTCTTATTAATTAAGTTGTATATACCCAGTATATTTGATATTCTTTTCAGCTCACAATCCTGTTTCTTAACTGATACTCCATCTAACGTAAGTGGAAGTACTATATTTTCTCCAACAGTTAAAGTATCCAATAAATTAAAATCTTGAAATACAAATCCTAATTCTCGCCTTCTAAACAGAGCCAGAGCATCACCTTTAAGCTTTAACGGATTTTTGTCATTTATTCTTATTTCTCCTGAACTTGGCTTATCTACTGTTGAAATCATATTTAGCAGTGTTGTCTTTCCACTACCTGAAGGTCCCATTATCCCTACAAATTCTCCTTTTTCTATATCAAAACTTATATTATCTAATGCATTAAATACCACTTTTCTACCATATACCTTGCTTAAATTCATAACTTCTAAAATCTTCATTTACACCACCACTTTCTATGCTGTTAAAGCAATAACCTTTGTTAATACTAATATTCCAAGCAAACTACCTGCTATAATTCTATAAATTGCAAATACCTTCATTGGCTTCTTTTTCAAAAAGTCTATAAATTTTCTCATAACAATCAAAGCTACTATAAATGCTACAACAAATCCTAGTATTAATGAAATCCACAATGTTGATGTCATTATGGAATAATCAAATTCAAATAAATCCTTTCCTGTAGATCCTATCATAGCTGGGATTGCCATGAAAAATGAAAATTCTGCTGCTACTGGAGTTGATAATCCTGCAATCCATCCACCCATTATTGTAGATGCACTTCTGGACATTCCAGGCCATATACAAATCAACTGAAACAAACCAACTTTAAATGCTTGCTTAGGAGTTATGTTATCTATACTTTCAATTTTGTATTTTCTATTTCTAAATTTATTTTCAATTATTAATAACAACAATCCTCCAACTACAAACCCTATTATTACAGCTTCTGGTATAAACTTTGATTTTATTTTACTATAAAACAGCACTCCTGCAATTCCCATTGGTATAGATGATACAATAACATTTATTCCAAAATTAAAGCCTGTCTTTCCTTCTCTTCCTTTAGTAAATATAAATTTAAAAAATTCTACTATACTTTCTTTGATCTTTTTCCAGTATAAAACAACTACTGACATTATTGCTCCAAGCTGAATTACAACTTCAAACATCTTTGTGAATTCTCCTTTGAATCCAATTGCCCATCCAACTAATATCATATGTCCTGTAGAAGATACTGGAATAAACTCAGTTACTCCTTCTACTATGGCTATTATAATTGCTTTTAATATAAATATTATATCCATGTCTACACACACTCCTTACAAACTATTCATTACTTGTATATAGTCTATAATAATAATGTGTAAGGTGCTATCTACAAAGCTTACAGGAATGTGACATGTATGTAAGATTTATTTATTCCCCTATTTTCAAAAAATAAATAAAGAAGAATCTTAAGATTATTTTAGATTCTTCTTGATTATGATGGAAAACATTCAAACATTATTGTAACTTTTGTTCCTTCATTAATATTAGACTCTATCTCCACCTTATGTCCCAAATTTTTGCATACTTCTTTTACTATATATAATCCCATACCTGTAGACTCCCCAAACCTACGTCCATTTTCTCCAGTAAAAAATGGATCAAATACTTTTTTAATATCCTTACTTGGAATTCCTATTCCACTATCAATGACACTTAATTTAATTTCTTTTTCATATTCATAGGATTTTATAATTAATTCTTTTCCTTTATCCTTTGAATACTTAATGCCATTAATAATCAACTGATCTAATATAAACTTCAACCACTTTTTATCACTATAAACTTTAATGTCTTTATCAATTTCCAATTTAGGAGTTATTTTATTCTTTATGAAAATTCTTTTTTCTTCATTCACTATGTCAAAAACTAATCCTTTCAGATCAAACTGCTCTATTAAAAAATCCTTTTTAAAAGAATCTATTCTTGCATAATACATTGCCATATTTAAACCTTTATTTAATTTGTTAACCTCTTCTTCAATGCTTAATGCTATTTCTTCTCCTTCATATTCTTTAAGCTGTAGTTGTATAACAGATAAAGGTGTCTTCATTTGATGAACCCATTGATTGATAAAAGTTAAATGTTCACTATGAATATTGTTTAATTTTCTTATTTCAGCATCATATAAATTATGCTGTTGTTTTAATGTGTCAGAAATATTTTCACTTAATTTTGAGCTACCTAGCTCTATAAAAACATCATTTAGGGATGTAACTCCATTTTTTAATAATTTATATAATCGTCTATTTTGATAATATTTAAAAGCTAAAAAACAAATTAAAATAAATGTATTGAACATGAATATATAAATAATTTCACTAACTTTTATAAACCCAATAACATTGCAATACATTGTTGTAAGAATCAAACTCATTAAATATACAAAAATATAACCTTTATTATGTTTAAAAAATAAATTCATATTATATCTACCAGGTTTTGTTTAATTTATAACCTGCTCCTCTTATAGTCTCTATTCCTCCATCTATGCCTAAATTCTGAAGTCTTTTTCTTATCCTACTTATATTTACACTTAAAGTGTTTTCCTCCACAAATTCAATATCATCCCATATTTTTTCTAAAAGAAAATCTCTACTAACTACCTTAGGATATTTTTTCATAAGATATTCTATCAATATTCCTTCTCTTTTAGTTATAATTAACTTTTGTTCTTTAAATTCTAATTCTAACCTTTCTGGATAAAATCTAAGGCCATCAACTTCAACTATTCTTTCTTCTATTTTAGGTGCATAATCTCCAAAAGCTCTTCTTAAGTGGCTCTTTATTTTTGCAATAACCACATCATAATAAAATGGTTTAGTTATATAATCATCAGCTCCGCTTTCTAAAGCCATAACCTGATCCATTCCGCTGTCTCTTGCAGATATAAATATTATAGGTACCTTTGATTGTTGTCTTATCTTTCTACACCAATAAAATCCATCAAATTTAGGTAAATTAACGTCTAATAACACTAAATCCGGATTATACTCATTAAAGCCATCCATTACTTTTTCAAAGTCTTCTACTATTACCACTTGAAAACCATATTTATCTATGCATTCTTTTAACACAGTACTTATTGAAACATCATCTTCTACAATATATATTTTATATTTCATATCGATTCTTCCTCAATTCAGTATTTTAATATACATTTAAGTTTAAATGATATGGAGATAACTTTCAATACACATGTCTTTTCGCCCACTGTCTAAAATATTGCAATTGCTCTTCGGTGTGAAAATAATGTTCCCCATGTTCCATTACCTGAAGATCACAGTGAAAAGCCTTAGCAAAATTAGATATCACATCAAACTTACATATATCATCCTCTGAACCATATAAAATTGATGTTTCTTTATTCCAATCAACAATAGGATGCTCTTTTACATAACAATAGTAATCCCAATAAAGTTTTTGTCCAATAGGTGTAGGAATTTCTTTTTCTTTTTTCAATCTATTTTCACTTACATTAAACCATGTCATCATATTATTTATCACAAGTTCCATATTTACCACAGGCGATAAGAACAAACTCTGTTTCAATGAATCCTCCTTATATGAAAGCAAGCTAAAATACGCTCCCATACTGCAAGCAAATAAACTTATGATATTTGATAAAGATTTTGCATAACTCATAATAATATTAAGATCATGAACACAATTTTGAACTTTACAAGCATAATTTTCACCTTTACGATCACCATGTTCAGGTAAATCAAAACTTAGCACTTGATAACCTTTAGTCACTGCTTCTTCTACAAATGCAACAATAACATCATCCGATTTATTTGACATATTACCATGTACGGCTATAAATAGTTTATCCGATTTATTTCCCCACAAGATTACAGGGATATTTTCTATTTTTAAACTTTGTTTTAACATTACAATTCTTCCTCCATCATATACTCTATCTTTTTAATGCTCCTATATCACCATTTCTAATAGCAGTTAATTTTTCAGATATCTTTTGAGTACTCCAATTCCACCACTGAACTTTAAGTAATTCTTCTATAACGGAATCTTCAAAACGCTTTTTTATAATCCTTGCTGGCATACCACCAACTATAGTATATGGTGGAACATCTTTGGTTACTAAAGCTCTCGTTCCAATAATAGCTCCATCACCAATATGCACTCCAGACATAATAACAGCTTCAAATCCAATCCAAACGTCATTCCCAATTATAATATCACCTTTGTTGTCCCAAGCTTCACAAACCTTCATGGTATTATCCCACTCTTCATAAAAAATAGGAAATGGGTATGTAGAAATCGATTTTTGTGTATGATTGGCACTGTTAAAAATGAACTTTGCTCCACAAGCAATGGAACAAAATTTTCCTATGATAAGTTTATCTTTGTTGATAGGATACTGATACAAAACATTTTTCTTTTCAAAATCTTTTGGATCATTATAAAAATCATTATACATTGTAAAATCATCAACAATTATATTTGAATTATTTATTACATTTTTCAAGTAAACAGTAGTAAAATCATTAGCTCTAGGATAAATTTTATTAGGATTAGGTTCTTGCTTCATACTTTCCAACTCCTTTGCTTAAGCATTCATAACTAAAGCTTATAGTAAAATTATACCTTCATCTCTTTTATTTTATCTAGTTCATAAATAATTCTGTACTAAACTTGTCTAATTTTTCATTGACAAATGAAAAAAGATATTTTTATATCATATACGCAATAATATAAAAATATCCTTTTTAGTTATGCTAATTGTTTTTCTTCTCTAATTATTCTTCTAGTACTATCTTCACTCCAAGATTTTTTAATGTTGAACTTTTCACTTACTGAAATTACTAATAGTAACAAACGATTGGAGTTCCTTCTTCAATGTTTTCATATATTGTTTGTGCTAGATAATGTGGTGAGTTTACACAACCGTGTGAACCATCTGACATATATATACTACCACCAAATACTGGTCTCCATGTCGCATCATGAATTCCAATACCACCATTAAACGGCATCCAATAATCAACAGGAGAAGCATATCCCTGTCCTTTCAAAGTAGCATGTCTTTCTTTGTATTTCAAAGTATAAATACCTTCTGGCGTTGCATGTCCATCACTTACCTTACCTGTAACAACATCACCTTGAACCACTAAAGAACCATTTTTATAAAACCATAAATGTTGTCTTCCCATGTCTACCTCTACATAGGTGTTTCCAATATCATTACTACTGTGAGATGCTGCTGTTTGAATGTAAGTTGGCTCCTTTTTTACGGACTTTCCTTCTTTAATTGCAGCAATTAAGTTTTGCGTTTCTTTTGAAGCATTAGTACACCATCCATAATCACCACCACCAACTTTTATTGTTGATCCTGATGATGTAGTGAAGCTTCTTGTTTTACCAATTGTATCATAAGTACCAGCAAGTTCATTCATATATTCTTTTACTTTTTTCTCATCAACTTCAACTTTAAAGTCATCATTAACCTTAAGCCAATTATTTATTTTAGAACCATCTATAGTTTCCTGCTTATCACCAAAAGTATAAGTAATTTTGGAGGATACATATTTATTAAGCATGTCTTTATTTTCAGTAGTTTCTTTAGATTTTACAGTATATTTTGGTTTTACATAACAATTAAGTACTTCTAAATCTACAGTAGTTTCACCATTAGCTATTGCCTTTACCACATTGTTATATAAAGAAGTTTTATTAATCTTATTTCCATTTACTTCACTTTCGATTTCATAGCCCTTATCTGTATACTTAAAGCTAGGATTTTTAGGCTCAACTACCTTTTTACTATCAAGACAAGAAAGATTGTTCACCTTTTGTTCTAATAAATCTTTATCATATGAAACTTCAGCCCTCATGTTGGAAACATTTGTGCTAAAAATCGCTAAGGGCCATTTATAGGCACCTTGTTTATTCTTAAGTTTCTTAAATTCATCATTTGAATTATACTTTAATTTAATATCTTCAGCTTTAATTTGTTCACTTTTACCATCACGTTCTTTTAAATTCAACTTATAGGATTTTATTTCAGCTGCCATTTGTTTGTCTACTTCTTCAACAGTTTTTCCAGAAACATTGACGCAGTTAATCTTTGATCCAAGATAAAAATGCTTACTAAAATATATTGATACACCTAAATATATAGCAAGTAAAATACAAAAAGAACTTGCAGTACCTATTATAACTTTATTATACTTATTATTATTTTTTTTACTGCTGCGTCTTCTAATTTGTTTATTCTTTTCTGCATCCTTTTCCAAAATACCCATCCCCTTTTTAATTACAACAAAATTTAGAATTAATGCTTTATAATTTTAAATATTAGTGAATTTTGCATACATACAAACTATATTGTATTTTATGTAATAAAACTCATACTTAAAACAATTATCGTTTTATAAAAAATAATAGAATAAAGGAACTAAAAGAACGGATATTGAATTACTTATATAGTTAATTTAGCACTTTATATTCTAACTACTTACATTAAATAGAAAGTATATTTATAAATATTATTTACAGTACACAATAAAAAAGATACCACCTTTTTACGAAAAATACAACAGCCTATAAGTATCTATTTTAAAGAGTTTTTTAAGGGCAAAATTAATAATATTAATGCAACCAAAGCTATATCAGTGTAACATCACTTACACTTTCATAATGCCTTTATCACTTTTTATTAACTATTCAAATATTTACCTTCAAATGCATTAAGTTCTTTTTAATAAATTGTTTTTACAAACTAGAAAAAGCAAGTAGTTTTTAATTTTGAACTACTTGCCAAATTTGAATTAAATAAATTTTTTACAATATATTCTAACTTGAATTTTTATTATCAATTTTCTAATATCTAATATATTAACTATTACTATAAAACAATATGATGTAGATAATGATTAGAAACTTATTGCATATATATTATATCTATTTGTTTTTAATTTTAAAACTATGAATTTTGCAAAAATTTTATTTATTGAGAAAAAACAAGAATACCATTATATTAAATTTCTATAAACGGAGTTCCTTGTCCATTATGAAATTTGAAACCTACTTTAAAAAATTTGTAAATCAAACCCACTTTTTTGACAGACAAACCACTAATAAATTTGTTAATCATAAAACTTCACCCCTTTTCTCATGATAAATTAATCCTATAAAGTCTTCTATATACATCATCTTTTTGTTGTTTCTATACTATATCATAAGTTACAATATATATTCTGCTGATGTAAAAAACAAAGCTTAAAATGTAAAAATTCCTAAAAAAAACATACATGATACTTTTATCATGTATGTTTTGTCTTTTTATGTATATTTTAATAAGTAGTTAAAGTAAGTTTCCTTTACATTTGTCAAATTAACACCACTTATAGGTATTTTTATATAACTATCTATAAATATAAATTTATCTTCTATCCTTAAAACATAATCCATATTTACAATAAAGCTCTTGTGAACCTTAATAAATTTTTCATCTTCAAGTCTTTGGAGAAAATCCCCAAGCTTTGAATAGAAAGTAATGATTTCACTGGATTTTAGATGCAAATTCACAAGCCTAGCTGTACTTTCTGCATATAATATATCCTTATGAAAAATTTTATAACTTCCTTTTTTATTTGCAATAACTATATATTTATTCTCCTTATTTAATTCCTCTATAGCTAGCTTAATAGCGGTACTAAATTTTTCTTCATTTATAGGCTTTAGAATGTAATAGAGAGCTCTAACTTCATAACTATCTATTGCATGTTCATGTGAAGAAGTTATGAATATAATCTTACATTCTTTATCAAACTCTCTAATTTCCTTTGCAATATCTATTCCTTGTGAAGCTTTCATGTAAATATCTAAAAATATTATATCAAAATTATCTTTATTAAAATTTATATGTTCAATTAGATCTTGCCCTTCGTTAAAGCATTTTATTTTAAAAGCTATATCTAATTCTTCTATATTTTTTGATATAAAGTTAGAGATTGTCTTAAGTTCCTCCATATCATCATCACAAACTGCAATATTCATCATATCTATCACTACTCCTTTTAACTTAGCTAAAATTCATAATAATATTTACTTGAAATTCACTATCTGTATATTTCACATCAAAAAAGCCATTATATTTTTCCACTATTTTTCTCACGTTTGATAATCCTATGCCATGTTCCTTCGATTTTTTACTTGTTCTGATTATTTTATCTTTTTCTATAACTTGTCCATTGAAGCTATTATTGATTCTGATTATTAGATTAAAACCCTTAATTTCAGATTTTATATTAATATATTTTTCAATTTCATCAATTTCTTTATTGCACGCTTCAATGGCATTTTCAACACAATTACCTATAACAACTGATAAATCAAGGGCATCTATATTAATATCTTCTGGTATATTCATCTTCGTCTTAAATTCAATATTACTCTCCTTAGCAATATTAATATAATATTTTAATATTGAATCTACAGTGAAATTTTTACACAACATATCTATATTTTCACATATTTCTGTTTTACTAAACTTAGTAAAATATTCTGATGCTGCTATGTACTTTTTAGTATCTATCATTGACTTTATGGCCAAAAGATGATGTCTCATGTCATGTTTAAATGCATAATAATTTTCAATAGATTTATTCAAAGTTTTATAATTTTGTTTTTGTAATTCTATTTGAGCATCTATATTTTTTAATTTATATTCCAATTCTACATTTTTATTTACAGAAGAAGCAGCAATAAAAATTATTGCATAAGATAAAGTAATTATAAGTACAAACAACAAACTATTAAAAACATCATAAGATTTAATAGGCTTATTAGCATTGAAACCATAATAATTAGCTAAAAATATAAATATTATAATACTATAAATGGATATTATATTAATAACTCTATTAGTTATATATCTTAGTAATTCTTTATATTTGTTTCTAAATTTTAAATATATTATAGGAATCATAAAAACTTCAATAAAAGTTCTTAATAAGGTCGATAAGTATTTATACATACTAGGGTCTTTAATAGGAAATAAACCTATTATATAACTACTTACAAGTAATATAATAATGGAAAAAAGCCACATAGTAAACAGAGTAAATATTTTTTTTGAAATAGATTCTTCGAAAATTAAAGAAAGATAAATATAAAAAGCAAGACACAATAAAATAAAGACCACATATTTATAAAAAATAGTTTGTTTTAAAAAAATATCACAAAGATACGTTCCACACAATACAATTAAATAATTAATTACGCCTATAGATATACAGTATTTAATACTTCTTTTTCTAGTAAGCAGTAAATGAACATCTATAGTATTTATCAAGGTTATTAAAGTATTACTTAATATATATTTCATATTATCCATTCCTTTAATTATTGTTAAATTTACACTGCTAGTGCGTTTACGAAAGCTTCTACTCATTTCATTATAATATCTTCATACTCAATAATTTTTCATTCTATATCTTCTCCATATATAGAATATATTTCAATTATACTCTATTGATTTAATCAAGCAAACTCTTCATCATTAAAATTTTATTACTTATTATATTTACTATTAGCATAAATATAAAAATGTTGAACCTCTTCCAGAATCCTCATGACCAAGACGCGATAGTCCTGGAGGAGAGGATGGTGAATAATTTACATCAAACTAAATAAACAAGTGCTAATATGTATGAATATCATCACTTGTTTTTCTAAAAAACAATAATATTTAAAATATTTAATAATTTAAACCAATTGAGCTGCTCCTATTAAACCAGCATCATCTTCAAATTTTGCTAATTCTATTTTTAAAGTTTGAGGATTATGAACCTTAGACATGGTTTTTTCTTTTATAATATTAATTATTTCAGGATTATGAATAGCAACAGAGCCTCCTATTATAAAAATATCAGGATCTACTACTGCACATATATTAGCAATGCCCTTAGCCATATTTTCGCAAAAATCTTCTATAACCTGCACGGCCATTTTATCTTTTAAATGGTATAATTCAAAAACATCTTTTGCATTTAAATTCTTATTTGACCTTTCACTAGCTATTCTTGCAATATTAGTGCCACTGCATTGACCTTCTAGCCCTCCAGCATTTAAACCATTGTGTGAATATTTATCTTCATTAATAATAATATTGTTAATTTCCGCAGCTGAAGAATTAGCTCCACCTATTATCTTATTATTTAGTATATATGCCCCACCTACTCCAGTGGATATTGTAATAAAAAATACTGATTCATATCCTTTTCCAAAACCATATATGGCTTCAGCCAGCCCAGCAGCATTAGCATCATTATTTAATTTTGTTTTTATAAGTGTTTTTTTCTGAAAAAACTCAACAATATTAAATCCATTCCATCCCACTAAATTAGGAGGATTTAAAATTTTTCCTTTTTTTATATCTAATGGACCTGGACAACCAATCCCAATTCCACTAAATTCATAGTTTCTTTTTTCCATATTAATAAAATCAATTAATTTGTTTAAATTCTTTACACATCCAAGGTTTTTTTCATTTTCAAATTTTATCTTTTTTATAATTTTTCCATCTTCATCAAAAATAGCACATCTTAATTGTGTACCTCCAATATCAATTCCTATTTTCTTCATATTCTCCACCACCTTGATTTGATATCACTAATAAATAATAATCATATAAAAACATAGTCTGTGTCCACTTTATTTCCTATAATTAAATACTGAAATGAAGTTTTCACAGACTATATTATATTACAAAAATTATTTAAAATAATCTATTTTTATTTATAATGCTTTACTTTATCTTCATCATTAAATAAACTTATTTTATGATAAATTACTTCCTTCATAGCTTCTATGCATGGAGGATAGATAGCATTTGGTTCACGAGCGCTTAAATCTTCTGTTAGTACTTGTCGGCATTTCTTATAAAATGCATCTTTTATATCACTAGAAATATTTATTTTAGATATTCCTAATTTTACAGATTCTGCAATTTCATCATCTGAATTAGCTGATCCACCATGTAATACTAATGGAACCTGAACTATTTCTCTTATAGTTTTTAATAAATCTAATCTCAATTTTGGTTTCATGTCTTTTGGATAAATTCCATGAGATGTTCCAATAGCAATTGCTAGTGTATCTACTCCTGTTCTATCAACAAATTCTTTTGCTTTTTCTGGATCTGTATAAATTATCTTATCAGCTCCAGCTTCTCCTCCATTGCCTGTTGTACCTATAGTTCCAAGTTCTGCTTCAACTGAAACATTAAGTGGATGTGCTACTTCAACTACTTTTTTAGTAATAGCTATATTTTCTTCAAATGTCATATGTGAAGCATCAATCATTACTGATGTAAATCCGCATCTTATTGCTCTAAGAACTTGTTCAAAAGTTCCACCGTGATCTAAATGAATAACTACTGGTATATCACATTTAAAAGCTTCTTCCTTTACACTTGCTATAAAGCTATCTTCTACAAATGATAGTTCATCTGGATGTATTGCAATAATTACTGGAGCTTGCTTTTCCTTGCAAGCTTCCATAACACCTTTTAAAATCATACAACTACTTGTATTAAAGGCTGGTACAGCAAATTTATTTTCTTGTGCTACAGATAATAATTCTTTCATATTCATTAACATAATAATATTCTCCTTTTTATTTTAATTTTTGATTATAAATATTTTTAACATTAATTTTTGCTACTTGATCCTGACAGTTTAATATAATTTCTTACAATATCAATACTATCTTGTTCAATTTGATGCATTAAAACATAATAATTAACGTTTGGATTTTGTTGTAATCTAGCTTTAATAGCTTGTACATTTGCATTCATAAAATCACAACCAACATTTATTTTATTAATACCATATTTAACTGCTTTTAAAATATTATCTTTTCCAGAACCAGAACCTCCATGAAGAACTAATGGCATTTTAGTCAATTCCTTAATAGTTTTTAATCTTTCAAAATCAAATTCTGGAACCATTCCCTCTGGGTAATTTCCATGAGAAGTGCCAATAGATATAGCTAGTGCATCAATGCCAGTTTCTCTAGCAAACTTTAAGGCTTCTTCTGGATTGGTATACATGTCATCAGCTGTAAATGCTGAGCCTTCTGTAGCTCCCAAACATCCAATTTCTCCTTCAACACTTACTCCTTTTGGATGTGCATAATCTACAACTTCTTTAGTCATATTAATATTTCCTGTTAATCCAAAGCGTGAAGCATCAACCATTACAGATGAAAAACCGTCATCTATTGCTTTCTTTATAAATAAAACTTCCTCACCATGATCAAAATTTAGTGCTGCTTTTATGGATGTTCTATTAGCTAAGGTTTTTACAATCGGAGTTATTAATTCACTATCGCAATGATCAAGTAAATGTTCCTGAACTATATTAATTATAATAGGTGAATTCTCCAATTCTGCTGCTTTAATTACAGTCCTAACAGTTTCTAGATTAAAACAATTAATAGCCATAACTGCGTAGTTCTCTTTATTTGCTTTTTTAAGCATATCATTCATTGAAACATACATTATTATTTCTCCTAATTATTTTATTTTTATACTTGATAAATCTATTTCTTCTTCTTCCTCTTCTTCTTCAACTACTTTTTCCACTGCATCTTTTTTAAGAATTACAAGTAAAATTGCTGTAATAACAGAACCTGTGCCCAAAGCAATCAAGAAGCCAATTGGATTTTGCATAGCAGGTACAATAAACATTCCACCAGAAGGAACTGGAGATCCAACATTTAACAGCATGATTATTGCTCCACCAACAGCTGCTCCAAAGGAACAAGAGAAAATTACACGAAGAGGATCAACAGCTGCAATTGGAATAACGCCTTCAGTAATCATACATATTCCCATTGGAAAAGCAATTTTTATATTATCAGATTCATTTTTTGTATACCTTGCTTTTCTTATTACCCAAGATAATGCAACTCCAAAAGGAGGAATCATAGATGCGCATATTTTGATAGCTTCTGGACCATAAACACCTTGTAATAATAATCCATCAGCAAAAAGTGAAGCTACTTTATTAACAGGTCCACCGAAATCAAATGCTGCCATGGCACCCATAATAATACCAAATATAACTTTTGATCCACCTTGCATATTATTAAGCATATTCGTAAGTCCGGCTGAAGCTACAGCTATTGGTCCACCAATTACAAAGAACATAACTAATCCTATAACTGCAGAAGATATTAACGGAATAATCATCATTGGTAATAAACCTTGTGCCCATACAGGTACTTTTAAGTTTTTCTTTAAAAAGTTTACAAAATAACCTGCAAGGTAACCTCCAAGCATTCCTCCAAGGAAACCAGCCCCCATAGCATTGGCTATCATACCCATTAACAAACCAGGTGCAATACCAGGTCGGTCAGCAATTGAATATGCAATGGCTGCACCCATAACTGCTGGCAATAATCCCATACCAAAAACTCCTAATGAAACTGCTGCCTGCCAAATAGTATAAGACTTCTTATAATCGGAGATTAAAGCTGGATTTCCACCTGCTAAATTACCAATAGCAATTAGCAAACCAGAAGCAACAACTAATGGAAGCATATAAGATATACCTGTCATAGCATGCTTTTTCAATTCTAACTTTTTTAACATCATAAGTTCTCCTCTCATTTTTTAATCTACATTGATTCTAAAATATTTTCTACAAGCCTAGCTCTTGTTGAATTTTATTAATAAGTGCCTTAGGAGATTTTATTACAATTTCTGTTGAAACATCAATAACCTTCTTATCTTTGAATCTTTCTCTACCTCCTACCTTAATATCCGCTGCAATAATTACTATGTCTGCTTCTTTGATATCCTTTGGAGTAAGTTCATCTTCTGTTCCAATTGTTCCTTGAGTTTCAATGTGAATTTCATGATTTAATGCTTTTGCTGCTCTTATAAGTTTTTCTTTTGCTATATACGTATGTGCGATCCCAGATGTACAAGCCGCTATTCCTACAATTTTCATACTTATATCCCCTTTCTTATTTTTAATGTTTATATAATATTATAAAATTACCAAATCAATTTAAACTTAAAGTTCTTCTTCTCTTGTGAATATTTCATAAACTTCTTCTGGAGTTGCTGCATTTAGTAAGCTTTCGCACACCTCATCATCCCCTAATTTTCCTGCCACTTTTGAAAGTAATCTAACATGAACGCTATCCTTATCAGATTCAGTCACAGCAAATAGAATAATAAAATGTACTGGCTTGTCATCCAAGCTTTCCCATTCAATATCAGCTTTTGCTTTTCCAAAAGCTATGGATGTTTTGTTAACAAATTTAGATTTTCCATGAGGAATTGCTATTTTATTTCCTATTCCTGTTGAACCTAAAGTTTCTCTATAATATACGTCTTTCAAAAATGCTTCTTTATCAGAGAGAACTCCAGCATCATATAGTAATTCTGTAAGTTCTTTTAATGCTTCATCTTTTGTAGTTGCTTCCATGTTTAACTTTATTGTTTCCTTCTTTATTACTTTAGCTAAATTTATATCCATTTCTCCCCCACCTTTGCTATTTAATGCAAAATATTGCTTTACGTCTTTTTTCTTAGTACATTTCCTTAAATAGTTTGCATAGTTTTCTTTCATATCAAAATTTATAATTTCCTTAAGCATATGAGTCATTAACTCAATGTCTCCCACAGCAATATAAAAAGTTAACTGCTTTTCATTGTTCTCTATATCATTTATAGAAAGTCCAAGTATACATTCACTTTTATGAAATCCTAATTGTATTTTTAGATTTCTATCAATATTTATTTCATTAAAGTCAATACAGGTTTTATAATTTTCATTAATTTCTTTTTTCACATTACTTTCTGGTATGTTGAAATATACTAGTTCTTCCTGTAAATACTTTCCAATAAGTTTTGTTGTTACTTTTTTCTTTTCATTTTTATTTTTGTTACTAACTAGAAAATCAGATATATTTTTAATATCATACTCATTTAGAAATGTTGATACTAATATATATGGCTTACTTTGAAACTCCAATGGAACTGTTGTAACTACAAAATCAATATCATTAACATTTCTGTTCTTGATTATACTAGCTGAAACATTATCTACGATTACAAGCTCTGGGAAGTACCTGTTGAGCTTTGTTCTTAAAAGTTGTGATGTTCCATAACCACTGTGACAAACTACTAAGATCCTTTTCTTTATATAAGAGTTCTCTAATCCCAACTGATAATATACTGCTAAATATCCAATCTCATCCATTGGGATTACTTTCTGTTTTAGCTGATAGGATGCCATAAGTGCAGCAGCCTTACATACGTTTAAAAGAATAGGATATTGTTCTCTTATTTCATTAATAAGAGGATTTGATATTTGGATATCATATTCCATACGATTTAGCATTGGTCTTATATGAAGCAACAATTTATACATTATATCTTGATCATTTGTAATATTTATTTGCAAAATTTCTTCTATGCATTTAGTCATCATGTTTCTAAACTCTATAGATACAGAATCTAATTTGTTTAATACTTTATCTTGACTTTCCACTACTTCCTTAATCAGTCCAAATGATACAAAATACTGATACAAATAATAAACTTCTGCTTCATCTAGTTTCATTCCAAAATCGTTATTAATTTTCTCAATACACAAAACAGCTTCTTTATAATCCTTTTCTGATTTAAAATCTCCAATTTTTTCTTTCTTCGATATAGATTTCCCTGTTGAGCCTCTTTCCATTGAAATCAGAATATGAGTCAATAAATTAGTGTAATATGGTTCATCTATTTTACAATTATATTTTTTTTCTAAATCAAGCAATAGTCTATTAACATATATAATTTTATCTCTTTCAAAAAGCTCTGATAATCCATTTAAAGTAACTACGTCTAACCGTGCTGCCAATTCTTCAACAGTATTTTCATTCTTTTTCCCGTTTGAATATTCAAACAATAAAGAGCAGATTGCTCTACGAATATTAACTTCCAATCCTTTTACTTGAGTTCCTTCTACTGTTTTTTCTAATCTTAACTTAAATAAGGAAAGCCATTTTTCTATATACTTAAAATCATTTATTATACTAGTTTTACTTACATAATATTTCTCAGAAAGTTTTTGAATAGAAGTACTACTATTGGATTTAATGAGCATTTCTTTAATAATTTCAATTCTTCTCTCATTTATTGAAATCTTCTTATTCTTTAATTCCTGTATTTGAAGATTATTATTCAAAATCAATTTAGCTTTTCTAACATCTTTTATCATTATTCCCATGCTGTGCTTTTTTTCCAATTGAACTTTAAACTTATTTAAATATTGTTCAATTGCCATCAAATCCTTTTTGATTGTCTTTTCAGATACGTTCAAAGCTTCACTATAATATTTAATTGTTTTAAATTGTTCACTATCTAATAATAAATTTGTAAATTCAATTTGCCTTCCATTTAAGTTATCCATTTCTCAACCTCCTTCCTGTTTATCATCTCTAATTATTTTATATGTATACGATAACATGAATTTAAATTTTGTAAAATAACAAATAAGTTCCGCTCAAAATGGAACTTATGTATCATTAACATTTAAAAATATAAAAAAACCGTATCAGATTTTTCTCCAATACGGTAATAATACATCGTAGTTTTCATTATATACCAAGTCGTTAAATAGCAAACAATTCCTATAATTTTTCTGTAACAGTTTTTATAAATGTATTGTTATCTAACTCTAAGAAAGATGAACTCAATTCTTCCTTTGTATTCATAACTATAGGCCCACCCCAAGCAATTGCTTCTTTCAATGGTTTTGCAGATAAAAGTATAAAACGTACAGGATGGTCTGCTGCCTTAATCCAAAACTTATCATCATGACTAAATAATACAGCTTGTTTTTCATCAATTAAATCTTTAGAATTCTCAATACTCTTATTAGGATCAAAAATTGCTTTTCCATTAAAAATATAGACAAATAAAGTATTTTCAGAATCATTTACGAAGTTCCATTCCTGGTTAGCAGGTAATTCAACATCTAAATAGGTAGCTTTAATGTATTTACCTTGAAAAGCACCTTTATGGCCTTGATAATCTCCAGCAATTATGTGAACCTTTGTTCCATTTTCATTAATTATTGGTATATTTTCAGCCTTTATATCTCCATAACTTGGCTCAGTCATTTTGTCTTTGGCGGGCAAGTTCAACCACAATTGAGCACCTAGCATACGTCTACTTGCCTTAGGCATTTCTTGATGGATAATACCAGAGCCAGCTGTCATCCATTGACAGTCTCCATCAAGAATGCTCCCACTATTGCCAAGACTATCTCCATGCTCGATATTTCCATTAATCAAATAGGTTATTGTTTCAATACCTCTGTGTGGATGCCAAGGAAAACCTTTTATATAATCTTCAGATTTGTCTGAATCAAAAGCATCTAGCATTAAAAATGGATCATAATCTTTAGTATCATTATACCCAAATACACGCACCATCTTTACACCTGCTCCATCAACTGCTGGTTGGCCTTTTGTGATCTTAATTACTTTCCTCAACTTTTCCATAATTATATTCTCCTTTCAAATGCTGATACATTACAAAGAATGATTACCAGGAATTAAAGTCTAGTTAACAAACTTTAAAATGCATATACTTAGACTTCCATATTCATAACTTTGATGTAAAATCTATGTCTTATCTCTATTCTTAATTTTATAATATTTCTTATTATTTAATATTAACTATTAATTATGTACTTATTATTTCATTTATTGATTGTAATGTCAATATATTTCATAAAGCTTATCATTTATCTCTTTGAAATTATTTAAATCAATTAATATAATTCCATGATTTTAATTTTTTTTAGATAATTTTTTCTGTACAAAAGCTTTAAAAGCCTTTTTATTTAAAGTTCCTGTTAGAACTTCTTTTTTTGCTTCTTCAATTCTTTCCTGGTAAAAATTCACGCACCAATAAACAAGAAAAAAACTTAATAAAGCAACTATATAAAATAAATAATTTTCATCTTGCAGTTTTTTTTCATATTTTTCTATAAGCTTAGTAAAATTAATCCCTGAAACAATAGCATTAGGTGCTATTTGTATAATCTATTCATATAACTATATAAATAAAATGTTCCCATTGAATTTTGTAAAATTTTGGTGTAGTATAGTTTATATAAATATTGATAATAGCACACTTATCGAAAGGTAAGGTCGCAAAGCTATGGGTCTTAAGAAATTTGCTTTTCTATGATTGCCAGGTTGCCAAAGTTAATTTATCTCAAGAAACTCATGTATATTTGTGTGTCTATTATTTAGTAGTAAATAATAGACACTTTTAATTTTTTAAAAATAAGCTTTATAAAGTTATAAAATGTTTCTTTAAGGAGGGCATAATAAATATGGGAGTAAAATTAAGTTATATTGACGTATGTCATGGATCAAAGGTGGTTTCAAATGATTTTTATATTGAACATTTTAGAAGACAAGACAAAGATGTCAAGCATCTACTGGAAGATGTGATGGGCAGAGATAAAAGATATATGCTGAATGATGGTGAATCGGTCCTTCAACTCGTTATAAAAGCAGGAAAATCTGTATTGAAGAAGGCTAATCTTGAAGGAAAAGACATTGATGCAATTATATATTCCTCAATATTACCAGAATATGTATCACCTGCAACCTCAATTTTTATACATAAGGAATTGAATATGAGTGCTAATGTAATGTGCCTTGATGTCAATGCCAATTGCGCTGGAATGGCTATTGCTTTTGAAAATATGTCAAATTATCTTATGTCATCAAAACATGCCAAAAGAGCTCTTATTATTGGTTGTGATGATGATAACGCTATTATAGATCCTAACAATGAACTGTGTTATGGCAATTATGGTTATGCAGCATGTGCAATGATTTTAGAAAAAGTTGATGATGATTGTGGATTAATTGATAATCAATATTATGTAAATACAGCTATAGTGGACAAAGTTCTTTATCCAAGCCATGGATTTTCAGATTTTTTAAAATCAAAAAATTTGGATGAACTTTATCTTAAGTGGCTTCCTTTTAGTGTTGAAAAATTGATTTCAAATGCTGTTGACATTATGGAAAAGATGATTAAGCAAAATGGAATTACAAAAGATGATATAAGTATGTTTTGCTTTTCACAGCTTGCAGTTAAAAATATATATAAAATAAGACAAGCTATGGGTATATCTGAAGAAAAAAGTTTATATATTGGCAACAAATATGGGTACACAGGTACAAGTAGTCCGTTCATAGCACTTTATGAGGCTATAGAAAAAGGTAAGGTAAAAAGGGGAGACTATGTAATGATTTGGACATTTGCTGCAGGATCACAGGGCATAGTTATATTATTGAAATATTAAATAAGTTTCAAATAAAATTATATAATGGAGGTATTATATGGAATATACAGAAAACTTTCAAAAAACATTCAATAAGAAATCTTTAAAACTAGTTTTAACAATTTATATGATATGTTGCATTATGTCTTTTATCTGTTTTTCTGGTATGAAATTAATTGGCATAAACAATGAAATAACTTCAACTGCCTTAGTTATACTTGGAATACTTGTTGCTATTTATGGAATAGTATTTTACAAGTGCTATAAATGGGTAGCTGCCTATGATGGTGATGACTCAAAAGCTTTGAATATAACTAAAACTTTAACTTTAGCAATAACGTATTTCCAATACTTGTATCTTAATTTTACTATGCATTTAAATTCTGTATGGATGATAGCTATTTTTTTTGTTATTCTTGGAGCTTTGTTCTTTGATATTAAAATGATAATAGCTTCAATAGTATTAAGTGCTTTATGTATTGTAATAGTATTTATTCATAATCCATCTATTCTTAGATATGAAAGATTGGCAAGTGGAGAAATATGTATGACTGTAGTTGCTGTAGCTATTACTTTTACACTCCTCTTTATAATGGTTTATATAGCATCAAAACTCTTGAAATCAATTAGTAAAAAAGAAGCTGAAATTAAGGAAGAAAACGAACAATTACTTGAACTATTTGAAAAAATATCTGAAATTTCAAATACTATCTTATCATCTAGTGAAAATTTAAGTACTGCTATTGCAGAACAAACAAGTTCTCTTGTTAAAGTTTCAGATGCAACAAGTCTCGCATCTCAAAACTCTGATGAAATGCTTGATAAATCAAACAACAATGAAGCTATTCTTCATACTTTGTTAAACACTAATGAGATCGTTGTTGATAAGATCAAAGATAGTAAAAATAAGATAAATAACCTGATGGAAATTACAGAAGAGAATCAAAAATCATTGAATGATACCCTTGCAATTATTTTAGATATAAAAGATAAAATAGGAAATACATTTGAGTCAACTAAAGACCTTGAAGAAAAATCTGCCAAAGTCGATGAAATATTGAATATTATTGGAAATATTTCTGAACAAACTAATCTTCTTGCTTTAAATGCTTCAATCGAAGCAGCAAGGGCAGGTGAGTATGGTAAGGGTTTTGCAGTGGTGGCAGATGAAATTAGAAAACTTTCTGAAGATACAAAACAATCTTTGGATCAGGCAAGTGCAATAGTAACTGAATTAAAAAACAAAATTAACATAGTACAGAATCAAATGAGTAGTAATAATAAAAAATCCCTTGAAGGAAACAGCATTATAAATGAAACTGTAAGTAGAATAAACGATATGAACAAGCATTTAAAATCATTTAACAGCAATGTTGTTGATATAAGTGAAGCATCCAATACTTTATTTTCTCAGACTGAAAATGCTGTTAAATTCAATAAAAAAATATCAGATATAACTAAAAACACAATATCAGAATATAGTACTGTAGCTGAAACAATTTCTCAAAATGCTGCTGCAGGTGAAGAAATTGAAGCAAATATAAATGAGCTGAAAAATATAGCTAAAAACATGAATAAACTTGTAAAATAAAAAATATAAGAACTAGGGAGATAATGCCTCTAAATTTATTGGAGAAGCCTTAAAGTTTTATACTGAATGGAATGTACCTAGATTTGAGTAAATCAAATCTAGGTACATTGTTAAAATACGAACTTAAAAATCTCAATATTTTAAATCGTTTTATTTTTTATATAACATATCTATATGCGGAATATTATCTTCTAAATATTCATCTGAAACTTCTTTAAAACCAAGACTTTTATAAAAATTAATTAAATATGCCTGTGCTTGAATTTTAATCTCTTTCTCATTTAAATTTAATTCTATAAAATTGATTGCTTTTAACATCATTTCTCTTGATATACCTTTACCTCGATAATTTTTATTTACTAATACTCGTCCAATAGATATTTCATCATATGAAACACCTTTCTTCAAGATTCTTAAATATGCAATAATTTTATCATTATCTTGAAGGTACAAATGATATGCATTTTCATCTTTGCCATCACAATCTTGGTAAGCACATTGCTGTTCTACAATGAATACTTTATTTCTTATTTCTAAAATTTTATATATTTCTTCAACTTTTAATTCTTTAAACTTTTTTAATTGCCAATTCAATGCTTTTCCTCCTTTAGTTAGTTATATATTTACATTTAAGTTATTTAACAACAAAATTATGTATTAAAGTACATAGTAATCAATTAAAAATTTGATTTCGCCTTATCAAGTTTAAGTTGTTCTTCACCCCATATAGACAATTCATTCAATGCAGGCAATAATGCTTTACCTCTTTCTGTTAGTGCATATTCAACTTTGGGTGGAATCATTTCATATTGAATTCTAACAATAAGATTATGTTCTTCTAATTCTTTTAAAGATTTTGTAAGCATCATATTAGTAATACCTTTAACTTTTCGCTTTAATTCATTATATCTAGTAAAATTGTTTTCAAATAAATACCACATGATAGGCAACTTCCACTTTTGTCCAATAATTTCCAATGCATATATAAGTGGACATTTTGTCTCATATATATTATTACCATCAGTAAATTGCTCATTGCAATCCGTGTCATTCCTCATAATCACACCTCTTTTAAATTTAATAGTATACTTTTTATACTAGAGCAGAAAAAGCTGCGTACTTATATATTTATACCTTTATGATATATAATTATATCATAAATAAAAAGAATAAACATGAGGGGTGTTGTTATGAAGATTTATGCTATTAATGGAAGTCCAAGAAAAAATAAAAATACAGCTACATTACTTCAAAAAGCTTTAGATGGAGTAAAAAAAACTGCAAAAGATAAAGAAATTGAAACTGAAATAATTAATTTATATGATTTAAATTATACTGGGTGTAAAAGTTGCTTTGCCTGTAAAAAACTTGGTGGTAAAAGTTATGGAAAATGTGCTATAAAAGATGATATTTACGAAGTTTTAGAAAAGGTATCTCAAGCTGATGGACTTATTTTTGGTTCACCAATATACTTTAGTAATATAACAGCTCAACTACTGGCTTTTTTAGAAAGACTATTATTTCCTTATTTAGTGTATGATAAAAATTATTCTTGTATTGCACCAAAGAAAATGCCAACAGCATTTATTTACACAATGAATGTTCCAGAAAATCTTATGGAACAAATTGGTTATCCAAAAACCTTCAATCACATTGAACAAACTATTGAACATATATTTACAAAACCATTAGTTATGTATTCAAATGATACTTATCAATTTGATGATTACTCAAAATATGAATCTAGCGCCTTTTCTGAAGAAGCAAAAGCATCACATAGAAAAATACAATTTCCTTTAGATTGTCAAAAAGCATTTGAATTAGGTGTAAATTTAATAAAATAAATTATTAATTAAATAACTCCATTGAAATATTGAATTAAACTTTATATTTCAATGGAGTTTTATATTTACTTAATTATACTTTGATACTATTATTTTACATCAAAACTTCATATCCATTCTTAATTTATTTCAATTGTAGGAAATTTTAAATCCTTATATTTAGCAAACTTTTCCTTAACTCTTCTTAGATTTTCTTCTGTATAAAAACCACCTTGTGTATGAATAATTTCCTTTACATGTTCTTTTCTACCTTCAGTATTTGTACGATCTCGACTTAATCCATCTTCTTGAATTACAAACTTCCACTTACCTTCTTCTGTCTTTTCTAAATTTCCACCTGCACCACAAACTTGACATTCAACTGGAAAATATAATCCGTCCCATTGAGGTTCCCCTAAAATTAGTGCGTTTGAATGACAATTTGGACACCATCCCATACCTTCATCACCAAGCCATGCTCTTTCTGATACTGGTGTGTTTAATGATTTCATGATATTTTCACCCATCTTATGAGCACGTTCAATCATATTATCATGCAATAAACATTGTTTTGGTGCTGGTACTCTTGTTGCTAAATACATATCTACTACTTTAAAGTCATTGGTAAAACATGTAGCTTGCATACTTTCTAAAGCCATTGATTGCCATGAACGAGTAGATCCTCCAACTGCAATTAATCCTGCAACTCTATCTCTATGTTCGATTGCTCCAATTGATTCTAAAAATGCTGATTCATATGCAAGATTTCTATGCATAAATTTTGAAAATGTTGCTGTTGGCATTAAATCATATGTTGGTGCTGATGCAATTATAGCATCTACATTTAACATAACATCCATTATTGCCTGCTTATCGTCTTCTTTGCTTAATGTACACCCAACATTTTTTCCACTACTCATACCATGTGTACAAGCTGTGCATCCTGAACATTCAATAATATTGTAATCTCTTAAATTGATCATTTTAACTTCTGCGCCTTGTTCTTGACAAGCTAATAATGCTTCCTTTAATAAAATTTCAGAATTTGAATTCTTTCTTCCTGCAGTGATACCTAATACTGTAAAAGCCATAATGTAATCTCCTTTTGATAATCTTAATATTTTTCTTAAAGCGTTTTATACTTTTATGTTTTATTTTTTTAAAGATATGAATTTCCGCTTACAAAATCAAATCATTTGTTATAATGTTAACATGTGAAGACGTTGAATTCATCCAAAATAAGTCTTAAAATAATTTCTAAAATTGCTTACTAATTAGACATTTTTTTAATTCACATAAAATAAGGAGAAACTTATGCAGAAAAAAAATGATTTATATAAAAAGAAATACGAAATTTATAATAGTTTATTTACTGAAAATAGTATAGATGGAATTCTCAACATAGGTGAAAACTTTTTAGGTAATCCTATTTTTATTTTAGATACCAGTTATCGCATTATCACTCGCTCAAATTTGGCTAAACTTGACAACTCAAGTATAGAAACTTATAACGGAGAAAGTTATCTTTTGCTAGATATTATTCAATTAATGAAAAAAAATAAATGTATTGATAAAATCTATAATTCAGATAACGCCTTTTTTTATAACTCAGACGAGATTTTAATTTTTTGTTCTATTAGAATTAGTAATATTACTGTTGGATATATATCTGTTTTACAAAGTAAAAGAGAATTCAATGATGAAGATTTAGAATTGACAAATGTGCTATCTAAGGTATTTTCCATTCAATTTCAGAAAGAAAATTTATTTATTAGTAATTCTGGATTAGATGAAGAATATTATTTAACAGATTTATTGATGAATAGAATAGATAACATTGAATACATAACAAAACGATTAAAATACATAAATTTTAATTTATATGAAAACTTCATCATACTTTCAATACCATTTAAACAAAAATATAATGATTATAGAGATAATTTCGGATTAAAGGAATTAATAAAAAACTTTAAGCATATACTAAGGAATTGTATTTCAACATATTATAAAGATAGGATTATTTTTCTTATAAGTAATGAACATAAAGAAGTTATTGATGATTCTCTTAAACAAACCCTTTTAGAATTTTTGAAATTAAACAATTTACAGTGTGGCATTAGCATGGTTTTCGAAAACTTATTAGATATAAAAGATTTCTTTTATCAATCTATATATGCTTTAAAGTTACCATCATGTATGAAAATAGATAATACTATAAATTATTTTGAAGATTATATAGAGTATTATTTATTTAATATATCTATATGTACAACCAATGATTCTTATAAAATAAATTTATTAACTTTAGTTCATCCTTGGATTAAAAAACTCATTAAATTTGATAATCAAAATAAAACAGACTTGCTTAAAACTTTAAAAACCTATATAGAAAATAATAGGAATGCAAATGCTACATCTATTCAATTAAATATACATAGAAGTACATTTTTTTACCGCTTTAATAAAATCCAGAATATACTTAATACATCATTAGGTAACAAGTATGATATATTCAAATTAGAACTTTCATTTAAAATTTTAAATTATAATGCATTAACAAAAAACATAACAGACTGTCATGAGTTTCAATGATAGATGAAATATTGATTTTACTAAGTTTGTATTCTTAATTAAAATATGCATTGCACCTAATAGAGCATTTTCATACTGTTTAATAAACTACTGAACGTGAATTGTATATTTTATATCCATCTTCATTATTCATCCATTATATAAATCACTTATTGCAAAATACTTCTTTGGATTAATTTGTAGATAATAATCTACAATATTATTTATGATTGAAGTTTTTATCATTTCTACATCTTCAATATAAGTATTTCCTCTACTTTACAGCTTATTAAAGAATATGCTTATTACATTATATTCATTTAAATTTTATAACGAAGCACTTGACAAAATATTCAAATTAAAGCTATTATATATATAAATGGTTATATATATAATAGCTTATATATGTAACCATTTATATATACGTAACCTTATTTTATATGTTACATTAAAAATTATAAATTGGAGGTGTCAATAAATGAATATAACAATTATTCATGGAAGTCCTAAAGGCAATAATAGCATAACAAAAAAACATACGGATTATTTAATAGAATGCATACCAAATCATAACTATACTGAATTTTATGTAGGAAAAGAAATTAAAAAGCTTGAAAATGACGCTTCATATTTCAACGCAATGATTAAAACTATACATGAAAGTGATATTATAATCTGGTCATTCCCTGTTTACTATTACATGGTTCCCTCACAATTGAAAAGATTTGTTGAGTTAGTATATAAAAAAAATTGCGTTTATGCTTTCAAAGGTAAATATTCAACTTCCATTTCAACATCAGGCAATTTCTTCGATCATGCTGCACACAATTACATGAATGCAGTATGTAATGATTGGGATATGAATTACATAGAAGGTTTTCCTGCAGAAATGTTAGACTTACTCAAAGAAGAAAAAAGAAATAATTTTATGGGTTTTATGGAATATTTTCTTTATATTTCAGAAAAAAAGCTTCCTATTTCAAAATCATTTGCACCATTACTAAGTAACAATTTTAATTATATACCTGAGCCTCAAATAAACACTAAAATTGTACTAGATAAGAAAATAGTCTTATTGACTGATGCAACACCATACGATTTGAACATAAACAATATGATTAAAACCTTCAATTCTTGTTTTGGTAACATAATAGACGTGATAAACTTGCATACAGTAAATATTAAAGGTGGTTGTTTGGGCTGTGGTCACTGCCTTTCTGACGGTAAATGCGTTTACAAAGACGGCTTTGAGGCACTATTTTATGAAAAAATTAATACTGCTGATGTATTGATATTTGCTGGTACAATGAAGGATAGATACCTAAGTGCTACCTGGAAAACTTTCTTTGATCGTAATTTCTTTAACGGACACAGACCTGTGCTAAATGATAAGTATCTTGGATTTATTATATCAGGTCCATTAAAGCAAAATTCTAATTTGAGGCAAATATTAGAGGGAACCTGTCAAATTTGGAAGACACCTATACTTGATATAATAACTGATGAATTCAATAATAGTTATGAGTTAACAAAAGAAATTGAGGCATTTGCAGAAAAAATTTCAAAAACATTGGAAATTAACTGGCAAAGAAGTGATTCCTTCCTTGGTGTTGGAGGCCATAAGGTTTTCCGAGATCTTGTGTTTAGCAAAAAATCTATTATGAAAGCTGATCATGAATATTATAAATCCCATGAATATTATGATTTTCCACACTAAAAGATTAAATAAAAGTTTAGTAACTTTTATGCTTGATAAAGGTTTTCCCTTCAGATATAATGAAAATTATATGCTAGGATATAAAAAACTACCAATACCATTCAAAGAAGTTATTAACTCAAAACAGATAAAAAATTATTACGGTATTTAAATACAGAAAGGAAATACTATGTCTCTAAGATACATTTTACTTGGTTTTCTTAATATTCATTGTATGACTGGTTATAAATTAAAGCAATTATTGGATTATTCTATAAATAATTTCTGGAGTGTAAACTTAAGCCAGATATATCCTACTTTAAATGAGATGAAAAAGGATGGGTTTCTCGATGTAGATATTCAGGTTAATGAGGGAACTCCTAATAGCAAAATTTATTATATTACTAAGAAAGGAAAGATAGAATTAGACAAATGGATGAAAGAAACAACCCCTCTTCCTCAGACTCGAAATCTTTTTCTTGCAAAACTTATGATTGGTACACACTTTAGCAAAGATTTGGTAATTACTCAATTGGAAGAACAACTATCTTTGCATGAAGAAGCACTAGAATCATTAAAAAAGAGTTTTGAAACCGAGCCTGTTTGTATGTGTAATATGGAGAAACACAAGCTTTTTCGTGAACTTATTATAGATGCTGGAATTAAAGAAGAAAAAGCATCTATTGAGTGGTGCAAAGAAACCATTGAAGTTTTAAAGGAAAGTAAATTTTAACCTGTCATAAAAGATCCCCTAAAGGGGCTATGAGTTTTGTTTATTCTTTTCTTTATGATTCCTCCACTCGTATTCACTCCTTTTATACTGATATTATAATAAATAATTTTGCTACTCGAAAAAACCGTACTAGATTTCTCCAGTACGGTCATTATTCGTGGTTTTTAATGATGGAGGCGAAGCACGATAGCTGAATGCTGATCATAGCATGTTCTTCATCCATCTTACTCCTCCCAAAACTTAACTACTCTTATTTGTCATTAAATAAATTTGCTTATTTTTATGGAGTAACTTCACCTATATGAGTAATTTCATCAAGGCTAAACAATTCCCCCATCCTTAATGTTCACTACTCTGCTACCATACTCAGCCGTTTCCATTGAGTGAGTAACCATTATAATCGTTTTTTTATTCTCCCTATTAATCTTTCTAAGTAGTTCCATAATCTCAGTTCCAGTCTTGCTATCAAGATTTCCTGTTGGCTCATCTGCAAAGATTATTTCTGGATTATTAATTAACGCCCTAGCTATTGCCACCCTTTGTTGTTGCCCTCCTGATAATTCCTTTGGAGTATGTTTTCTTCTTTCAGTAAGTCCTACAATCTCTAATATATTATCTAATTCCTTTTTATAATCCTTTGTTTTATTACCATCTAATAGCACAGGCAATAAGATATTTTCCTCTACATTCAAGTTAGGTATTAAATTATAAAATTGAAATACAAATCCAATATTTCTTCTCCTCATAACACTTTTTTTATCATCATTAAACTTTGATATGTCCTCCCCATTCATAAGTACCTTACCAGTTGAAGGCTTGTCTAGCCCTCCCAATATATACATAAGTGTACTTTTCCCAGACCCTGATGGACCCATAATTGATACAAAATCTCCCACATTAATCTTAATAGAAATGTCTTTTAATATCATTAATGACTCTTTGCCCATTTTAAATTCCTTAGTTATCTCTTTTCCTTCTAAAGCAATTTTTCCATTTATACTATTCATAATTAACTCCTCCCAAAAAAACTACTCTGCCTTTATCTTTTCAACTATTTGCATCTTAGTGTTCTTTATTATCGGAACAATTGAACCTACTAATGTTATAACTATTCCTATGAATCCTGCTATTAAAAATGTAGATAATTGAAAGTCTGGACTCATTGATATTCTAGGTCCTGCCACGATAAATATTGTTCTTACTTCTAAATAAGAAATTATCATACCAGCTCCAGCACCTATTATACCTGAAGTAAAACCTTCTATTAAGGTCATCTTTACACTCTGCTTTATACTAAGCCCCACAGCCCTATACATAGCTATTTCTCTTTGTTTTTGGATATAATTTATCAATAGATTGTTTATAATACCTATAGTGCTTAGTAATAAAATACAGTAAGTAAGACTATTTAATGGCTTTAAAAAGGCTGTTACCACTTCCAAACTATCCTTAGTAAACTCCTTCACTGTTCTGCTGTAATTTTCCTTATCTCCATGCATACTTCTTATTTCTGCCATTGTCCCCTCTGGATCTTTTGAAGTATAAACTACCAATCCATAGGCATTTTGTCCAAAGTCACTTTCTAAATATTTAGATGGAAGTACTGCTTGTGAGTTATTAGCTCTAGATTTGTAGATTCCAATTACTTTATATTTATATTTACTATTCCCCATAGCTACTTGAATCTTATCTCCAACTTTAACTTTAAGCGTTTTTATAAAGTCATAATTTAATAATATATTCCTATCCTCATTGAATTTCTTAATTGCATTATTCTTCTTTTCACTATCCTCATATTTTAATGCAAACATATCATTGTACTCCTCTAAGCTATGGACTCCTTCAACTCTATTCGTACCAAACCTGTCCAAAGTCATTGTTCCATTAATAACATAGAGTGGTAATACTGATTTCACATTGTCACTCTCTTTTAATCTATCTACAAAGGCCTTATCAATATTCTTAGCTTCTGTAAAGCCATCTAGTTTAGCTCCTTTAAATACATCTCCAATATAAGTACTTACAAAACTTCCTACTACAGTAATCACAATAACAGCTGATATACTTATAAAAAGAAGAGTAATGCTTTGAGTAACATTCTTATTACCTCTCATATTTCTTGCAGAAAGCTTTCCCTCATTACCTAAAATCACAGCATATACTTTTTCTAAAACTAAAGAAATAGCATCTGTAATTATAGGTATTAGGATAAGAGCAGCAACTATTAACGTTATTAAAGATATTCCTCCTCCAATTAATAGCATATTCCCTTTTAATATATTAGGCAGCAAAATTGATATAATAAATAAACCTACTGCAACTTTTATCTTAAATTTATTAGTCACACACTTTTCCTCTACTGTTCCTAATACAATATCCTTTACTGGAATTTCACTAGATCTTTTCACTGGAATATAAGCACTTAAAATTGACATAATAATCGCTACAAAGAATGTTATTATAACATTTAGAGTGGTAATAACCATAGGAATCTCTACTCCTTGTGTAAGATTTTCTGTCATTCCTCCCAGCATAAACTTTAATACAATTATCCCTAAAGGTATTCCTATCCCACCCCCTAATATTCCATAAACTAAGCTTTCTAATATAAGTATCTTTGTAACTTTCTTCTTAGTTGCTCCAATACTACGGAATGTTCCTATTACGGGTAATCTTTCAATTGTAATAACTTTATAGCTACTATATATAATAAAAACACTCATTGTTAACGAAAAAAAACTTATTAAGAGAAAAGGCATAGTTTTTTGTTTTGCATCCTGTTCTATTTGTTTTTCATCTACAACAGCAGTAACTTTATATTTATTTTGAGGTACATTTTTTGATACTTCTGTTATTAGGGTATTAGTATCAATATTTTCTTTAGGCTCTAAAAGAATTTCAGTATATTCATCCTTTATGTTCAAAATATCTCTTAAGGCTTCCTTTGGAATTAATGCATTAAATCCTCTAGTGCTTCTTAAAAATACTGTATCATAGGCTGCAATTCCATAAACTTGAAAGTTGATAGTTTTTTGATTAATTGTTATATTTATGTTGTCTCCCTTTTTTATCTTATATTTAGTTGTAAATTTCTCTGGAAGAATTATTTTATATCCACTAAAGTTACTTAAATCATTATCCATAAGCCTTGGTTTATTAATAGTATTAAGTCCATCTAAATCTGCTGCCAATATATCAAAGTTTTCAAAATATCCATTTTCACAATATAATCCTGTACTTTTTATTATTCCTACCTTACTTTTAATTTTGTCTAGATTTTTTACTACATCTTCTTTAATAAATTTAAATTGTTCATTTTCATTCTTCATTGCTTTTACACTTACTGTGGCAGTCCCTGAATATCCTCTTTCCATCTTTCTTTGAGCTGCTTTATAAGAATCTCCTATAGTAAGGGAAACAAATAATAAAGTAGTAGAAAATACTACAGATAGCAGCATAACAGCTGTCCTAGTCTTTCTTTCCTTAATGTTATTTAAAATATACTTAAATATAATTTTCATTTATTCACCCACTTTTTTATTTTCATTTTTAATAAAATAGGAGCAGCTGCGCCCACTAACTCCGTTTTATTTTTTGTTTAACCATATTTTCTGTACAAAAAAATTGTTAGCTTATTAAAAATAATAAACTAACAACCTTAATATCCATTTCATTTAACCTTAAGACTACCTTAATGTTAAAACTCAATTATAAATTTTGTCCCTTCTCCTAATTCACTTTCCACATAAATATTCCAATTATGTCCTTGAATTATTTCATTGGCTATAGCCATCCCAAGTCCTGTTCCTTCTGTCTTCTTATCCGTGTTTGCTCCTCTATAATATCTTACAAAGAGATTCTCTACTTCATCTTCACTCATGCCTCTTCCATTATCACAAATACATATCCTTGTATTTCCACATTTCTCTATAAGTATTTTAATCTCTGTGTCATCATCATTATGAATAATTGAGTTATATATTAGATTCATTAAAGCCCTTTTTAAAAGAAGACAATCATAGTCTATATTAATAACTTCCTCATCACTATGAAAATTAATGTTTTTATGCTTAAATTCAGGATTATTTAATATATCAATTGCAATTTCTTTGACAAACCTCACTATATTCCCGTTCTTTTTGTTTAAAGGCAGCATACCATTTTCAAGCTGATAGGTTAATTTCAAATCATCAATAAGCTTTTCTGCATAGAGAATATTCTTTAATATAGTTTTCCCATAAACTTGAGTTTTTTCCAAATTATTATTCCCAATTGGGTTAGCTATTAGCTCTGCATAGCCTTTAATAGGTGATAAAGGTGTTTTTAAATCATGAGTTATATTAGAAATCCACTCTTTTCTTAACTTATCATCCATATATCTCTTTTTCTCTCTTAATTTAAGCTCATTGTCTAACCTATTTAGATTCTCATAAATGACTCCAAATTCCCCTTTACTTTCTTTAGCCTCATAGTTTCTTAAGGATATTTTTTCTAAGCTCCTAATTATTTTAGACATTTCCCTGGTTAATCTAATGCCATAAACTCCCCCCAAAACAATAACTATAAAAATAATAACTCCAAGTATAGGGAGAATAATTGATTTACCACTTATAAATTCATTATTGTCTAAATACATAGTTACCTTAGATATTTTATTATAAAAGCCTATTAGGTAAACAAAGTCCTTTCCATCAAGGGTAACAGTGCTAATAAAGACTTCATTACTTTTTTGTTGCTTTAATAAATCAACTTGAGAATATCGCTGCTTTACATTTTTAGGTTTATTATAGCTTTCAATTTCATTACCATCCTTATCAATTATCTGAATCCATAATTTATTTTCCTTAAGCTTTTCTCTTCCCTCTTCCGTAATAAAATGCTTGTCTTTATTAACTGTAATTTCCTCTGAAAATTTCTGGGTGAAAATTCTTGGCCAATTACTCAATGCCATATCCCCATTAGGCTTCTTTATAGTAATAACTTTAAAAGTAACAACTATTATAACGACTAAAATAAGTATCAATCCAATAAATAAAGTAATATAGGTATGTAATAAACGTTTATAATCTACTTTCATGAATTACTCCTATTCCTTTACTAGCTTATAACCTAAGCCCTTTACTGTTAGTAGAAGTTCAGGCATTGAAGGATTTATTTCAATCTTTTCTCTTAGGTGTCTTATATGAACCATAATAGTATTATCATAGCCTACTGCATATTCTCCACATATTTGTTCATATAGTCTCTCTTTACTTATTATTTTGTTTGGATTTTGAGCTAAATAGGATAATATTTTAAATTCTGTACCTGTTAATTCTATTTCCTTTTCTTCCTTAAGGACTCTTCCCCCATCTATATCAATGGATAAGTTGCCTATATTAACTATTTCATTGGTATTTTCTACGGATTTATTATAATGTTGTCTGCGAATTTGAGCTTTTATGCGAAAGGATATTTCTCTTGGACTAAATGGTTTTGTGATATAATCATCCCCTCCACTACTAAGACCTAGTATCTTATCTATCTCATCGTCTTTTGATGATAGGAAAAGTATTGGAGAATAAGAGAATTCTCTTATTTTTTTACAAACCTCTATACCATCTATGTCTTGAAGCATTATATCTAGTACAATAATGTGTGGTGAATATTTTTTTGCTAGATTTATGCCTTCTATGCCTGAGTGAGCTTTTTTTATTTCTTTAAAACCATCGCTTTTTAGCACTTCTTCTATAAGATCAGTTATGTCTAATTCATCATCAATAAGCAAAATTCTAGAGTTAGTAAAGTTCAGTTCGTTATGCATTACCATATAATCCTCCTTAATATGCAATAATAAAAAATGTCACTCTAACCAAATGAACATTCCCTTTATATTACTATTATATCTAATATAGTAATTCTATTAACCATACTTTGCAATTAACTTTTTAATAGTATTTCAGTTTTTCGGAAATTATGTATCCTAAGACTCTGTTGTGAATATCCCAATTCCGTTTCTTAATTATCAACTTTAAATCTTATGAAATTAGTTGCTATATTCTAAACTGCTATCTCTATAACATTTTTCTAATACCAAGTATTTGCATAAACACCACTTATTATTTTCTATTAAAATATAAAAAACCCACAACATTTCTGTCGTGGGTTTCATGGTGGAGGCGAAGCACGGTAAGTGAAATCCACTAATTCTATTTATTAAATAGCTCTTCTTCACCTGCACTCTTTAATCCTTCTAAATACAACTTTTTAGATATTCTATAGCCTTCCTGTATTAGAATATCCAAATACTTTTTCACCTCTGAAATCAGCCCTAATTTTTTTGCTGTGAGCAATATTCCAATTAATCCAATTGACTTTAATAGCATAGTTTCAGAAAAATTTCTCGCTGGTCTGTCATCAATAATAACACGATTTATCTTTAGCTCCTTTGCCGCTATCATTACTTCTAACTCACCTTTATGAAGCCTACCATACATTTGCTCTACAAATTCAGTATTTTTGACTTTATACAATTTTATATTGTCATTTTTTAAAGCTTCTTTAAGCTCATTTTCACCATAGTTTTTATATTTATCATTACCTACTATTTCATTATAAACTTCCTTTGGTATGAATACTTCATCAAATATTTCCCACAACAATTCTAGCTTACTAATAATACTTAATCCTATTATTGGACTTGCATTGCAAACTGCTTTAGCCATTCTTTTCTTCTCCTAATTCTCTAAGCAAATCTTTCACTGCAATATCATCTTGAACAACGTCTTCTTCTGAATATTCTCCCCAAGGGATTTTCTTTATTTTTAATGTATATATAAAATCATTTAAAGATAACTCTGCAATTTCTGCTGCTCTAGCAAGAGAGACCGTTTTCGCTACAAATAAGCTAATAGCTATGGATATTCTTACATTATCATTTACACTGTTTCCATGTGCCAAATCATCAAGCAATGGTACTAAGTCAGAAGATATATGAACATCTATATTAGATTCTCTTAAAGCCATATATTTCCCTCCATTAACTAATTTTTAATATAACTGATTATATATTAATTATACTTTATTATATCCATAATAGTAACTTTATTAATAATTTTTTTTACATTTAAAATATAAATACGTTAAACATCATATTCATTTACTTTCGCTGCTTATACCCTAAATCAAAATCTCTTCAATCCTTGAAGGCATTATATTTTCTTGTTTACTCTTAGCATAAATAGTTAGAAGTACTATTTCTTCAGCCATTAAATCTCTAAACAATTACGCCCTTTCCCTTTAGCCATATAAAGCTTTTTATCCACAACTTTTATTATTTCTTCTGGACTATTAAAGGTGTTTTTATACTCTGCAATTCCTGCACTAACTGTTATAACTTCATAAGGACTTTCTTCATGAGGCACATTGAGATTTTGTATAGCTTTTATAATTCCTTCTCCGACTTTTTTTGCCATATTAATCTCTAAATTATAAAAAATTGCTATAAACTCTTCTCCTCCATATCTAAAAACACGACCCTCTTTTCTTACATTATCCTTGAAAGTATTGGCAACCATTTTAATAATCTCATCGCCACTAGTATGTCCATATCTATCATTGTAACTTTTAAAGAAATCAATATCTATCATCATAATAGAAAACGTTCCTAATTTCATTTTAGACTCTAAAAAAACATCATTAATACTTTTATCAAAGGCTCTTCTATTATAAATACCTGTAAGACCATCTAGCAAACTTAACTTCATTAGCTCATTATTTGCCTTCTCTAGTGCTTTTGTTCGTTCTTCCACAATGCCTTCAAGATTTTCTTTAAAATTCTTTATATTTATGGACATATCATAAAAGCTTCTAGATAGTAACCCAATTTCGTTTTTTAGTTCCATAGGAAGCTCAATTTTCCCTTCAGCCACCTTATCATATTCTCCTCTGCCAACGGCTTCAGCAGCCTGTCGCAACTTCATTAAATGTCTTTCAGCTTGGTATTTTATAACATAATAAACTATAAAAAGAATGGTAAAAAGAATAGCCATACCCTCAATAAAAACTTTCATAGCAGCTAAATGAGCAACATTTCTAATATTTTTCATAGGCAAAACTCTTATTAAATACCAACTTGTCTCTTTAAAATCACCTACTGCAAAATAACTGTCATAAGCTTTGCTTTCAATAATTTTTACTTTATTATAATCTTGTCCTACATTTTTCTGAATCAATCCATAGGCTTCTTTTACTAAAGGAATACTTATTTTGTCCATGGATAGTTCCCCTATCAATTTTTTACCATCATCGGGATTATTCGGATGGGCTATCAAATATCCATCTTTTCTTATAATAAAATTATAGGTACCGTCAGCGCTCTTCTCGATTAAACGTTCTACTAAGTCAGATAAATATACATCATTTCCTGGAGTTATAAGATGCCTGCCTTCAAAATCTACAGGATGCATATAGCTTATTGTCCACTTTTGTGCTGTTTCATCATAATAAAGCCCAGACCAAATGGATTTTCTCTCTGGATTATCTTTTTTATTTACAGACTTTATAACCCCAAGTTCATTCATGCGAAGATCTGCTTTTGCATTTAGGCCCCAGAGTTCTCCAGGATAGAAAAGAACACCTGCATTTTCTGGAAAGGCAACACTTACATTAGGGAAACGATTAGTCCATGCGGGACCTAACTTAGATAGTACTTTAATAGACAGTACAAGTCTTCTTTGAAAATCAGCATCATCTACCTTTTGATTATTACCTATAAAACTAGACATTCCATAAATATAATTGCCATCTTTAGTATAAATGCCATCAAAATATTCCTTCTTCATCCTTGTAGCACCTTGGCTGTCAACAAAATAATAGGACCAAAATTCATCTTTTGTCACTTTTATATCAGAATTATAAAGCTTCATAAATTCCTTTTGAAAAACCTTTGAATTGTCTTCAGCTAGCTTAAAAATCTCACTATCAACTCTAACTCTTTCTGAAACATAATAGCTTAGTTCGTCTAATTTTTTATTCTTCTCACTTTTATAGGTATTTATATAAGAAATAAAAGCTATAATTAAAACAATGCCTATAGAGATATAAAAAATTTTAAAAAGTATTTCATTTATTAAAGAAAAGTTATTATTTTTAAAATTTAACTTCATTAATTTCACATTAGTACCCTCAAATCTTTCAGCCTTTACACTACATTATAAAATACAAGTAGCTTTTATTCATTACATTATAGCATTTATTAGAATAACTATAAATAGATCTAATCTTTAAAAACAAACTTCTTCTTTTCAATACAGGGTTATTTTTCGAGGTCACTAAAAAACTAAAAATATTACTAATTTAGATATATTTGTATATTTTTACATGTCATTTATGTCTAAAAAATCGTTACAAGGCTACCTGTACAGAGAAGTATTCTTCTGCTACTACATTATCAAACCCAATCGGAGTAACATTTTTTTGTTAATTGTAGTCTTTTAGCAATTTTAACACCTCAAATAAAAAAATTACAGATATCGGACACAGAAGAATTTCTTCCGAATCGAACATGTAATTTTAATCGTTAAAGTGCTGTAAACCGTTGATAACACTATGTATTTGGTGGAGGCAAGGCAGTTAGAGAGATTATACAAAAAAACGTCGTTACTTATGACACGCTTCATCTTACATAATTCTAAAAACCACATAAAATATAAAAAACCGTACTGAATTTGTCCAGTACGGTCATTATGTATCGTGGGTTTCAATGGTGGAGGCGATGGGTGTCGAACCCATGTCCGAAAGTCGCAATACGTGAGCATCTCCGAGTGCAGTCCATATTTTTACATTCCCTCTACTGAGCGCCCATGGACAGGCTTTCAGTTTCAGTAGCTTCATAAATTCCGTTCCTGAGGCAAAGCTTACTCAGGCTCGTTTCACCACTATCGACGCCAGACTCCAGTTCGTGGTCCTCCCGGGCTGACGGCCAGCAGACTAAGCTGCTAAAGCTAAATTATTATTTTCGTTTGCGTTTAAATTTAATCCCATAGTTTTTTAACGCGGGCCCACAGGTTCCCTCGACTCGCTTCTCAAATACAACATACCCCCGTCGAAACCAAGTACGCCCCCATGTATAATTGGGTTTACCTAATTTTAAGGTTTTATATTGTCACGCAAACTATTATTTCAATATTTAGTTTTTAATAAGTTAAGATTTAATATCTCCAACTCGTAACTATTATATTACATCAAATTTATATATTAATCAATAGTAATTTTTATCTAGACATTTTCTATAAACCAGTAGAAGAAAATGTTTCATGCATTTAATTAGAAATTAGTATTTTTCTCTTTCTTTCATCTGTCTATCTATATCTCTCTTTGCAGCTTTTTCAAGCATAGCATCTCTTTTATCATAATTCTTCTTACCTTTTGCTACTGCTAAATTTACTTTTACCCTTCCACTTTTAAGATAAAAAGCTAATGGTATTAAAGTATACCCCTGCTGCATGGTAAATCCCAGTAATCTCGATATTTCACTTTTGTGAAGAAGCAATTTTCTATCTCTTAGTGGATCTCTATTAAATATGTTTCCTTTTTCATAAGGACTTATATGAACATTACATACAAATATTTCACCATTTCTTATTTCTGCATAACTATCTTTTAAATTTGCCTTACCTGCTCTTATAGATTTTACTTCTGTTCCAACTAACTCTATACCAGCTTCCATAGCTTCTTCTATAAAATAATCATGTCTTGCTTTTCTATTTTCTGCAAGAGTTTTATTTGTTGATGTTTTTTTAGCCATTAAAATCACCTACCTTATAATTTTTATTCATTATATTATACATATAAGTCTATATCAATATACTTCATTATGCAATATATAGCTTATTCATAAGTTTATCATGGTTAATCTCAATGTTTTTTTGTATTAATTTCTCAAAAATGTTATTTATGATTAATAATACTTTTTAGTACATTTCAACACAATAGGTTAAATATGGACTCAATTCTACATTATTGTCTACTTTTCAAAATTAGTAAAATGTTATATAATTCTTTTAAAATACAAATTTTGATAACATTTTGAAACTTTCAAATTATAAAAAAGATTGGATGTGGAAATTATGTACACTATACTACATCTTGAACAAAGTAGTTTTATAAAAAAACTAGTAAAAAACATCTTACTTGAAAATGGTTTCAACTGTATTTCTGTGAATACTGCAGAAGAAGCTTATGAAACTTTGCAAGATCTTAATGGAAAGGTTGACCTAATAATAACCTCTTTATTATTAGAAGATACTAGCATTGAGGAATTTATGAAAACTATTAACAATAATAATTTAAACAAAAATATACCTGTATTTGTTGTCACTGGTAATGAATTAGAAAATACTCAAAAAAGAATTTTAAACTTAGGTGTTTCTGATTATATCACCAAAAATAACCTAGGTGAAGAACTTCTTAAACATGTAAAATACATAATGAAAGAAGATGAACTTTTAAATTGTCTAAAAGAATCTAAAATAGCTTGTGTAGACGATAGTCATTTTGATCGCACCATAATAAAAGATATTCTATCTAGATACGATGTACAAAATGTAGATTTCTATTCATCAGGAAAAGATTTAATGGAAAGCCAAAAACATTATGATTTGTATCTTGTGGATATTGTACTGGAAAATGAATTTGGAAAAAACATTATTATAAGACTTAGACGCGATAATATAAATTCTTCAATTATAATGACTTCATCATTAACTAATACCAAAACTGTGGCCAGTATGTTAAATGCTGGCGCCAATGATTATATAAGAAAGCCTATTCAAGAGGACATATTTATAGCTAAATTAAAATCAAATATGAGAACTTATGCTTTAGTAAAACAATTAGGAAAACAGTAAAAGCATTGTGCTATGTAACTTTTTTAGAGGACAGTGGAGGAAAACTTACATTCACTGTCCTCTGTTAATTGTCCTCTAAAAAATGCTTCACATTTTTTATATTGTTTAAAAATTACTCCACAATACTATTTGTTTCATTAGTATCTTCAAGTTCTTCTTTCTTTTCTGGCTTAAGTAGATCAAAATAAATTTCGTGAGCAAACATATCTACCTTAGATACTTTTATTCTTGCTTCATCTCCTAGTTTATATATATTTTTAGTTCTTTCACCTATAAGGCTTAAATGTTTTTCATCATATACATAGTAGTCATCATCAAGGCTGCTAATATGTATAAGACCTTCTATAGTATTGCGAAGTTCTACAAACATTCCAAAGTTAGTTACAGAAGATATTATGCCTTCAAACTCTTCACCTATTCTTTCACTCATATATTCTGCCTTTTTAAGATCTTCTACTTCTCTTTCAGCATCTTGAGCTACTCTTTCCATTTCAGATGATTGCTTTGATGCATATTCAACTTCTGTTGTCAGCCTTTGTATCCTCTTGTCATTAATTTGTCCATTTATGAATTCTTTTATTATCCTGTGTATAATTAAATCAGGATATCTTCTTATAGGAGATGTAAAATGACAATAGTACCTTGCTGCAAGGCCAAAGTGACCTGTACATTCTGGCGCATACCTAGCCTTCATCATGGAACGAAGTAAAAGAGTACTTACTACTGTTTCTTCCTTCTTTCCTTTTACTTTTTCTACTATATCCTGCAGGGCTTTTGGATGAATTTCTTGTCCAATCTTAACTACATATCCTAAATTATGAACAAACTCATTGAAATTTATAAGTTTTTCTTCATCTGGTTCCTCATGTATTCTATATACAAAAGGCATGTTAGCCCAATACATATGTTCAGCTATAGTTTCATTGCAAACTAACATGAATTCTTCTATTATTCTATTGGCAATTGCTCTTTCGTAAGGTTTAATTTCTATAGGCTTTCCAAGTTCATCAAGAATTATCTTGCACTCTTCAAATTCAAAATCTATAGCTCCTCTTTGCATTCTTTTTTTATGAAGTATGCCGCAAAGCTCCTCCATAAATTTAAAAGTATCTACTAAATAATCATATCTCTTTGTAACTTCTTCATCGTTATCTCTAAGTATTTTTGTTACATCTGTATATGTCATTCTTTCGCTAGTTTTTATTATACTTTCTACAATGTTATGATCTACCACTTTACCTGCTTTATCAATTTCCATAAAACAGCTTAAAGTTAATCTATCTACTTTAGGATTTAAACTACATATTCCATTGGATAACTTTTTAGGAAGCATGGGAATAACCCTATCTATAAGATACACTGAAGTTCCTCTCTTCAAAGCTTCCTTATCTAAAGGATTTTTATCCTTTACATAATTAGATACATCTGCTATATGAACTCCTAAATAATAATTACCATTTGGAAGTTTTTCAAGTGACACAGCATCATCTAAATCCTTTGCATCTTCACCATCTATAGTTACTATAGTTAAATCTCTTAAATCCTTTCTTTTTCTATATTCTTCTTCTGGTATTTCTTCCGATATACTATCCGTATAAGTTTCTACCTTTGCTGGGAATTCTTCTGGTAAATTATTCTTTTTTATTATAGTTAAAATATCTATTCCCTTTTCCCCTTTTTTACCAAGTACCTCTGATACCTTACCTTCAGGATTTCTTCTTTTATCCGGCCAACTTATTATATCTGCTATAACTATATCTCCTGTCTTAGCTCCATTTCTACTTCCCTTTGGAATAAATACATCCTGATGTATTCTCTTTTCTTCTGGCACAACAAATCCAAAATTTCTGCTATCTTCATATACTCCTATAACAGTTTTATTTGCTCTTTCAAGAATTCTTATTATTTCACCTTCACACTTTTTGCCTCTATTCTCTTCTCTAGTTATCTTTACTACTACTTTATCTCCATTCATAGCTCCATTCATATAAGAGGAAAGTATAAATATGTCTGGTTTATCATCATCAGTGATTACAAAACCAAAACCCTTTGGATGACCTTGAAGTTTTCCAACTACCAATCCCATTCTCTCTGGAATTCCGTAGTATTCAGTTCTAGTTTTAACTACGTCACCGTCTCTTTCCATTTCTTCAAGTACCTTTTCAAAAACTTTTCTTTCAGCTTTTTTTATATCAAATACTCTTTCCAATTCTCTCATATTCATAGGCTTATATGCTTGTTCTGTCATAAAGTTTATTAATGTTTCCCTTATGTTCATAAATTCACCTCATCCTATTATGACTATTTAATAATATATTATAGTCATATCAATTTTTCACATATCAATTTTTCACATATCATTATATTTCTGCTTTATTCTTAAAAATATTCAATCATAGCAATATTTATATTTGTAGCTTTATAATATAGTAAACTTATCCAGTAGTCAATGATATGCAAACTTTCTAAAACTTCATGTCAGCTTGTTGTTAAATACATTTCAACATCAAGCTTTTATATTTTAGCTTTAAAGTTCATCTTTACATACCAATATATGTAAGATCCAAACTAATTTAAATTTTTAAATAATTATTTATTAAATCTTATTTTATTCCATTTATTGTAATATTATGTTATAATTGTATAAATTTTAATTTTATAAGGAGTACTTATTATGAAAAAAAATATTAGAAATATAACTTTGGGATTGACTATTATAATGCTAGTTGGAATAAGTTCTTATACCATTACTCTGAGATTACTAACTACTTCAGTATCAAATACAAAAAATGAAGTAAAAATCAGCTGTGCAACTAACGGAAATAATATTGAGGATACCAGATATGAGATAGCAGCAAGTATACATTTAATGGCAAATGGTTTAATAGTAGCAGAAGATAATGCAAAAAATGGAGTTAAATCTATGAGTATGGATGAATTAAATGCTACCTATAATCTAATTCAAACCTTACCAACTGGACCTGAAAAAACAAATTTTATAAATATTATTAATAGATGGAAAGCTTGTGACTTTTCTCAAATTGTATCGGATCATAATACAGTATGGAGAATATTAGGCCAAGGGCAACCAGAAAACATATTAAAAGGACGTGCAATTTCAGCTGATGAATCAACAATAAAATCTACTATTAATCTTATTAAAAGAGGTGATTATTCAAAAAATAAATAGAGCAGACTAACTCCACTCTAAATATATAAATTTCAATATTATTTAACTAAATTTTGAGCAATACATAAACCTGCAAATATTGCAGCAAGTACAGACGTAACTTTTATTAGCATTGCTTCTGATGTTCTTCCTTTGTTCTTTGAATAAAATGATTCAGCAGAACTTCCACCTGCAACCAATCCACTTAAACCATTAGTTTTACTAGGCTGTACCATAACAACAGCTATTAGCGCTATAGCTATTATAATTTGTAAAACCATTATAACATTTCGCATGCTTTTCACCTCCTGGTATGTTAACACATCCTATATTTTAACATACTAATTAATCTATTACAAGGAAAAAGCTCCAGAGTTGATGTTCCATTTTTAACCTTTAATATTATAAAATGCCTCTATTCCTCTAAACTCTCCAGCCTCACCCAGTTCCTCTTCTATTCTTAAAAGTTGATTATATTTTGCCACTCTTTCACTTCTTGCAGGTGCTCCTGTTTTTATTTGTCCTGCATTTACAGCTACTACTAAATCGGCTATAGTTGTATCTTCTGTCTCACCAGATCTATGTGATACTACAGCAGTATATCCTGCCCTTTCCGCCATTTCTATAGCATTTAAAGTTTCTGTTAGTGTTCCTATTTGATTTAACTTTATAAGTATAGAATTTGCTACTTTTTTCTCTATACCAGTTTTCAATCTCTCTGTATTAGTTACAAACAAATCATCACCTACTAATTGAACCTTGTTTCCAATCCTATCTGTAATTAGCTTCCAACCTTCCCAATCTTCTTCTGCCATACCATCTTCTATAGATATTATAGGGTATTTTTCAACTAAATTAGCATAATAATCAACCATTTCTGCTGGTGATAAGACCTTTCCTTCTCCTGCTAAATTATATTTTCCATTTTCATATATTTCAGAAGATGCAGGATCTAATGCTATAAAAATTTCCTTTCCTGGCGTATATCCTGCCTTTTCTATAGCTTCTACTATTACTTGTATTGCTTCTTCATTTGACTTTAAATTTGGAGCAAACCCTCCTTCATCTCCTACACCAGTATCATAACCTTTAGCTTTTAAAAGAGCTTTCAAGGAATGATAAACTTCTGCACTCATTCTCAAAGCTTCACTAAAAGAAGGCGCCCCTACTGGCATTATCATGAATTCTTGAAGGTCTACGTTATTATCAGCATGCTTCCCTCCATTTATTATGTTCATCATTGGTACTGGAAGCACTTTTGCATTTACTCCTCCAACATATTGATATAAATTTAATCCCAAGCTTTCAGCCGCAGCTCTAGCACAAGCCAAAGACACTCCAAGCATTGCATTAGCTCCTAATTTACTTTTATTCTTTGTGCCATCCAACTCTATCATGATTTTATCTATTAGTACTTGATCAAATACATTCATTCCTATGAGTTCTCCTGCTATATATGTATTTACATTATCTACAGCTTTTAGAACACCTTTACCAAGATATTTTGACTTATCTTCATCTCTTAATTCTACTGCTTCAAACATACCTGTAGAAGCTCCTGATGGTACTGCCGCTCTCCCTATAGTTCCATCTTCAAGCACAACCTCTACCTCTACTGTAGGCATACATCTAGAATCAAGTATTTGTCTTCCAACTACATCTACAATTTCAATATAATTTTTCATAAAAAACACCTCCAGAATTATTAATATTTCCTTATTAATATATCCACATAACATATTTATTATATCACTTCATATATACGAAATTTTAACTTAACATAAAAATAATACGACACAACTTTTCAGAGGACAATTGTCCTCCGTCCTTTTAAAAATCAGGCTTATACTAAAAAAACTATGAATTATAGGTTTAATACCCTAATTCATAGCTTTCATTTGCATATAACTTATATATATTATTTAATAAGACTTTTCCCTGTCATTTCTTTAGGCACTTCAAGTCCCATAACTTGAAGCATAGTTGGTGCTATATCAGCTAGTATGCCACTATCTCTAAGTGATTTAGCATCTGATGCTACATATAAGAATGGAACTGCATCAGTTGTATGTGCTGTCATAGGTTTTCCTGTAGAATAATCTATCATTTGTTCTGCATTGCCATGGTCTGCAGTTATGAATACAGTACCATCCTTACCTAATATTTTATCTACAACCTTTCCTAAGCATACATCCACAGCTTCTACAGCTTTTTTAGCTGCTTCAAATACACCTGTATGTCCTACCATATCAGGATTTGCAAAGTTTAATATTATCATATCATATTTATCTTCATCTATCCTCTTTAAAAGTTCATCTGTTACTTTATAAGCACTCATTTCTGGTTGTAAATCATAAGTTGCAACCTTTGGAGATGGTATAAGTGCCCTATCTTCATTCTTGTTTTCTTCTTCCACTCCTCCATTAAAGAAGAATGTTACATGAGCATATTTTTCAGTTTCAGCTATTCTTAGTTGATTCTTACCAAGATTACTTACATATTCACCTAAAGTGTTTTTGTAGGTTTCATTTGAAAAAGCAACTTCAACACCTTCCAAAGTAACATCATATTGAGTCATAGTTACAAATGTAAGATCTAAAGCCTCTCTTGAAAATCCATCAAATACTTTATCATTGATAGCTCTTGTAATTTCTCTTGCTCTATCTGGTCTAAAGTTGAAGAATATTACTGAATCCTTACTCTTTATACGAGCTTCTGAACTCTTTTCAATAACTGTTGGAAGTACAAATTCATCTGTCTTGTTATCATTATAAGATTTATCAACAGCTTCCAAGGCACTACTTGCTTCTTCACCTTTTCCAATCACTAATGCATTATATGCAAGTTGAACTCTTTCCCATCTTTTATCTCTGTCCATAGCATAATATCTACCTGATACTGTAGCTATTTTACCTACTCCAAGTTCTTTCATATAACTTTCTATATCTTCTATATATTCTTTTGCTGAAGAAGGTGGAACATCTCTTCCATCAAGAAATGCATGAAGATATACTTTTTGTACACCTTTTTTCTTTGCAAGTTGTAAAATTCCCTTTAAGTGATCTGTATGAGAATGAACACCACCTGGTGATAAAAGACCCATTAAGTGAAGAGTTGAATCATTTTTCAATGCATTATCCAAAGCTTTATTTAATGCTTTATTTTCAAAAAAGTCTCCATCACTTATAGATTTAGTTATTCTAGTTAATGCTTGATATATTATTCTTCCTGCACCTATATTTAGGTGTCCAACTTCTGAGTTTCCCATTTGTCCTTCTGGAAGACCAACACTTAATCCACTAGCTCCTAATTCTGTATGAGGATAATTACTATATAATTTATCAAAATTTGGTTTATTTGCTGCTTTAATAGCATTTCCATCTTCTCTATCTGTAAGACCAAAACCATCAAGTATCATTAACATTACTGGTTTTTTATTCATATTTACCTCCAAAACTTATTAAATTAATAACTGAACTTTTTTGAGAGGACAATTGACAGCTAATATCCTCTTGTCCTCTAAAAAGCTAAGTTCTTAATTATTAATTCTAATAGTTTACTATTGCTGCAAAATCTGCTGATTTTAAGCTTGCTCCTCCAACTAAAGCACCGTCTATATCAGACTTTGCCATTTGTGCTTTAATTGTAGCTGGTTTTACTGATCCGCCGTATTGAATTCTTGTTTTTTCTGCTGTTTCTTTTCCATACATTGCAGCAATTACACTTCTAATGTAAGCTATTGTTTCATTAGCTTGCTCATCTGTAGCTGTTTTACCAGTTCCTATAGCCCAAATTGGCTCATAAGCAACAACTAATGTTTCAACTTGTTCATTTGTGAGTCCTTCTAAATCTAATTTTATTTGTCTTCCTAAAACTTCTTTAGTTACATCCTTTTCTCTTTCCTCTAAAGTTTCTCCACAACAAACTATTGGAATTAAATTATGTTCGAATGCTTTTTTAACTTTTTTATTTACAGTTTCATCTGTTTCATTAAAATATTGTCTTCTTTCACTGTGTCCGATTATTACATAATTTACTCCCATTTTTTCAAGCATTGAAGGTGCTACTTCTCCTGTAAATGCTCCTTTTTCTTCAAAGTACATATTTTGTGCGCCAACTTTTATATTGCTTCCTTTAACCGCTTTTAGTACAGCATCTAAGCATACAAAACTAGGGCATACAACTACATCACATTTAGCATTCTTTACAAGACCTTTTAATTCTTCAACTAGTTTCAAGCCTTCTTCTACAGTATTATTCATTTTCCAATTTCCTGCTATTATTGCTTTTCTCATTACAAATTACCCCTATCCTTTTTTTATTTTATTATTTATCATTAAGAGCTTCTATTCCTGGCAAAGCTTTTCCTTCTAAGAATTCAAGTGAAGCTCCACCACCAGTTGAAATATGAGTCATTTTGTCTCCGAAACCTAATGTATTTACAGCTGCAGCACTATCTCCCCCACCTATAACAGTTGTAGCATCTGCATCAGCCATAGCTTTAGCAACTGCAATAGTTCCTTTTGCAAAGTTTTCAAATTCGAAAACTCCCATTGGTCCATTCCAAACTACTGTTTTAGCATCTTTAATAGCATCTGCATAAATTTTTGAAGTCTTTGGTCCAATATCTAATCCCATGTATCCTTCAGGAATATTAGCATCTTCAGTTGTAACTGGAGCTGTATCTGCTGCAAATTTTTCTCCAACTACATTATCTATTGGAAGTAATAACTTAACTCCCTTAACTTCAGCTTTTTCCATCATTTCTTTAGCATAATCTACTTTATCTGCTTCAAGAAGTGAAGTTCCAATAGTATATCCTTGAGCTTTTAAGAATGTATAAGCCATTCCTCCACCAATTATTAATGTATTTACTTTTTCAAGTAAATTGTTTATAACATTGATTTTATCTGATACCTTAGCTCCACCAAGTATTGCAACAAATGGTCTTTGTGGAGTATTTACAGCTTCTCCCAAGAATTTCAATTCTTTTTGAATTAAATATCCACATACAGCAGTATCAACAAATTGGGTAACTCCAACTGTTGAACAGTGAGCCCTATGTGCAGTTCCAAATGCATCATTTACATATATATCAGCAAGAGAAGCTAAATCTTTTGAAAATGCTTCTTCATTTTTTCCTTCTTCTTTTCTGAATCTTGTGTTTTCTAGTAAAACTACATCTCCATCTTTCATTCCAGCTACTGCTTTTTTAGCATTTTCACCAACAACTGTATCATCAGCAGCAAAAACTACTTCTTTTCCAAGCACTTCTGATAATCTCTTAGCTACTGGAGCTAATGTCAATTTTGGATCTGGTCCTTTAGCTTTTCCAAGATGTGAGCAAAGTATAACTTTAGCTCCTTTTTCTACTAAATATTTTATAGTTGGCATTGCTCCAACCAATCTATTTTCATCAGTTATAGCTCCATCCTTTAGTGGCACATTGAAGTCACATCTCACTAGTACTCTTTTTCCCTTTACTTCTACATCTTCAATTGTCTTTTTGTTAAAAGCCATTTAATACACCTCTCTCTTTTGATTTGTATATATACTGAACATTTAATTTTCTCACAATATCTATTTAGCTGTCAAATATCAATTCTTCATTTAATTAAAATAGGCCCGGCCTTATAGCCCAAACTACAAAACCAGACCTATTTATCTTAATTTAAGCTACTAAAGTTCATCTAGAGAAAGTCATTCTTGTAAGCAAACTCCATCTGAACTTAAGAATCACTTGATACCATTCAAATACTTAAATTACTTTAAGAAATTAGCAAAATGCTTTATAGTTCTAACCATTTGGCTAGTGTATGAATTTTCATTATCATACCATGCAACTGTTTGAACTTGATATAAATCTTCTCCTATTTTAGAAACCATTGTTTGAGTTGCATCAAATAAAGAACCATAAGTGATTCCAACGATATCAGAAGATACTAATTGTTCTTCAGTATAACCGAAAGATTCATTTGAAGCAGCTTTCATAGCCGCATTGATTCCTTCAACTGTAACGTCTTTTCCTTTAACAACTGAAACTAAGATTGTTGTTGAACCAGTTGGAACTGGAACTCTTTGTGCAGAACCAATCAATTTTCCTTTTAATTCTGGAATAACTAACCCAATAGCCTTTGCAGCTCCTGTTGAGTTTGGAACTATATTTACAGCTGCTGCTCTAGCACGTCTGAAATCACCTTTTCTGTGTGGTCCGTCTAATACCATTTGATCTCCAGTATAAGCATGAATTGTTGACATTATACCAGATTGAATTGGAGCATAATCGTTAAGTGCTTTAGCCATTGGAGCTAAACAGTTAGTTGTACATGATGCAGCTGAAATTATGTGATCTTCAGCAGTTACTATATCATGGTTTACATTGTATACAACTGTTGGAAGATCGTTACCAGCTGGGGCTGAAATAACAACTTTCTTAGCACCTGCATTGATGTGTGCTTGAGATTTTGCTTTAGATACGTAGAAACCAGTACATTCAAGTACTACATCTACTCCAAGTTTTCCCCATGGAAGTTTTGAAGCATCAGCTTCTGCATATATTTTAATTTCTTTTCCATTAACAACAATAGAAGATTCTTTAGCTTCTACTGTTCCTTGATATCTACCTTGAGATGAATCATATTTTAATAAGTGTGCTAGCATTTTAGGATCTGTTAAATCGTTGATTGCAACAACATCATATCCTTCTGCACCGAACATCTGTCTGAATGCTAGTCTTCCTATTCTTCCAAAACCATTAATAGCTACTTTAATCATTAATAATTCCTCCTAAATTTATAAATTCTTTTATATATAATATAAGTTAAAATTTGTTGACTATTTTATAATACTTAGTATTTCTCTTGCTGCTCCTTCGTCAGTAATAAGTACACTATTATTATTGTTTATTTCTGTAGAAATTATAGCTTCTGCTTTATTTTTTCCGCCAGATACAGCTATACGAGTTTCAATATTGGAAATATCATCAATTCTAGCTCCTATACTTGAAGTAGCATAAACAATATCACCTTTTTTATTAAAGTAATATCCAAAAGCTTCTCCTACAGCTCCAACTTCTTCTATTTTTTGTATTTCTTCGCTAGAAAGCCCTCTTCTTTGAGCCATTTGATCAGCTCTTCCGATTCCATATATTAGCATATTGGCATTATGTATAATACTTAGTATACTTTTTATATCTTCTTCTTCCATCATAGCACTCATAGCTTTATCACTTAAATTCTCAGGAACATGAAGTAATTTATAAGTTCCTTCTATCTTATCTGAGAGCTTTGCTGCTAATGTATTTGCTTGAATTTCCACATTTCTTCCAAGTCCACCTCTAGCAGGAACTACCATTACATTTTTTACATGTGTAATTTTAGGCATGTTATCTATTACTTCTTTAATAGTAAAACCACCAGTAACACCAATTATGCTATCAGACTTAATAGCATTTTTTAAATATGAAGCTGCTGTCCTTCCAAGTTCATTCATTACAGTTTTATCTTCATATACATCTCCTGGAACAATTATGACATCCTTTAATTTTAAGCTTTCTTTTATAGCATTTTCGATATCTGATAAACCTTTTATTTCATGAATAAAATCCTTAAGTTTATCAATTATTTCTTCACCATTTTTTGTTATACTCATACCTGGAGTATTTATCTCAATAAAATTTTGATTTTTTAGGAAATTTATTTCTGTCCTTACTATTCTTTCTCCTATTCCTAAATTATTAGCTAATACTCTTCTTCCAATAGGCTGATTATAGTATATAGTTCTAAGTATGTTATATCTTTTCTCAAGTAATTCTATAAGTTCTGGTACTATCTTTTGTTGTAATTTTAATAATTGCTCCATATAAACACCCCTCTGGTCATCTTATGTCCCAGTGCTTTGATTTATGTCCCACTTATATTATAAAATAAATAAATAATTTTTTAAATAGTATTTTTAAAAAAAGTGTGAATAAATCGTGAACAATAGGGAGAATTTAGAATCTTTTTCTCCCTTTTGATGACTTTATTCCAATTTCCTCTCTATATTTTGCTACAGTTCTTCTTGAAATATTCATACCTTTACCAGTTAATATATCACATATAGCTTGATCTGATAAAGGTTTCTCCTTATTTTCTTTATCTATTAAATCTTTTATAGCATCTTTTATTATTCTTGTAGATACATCTTCGCCTGTACTAGATTTAGATAATCCAGTAGTAAATAAATCTTTAATCTTTATGGTACCATTATTGGTATATATATATTTATCTCTTATTGCCCTACTAACAGTTGATTCATGCATCTCTAAGCTTTCTGAAATTTCTTTTAATGTCATAGGTTTTAAATATTTATCTCCATATTCAAAGTAATCTCTTTGAAGTTCTAATATTTTTTCCAAAACTCTATATATAGTACTTTTTCTATGCTGTATACTTTTTATTAAAAAAATAGCACTATTCAATTTTTCTTTCACATAATCCACTGCATTTTTATCATTTTCATTTTGAATAATTTCTTTATACATTGCATTTATGCTAAGCTTAGGTGCAGCATCTTCATTCATAATTATGTAATATTCGTTATCTATTTTTCTAATTTGAGCATCTGGTACTATGTATTTTACATCTTCTCCAGTATAAAAACCACTAGAAGGCCTTGGTCTTAAAGATTTTATTATATCACCATACTCCTGCGCTTTTTTTACATCTATATTTAAATATTTTGCTATAACATTATATTTATTTTCTGCTAGAAGTTCCAGATATTCATCAATTATTTTATATATATTCTCATCTTCTAATCCTTTTTTATTTATTTGTATCTTTAAACAATCCTTTAAATCTTTTGCACCTATGCCATCAGGCTCTAATGATTGTATTGTTTTTATAGAATAATCTGCAAGCTTCTTTGATATTTTAAGTTCTTCTATTATTTCCTTATCCGAAACATCCAAATACCCTCTTGCATCTATATTCTCAACTATATACAAACAAACAGCTTTTACGTAATCCTTTTCATTTAAATCTCTTATCTGCTCCTGCAAATATTCTTTAAGAGACTTCTTTTCTGATATAAAATTAAATGGAGAAACTTCATCATCGTCATTCTTTTCATAGTTATGGTGGCTGTAGTTGTCAAATTCAAAATACTTAATTAACTGTTTATAATCAATTTCTTTATGGTCTTCATTGCTTTGTGTACCAACTTTAGCATCCAATACTGGATTTTCCTGGACTTCTTTTTCAACATATTCTTGGAGCTCAAAACTAGACATTTGAAGCAATTTAACCGATAATTGCATTTCTTGAGTCATTATTAATTTTTGTTCCTGAGTTAAATTCAAGCTGAAATCCATATTCATATCTCCACCCCATTTCTTTTATGTTTTAAGTTTATCAATATTATTATACCATGAAAAAATCGAGATATAAAAAATAACTTCAAATATTAAAAACTCAACTTTTTTGAGAGGACAATTGACAAAGGACAGAGGACAATGAAGGTTGATTTTTTGCTAACGCAAAAGAATCTTTAAATTTATATAAGTCAGCAATGTTTCGCTTTAGCGAAACGAACCATTAAAAATTTAATTAAAGGTTTTTCGTAGTGTGACGGAGAAAAATCCTCCTTCACTGTCCTCTGTCAATTGTCCTCTGTCCTCTTAAAAATATTGCATATGAAAAAAGAGCTAAGCAATGCAACTTAGCTCTCATTATATTACTATATTGTTGGTGCTACAAATTTTGCTGCTTCGTCTTTAGTTGTTGGTACTTTTACTTTTCCATCTATTATAGCAGTCTTGTATTTTGCAACTAAATCCAATATATCTTTTGGTACGTTCTTGTTTGAACTTGGAGCTATATCAACACCATTTTCTTTTAAACCATATACCTTAGTTGTTCCACCAGCAAATTTTGAATCTTTAGCAATACCCTTAACTGTATCATAAGTTGCAGTATCAACTCTCTTCATCATACTACTAAGTATAACATCTGCATATTCTGGTACTTTAACAGCTTGATCTTGGTCAACTCCTATAGCCCAAAGTTTCTTATCTGCCTTAGTCATACTCTTAGTAGCTTTAAATAATCCAAGACCAGTACCACCTGCTGCATGGTAAATTACATCGCATCCACCATTGTACATGCTAGTTGCAAGCTCTTCACCTTTAGTTGGATTAGCATAGTCATTTGCATATCTTATATCAAATTGTACATTTGGATTTACAGTTTTAGCTCCAGCCATATATCCAGCTGCAAATTTATTGATTAATTCAAAATCTTTTCCACCAATAAATCCTATCTTATTTGATTTCGTTGTTTTACCAGCTATGAGGCCTACTAAAAAAGAACCTTCTTCTTCTTTAAAAGTAAGTGAAGCAACATTTTTCAACTTAACTTCTGAGTCTATTATAGCAAATTTCTTGTCTGGATATTTTTTAGCTATGTCAGTCATAGCATCTCCCATTTGATATCCAACTCCAAATATTATATCTGACTTATTATCTACTAAAGCTTGAAGGTTAGGTTGATATTCATCCTTTTTCTTTGATTCAATAGCTTTATAGTCTATAGTTTTTAGTTCATCTTTAGCCTTCTTTATTCCTTCATCAGCTGCTTGGTTAAATGATTTATCATTTAATCCACCTTCATCAGTTGCAAGACCTACTTTAACTGTTTTTGCTGTTGATGATCCAGATCCCCCTTGCTGCTGACTTGAACCACAGCCTGCAAATAATGAAACTGCCATTATAGCACTTACACATAATGCTGTTAACTTTTTCTTATTCATTTAAAAACTCCTCCTAAAATTAAGATATATTTGTTTTATATATGTGATAAAATATTCTACAAAAGGTTAAACTTTCCCTGCTTTTTAATAATATAATTTTCATCAAATAAATTACATTATAAGGGAACTAAAACCACAACTTGCAATTTAAACAATTATTTATAAATATAATAGCACATATTAATATCTTATGACTATTTAGCATAGCTTATACTAAAATTCATAAATCAAACATGTATATTATACCAATTTTAAAGCTAAATAATAAGGCCTTATAGAAATTTTATTACTATAAAGCCTTAAAATTGCAAATTATTTATATCCTGTTTTCTTCAATACTTCTATAGCCTTATCTCCATCCTGTTCATTTACCAATATCACAGGGCCTGTGCATCCCATACCGCTTTCTGAATATATATCTTCTCTCCATAATGCCTTACATGCATCATCAAGATCCAATATATCTATTCCTGGTATAGCAAAGGTAACTACCTTTTTAGTTGGAATTTCAACTTTTTCTGATACTGCTGGTTTATCCTTTGCTAATAATTTATCTATAATATTATTTAAACCTGCTGTATTCGCTAATTTAAACTCAGTTGATGCTTTTATAAGCACATGGTTTTTAGCACAAGTTGCACAATATCTTAATGCTTCACATATAAGTGGTGCTCCTGAAGCACGAGAAACTATATTTATAAGTTTATCATAATTTTCACCTATTCCTGGTCCATATCCATAGCCTAAAGTCTCATAATTTCCTCCAGTTGTAAATGATGAAAATATCTTAACCATGAGATTTCCTGTTAAAGAATCACATATCATAACATCTGGTGTTCCTGTTAAAATATCATTGCCTCTCATTACCGCTCCACCATCTGCTCTTAAGGATTCTGCAAATTTAATATCATATCCCCCATGTTGAAGTTCCATTAATGATCTTTCTACAGTTCTTGCTCCATCTATATTAAGTATTCCTACAGTAGGCTCTTTTATACCTACTGCCTTTGCTACTGCAATTCCAGATATAGCATTCTTTATCATACCTTCTACTCTATTTGTAGATGTAGTTCCTGTAGTTGTTGCAAGGATTAATTCTTTTCCTAAAGCTGGTGTCACTAGTTTTCCAACTGTAGAAACCCCTATTGGGAAATCAAAATGTTGAGTTACACAACCATCCAATTGCTTTTTTTCTAGCAGTTCTACCATTTTTTTATGTCCATCTTCTGCATCTTCAGCTTCTACTACTTCTAAGTCACAATCAATTTTAGATCCTATAAGCACAACATCAAAATCTCCATACTTACTCTTAGCCATTTCAGCTGCCTTTATCATTTCTTCTACGCCATGCTCTGATCCAAAAGTTGTAAGTCCTATTTTAACTTTTTTTGAAAAATTTCCACTTTCAATACCTTCTGCTATTTCATTAAAGACTTCAGCTATTATTTTTTTTGTGCTATCCAAGGTACTCACCCCCTTTTTATTTCATAAGCTGTTCTGCAAATTTTTTCATTTCTTCTGCTATCATTTTTTTGATTTCTTCCTTAGAAGCACTACTGCTCTCTTCCACTAAGCCTGTATTTTTCTCTACAAGTATTGAAACTCCATCAAATAAATTTGTCATTCTTCCTAAGAAAAGACTTCCTTTTCCTATAACCATGAAATTCTTTAAGGTTCCATTCATTATATGCTCTATACCATGTCCTATTATTGGAACTCCAGATGGAATATGTCCTTGAGTAGGAGCAAATCCTGGATATCCATGTTGTTTTACAAAATTAGGCAATTCTTTTCTATCTAACTGTCCACTCTTAACTGCCAAAGCTCCTATCATTTTATAATTTTGTGTTGGAACATCACCTGCACCTGCTGGTTCAGTTATATCAGGTGTTTGCATTTCTGGAGCATATTTATCTACATCTGTAATTTTCATTCCATTACTTGTTAAAGGATTTAAAACTAAAGCTTCTATTACAGCTTGAGGTGCTGCACCGTGACCTATAGTATGTCTTCCTATTATATCGGTTCTAAGTACTGGACTTACGCCATCATTTTCTGATACAAGTACTGCAAATCCACCTATACAATCTTCAAGAACTGGTATTCCTTTCTTTATATGATCTTTACCATTCATACCAAGCTTTGCAGTACATCCTCCTGCAAATATTATTACATTCTTATATATTCCTGACTTTACAAGAGCAGATGCTGTTATTAATGCATGGCTTGGCCCTGCACAGAATCCTCTCATATCAACTCCTGTAGCACCACTTATTCCTGCTATTTCTCCACAAGCTTTAGCTACATTTCCGCCACCTCTTTGATTCATATCACCAATAGCTTCTTCTGAACATTCTATCAAATAACCTACTTCATTTACATCTACTCCAGAATTTTTTACAAGATGTACTAATGCCAAAACTCCTGATGCCTTAACTACAAGATTTTCAAGCATTACATGGGAGGAAAGATTGGTATCAAATTCGTGTGCTCTCTTAATGCAACCTACAATTTTACCATTTTCATACAAACCTTCTGCTACCTTGTCATCTACCAGCTTCTCTATAACAGCTCCATCTTCTCCCTGTTTTAATTCTTCTACCTTTGTATTTAAAATTGGATGTGCTTTAAACTTTTCCTTAACTGTTTCAGTAAAAGACTTTTCGAGAATTACCAAATCAAATACATCTGAAATTTTTAAAAGTCCATAGAACTCATCTTGAGGCATTATTTCGCCAAATTTTCCAAACCTTGATGCGCCTTCAATATTGCTACCATGCCATGGCCTTTTTAATTCACCTAATTGCTCTGGAGTTAAATTTCCTATGTATGTTTGATTTGGTGCATAACCTACTGCATCTTCAAAAGATCTTAGATGATCTTTTAATCCCTTCAAATAATCTGAATCTGGATTTGTTTCCCTTTCTAAAGTTTGAGTAGTACCATTGTGTATTACCATATCTGGTGTATTTACCAAAATATAAGAAGCTTTTTTTACAACTGGAAAACTCATTTATAAACCCCTCCTTATTTCTAATTGAAATCTATAAAATTAGACTAATTAATAGCTATATTTTAAAAATTATGCTACACAAGATACAGTGGAAGTTTTGATTTTAACTTTTACTCCGTGATATATGATAAGTGTGTCATCACGGCTAAATATTTTAATTATTCTAAAGTTCTAAGTTTTGGAAAGCCTAAGAACTTTGTCAAACTCGGTTCCCTCAAACAAGACTAAAGTTCTAAGGCTTTCCAAAACTTAGAACTAAGAATAATACTAAAACAATTTAGCTAATGTGATGCCACACTTATCATATATCACTGCATAAAAGTTAAAATCAAAACTATCAAATTCAAGTGTACACACATAATTACAAGGTAATAATTAACAAATTTATTGTTTTTGCAAACTACACCATAGATTATTATTAAAATAGCTGAAATATAAATAATCTAGATAATAGGTATTATGAAAGCTGAGCTTTTTATTGGAAGTCATACAATAATATGTATTATGTGTACACGCAATGTACTAAGAAGTAACTTTCAACTGTATGGAGACTGATATATGTTGTGAAGGAAGATTCGAACAAATTTTTGAATATCTCAAGCATTAGAACTTCTTAATGAAGTGAGTTTTCCTTCACAGCATATATCAGCCGGAATGCAGTTGAAAGTTACTTCGCTTACATTCACTTGTGTTGCAATATGCTTATTTCAAGTACCTAGTCTCTTTTTATTTTTCAAAGACCGTTTGTTTGTCTACTGGTGTTTGTAGAGCTTTTAATGCTCTCTCTACCAAATGATATCTTAATTCAAACTCATCCTTATCATCTAATGATGGATTTCCAAGTGGATGAGGTATTGCTATTGTAGGAACTATTCTGTTTGCTCCTACTGTTAAAGATATTGGAACTACTGTACACATGTGAACTATTGGAAGTCCAGCACGTTCAATTTCTTTTACCATTGTTGCACCGCAACGTGTACAAGTTCCTCAAGTAGACGTTAATATAACTGCATCAACTCCGTCAGCTATTAATTCTTTAGCTATATTTTCTCCAAATTTTTTGGAAGAAGCCACAGCTGTTCCATTTCCAACAGTGGAATAATAATATCTGTGAAGAGAGCCTATTTTTCCTTCTTTCTCCATCTTTCTTAGAACATCCACTGGAAGAACTCTATCTGAATCAGCATTAGCATAAGTCGGATCATATCCTCCATGTGCTGTTTCGTTAGTTTCATCTGTTAAGTTTTCAATTCCTTCTATATCATACTTTCCAAACTTTGAAGCACTTGATGATTCAATATGATCTGGATTTCCCTTTGGAACTATACCACCAGATGTTACTATAGCTATTTTTGCCTTTGAAACATCTGCCACTGGAGCAACAGGATCTACTCTATCAAATACAGGCATTTTAAATTCTGTAACAAATTTTTCTCCATTTATTTTCTTTATAAGCATATCAACAGCTCTTTTTGAGCCTCTTTCTTCATGAAAATAATTTTTTCTTATTCCTCTTTCTATAAAATGTTCTTCTTCAGGTGATCCTATTTCTTCACCTTTAGCAAGCTTTAATGCCAAGTTTACTATTTTAGGAAGAGCATCTCTCATACCAGCAGCACTATTTTTAGTTTCTACTATATATATATCTTTTTTATACATATCCGCCCCTGGATTTTCAATATACATAGCTGAAACTACTGGCATATTTAACTTTTCTGAAACCTCTTTAGCTATAGAACCACAAGCAACACCATATCTTCCAGCATTAAATGCAGGTCCTGCTATAAATAAATCTGGATTGTATTTTTTAATCATGTCTAATACTTCGGCCTTAGCCTCTTTTTCATTTTCGTTATAATAAGAATCACCGCACACTACTGTAGCGACAATTTCAGCATCACCTTTTTTTAACAATCCATTAAGCCCCATTCCAGGACCTACAAAACCTTCCCTAATTTCTGGTTTTACATCTGCTTTTTCTTCTCCACCTATGCCTCCATAAAACTGATTTATATAATGAACAACTTTAAGCATCTAATATTCCCCTCCTTTTTAGCACTTTCACATATTTAGACTATTTTTTATTAAAGATCAATTATTTTTACTAATTAAAATTTTGAATATTGTTCTCTTACAGTTTTAACTTCTCCAATAATAGCATCCACATCAAGAACCATTTCCATCATTCCACACTGTTCATCATAAACAGCAGCATCACATTCATCTTTTATTTCTGGTTCAACTATATGGTAAACTGCCAATCCTAGCTCTACTCCAGCAAGTGGACCTGCAAATGTTGGGTCTCCAGCACTTACTGTTTCTGCTGAAAGTCCTGAAGCTTCTGCCTCAGCTCCTCCAATTACTACAACTACATTTTCTGCACCATGTTTTTCAGTTAAATCTTTTACTCTTTGTTGGATCTCCAGATCCATAGCACCTGCGGCTGTTCAAACAAAGCACTCTGTTGATGCAAAAACCACTTCTGCTCCAGCTGATTTAACACAAGCTTCAATAGCTGGTCCTGGTATTCCATCTCTATCTCCTACTGCTATAACTTTTTTCCCTTGTAACATATATAATCACCCTTCTTTCAATAATTTTATATAAAGCCTATTACTTAAATTAGTAATTTTTAAAATTTAGAATCCTTTAGCTGTTAATTTATTAAATCCAACTTCACTAGTAGCTCCAGTTATAACTTGAATTTCAGCTTCTATAGAACCGTCTTCTCTTAAACTTCCTACATGTCCTCCAGCTATTACATTTGCTACTTCTGGATGTCCTATTATTTTTTTCATTGGTGGTAATACAACAACTTCATTAGCATTTCCCCCAGTAACTACTGCATCACCTTTTGGTGTTGAATCAGCTAATGATTGTGAACTTCCATCTTGTCCTGCATATTCATCTGTAATCAATACAGTTTTCACACCTAAATCGCTTATCTTGTTACAATTCATAACTAAATCTGCATCCGGATTACCAAAGCCTTCTTCTGATATAATTACTGCATCAGCTCCTAGATACTCTACTAACTTAGCAGTATAATTTGAAGATCTTTCCTTATCTGCAAGGTAAACATTCTCATTTGTTACGATACACCCTAAGAAATTATAATCTTTTCCATGATGCTCATATAAGTCTTCAATTACTGGATGATTCATATGAACATAACTTGGATTCTTATCGCAAGCAGATACACAGTTTCCACTTACAATAGCTCCATCAAACATTTCTGTTGGATATATAAATGTTGGTATTATTTTCTTTGCATCTACTCCATAAACATATGTGTCATGTAAAAGTCCTTGACTTTGGAGCATATAAACATATATTACTTTTGGAAGATTAGGATATTGCTTAACTTGTTCTAATAATGGCAATGTTTCATATGTCTTAATTTCATCTGGTTTTATGTCCTTTCCAGCTTGTCCAATATAAGTAGCAGCTTTAAATCCAACCATTCTTACTGCTTCTTCATGCTCATGCTGATTAATGCCTTCCTTTGGTTCACAAGTTATTACTAGGTTATTTGTCTTTGAAAATGGAGTATATTTTGCTCCTTCACCACTCATATCTATAATGCCTTCTTGGAATCCAACTATTTTTCCAGTAGTTACTATAGCTGCACCCTTTAACACATGAGTTCTTCCCGAACCAACCATATCTACTTTGCTTATAAATCCTGGGAATATACCACCTTTACCTTCTACCTTAACTCTTGGCTCGATAACATCTTTTACAGGTATTATTCTTGTTTCTTCGCCTGGTTTTGCAATGTCAAACTCAATACTTTTAAGTCTTTCATCTCCACCTACTTCTTTTAACAGCTCTTCCTTGTTTACATAAAGAATTCCACTTTCAACTTTTGTTTCAGCTCCAAATTGAATGTCCTTCACATAAATTTTTCCAACTTCTAAACGCAAAGTATTCACCTCCAAATTTATTTCAATAGGTACAAAATTTCCTATTGCTATCAATAATATTAATTGTTATAATTGTTAACTATTTTAATTTTTAATAGTATTAAATTTTACTTGTATTTTTTATCTATATATATTAGGATTTTAATGAACGTTACTTAATTTTTGACAAGGTGATGGTGATATTTCATCTAAATCTTGTCCTTTTTTATTATAATGTGTCATAATATGTTTTTATAAAACTTTCCACATCTTCTAATGAAGTAATTTTATCAGCAGTAATTGTATTTGCTTTCTCTCCATCTTTATAAATTATCATTGTTGGTAGACCCAATACTTTTTGTCCTATAGCAAGTCTTCTTGCAGTGCTTATATTTAAGCTTGAAAACTTTATTTTATCTCCATACTTTTCTTCTAGACCATGTACTCCTGGCATAAGTTCTTTACATATTTCACATTTGTCTCCCCAGAAATCAACAAATACTGGTTTTTCAGTGTAAGTTAAAACTTCGCTTTCAAAATTCTCTTTGTTTAATTCAATCATTTTTCTTGACCTCCTAAATATTTTATTTATGTTCTTCTAAATAACGCTCAGCGATAGTTGCTGCTATAGCTCCATCTGCTGCTGCAGTTATTACCTGCCTTAATGATTTTTTTCTTACATCTCCTGCTGCAAAAACTCCATCTACACTAGTTTGCATATCTTCATCTGTTACAATATAGCCATTCTCCATATTTAATTTTCCTTCAAATAGAGATGATATTGGATCATATCCTACAAATACAAAGCATCCATCTACTTTTAATTCACTAGTTTCACCTGTTAATTTATTTTTTAATATAAGTTTTTCTAATATTTCATCACCTACAGCCTCTTCTATAGTTGAATTCCAAATAAATTCTATTTTAGGATTAGCAAAAGCTTTTTCTTGTAATGATTTTGCTGCTCTTAGTGCATCTCTTCTATGAATTACTGTAACCTTTTCTGCAAATTTTGTAAGATATATTGCTTCTGTTATTGCGGAATCTCCTCCTCCTATAACAGCTACATCTAGCTCTGTAAAAAAGTCAGCATCACAAGTTGCACAATAAGAAATTCCTTTTCCTCTAAGTTCAATTTCATTTTTAAAGCCTGAAAGTTTAGGATTTGCTCCTGTAGCTATTATTATAGTTTTTGCTTCATAAGTTTCCTTTTTACCTTTTACAACTTTTATGTCACCTTCTAAATCTACTTCTATTATTTCATCCTTTGTAAATTTTGTTCCAAAATCTTCTGCCTGTTTTTTCATTCTCTTACTTAAAGTTGTTCCTGTACATTCCTCTATGGAACCTGGATAATTTTCTAATTCATCTGTAGTTGTTGCCTGTCCACCATACTTTGCTCTTTCAATAATTAAAGTATCCATTCTAGATCTTGCTGCATAAAGCCCTGCTGATAATCCTGCTGGTCCACCTCCTATTATTATAGTTTCATAAATTTGTGCCATAAAATTACCTCCTACCTTTTTAAAGTTAATACAGAAAATCTTCAATATTTAAAAACAAATTTAGCTATTAAAATTACATCAGTGCATGCTGCACTAAATCATAATCTATAAGCTGAAAATCTTCTATTACCTGCTTAGTCCAATTGGGTATTCCATAATTTTTTAAAAATTTTTCAGTAGTATGCACAGCTTCTTCTATATACCCTAAGGATTTCATATCCACCACACTGTGGCTATTCTTAGATATAACCACTGTTCTATATGGAGTTTCATTAGGTTTAATACTACTCATTAAAGGATGAGTCAATAATTCATGTCCTTTATGGATATAATCTCTAACCTTTGTGTACACATCCATAGTGGTACCATCTATGAAATCTACCTCATGTGCATCACCTAATTTACTGTTACTCATGGGATTATTTGTAATAATCATAACTGCTTCCACCACTTTTTACTCTCCTTTTATAAAAATTGAACATGAGTAAAGCTTTACTTTACAAAAATAAAAACAGAGACATAAAACTTCCGTTTTATGTCTCTGTCCTTTAACCTGAGAGATTTACTCCTTCGGTGCTTAACGCTTCCCAGAGATTTGTCCGTTTTCGGTCCTTTTGCCTGAGAGGTTCATATTATTACGGTAAAACAATACTTACTCCTTCGGCTATCCATTAAAGGATACTATATATTTAAAATATATAGCTAAGCAAACTCTTAAAGCAAAACTTTGTTAAGTTTTATACTTAATCTCCCGAAAACATCATCCTAATATATTAAGTTTTTTAATAATCTTCTTTTCAATTATCATTATATATTATAGGCACATTTTTTTCTATAATTTTTGAAAACATTTACTATTGTATTTATTTATAGCATTTATTCCGTTTTTGGATACATGATATCCATTTTAATCCAAATATTATGCAATTATCTGTATTTACTGACTATTGCTTGATCCATTTTCTGATATATGAATAAGTAAATTCACATTATCAGTTAAAATGCTATACATTGCAACATAGCAAAATAGCATTTATTTGAAATTAAATTTACAAATAAATGCTATTTATAGATTATTAATTATTATTAGTAATTATTTTTTTAACAATTTTATATTATAATCTTATTTAATGTGGACTATTTAGGGTATATTACCTAAGCTTTCTTACTATATTTGATCACAGGATTCCTAGCAGCTTTTACTTCATCTAATCTTTTAATTGGTGTGTTATGTGGTGCATTTACTAATATTTCAGGATTTTCTCTAGCTTCTTCAGCTATTTTTATCATAGAATCTATGAAGCCATCCAAAGTTTCCTTACTTTCTGTCTCTGTAGGCTCTATCATCAATGCACTATCAATAATTAAAGGAAAATATATTGTTGGTGGATGATATCCATAATCTAATAATCTTTTAGCTACATCAAGAGTACTAACACCTTCAGGTGCATCTTTTAAACCTGCCATTACAAATTCATGTTTACATATATTATCTATAGGTTGATTATAATAATCCTTTAATTTACTTTTTATATAATTGGCATTTAATACAGCTATGTCACTAGCTTTTTTAAGTCCTTCTGCTCCCATTGTAAGCACATAGGAGTAAGCTTTTACTATAACATTAAAATTACCATAAAAACTTTTAACTTTTCCAATAGAATAAGGCCTGTCATAATTCAAAGTATATTTTTCCTTTTTCTTTTCTATAATAGGTATAGGCAAAAATTCAGCTAACCTCTCTTTTACTCCTACAGGACCACTTCCTGGACCTCCACCTCCATGTGGTGTTGAAAATGTTTTATGAAGATTCATATGAACTACATCAAATCCCATATCTCCAGGTCTTGCTTCTCCCATAATAGCATTTAAATTTGCACCATCGTAGTAAACAAGTCCTCCTGCTTCATGTACCATATCTGATATCAATTTAATATTTGAATCAAAAAGGCCTAATGTATTTGGATTTGTTAACATTAATCCTGCTATTTCATCATTTAATACAGATTTTAAGGATTCTATATCCACAAGTCCTTTTTTATCAGATTTTACTTCAACTATAGTGAAACCAGCCACATTAGCACTAGCAGGATTTGTTCCATGGGCAGAATCAGGAACTATGATTTTTGTTCTTTTCAAGTCTCCCCTTTTTTTATGATAAGATTTAATTATCATAAGTCCTGTAAGCTCTCCATGAGCACCTGCTGCTGGCTGAAGTGTAACATAATCCATACCAGCTATTTCTGAAAGTTTACTGCTCAAATCATACATTATTTCAAGTGCTCCTTGCACGGTATCCTCACTTTGATATGGATGAATATTTAAAAATTGTGGATTAGAAGCTATATCTTCATTTATTTTGGGGTTGTATTTCATTGTACAGGAGCCTAGAGGATAAAAGCCATTATCTACTCCATAGTTTTTATTCCCAAGAAGCGTAAAATGTCTTATTACATCTGGTTCACTGACTTCTGGGAGTTCTACATCACTAGTCTTTAGCATATCTTTAGGAATTAAATTTTCAACAGCCTCACATTCTACATCACATTTAGGAAGCGTATAAGCAACTCTTCCTGACTTTGAAATTTCAAAAATCAATTTATTGTATTCCTTCATTTATACTCCCTCCATTACACTTACTAATTTATCAATCTCCTGAGCTGTCCTTTTCTCTGTTACGCAGAAAAGAAGTGCATTTTTATAGGAAGCATAATCTCTACTCAAAGGATAACCTCCAAGTATTTTATTTTTCAGCAATTCACCATTTATAATTGCCGGTTCCTTTTCACTTACTAATGCAAATTCCTTAAAGAAAGGTTTATTAAATAAAGGTTTAAACTTTCCTGAATTAATAACTTTATTAAAGGCATAATGAGCTTTTTGTGTGCTTTGATAAGCTACTTCCTTGATTCCTTTTTTACCCATAGTAGTAAGATATATCGCTGCAGCCAAGGCATTTAAAGCTTCATTTGAACATATATTAGAAGTTGCTTTTTCCCTTCTTATATGCTGTTCCCTTGCTTGCAAAGTTAAAACAAAGCCTCTTCTTCCATCCAAGTCTTGGGTCTGTCCTACTATTCTTCCTGGCATTTTACGCATAAGCTTTGCTTTAGTTGCCATAAAGCCAACATATGGACCTCCAAAACTCATATTATTTCCTAAGCTTTGTCCTTCACCAACTGCTATATCTGCACCTAATTCTCCTGGAGATTTCAATATGCCAAGAGATATAGGGTCCACACTCATAATAAGTAATGCCTTATTGTCATGAGTAATTTTTTCTAATTCTTTAACCTCCTCTATTATTCCAAAGAAATTAGGATTTTGTAATATAACTCCAGCTGTTTTGTTATCTATAGCTGATTTTAATTTTTCTAAATCAGTGACTCCATCCTCCATATCTATTTCTATCAATTCTATATCTTTAAATTTTGTATAAGTTTCTACTACCTTTCTAGTTTCTGGATGAACAGTTTTGGATACTAATATTTTCTTCTTCCTTGTACTATCTACTGCCATTAAAGCTGCTTCTGTACAAGCAGTTGCTCCATCATACATAGAAGCATTAGCAGCATCAAGTCCTGTAAGTTCACAAATCATACTTTGATATTCAAATATGCACTGTAATGTCCCTTGGCTTATTTCTGCCTGGTAAGGTGTATATGCAGTATAAAATTCTGATTTTGAAACTATATGTTTAATTAAAGCTGGAATGTAATGATCATAAGCACCTGCACCTAAAAAGCAAGTAAGTTCACTTGTGCTTAAGTTCTTATTAGCTAAGGTATCTAAATATCTTAAAAGTTCTAATTCTGATAATCCCCCTGGTAAACTTAAACTCCTTTTAAGTTTTATGCTTTCTGGAATATCTGAAAAAAGTTCATCTAATGAATTTAAACCAATACTATTTAGCATTTCCTTTTCATCTTCAGGAGTGACAGGTATATATGGAAACATACTATTCCTCCTTACCACACAAGTCTTCATAAGCCTTGCTATCTATTAAATCATTTAGCTGTACTGTATCTGAAATGCTAATCATTATTATCCAATTCTTATAAGGATCTTCATTTACTAATTCAGGTGAATCAACCAAGTCTTCATTTACTTTAACTATTTTTCCGCTTATAGGCATATATATGTCTGATGCTGCTTTTACAGATTCAACTACTCCAAACACCTCTCCTGAATTTAATTCTGAATCAACTTCTGGAAGTTCAACAAATACAATATCCCCTAAAGAGTGCTGAGCAAAATCTGTAATACCTATATATGCCTTATCTCCTTCAACTTTCACCCATTCGTGATCCTTACTGTACTTTAAATTTTCTAAAATTTTCATACTTATTCCCCCTACCTAATATAATTTTTTTAATATTTCTATGTTTTAACCAACATTAATCAACTTACTTTTTATAATTCTTTTTATAAAATTTCTTATCTATTATTTCAGCCTTAACACCCTTATTTCTAATTATAATTTCTATTTCTTTTCCCAAATTTGCATATTCTGCTTTTACAAGAGCAAGTCCTATATTTTTATTTAAAGAAGGTGATTTATATCCTGTAGTAACAAATCCAATTTCCTCATCATTTACTTGAACCTTATAACCATGTCTTGGAATTCCTCTATCCTTCATTTCAAATCCAACAATTTTTCTTTTTAATCCTTGAGATTTTTGTTTCATCAATGCTTCCTTGCCTATAAATTCATCCTTATTTAACTTTACAAAAAAACCAATTCCTGCTTCCAAAGGGCTTATATCCTCCGTAAGTTCATTGCCATACAAAGGCAAACTTGCTTCAAATCTCAAAGTATCTCTACATCCAAGTCCCACAGGTATGAGTCCATCCTCTTTTCCAACCTCTAGAAGTTTAACCCATATGCTTTCCCCGTCTTTAGCATTACAAAATATTTCAAAGCCATCTTCCCCTGTGTACCCCGTTCTTGATACCATACAATCAATATTATTGACTTTTACATTTCTTTCACAGTAAAAAAACTTTATCTTTTCTAAATCTATATTTACAATCTTCTGTAATATCATCTGGGCTTTTGGACCTTGAACAGCAAATTCACAAATATCTGGAGATATGTTTACAATATCTACATCTAAATTATATTTGTGATCCATCATCCATTTAAAATCTTTATCTATATTACCTGCATTAATAACTATATAAAAATAATCATCAGCATATTTATACACTAATATGTCATCTACTGTTCCTCCATTTTCATAACATATTGGGCTATAGAGTGCCTGATTATTTTCTAATATGGAAGCATCATTAGTAATTATGTTTTGTACAAATTTCAGAGCATCTTTGCCTTTAACTTCTACTTCTCCCATATGTGATACATCAAAAATACCTGCTGCATTTCGTACTGCTTCATGTTCAGCAACTATACCTTGATATTGAACTGGAAGTGCCCATCCAGCAAAATCTATAATTTTGCCTCCATACCTTGGATAGACATCAAACAATGGTGTTTTCTTCAAATCCCCCATAATTAACCCCTCCTTGAATTATATATAAAAAAAGACATAATGATACTTCTATCATCATGCCTCTGTTTAACACTGTTAGTTGTGTAATACAATCTTAGGAAAATATATACTCACTATTCAGAGTTCCATCCAGTATAAATCCCTTTGCCTGAGAGTTTTTATAAAAATACTTCTTTTTATATTTCCCCGACGGCTATCCACTTAAAGATATCTCTTTATACCTTCATCTGTCTTTATTTAATTATAAACAAACTTTATAGCTTCTATTACATTATATTATATAGCTATGCTTTTTTCAATAGCTTTTAACTTATTTGTTATAAATTTCAAATTTAAGTTTCTAATTAAAAATCTTCTATAAAAAACACACCACAAGCACCTGCTCCTGCATATACTCCAACTACACATCCAACTTCACATTCAATAAACTTATTATTTTTTTCTTTCAAATCTTCTCTTAGATTATCTAAAATATCTTTATTTTCTACATGCAAAAGTACAGAGGTTTCCCCCTGCTTTATACCCTTTTTATCTAAATAATCTAGTATAAATCTTATAGCTTTTTTACTTCCTCTTACTTTATCTATTACAATCAATTCTCCATTTTCTATGGAAATTATTGGTTTTATTCCTAAGATATTTGCTATAGTCCCTGCAGTTTTAGATATTCTACCACCTTTAATCAGATTGTCCATTGTTCCAAATGCCAATACACTTTTTACATGAGGAATTAAATTTTTAATTTCTGTTTCTATATCATATATTCCTAAACCTTTTTCTTTTAGTTCAGCTGACTTCATTACTAAAATTCCAAGCCCTGATGTAACATTGAAGCCATCTATTACTACAATATCTTCTGTTTCTAATGTATCTTTGGCTATACAAGCTGATTGATAAGTACCACTTAATTTTGACGAAATATGTATTGATACTATCTTATATCCTTGATCAAGATATTTTTTATAACACTCCATAAATCTTTGTGGATTTACCTGTGCTGTTGTTGGAAAATCTTTATTTCCATCCATTTTAGACAACAGTGTATGTAAATTTATTCCCACACCATCTTGATAAGTTTCTTCACCAAAGCTAACAAGGAGTGGAAGTACTTCAATATCATATTTTTCTATTATATACATTGGTAGATCTGATGTACTATCCGTTATTATCTTTATTTTTTCCATACCTTAACTTCCTCCTACTTCATGGTTGGAAAATCCATTTGTCTTAATGCCTCATACGCAACAACAGCTACTGTATTAGACAAATTTAATGATCGAGTTGTAGTATTTATCATAGGTACTCTTATACATCTTTTAGGATCACTTTCTCTTATATAATCTGGAAGTCCACAAGATTCCCTGCCAAATACAATAAAATCTCCTTCTTTATATTCTACCTCATGATAAAAATTATCACCATGTGTAGTAGAAAAATAAAAATTTGAATCCTTATATTTTTCTCTTAATTCTTCATAGGATTCATATACGTTAAGATCTAGGTATTTCCAATAATCCAATCCTGCTCTTCTTAAATGTTTCTCGTCAAGACTAAATCCTAAAGGTTTTATCAAATGAAGCTTACAATTTGTAAGCACACAGGTTCTCGCTATATTACCTGTATTTTGTGGTATTTCTGGTTGAAATAATACTATATTTAAATTCAAAACATTACCCAACTTCTGTACAGCATAACTCAAATTGTCTCTATTCAAAGCTGAAAATTGGGTTTCCACCTACCTTTCACTTTTAAAATTACAATATTTCTTAGTTGAAAGCAAATAGTAGATAGTTAGAAAAGTCATCTCAATCTTATTATGTTCTCTTACTATCCAATATTAATTGCAAATTGCTTTAAAATCCCCTTAAATAATCGGAATTTAATAGTTTTATATGAATATATTATCTCATAATAACACAAGAACAAAAAGGTGTAAATATAATACTTAATTTTATATATGATAAAGCTAAGTTTCTAAGTAAAACCTTTATGAATCTGAACTTTGTTTTAAATATTTTATTATACCATTTGATATGTTTTCAGATAATCTTTTTAAAACTTCATCTTTAGATAGCTTGTCCCTATCTTCACTATTAGTTATAAAACCACATTCTACTAATGCACAAGGTATTTTACTATATCTTAATATTGCAACATTCTGCTTTTTTATCCCCTTGCTTTCCCATTTATCACTTTTTACAGCTTCCTTCTCTAAAATATTTGCCAATTTTATTCTTTCATCTTTTTGGTAATCTTGTACATCATAATACAAAGTAGTTATTCCTTTAAAGTTTGCATCACTAATAGAATTTACATGAATAGATACAAATACAGTTCCAGATGATGCATTCACCCTTCTTCCAATTTCCTTTAAAGGTATAAGCTCATCCTTATTTCTTGTAAGAACTACTGTATATCCTTTGCTTTTTAAATATGCTTCTGCATATTTTACCATCTTTAAAGTTAAGTCTTTTTCATACAAATTTTTATAGCTTGTACCATTATCAATTCCACCATGTCCTGCATCTAATACTATTACATCTTTGCTTATATTTTTATTTATATTAGTAGCAGCTGATTTTTTTGTTTCACCTTTATCTACAGCCATTACTACAGGTTGAACTTGTGACAATTGACCTTTATTCACATTTATTACAGTTCTGTCAAATAATAACATAAATAAGGTAAAAAAAATACAAGAAAATGTGAATTTTTTTCTATTTGCAATTCTCATGTTTTAATCTCCTTATACTTTTTAATTCATAGTTATCAATAAATAAATATGTATTTTTTCTTTGTAACCATTGGAATATAAAATATTTATAACTTATAAATTGAGTATCAAGTATTTATATTATAACATCTATTGCTAAATTATTCCATTAATTTAACAATAAATTTATGAATTAAATAAAAAGTGCACCAGCCACTCAAACAATTTTTAAGTTCTGGTGTATAGAATTTTCTTTATTATATTTCAAAATATATGTTTATACCATAGTGATCTTTTGATTACAAATATTTCATGGTGCGGGTAACAGGATTCGAACCTGCATGATTTCTCACTAGAACCTGAATCTAGCGCGTCTGCCATTTCGCCATACCCGCTCACATCTTTAGAACAACAACCTCATTTTACCATATATAAGCATTTTATGTCAATTTAAGAATACTCACTATATAATTTGTATTTATAGATAGCTATTTAAATTTTACATAATAAGCATAACGCGAAGCAAAACGAGCCTCCAGGAATTTAATTAAAGATTTTTTTAGTGTAACGGAAAAAAAATCCACATTAATTATTAATTCTTCATTTTTAACTATTAGCTAAAAAAAGTTGCTTCGCAATATTTTTAAATTATTAACCATTTAGTAATGAAGTTTATATAGTTTAAAGATATTTTATATATTAAAAGTGTCACAAGATTATTTATAGCTACATAAATAATCTTATGACACCCATTAATTTTTAGGAGCACTTGGTGTAGTACTTGGCTGAGCAGATGGTGTTGGTGGTGTTGCAGCTGGTACTGCTGGCGGAATAACTGGCGTGGTTTCTGGCTTTTTAATTCCTCTTTTTATTATTCCTTCTACTGGCTCATAATAATCATCTGTAATTGTTTCTCTGCTAATTAATTTTCCATCTTGTGTTGTAGTTTTTGTTACTTTAACCTTATAACCTGTTGAAAAAGGTTTTTCAACTTCTGTTTTTCCTTCTGGTAAAGTAGCATCATCTTGATATTTGATATTTGGTTCTACTGTTTGATAAACATTTGAACTTAACTCTGTTACTGTGCCTGCTAAAGAATTATTGGAGTACACATTAAATAAAACAACTCCACCTGAAGCATCCCCTTCTATGTATATAGGGTATTTTAATGTATTTTTAAACTTGTAATCCAAGTTACCATAATCTACTGTGGCATCCATACCCAATTTTACGTAATGAGATGGTAATGAGTGATGAGTTCTCTCTACTGATTTTATATTTGCTCTAATCACCGCATTATACAAAGTACTTGAAACCTGACATATGCCTCCACCCAAGCCTGAATCCACTTTATCTCCTACAATTATAGGTGCAGCCTCATATCCTCTTTCTGCAGTTCTCTCTCCTACTATATCGTTAAAGCTAAAGATATCTCCTGGCATGAGTATTTTTCCATTTATGCTTTTTGTGGCTAAAACTATATTGTTTTCCCTTTCAGGTGAAGATATACTTCCGTACTCTGTACTAAACTCACCTATTTTATAATTTATACTAGAAATTTTATCACCTGTTATTTTTGCATTTACTGCCTGCATAGGTGCTTTTATATCAATATCATGATCAATTTCTCCATTAATTTTAGATGAAAGTTCCTTCTTTAGTTTGTCCTTCTGAAGTGTTTCACCCTTCTTCTCTGGAACTACTTTAATATTCCCTTGACTAATATTCAAAGTTGCATCTACAGGTGCTTTATTTACCTCTTTTTCAATACTATCTATAAATTCATTTACAGGTTTATCATCATACACAAGCTTTAAATCAAACTTCTTAGTAGATGAAAGTTTTATAAGTTGGTATTTTTTTAACAGATTTCTATCCTTACCATAATTGAAAGCTTGATTTATAGCACCATCAATATCATATTTAGGATTTATTTTTGAAAAATCTAATGTATAATTCCTTGCATCCGTCTTAATATTTAATTTCTTTTTTATAATTCCAACTTTATATTTTTTTTCTATTATACTTTTAGCTTCCCCCTTTGTTTTTCCTGACAAATCCTGATTTTCAATTTTTACTCCTGGATATATTCGATTACTCCAGGCTTTTGCAGTATTGTACTGATATATTGTAAATATTATCATACCTACTATTACTGCCGCACCAATTAGCACTTTTGATAATATGTTGTTTTTTTTCATACTATCATTGCTTTTTACCATGGAATCACCTCTTAATCTACTACATAACTTATACTAATATTCTATAATAAGTGTAAGCTAAGTTTTTAATAATTTTAACTAATCTTAAGGTAGAATCCATATTACGTAGGTCTTTCCTATCTTAAGTAAGTTTTATTCACACATATTTTAATTATACTATAAAAATCACTTAATTTGAATTAGTTTTTCATAGAAGAATTAGAATATAGATTAAATATTATATTTCTACTAGATATATACGCTTGAATGTATACAGGATACTGATATATATTCTTAAATTTATAATCTATGTTTCCATAATCAACTGTAGCATCCATACCTTGCGGAACATAATGTACTGGCATAGTATGATGTTCTCTCTCTATAGAAGTCATTCCAGATCTATTTACTGCATTATATAATGTAGTAGATACCTGACATATTCCTCCTCCTAATCCTGATTCTAGCTTATTGCCTATAATTACAGGCGCCGGTTCATAACCTCTTTCTTCTGTCCTTTCACCAACTGTATCATTAAAACTAAATACTTCACCAGGCATAAGTATTTTCCCATTTATACTATTAGTTGCTAATGCTATATTATTAGCTCTTTCTGATGAAGAAGCTGCATAATTAGTAGAGTATGTCCCAATTAAGGCATCTATGCTTTTTAAAGATTCTCCTTTTATCTTTGCAGGTATTTGTTTAACCAATGCAGTGACATTAACATCCTGCACTATACTTCCATTCATTTTACTAAAAGTTTCTTTTTCTAATTTATCCTTTTCTAACTTTTTTCCATTCACTTCAGAAATCACATTTAAATTACCTTTACCTATTTCTAATGATGCATTAACAGGATCTTTATTAACTTCTGATTGAATATTATTAATTAATTCTTTTACTGGTTTTTCATCATAATAAAATTTCAAATCAAAATTTTTATCTTTACTCATTTTTAACATTATATATTGTACAAATATATTTGAACTTTTTCCATAATTAAAAGCAGTATTTATCACATCATCAATATTATATTTGGGAGATATTTTTGAATAATTTAAAGTATAAACTTTACCTTCTACATTTATATTTATATTTTTTTTAATTATTTGTTCTGAAAAATTATGTTTCAATATCTCTTTAGCTTCATCCCTAGTTTTTTCTGAAACATTTACTCCCCCTATTGTTACTCCAGGATACATCAATCCATTCCAATATTTTATATAATTATAATTATAAGTTATATACCCACAAGCAGCAGATAATAAAAGTATTGCAAATATCATAAAGGGCACTGCAAGTTTACTTTTTCTGGCTCTTTTTCTACCTCTCCTATTTCTTCTCATGGTTATCCTCCCCCACACAATTTTCCACTGTTATTATACTATAGAATTATTGATTTTTGTATTTTTATAATGTCATTATTAAATAAAAACTTTTTAATATTGATAACACATTGTTAAAAAAATTCAAAAATTCCAATTTAACATAATAAAATTAAAGTGTTATAATTTAATAATAAATTATTCATTATTTTTGTTTAAAGTATGTTATATTTGTAATGATTTTAACACTCTCAGAAATTCAATAATTATATATTAACGGAGGAAGCCTTTATAAAATGCATGAAGTTTCTAATATACAAAATGAAACTAAAGTCAAAATCAAATCAAATCGAATAAAAACAATCATTATAATTATAATATTTATTACTTTTACTATAGTTAACTCAGCTGGACTATTTATAGGCAATTTAATTTATACTAAAGCCTGCCTTGAACAAACTAGTAAGGGTGTAGCTAATTTACATGAAATATATAAAAATACCTTTGATAACAATAGATTTTTAAAACTTCCCAAGGAAAATGTAGTTATAAATTCTAAATATGGATATAAACTAAGTGGTACTTATATACTCAATCCTGTAAAAACAGAAAATACAGTAGTAATTGTACATGGTATAAGAGGCAGTCGATGGGAATCATTGAAATATGCTGATATCTATTTAAACAAAGGATTTAATGCGGTTGTTTATGATTCTAGATTTAGTGGTGAAAGCGGTGGAAATGACATAAGCTTTGGTTTTTACGAAAAATATGATTTAAATGAATGGATAAAGTGGGTACATAGTAAAAATCCTAATGGTATAATAGGTGTTCATGGTGAGTCCATGGGTGGCGCAACTGCACTACTTCATTCAAAACTTAATGAACAAAGCAAATTGGTTAGTTTCTATGTATCTGATTGTGCCTATTCTGACCTAGGAAATCTTTTAATGTTTAGGCTTAAAGAGGATTATGGCATAAAAAACAAATATCTTGAATCAATAATCGTTACATATACAAATATAATTGCTTACGCACGTTCTGGATTTACATTTTCTCAAGTATCACCAATAAACTCTATTAAGGATGTAAAAACCCCTATAATGTTTGTACATGGAGATAGTGATAGTTTTATTCCTTTTTCAATGAGTAATGATATGTATTATGTAAAACCTGGTAAAAAAGCTATATACATAGCACCTTATAGCGGACATGCTCAATCATACCTATATAATAAGAAAGAATATACACAAAAAGTTTATGACTTTTTGAATAAAAATATAAAATGAATATATGTTTGGAGGCTTAAAAATGGAAAACAAAATACACCAAAAAGTTGAAGATGATATATATAGCAAAGATTCAGTTAATCTTGAAGATATTATAGGGAAATTACTTACAGATAAAAAACTTACTATATCTACTGCTGAATCTTGCACTGGTGGATTAATAGCTGCTAAATTAGTAAACTATCCTGGTATTTCCTCCGTATTTATGGAAGGTGCTGTAACCTATAGTAATGAAGCTAAAATGAATAGAATAAATGTAAGTAAAGAAACTTTAGATAAATTTGGTGCAGTAAGTAAAGAAACAGCTGCCGAAATGGCAGAAGGTATTGCAAAAACTTCTGATACCAATATAGGATTGTCCACTACGGGTATTGCAGGTCCTGGAGGTGGAACAAAAGAAAAGCCTGTGGGATTAGTTTATATAGGACTTTATATAAATGGAGAAATTAAGGTAAAAAAACTTCTATGTGATGGGGATAGGCAAATGGTCAGAACACAAGCTACCATAACAGCCCTAGATTTACTAAGAATAGAACTACAGATACACTAATCAATCTGCAGCAATAAAAAAATTAAAGCTAGAAGGTATTTTCATTTACCTTCTAGCTTTATCCAAATTAACTATTATAAATTCTATTAAATTCTTGCTACTTTCATTTCTCTAGCTATTCTTTTCACTTCTTCTGCTACAGATTTACACACTCTCTTATCAAAAGCATCTGGAATTATATAATCTTCTGTTAATTCCTCATCTTTTATTAAACTAGCTATACCTCTTGCTGCTGCTAGTTTCATTTCATCATTTATGATCTTTGACCTTACTTCTAGAGCTCCCTTAAATATTCCAGGGAATACTAAAACATTATTTATTTGATTTGGAAAATCTGAACGTCCTGTAGCAATTACTCTTATTCCAGCTTCTTTTGCAGCATCTGGCATTATTTCCGGTGTTGGATTAGCCATTGCAAAAACTATACCATCTTTATCCATTGATTGAGCCATTTCCATAGTAAGTGCTCCTGCTGCTGATACACCTACAAATACATCTTTTCCTCTTATTACTTCTGCAAGAGTGCCTTGTTTCTTATTTCTATTTGTAACTTTAGCTATGGCTTGCTGTGCTGGATTTAATTTAGAATTTCCTTCCACTAATGCTCCATTTTTATCACACATAGTTATATTTTGAGCTCCTGCTTTTAAAAGAAGCTTACATATAGCAATTCCTGCTGAGCCTGCTCCATTTATTACTATTTGAACTTCTTCAAGTTTCTTTTCTACAAGCTTTAAGGCATTATAAAGTCCTGCAAGAACTATTATAGCAGTTCCATGTTGATCATCATGAAAGACAGGTATATCAAGTTCTTTTTTCAACTTTTCTTCTATGTAAAAGCACTCTGGTGCTTTTATGTCCTCAAGATTTATTCCTCCAAAAGTAGGTGCCATTGCTTTTACAATATTCACTATTTCATCTGGATCTTTACTATCTAAGCATATAGGAAATGCATCTATACCACCGAACTCTTTAAATAATAAAGCCTTTCCTTCCATGACAGGTAATCCTGCTGCTGCACCTATGTTACCTAAACCAAGCACTGCACTTCCATTAGTTACTACAGCTACAGTATTAACTTTCATAGTATAATCATAGGCAGCATCTTCATTCTCAGCTATTTTAAGACAAGGTTCTGCAACACCTGGAGTATATGCTATTGATAAATCCTCTTTAGTTTTTAACTGAACCTTGCTCTTTACTTCTAATTTTCCTCTGTTTGCTTTGTGCATTTCCAATGCTTTTTCTTTAATGTTCATTTTATGTTACTCCTCTCAAACTCAAAATTTATAAAACTAGCTTTATTACCCTTAAGCACTTGTGTCTCCTCCACTAAAATGCTCACAGTAAGGTGCCAATGGACATTTTTTGCAATTGGGTTTTCTAGATTTGCAAATAAGTCTTCCATGCCATATCAGATAATGGTGAGTATCACTCCACATATCTCTTGGAACATTTTTCATAAGTCCCTGTTCTACTTGTTCTGGGGTATCTCCCTTTGCAATCCCAAGTCTGTTAGATACTCTAAACACATGCGTATCTACAGCTATAGCTGGTACTCCAAATGCATTGGACAAAACTACATTAGCAGTTTTTCTCCCAACCCCTGGAAGCTTTAGGAGTTCTTCCATGGTGTCTGGCACTTTTCCCCCATTTTCTAAAATAGCTTTAGTAGCACCTAATATATTCTTACTTTTATTCTTATAAAAACCACAACTTCTAATTTTCTCTGATAATTCTTCTTCTGTTAAAGTTATCATTGCTTCAGGAGTATTATATTTTTCATATAATTTTCCTGTTACCATGTTCACTCTTACATCAGTACATTGGGCTGATAATATTGTGGAAATAAGTAATTCATATGGTGATTTAAAATTAAGTGCACACTTTGCATCAGGATATGTTTTACTTAATATTTCCAAGACTTTATTTATATTTTTTTTATTCATATCTATCACCTACACTTAGTGAATTTTGTGAAAAAATAATCTATGTCTTTAATACTTTAAAGATATAGATTATTCATCAAGTGATTCTTAGACTCAGGTAGAGCTTATTTATGAGGAATACCTCTTGCCAAAGCAAAGCTCGTCAAATGTTTAATCTATGTAAATTAAACTTAACATTTTAACGATAGACACCTCTATAAGACTCAGGAAGAAGTTCTGCAATTTTCTTCATCATAAAACTTACAGATCTTTCTTCATAAGTATGTTTATCTTCGTTTTCCATCTTTTCTGGAACTTCGATTTGTTTTCCTATATTTAATGTAACTTTAGCATAGTTAAATCTCTCTGATCCCATATCTTGTTGTATAGGTAATAATTTTTCTGTTCCGTGAATTCCTAAAGGTATTATAGATGCCTTACTTAGTTTTTGTACTAAAAAAACACCTCTCTTAGCTTCTATCATAGTAAAAGTTCTACTTCTTGTACCCTCAGGAAATATAAGTACATTATTACCTGCCTTTAGAGTCTTTACGATTTTAGATATAGAGTCTTTATCTGCTGTATTAGGTCTTATAGGTATAGTTTTAGTCATGCTCATTCCTAAATTCGTTAAAGGGTTTTTTGAAAGCTTTATGCCTGCTACAAAGGTTATATCCTCTTCTTTAAGGTATTTGTTTATAACTAATGCATCCGAATTACTCAAATGATTACATATAAATAATATAGGTCTTTTTACATCTTTCAAATTTTCCATACCATTAATTTGAATATTTGCATATTTTTCAACATAGCCATATATCAGTTTTTTACATAAACGTTCTAAAAGTCCTTTAGGAAGATAGCTTATAATTTTAGCCATTCCAGGAGAAATCATAATAAAGTCCACCTTTCATATTATCTACATACTATAAATTATAGTTTGAAATGGTATAAAAGTCTATTATAATAATTTTTTACATAAAGAGAATTAATTTCTTTTATATTTATATTCCTCTTCATACTTATTATATTAATTAATGCATTTCTTTGCAGTACATTTTTTCCTCTCCATCCACATGAACTTTTTGAATATTTGTTTAAAAAGATTCTTTTATCTATATTTGCCAATTCTTCTAAATTTATTACTTCCATAAAATCATAGGGTCTAAATTCTTCTATATTAGAAAAACTAGCTTTTTTATTAAAAGGACATATTCTCTGACAAGTATCACATCCAAAAATTCTTCCTTTTAATTTATTAAACCATTCATCATCTATTTCTTTTTTCTGGCTAATATACGAAAGACATATATTAGAATTATTCTCATTTCTTATAGCTCCTGTGGGACACGATTTTTGACACAAATCACAGTCTTCACATTTACACTCCATAGGTTCATCTTCTTCTATTGATATATTAGTTATTATTTCTCCCAAAAATACATAAGACCCATATTTCTCTGTAATAATCATATTATTTTTCCCTATAAATCCTATACCACAGAGTTTAGCTATATACCTTTCTGGTAGGGAATTACTATCCACAAAATAAACAGCCTTACCTGACATCTCCTTTTCTATAAGGCTACATATATTTTTCAAATACTCAGATACTACTACATGATAATCCCTTCCCTGAGTATATTTAGAAAAACCTACTTGCTGCTGAAAATCATTATTAAAAAGATAAGGGAATGCAATAGAAATTATAGTTTTTCCATCTTTCATATACATAAATGGATTAATTTTTTTATTTATATCTTGCTCTTCAAATTCATTGATTAATGACATACTTTTTCTATGTTCAAAATAATGCTTTAGCTCTTCAAAAACTCTACATTTTGTAAATCCTATTGTATCTAATCCTATGTCCTTACAATAATTTATAATCATGCTTTTATAATTCAAATATTAACACATCCTTTTTGATCAATATAATAGAGTACAGATAAATCTGTACTCTATTGTTATATTACCATTTCATTATATATCTTTTTTCTTTGCCCTTGGTAGTCTTTTATTTCTATTATAGGATTAGCCTTATTATATATAATTCTAGCTGGTATTCCAACTGCTGTTGTATTTGAAGGAACATTTTTTAACACCACTGAGTTAGCTCCTATTTTTACATCATCTCCAATAGTTATAGGTCCTAAAATCTTAGCTCCTGCTCCTATTGTAACATTACTGCCTACAGTTGGATGTCTTTTTCCTTTATCTTTACCTGTTCCACCTAAAGTTACTCCGTGGTAAAGAGTAACATTATCACCTACTTCAGCAGTTTCTCCTATAACTACACCCATTCCATGATCTATAAACATTCCCTTTCCAATTTGAGCTCCAGGGTGTATTTCTATCCCAGTAAAAAACCTAGATAACTGTGATATTAGTCTAGCCATAAAGAAAAACTTCTTTTTATATAAAAAGTGAGCCATTCTATGGTGTATAAAAGCATGGATACATGGGTAAAGGATAAATACTTCTACTGGATTTCTTGCTGCAGGGTCATTCTTCATTGCACTTTCTAAATCATATTTAAGCGATTTAAATGGATTCACTTTTAACACTCCCTTTTTTAATATAGTCCCATAGATAGATATTTTTCTCCTCCATCTGGTGCAACAGTAGCTACTTTTTTACCTTTCCCTAACTTCTTAGCAAGCTTTATAGCTGCTGCTATATTTGCTCCAGAAGATATTCCTACTAAAATTCCCTCTTCCCTTGCCATAAGTCTTGCATATTCAAAAGCTTCTTCATCAGATATAGTCATAACTTCATCTACAAACTCTTTTTTGTAGATATCTGGAACAAAGCCAGCTCCTATTCCTTGTATCTTATGTGGAGATGCTTGACCTCCTGATATTACAGGTGATTTTTCAGGCTCTACTGCAATTATTTTTATAGTTTTATCTATTTCCTTTAATCTTTTTCCTACTCCTATTAAAGTTCCACCTGTACCTACACCAGCAGTAAATACATCTACACTATTTAAATCTTTAATTATTTCATCTGCAGTAGTTTCATAATGCTTTAATGGATTTGCTTCATTTATAAATTGTTGAGGTATATAATATCCTTCTTTTCCTTTAACTATTTCTGAGGCTTTTTCTATAGCACCTTTCATTCCTTTAGCTCCTTCTGTAAGAACCAGCTCTGCTCCATAAGCCTTTATGGTGTTTCTTCTTTCTACACTCATAGTTTCAGGCATTACAATTATAACCTTATAACCTTTTAATTTACCTATCATTGCAAGTCCAATTCCCATATTTCCACTAGTAGGTTCAACTATAGTATCACCTTTTTTTATAAGTCCTTCTTTCTCTGCTTTTTCTATCATACCTAATGCTGCTCTATCCTTAATGCTTGCTCCCGGATTGAATTTTTCAAGCTTTACATATACCTCTGCTGAATTTTCATCAACTATATTATTAAGTTTAAATAAAGGTGTTCCACCTATCATTTCTATTGCATTATTATAAATCATTTTTTCTACCCCCATTAATCTTATTTTTATTTTTTTACTTATTTGTTTTAAATTTACATCAAAGTAGTATATAATCTTATAATTCAAGTTCAAATCTTATTTTGAATACAAAAAAACTCCATCTCTATATAAAAGAGACGAAGTTTAACTCCGCGGTTCCACTCTAATTAGATTAACAAAAATCTCACCTTTTTCAAGCACAGCGCTATGCTCTATCACTATAACGGGCAAACCCGGTGCAGCCTACTTAATTCGGTACACTACTCCAAAGGGCACTTCGCTTAAAATTCCTTTAGAAACCTTTCAGCTATGGCTTCCTCTCTTTAAAATTTCATTTAAGTTACTTTCCTTTTTCAAAGTATTTCTGAGTGTTTTACTATGATTTCTATATTTCTATTATATTATTATTTTCAATTTTGTCAATACACTTTTTAAGCTAATTCATATAATTTTTTTCTATTTACAAAATCTATGACTTCCTATAACCTTAATTAATGGTCTTGACCATATCCAAGCACTAGTTGCTGTAGATGGATTAAAGTAATATATTGCTCCACCTGAAGGATCCCATCCGTTCAAGGCATCCCTAGCTGCATTTATAGAACTTTGTTCCATATTTGCATGTATTTGACCATCTACTATAGCTGTAAAAGCACCTGGTTGGTAAATAACCCCTGCTATTGTAGAAGGAAATTTTGGATCTCTTGTTCTATTCAAAATTACTGCTCCTACTGCCACTTGACCTTCGTAAGGTTCTCCTCTAGCCTCTCCATTTATCAGTCTGGAAAGCAATGTTACATCCTGATTACTTGAACTATTACTATTTCCTGCTGATGCCGCCTTAACACTATATATACCTAATGCTTTAAGGGTAGAATCTCCTACAACACCATCTACTTTCAATCCATTTTTAGATTGAAATTTTTTAACAGCTGTAAAAGTCTTATATCCATATACACCATCAACACCACCATCATAATAATACCATGCCTTAAGCTTACTTTGTATTTGTGAAACTACTCCACCTTTAGATCCATAGTAGTAAGCTACTGCATTTACAGCATTATTATAAGGAGCCACATATAATGTAGTGGAAACATATGTAATTATAATCATAAGTGCACAAATCGCTTCTCGCCTAATCTTTAAAATCTTTTTTGTCATACCAACTCACTCCTTGATTCAGTATAAAGCTACAATTTATGATTTTATAAGTTTAGTTTGCTCACTAAATTATAAAAAATACACTGAACTTTTTTGGAGTTAAATTTGCATAACATTTAAAAACATATCTATATAAAGTTTCCACCAAAAGCCAATATTGTAAGTACTATTATAAGTACTACTGTAGCTTTTGCAATAAAGTTTTGTATTGTACTATTAACATATTTGCCCATTACTTCAGTATCATTTACAAGTTTTATCATAAATATAAGTACCACAGGACATAATACTCCGGCCAACTGCTGAGTTACTAATATTATATTAATCAAGGAAATATTAGGAAGTAAAACTATTACTGCACTTATGACAATCATAAATAAAAATAAACCAAAAAACACAGGTGCTTCCTTTATTTTATTGTCAATACCACTTTCGAATCCAAATGCCTCACATACGGCATAAGCTGTGCATAAAGGTATAACACAACATGCTAAAAACGATGCACCAAAAAGTCCAATGGCAAATAGCATAAATGAATAATTTCCTGCTAATGGTCTTAATGCTGATGCTGCATCCTGCGCACTATCTATACTTATACCTGCTTTAAATAAAGTTTCTGCAGTACATACAGTTATAAAAAGTGCAGTTAATATTGCCCAAATAGTTCCCACATAAACATCCATTTTCTCATATTTATACTCTTTTAAGGATATCCCTTTATCTACTATAGATGATTGTAAATAAAATTGCATATAAGGTGTTATAGTAGTTCCTATCATTCCTATAAGCACTAAAAAATACCCTTTATCAAGCTTAGCCTGTGGTTTTACAATACTTGTTATAACATGCCCCCAGTTAGGTTTCACTAAGAATGCAGTTACAACATATCCCAAAAACGTAAGTGTAAGAATCAAAAATATCTTCTCGGCTTTTGAATAACTTCCTTTAGTTAACATAAACCACATAACTACTGCAAATATTGGAATTGTTATATATTTACTTATATTAAACAACTCTAAACTAGCAGCAATTCCAGCAAAATCACCTATACATACTCCTAAATTTGCAATTATAAGTACGATCATGGCGAAAAAGGCCCATTTTACTCCAAACCTTTCTCTTATTAAATCTGAAAGTCCTTTTCCTGTAACTACAGCCATTCTTGCATTCATTTCTTGAATTACTGCAAGACCTATAGCTATTACAAACATTCCCCAAAGCATGGAGTAACCATAGTGAGCTCCTACTACAGAATAAGTGGCTACTCCACCTGCATCATTTCCTGCATTTGCTGTAATAAGCCCTGGCCCTATTATTCCTAGTATCATTAAAAATTTATTTCTATTTTTCAAATTCAAACACCTTCTCTTTATCCTACCTTTTTAAATCTCTTTCTCCATGTCGGAATTAGTATATCTTCTACTATATCGCTCATTATAACTACACCGCACAGCTTTTCATTACTGTCCACTACAGGTAAAGAGAGAAGATCATATTTCGAACACATTTCTATGGCTTCATCTATGTTTTCATTATCATTTATCTTTACTATACTAGTTAACATTATTTCTCTAAGTCTATTTTTAGGTTCTGACATTATAAGGGCCTTTAATGACACTACTCCTTGAAGTCTTTCTTGCTGATCTGTAATATATATATAATGTGAGACTTCATCCTCTGGATTTGTTTCTCTTAAAAGTTCTATAGTTTCTTCAACAGTTATGTTTATATTAAAATCTATAAAGTCTTTATTCATTATGCTTCCTACAGTTTCATCTTCATATTGCATAAGTATTCTTACTTCATCAGCATCTTCTTTCTCCATAGATAAAAGAATCTTTTCAGCAATTTCCTCATCAACTTCATCTAATATATCTGCAATTTCATCATTTGGCATATTATCTAATACTTCATCTCTCTTAGATTGACTCAAATTTTCAATAATATCGGCTTGAACATCTGGTTCAATTTCTTCTAAAATATCCGCTGCAAGATTTTGATCTAAGCTTTCAAAAACCTTTTTTCTATAATTTATATCCATATCCTCAAAAATATCTGCTAAATCAGCAGGATGGAGTTTTGATAATTTTTTATAGGTAACAGATAACTTTAAATTGTTATTGACCATCTCTAGCGACTCAACATTATCCCAAATAATGAGACTATCTGCTGGTTTTTTATTAAATAACTTATAGCAGCTTTTAACCATATTTTCCACACCAAGTCTTCTACCTAAAGCTAAAACTCCGGTATCTACTGCTACTACTCTAAATTCCCCTGCTATCTCAGCAATTCTTAAATCATTAACTCTTACAAGCTTTTTTCCATTGATATCTACAATTTGTCTATCCAATAGATGCTTAGATAGGAGATATGAATATCTTTGCAATATTATTTCTCTTACACCTTCACCTTTTATTATTATCCTATCATCATCCTCATAAAATGTAATATTTCTGAATTCACAGTTTAAAACTTCTCCATCTTTTTTTATTTTGTAACCTATTGCTCTTGGAAGTCCATCTTCAGTAGTTACATAAATATCACAAAGTTTTCCTATCGAATCGTTAAATTCATCATAAATTTTTTTATGAAGAATTTTGCTTAGAAAGAATGCAGATAACTTTTTCATAAATATTCCTCCTCACTCATATAGAGAGATATTTACGGAAAAGTCATAAGAATTTTAGAAATGAAAATACTAATTTCATTATGATTTTAATATAAATGTCCCTCTATATACAACTATATTTAGTTTTACTTTTGAATTTGACCGACCACTATAAGGGCCACTTTCCATGTATCGCACCACCTTAAAATAAAATAAAGGAGTCCAAAAGACTCCTCCAATAAACTAAAACTTCTTCGTACGAGTTTTAGCACTATATAGCTTTAGACTTTTATTAAGTCCAGCTACATTAAGTAAAACCTTGATTCGGTAATACCTGTTGACCCATTGGCATCTCTCGATGTTTCCGGGCAGTAGCGTATATCTATATAGGAGCCTCACCTAACATAAGTAAACTTATAATTTCATTTTACATTATTAATTATAGTACAAATTTATAAAAATGCAACCATTAAACAGTAAATTTATTTAAATTTGAGTGTTTAATTATTTTAGTTCTCTGTTAATTCGTTTTTCTATGGTTTTTAAAGAATTTTTACTATTTTCTAAAGAATCATAAGGTCATATATACATAATATATCATTACATTATATTATATGCATTGACTTATCCTTAAGTTAATGTGAATTCCATGTAAAATTAATATTTTTCATAAATGAATCATTGAAATATTCACATATAAGAGCTCTATTTATATAAAAGTTAATAGAAGTATTTTCAGTTTCATATTCATATTTTGTTCTGGTTATGCTAATATAGGATTTAGAAAAATTGTAACTGAATGGAGCATTTAAATGATAATAAATAAAGAATTTTTACCTATTAGTAAAGAAGATATGAAAAAACATAATATAGACCAATTAGATTTTATAATAATTACAGGTGATGCTTATGTTGATCACCCTTCTTTTGGCACCGCTATAATATCTAGAGTTTTAGAAAATGAAGGTTTCACTGTTGGAATCATAGCTCAACCTGATTGGAATAATGTCGAAGATTTTAAACGTCTTGGAAAACCTAAGCTTGGGTTTCTTGTAAACTCTGGTAATATAGACTCAATGGTAAATCATTATACCGCTTCAAAGAAAAAGCGTCATGATGACTTATATTCTCCAGGTGGAAAAAGTGGTCACAGACCTGATAGAGCTCTCATTGTATATTGTAACAGAGCTAGAGAAGCTTATAAAAATGTACCAATTATGATTGGTGGTATCGAGGCAAGCTTAAGAAGATTTGCTCATTATGATTACTGGGATAATAAAGTTAGAAGAAGTATATTAGTTGATTCTAAAGCAGATCTTTTAATGTATGGAATGGGTGAAAAGACCGTAGTTCAAATAGCTAACCTTCTTAAATATGGTATGGAAATTAATAAGCTTACAAATGTAAGAGGAACATTATATTCATGCAGAGAAATTGATAATTTAAAAGATTTTATAGAACTTCCTTCTTTTGAGAAAGTGTCTGATGATAAAAAAAGCTATGCAGAAGCTTATAAAACAGAATACTATGAACAGGATGCTATAATTGGAAAAACCTTAATTCAACAGCATGGTGATCATTACATTGTTCAAAATCCTCCTCAATTTACTTTAACTGAAGAGGAGATGGATATAGTATATAATCTTCCTTATACTAGAACATATCACCCTATATATGAGTCTGAAGGTGGTATTCCTGCTATAAAAGAAGTTAAGTTTTCTATTACTAGTCATAGAGGTTGTTTTGGAGCTTGTTCCTTCTGTGCTCTTACTTTTCATCAAGGAAGGACTATTCAAGCTAGAAGTGAAAACTCTATTTTAGATGAAGCAAAACTTTTAACTACATTAAATGATTTTAAAGGCTATATACATGATGTAGGTGGACCTACTGCAAACTTTAGACATAAAGCATGTAAAGCTCAAGAAACTCGCGGAGTTTGTAAAAATAGATTATGTCTTTCACCTAATCCTTGTAAAAATCTAATAGTTGATCATAGAGAATATTTAAATCTTTTAAAACAAATGAGACAAATTCCTGGTATAAAAAAAGTTTTTATACGTTCTGGAATAAGATATGATTATCTTATTTATGACAAAAATACTGATTTTTTTGAAGAGCTTTGCAAACATCACATAAGTGGTCAACTTAAGGTAGCACCAGAACATATAAGCGATAAAGTTCTTAAGCAAATGGGAAAGCCTAGCAGTAAAGTATATGATAGGTTTTCGAAAAAATATTTTGAAATAAATAAAAAATTAAATAAAAAACAATATTTAGTGCCTTATCTTATGTCTAGCCATCCTGGTAGTGATTTAAATGCTGCCATAGAATTAGCTTTATATATTAAAAATATGGGATATATTCCTGAACAAGTTCAAGATTTTTATCCTACTCCAGGAAGTCTATCAACTACAATGTATTATACTGGAATTAACCCTTTAACCAATGAAAAAGTTTATATTCCTAAGGAACAAAAGGAGAAAAATATGCAGCGAGCTTTGCTTCAATTTTCTGTTCCTGAAAACTATAACCTTGTAAAAGAAGCTTTAATTAAGGCTCATCGTGAAGATTTAATAGGAAATGGTTCCAATTGTCTTATTCACGAAACAGCACCTAAAAGGAGAACTTTTCATAATAATTCATCTACTACAGCTAAATCAAAAAATGAAAGTTCTCATAAACATAAAAATAAAATTGGAAATTTAAATGGAGCATCCAAAAAATCATTTAAAAATAAGTTAAAAAAATAAACTGATGTTATTCCAGCTTTCATCTTTTAAGCACATTGCGATGCAACTTTTTTAGAGGACAGAGGACAATTGACAGAGGATATTGACTGTCCTCTGTCCTCTGTCAATTGTCCTCTAAAAAATGCTTCGCATTTTTTCAAGCTTTCTTTTTTACCCTATTTAAAGCATACATTAGCGCTATTATCCATAACATATCTCCTATAATATTCTCTGTAATCAAAACAATTCCAGTTATCCATACTATATATTCTATTATAGTTACAATTGAAGCTAAAATCACTATACTCATCCCTATTCTATTTGTATAAGTTTTATTAATAAGACTTATAGCTAAAAAAAATGTTATAGTATTTATTCCAATATACACCCAATATATATAAGTATCTTGAGAAAATACCATAGTATAACCAATATTATTAGAATTTTGAAGAAAGCATGTACATTTTAACATTATAGCAATATACAATGCTATTATCACTCCTGCTATTATAAAAATATAAGAAAAATTTATAATATGACCCTTCATAAATATATATAGTACAATCAAAATTATTAAGGGAACACCAATTAGATTCATAAAAAATAAAGGTTTTAGCAAATAAAGATATTTTATGTTACTAACCAAAAATAATATTAAAAGTACAGCATATCTTAAACTCATAACCAGTATGGTAATTAATGCTATTGTCTTAACTTTTTTAGGCGAATACAAATCTAAATAAAAGCATTTAAATAAAAGCATTATTGTAATAAGTAGCAAAGAAATATAGATATAGAATTTTAACATACTACCTCCTAATACATTACTACTATCTTATATTTATTATAAAATTCAAATTTATATTACTAAAAAATGCTTTTAAATTAAATATATGATTCCATATACTTAACTTAAAAGCATCTTCTCAGGTATATTTATACCTAAAATTTCTATTCCACCTTTTATACATTCTATAACTAATGGGAAATCCGGTCCTCTCTCTCCATCTATATCTGTTACTATATTTTCATGACATTCTATCTCTATTCTATTAGATTTAAAATATACAAGTCCTTCTGTACCTTCTAAATGTTCACCTTTAAACATTTTTATAAAAAGTGATATCATATCCTTTATCATTCCTGCTTTTATTATTATTACATCTAACATTCCATCGTCAACCTCTGCTTTATATGCAAACTTTAAATTTCCAGCAGTCTGTCCGTTAAATACTAACATCAAGTACATATAATCATCAAATACATCATTTTCAGATGATACTCTTATTTTAAGTTTTCTAAGACTAGGCAATTGTTCTAATGCTTTAATATAATAAGCAAGCTTTCCTATTGTATTTTTTAAGTTCACATCTGTTCTTTGTGATACATCTGTAAAAAGTCCTGTACTTGCCACATTCAAAAAATATTTATCATTTATTTTTCCTAAATCTAACTTTCTAGGTTTACTATTCAATATTTGTTCACAAGCTTCTTCTATATCTTCAGGAATTCCAATAAATTTTGCGAAATCATTAGCAGTACCTACTGGAAGTATTGCTATAGGAATATCAAGGTCTAGATTTTTCATGTGATTCACAGCTTCATCAATTGTTCCATCTCCACCAGCTATTAAAATATATTCATAAGTTTTATCTATACCTTCAAAGGCTTCGCTTATACTATATTCAAAACTAATTCTAAAAGGTACAACTTCATATCCATATTTTTGATGCACTCTTATAACCTTGTCAATACCACTTATTATAGTATTTTCTCCAGAATACGGATTATATATAAACCTTACTTTCTTCATACAAAAACTCTCCTATTTTTAATAAACCTTATTACTTAAAGTAATATTAAAATTATAAAATATAATACATTCATTAAAAAATTCTAATTTTATGATTACCTACTATATTATAACACCTTATACAACAAATCCACAAGATTATGAAAGAATCTTGTGGATTTATTCATAAATTATTAAATTTTAAATTTCTGGTGCAGTCTGTTCAGAAATATTACTAAGTGCTTCTTCTGCTTTTTCTTGAAGATTAGGCTCAACAGCTATGTCTCCTAAGGATACTAATCCAACTAGATTATTAGATTCCATTATAGGCAATCTTCTTATTTGTCTTTCACTCATAATTCTAGATGCATCTTCAATATCCATACCAGGATCACCTACAACTGGATTTGATGACATGATTTCTCTAACTGTTTGCTTTTGAGAATTCTGTCCTTCAGCTGAAGATCTTACAGCTATATCCCTATCTGTAACTATTCCTATAACTTTGTCTCCATTACATACAGGAATTGCTCCTATATTATGTTTTTTCATAAGTTGTGCCGCTCTTTCAACATTATCTTCGGCATTTAAGCTAACAACACATTTAGTCATAATATCTTGAACTTTCATAAAAAACACCTCTCTTCAAAATTTACACTGTAAAACTATTGTGTCCCTATATTTCCTTGAATATAAGCGTAAATTTATAGAAAAAATGCTTTTATAAACTTTTTGTCTTTTTCGACGACTTGTATATGCCTAACGCAATTACTGCTACAACTACTATGAATATTATTGGAATAAAAAACTTAATTGAAAAAGGGTGTTCCAAACTCTTCCCTATAAATGAATAAGAAACCATTTCTGGAAAAACACCTATCATAGTTCCTATAATAAAACTTCTATATTTCATTTTAGTAAGTCCTGCTGCATAGCTTAATGGATCATATGGAAATATGAATGACAACCTCATTATGCACATTATTTCAGTTCCATGTTTTTCAATACTCGAATCTAATTTCATAGCTTTACCTTTTAAAAGTTTATCTACAAAAGATCTACCTAAAAATCTTGCTAGAAAAAATGCTAAAGTACCTGATGTAAAACAACCTATCATACTAAGCAAAAGTGCTTTATAAGGTCCAAAAACACTTCCTGCTACAATGGATAAAAGTGAAACTGGAACTATTAAAGCTACAGGTTTTAAGGAATATAGTAGTACAAAAGCTATAGAAGCAAATTTACCATAACTTAAAATATAATGTCTAACATGTTTTATCCTTAAGTGAGTCAATCTTTTTCCATACTTCATCATGAAATACACAAATACAATGATCAATAGTGCTCCAATGAAATACTGCAGTATCTTTTTTTTATTTTCTTTCATTAAGATCCTCAACTCTCTACTTTTAATTCTTTTGTAAGTCTATTTTAACAAAAAATTTATAATTTTTCCACCAAAAATCTCAAATATGCACTTAAATATTTTACAAAAATGAGTTATAATAGTTCTAATACGTAATTTGATTTTATGTTCAATTTAACATTATTATAATATTAGGAGTGATTATAATGGCTAAAATAGCTAAAAGTGCAGTACCTAACATTTTTACATTTGCAAACTTAGGTTGCGGTGTAATGTCCCTAATGATGACTTTCCAAGAAAATTACAAATGGGCTGGTATTTTTGTACTACTTGCATGTCTAGCTGATAGATATGACGGAAGAGTAGCAAGATTTTTAAATGTATCTAGTACTTTGGGAAAAGAATTAGATTCTCTTGCAGACTTAGTTTCTTTTGGAGTAGCACCTTCTATCCTTGCATTTAACCTTTATGGTTTAACTAATTTCGGACTTTTAGGATATTCTTTAGTATTACTATTACCTATAGCTGGTGCTTATAGACTTGCTAGATTTAACGTTACTGAATTTGATGGAGAATTTTTCGGTATACCAATAACTTTTGCAGGTATGTTTATGGCTATTTATTGTTTAATTACAATGAATTTTTTAGCACCGGTACAAGTTACAGTTATATTGATAATAGCTTTATCTTACCTTATGGTATGTAAACACAGATTTAAGAAATTTTAAGAGGTGTGGTTTTCACACCTCTTTTCCATTATCATCATTTGAGTTATCATCATTTGCATTATCACTAGAATCCTTTTCGCTGCTACCACTATCTTTTTTGTTATCTTGGGTATCTTTTACGTTACTACTAACATCCTTTGCATTATTAGAATCATCTTTCTCCTCATTAAAAACATCTCTTTCATCACTAACAGTATCCTCTTTACTATTTGGAGTATCACCTTGGGAATTTTGTAATTTTAATTCATTATCAATTTCCGTTTGTATATATTGAACTTGCATTCTGGACTGCATTACTTGTGATCTTACATTGCAAAAATCCATATACCCACAACTTGTCTTTTCTAACATACATATAACTTCATTTATCACTTTTAAAAGATCATTAGACGTTTTTATAGCGTTTCTTACATCCTTCTTATGTGCTAATGCTATGCCATTTAGTTCTCCTGCTCCCCCTACTATAAGCCTGTATGAATTGACCAATTTCGCCAAAAAATCAGACAAGTTATTTATATCATTATAATAATCTTCCATAACTTTTCTACATGTCATAAATACTCCACCACGTAAAATTTGATACCAATACTAATATATTTAACTTTAACTAAATTAATTCAAACTATTGAAATTTAACCAAACTTTCTTACATAGAAAATTTTCACTTAATATAAGCATAATGCGACGCAACTTTTTTAAGAGGACAATTGACAGAGGACAGAGTACAGTGAAGGTTGATTTTTTGCTAACGCAAAAGAATCTTTAAATTTATATAAATCAGCAATGTTTCGCTTTAGCGAAACGAGCCATCAAAAATTTAATTGAAGATTTTTCGTAGTGTAGCGGAGAAAAACCATCCTTCATTGTCCTCTGTCAATTGTCCTCTGTCCTCTTAAAAATATTGCATCGCATTATTTTTATAATACAAAAGTTTAAGTTTTAATATCTATAAAAAATATACTTCTTATTCTCCAAGTACTTGTTTTTTCAACTTTAAGCCTGTTTCTGTAATTGCTAATCCTCCAAGCGCTGTTTCTCTTAATTCACAAGGAAGCTGTTTTCCAACCTTGTACATAGCTGATACTGTATCATCAAAAGGTATTTTACTGCAAACTCCACCCATGACCATATCTGCTGTAGTTAACGCACTAACTGTACCTGAAGCATTTCTTTTTGCACAAGGTACTTCTACTAGTCCAGCTATAGGGTCACAGACTAATCCCAATATATTTTTTATTACTATAGCTGCTGCATTTAATGCTTGTTCTGGAGTTCCACCCATCATTTCTACTACTGCTGCTGAAGCCATAGCTGCTGCTGATCCACATTCTGCTTGACATCCACCTTCTGCGCCTGCCATAGTAGCATTTTTAGCTATTATTATGCCTATGCCTGTAGCTGTAAATAAGGCTTTAACTAATTCATCTTCTGTTTTATTTAATTTTTCTCCAGCACTTATTATAGTTGCTGGCATTATTCCACAAGAACCTGCTGTAGGTGCTGCTACTATTTTTCCCATAGCTGCGTTTACCTCTGAACAGGAAAGAGCTCTTGCCATTGCCTTAACCATAAAGTCCCCTGTCAACGTTTTCCCGGACTGCGAATAATCATTTAATTTATAAGCATCTCCACCTATAAGACCACTTACTGATATTACTTTATTTTTCAATCCATATTCTGCTGAATTTTGCATTACAACTAAATTTTTTCTCATTTTTTCAAAAACTTCTTCAACAGTAAGATTTGTTTCTTTTGCTTCTTCCTTAAGAGTATATTCCCATATACTTAATTTTTTCTCTTTACATACTTTTATAAGTTCATGTCCATAATTAACCATAGTTCTATTTATCCTCCTTTATAGGATTTATAGCTCTTGCATTTTTTATATTAGGTATTTTTCTTATTTCATCTATTAACTCTTGAGATATAAAATCATCTACTTCAAATACCATTGCTGCAGCTGATCCCTTTCCACTTCTGTAAACTCTCATAAAAGCAATATTTATTCTGTAATAATATAATACAGCACTTACTCTAGCAACCATTCCTGGTAAATCTATATGATTTATTAATATAGTAGGATATGCTCCTGTAAATTCTATATTTTCTCCATCTATTCCTGTTATTATTATATTTCCTCCACCTATTGATGAACCTATTACCTCTACTACCTTATTATCAGTTTTTGTTATTTCAAATTTAACTGTATTAGGATGTACATCACCAAGGTCTGTTGGTATGAATTCTATTTCTATACCTTTTTCTTTTGCTTTATCCATAGAAGTTTTTAATCCTTCATCCCATGGATTCATTCCTAATATTCCTGCCACTAAAGCTTTATCAGTACCATGTCCTTTATACGTGCTTGCAAAAGATCCATGCAGGAAAAATTTTACTTTCTTTATTTTGCCATCGGCTATAGTCTTTGCAACCTTTCCTAATCTTGCTGCTCCTGCAGTATGAGAACTTGATGGCCCTATCATTATAGGTCCTAAAATATCAAAAGCACTGTATTCTCTCATTTTATAGCACAACCTTCCATTTAATTATTTCTATAAAATCATAAAACTGAATATAATAATAAATTTATCACAACAATAAAAGTTTATTACAGTAATAATAAATCTATCACGGTAATAATAAATTTATCACAACTTAATTATACAATAACTTTCATTTTTTTTATATATTTTTTGAAAGTTTTTTTGTATAAATTAATAAAATTTAAATGGAAAAATTCTTTATTGATTTATTAAATCTTGATCATTGAATTAAATTATTCTATTTTTACCATATTTATATAAATTTTAAGATTTGCTGTACATAAAAAAGAGAACTCTGATAAAGTTCTCTTCTCATATGCTAAAACAGCAAAATTTTAACTTTATAATAAGCAAATTGCGACGGAAAATTAATTTACAGTTGAACAATGGAAACTTGAGTTTGTTATTAGACTTTCATATTAATATTTATAAAAACAACTTCCACCTATAAATTCCCTTAGTATAGAGTTGTCTGGTACTAATTCCATGTCTACACTTTTAAAAAAGTGAAGAAAACTTTTTAATCTTAAAGCTTCATAATAAACAGGACTTTGAGAACTTATCTTTTCCAGTTCTTTTAACGCATACTGCTTCAAAACACATAGCTCATAAACTAAAGTAGAATTAAACATAACATCTGCATTCTCTTGAAATACAAATATATTTTTTTCTTCTCCTCGTTTTATTGAAGGCCACATTTTTAAAGTATCTTCTCCACCATATCCTCTTGAAAGATAATCTCTTACTATTCTTCTTATAATTCTCACATCTGTAGTTGCTATTCTATTATGATTGTCTACATTTAATTGTGTAAGTGCACTTATATATATCTTAAATTTGCTTTCTTTTGGTATAACATTAGTAAGCATTTCATTTAACCCATGTATTCCCTCTATTATCAGTACTCCATTACTAGGAAGTTTAATTTTTTGATTTGTCCATTCTCTACTTCCTGTTTTAAAATTAAAAGAAGGTATCTCTATTTCTTCATAATTAAGCAACTGCTCTAGATTCTTATTAAACAACTTTAAATCTAAGGCATATATGGACTCAAAATCATACTCTCCATTACCATCTTTAGGGGTATGCTCCCTGTCCACAAAATAATCATCTAGTGATATAGGAATTGGCATAAGCCCATTAACTCTAAGTTGTATTCCAAGCCTTCTAGCAAATGTAGTTTTACCAGAAGATGATGGTCCTGCTATTAATACTATTTTTACATTTTTTCTCTCACTTATCATATCTGCTATATAAGCTATCTTTTTTTCATGAAGCGCTTCTGCTACTCTTATTATATCTATAATTTCATTGTCTTCAACTTTATCATTTAACGATCCAACATCTCCTACATCCAATATATTTCCCCATTGCTCTGTTTCACGAAATATTTTACTTAACTTTTTATATTCTGCTGATCTAGGTATATTAAAAGGATCTGTCTCTATTGGATACTTAAGTAGAAAACCTGGTTCATAATATTCTAGATCAAATAAATTTATTATACCTGTGGAATAAGCCATGGACCCATAAAAGTAGTCATATCTTCCATCTAGTTCATAAAGTTTAACAGTAGCTGTATTTACATGATTAAGCAACCTTACCTTATCTTCCATTTTATACATAGAAAATATTTCTATAGCCTTTTTTCTATCCATACTTACCTTTTTTATCTCAATATTTTTTTGTATTATTTCATTCATTCTTATCTTTATTTTATGAATATCTTCTTCTGTTAGTGGGGTATCTTTATGGATTTCTCCAAATAAACCTTTACTCAAAGAATGCTCTATAGTTATTTGAGCTTCAGGAAATAAATCAAAAACAGATTTAATAAGAATAAACTGCAAAGTTCTTATAAAGGTTTTACTTCCTAGTTTATCAGTGATATTTACAACTTCTATTTCTGAATTTTCTTCTATGGTAGATGTGAGCTCATAATATTCTCCGCTTATTTTCCCAAGTACTATAGGAATTTTTTCTTCATAACCACTTTTTTTAATTGCATCATATAAAGTTGTTCCTTTTTCTATAGATAATTCTTTATCATTTATTTTAACTTTTAACTTAGACATATTCCATGCCCCCCATTTTTTTTGTGTACTATTATTATACGTCATTTTACTAAAAATGTTCAAATTCAGTTATATTTTTTTATATTATACAGAAAATATATTACAGGATCAAAAAAATTAAATTTTAACTTTAAAATTTAATAAAATCTAACTCTAACGGAGGTATTTAAATGTTTACTGTACTTATCAGAACAGCTATATTGTATTTTTTGGTTATTATATCTATGCGTTTAATGGGTAAAAAGCAAATAGGAGAATTGCAGCCTTTTGAACTTGCTATTACTATAATGATTTCTGAATTAGCTTCTTTTCCTATGCAAGATACTAGAATCCCAATTATACATGGAGTTATAGCAATTATTACACTATTGTTAATTCAAACAATTTTATCTGTATTCGAACTTAAAAGTGAAAAAATTAGGCTTCTTCTAAATGGCAAACCAAGTATCTTAATCAATAATGGAAAAATAGATATTAAGGAGTTACGACGTCAACAATTTAATATAAATGATCTAATGGAAGAGCTTAGACTTCAAGGTTATTTTAACTTGGATGATATACACTTTGCCATTCTTGAAACTAGCGGTCAATTATCTATTATACCTAAAACTAACCTTGCCCCTGCTACCAAAGGTGATTTAAAGGTACCATTTAAGCAAGATACAATTCCTGTTACTTTAATTTTAGATGGAAGCATAAATCATGATAATTTAAAAATACTAAATAAAGATGAAAACTGGCTTAATGAGAAACTAAAGAGATTTAATATAGATTCCCCTAAAGAAGTTTTTATAGCTCTTATAGACTCTCAAGGTAGTTTTTATTATCAAAAAAAGGTATAAAAAGGGATGTGTTTAAATGCGGAATTTATTTGCTGCTTTAGTAATTTTTATTTCTATGTTTTTATCATTAGTATTTTCTATAAATTATTTAAATCAAACTTGTAGTAAATTAGATACTCTTAACATACAAATAGAAAAATCTATAGAATCTAACTCTTGGGATGAAGCTTATAACAAATCCTTAAAGCTCTTAGATAACTGGGATAATTGTACTCGTAAAATTTCTATTTTTGTAAACCATGCAGAGATAGACAATATTAACAATGAAATATGGAAACTTACCCAATATACTAAATGCCATACAAAAGATGAAGCTTTAGCTTCTAACCACGTAATAAAATTTTTGCTCAAACATATACTTAACATGGAAAAAGTAAATATACAAAATATATTTTAAAAATCTCACAAAATAATTTATAATTAAACTATGGCAAATACAAACTCAATGAATTATAATGTATACATAGCAAATAAGTCCCGCCGGGTCTTGATTTGTCCCTATTCATTGAATGTTTAGCTATTAAAGAATATGAATGTTTTCTCATTCATATATCATTAAAATATTAAAAGTTTGGAAGGTGGAATACAAAATGGCATTAGTTACTACTAAGGAAATGTTCAAAAAAGCTTATGAAGGCAAATATGCAATAGGTGCTTTCAACATTAACAATATGGAAATAATTCAAGGTGTTGTCAAAGGCGCAAAAGCTAAAAACTCAGCAGTTATTCTTCAATGCTCTGCAGGAGCAATAAAATATGCTGGTGCAAAATATTTAAAAGCTATGGTAGATGCTGCTATAGAAGAGACTGGAATCGATATTGCTTTACATCTAGATCATGGTCCAGATTTTAAAACTGTAAAAGAAGTTATTGATGCTGGATTTACTTCAGTTATGTTTGACGGTTCACACTATGAATATGAAGAAAATGTAGCCAAAACAAAAGAAGTTGTTGACTACGCACATTCTAAAGGTGTTGTTGTAGAAGCTGAACTTGGAGTTCTAGCAGGCGTAGAAGATGATGTCGTTGCTGCTGAACATATATATACTGATCCAGATCAAGCTGTAGATTTTGTTAATAGAACAGGTGTTGATTCTTTAGCTATAGCTATTGGAACTTCACATGGTGCTTTCAAATTTCCACTAGATTTTAAACCTAAACTAAGATTTGATATATTAGAAAAAATACAAGAAAAATTACCAGGTTTCCCAATAGTTCTTCATGGAGCTTCAGCTGTTGACCCAGAAGCTGTTGCAACTTGTAATAAATACGGCGGAAATATAGCTGGTGCCAAAGGTATTCCTGTAGATATGCTTAGAAAAGCATCTTCTATGGCTGTATGTAAAATTAATATGGACACTGATTTAAGACTAGCAATGACTGCCGCTATAAGAAAAACTTTTGGAGATAATCCAAAGGAATTCGATCCAAGAAAATATTGTGGAGCTGGAAGAGATTATATTCAAAAAGTTGTTGAAAACAAAATTTCTGATGTACTTGGTTCAGCTGATTCTTTAAAATAATACTGAAAAATTCCTTAAAGAAAGATTTAATTCTTCTTTAAGGAATTTTTATTTGCAAAATATAATCATACTATGAAAATTTACTAATTCTTTTTAACACAATTGGGATTATGCTTATAACATAAATCTATAAACTTATTATCTGGTACAAATCTTACTTGAATTCTTTCCTCATTGTGTTTCAAGACTGCTGAATAGATTAATTCTCTAGAAGTAGATGGATAAAGCTTCATCTTCTTTTTAGGCAAATTATTAATAGAATTTAAATGCTTACTATTTTGTGCTGCTAAAATTTCTATATCCTTTATATTAAAATTTATACACTTTTTTCTGTTAACCTTGCCAATTATTTTATGTATACTTATTTCTTCTTTATCAAATTCATATTCATATTCAACATATAAATACCTTTTAAAATATGCGGTTCCAAAGGATACTACTACTAATACCACTGCTGGAATCATTTGATATGTCACAACCATAATTAATGCTAATATAAGTCCTACAACTGTAACTGATGATAAAGATTTATATTGAACTGTTTTATAAGTAGCAACCAATTGCTTATAATTATTCATCTATTCTCCTCCCCTAAACATTACATAATAATTCCCTGTTATTATTGTATCACAATTTATTCAATGATATTTGATAAATTATCATTGAATATTGTATAATAAATTTACTTAAATATCTAAACTACACCACATATTTTAGGGAGTGAGTTAAAATGGATATAGAATTACTAAGTGTACCTCAGATGATCCTAATTGGTTCATCAAGCCGCAACAGTGGTAAAACTGCTATTGCTACAGAACTAATTAAACAATTAAAAAATAGATTTACCATTATCGGATTAAAAATAACTACCATACAACAAAAAAATAGTAAATGTCCCAGAGGCGGAGAAGGTTGTGGAACTTGTTCTAATATGAAGGGAAGCTTTGAATTATTGGAAGAAACAAACATAAATGCTAACAAAGATACTTCTCTTTTACTATCGTCAGGTGCCAAAAAAGTCTATTGGTTGAAATGTTTAAAATCACATATTAAACCTGCTATTGAAGAATTTATATTACAAGTCCCTGTGAATACCTTAATAATCTGTGAATCTAATAGCTTGCGTACCGTTGTTAACCCTGGAATCTTTATAATGATGAAAAACTCACAAAACAATATTGTAAAAAAATCTGCAAGTGAAGTAATACATAATGCTGATATTATTATCGAAAATGATTTTAAAGACAGTATTAATTCCATAACTGAAAAAATACTAAAAGAGATTTTACAAAATGACATTAGTTCTAATTTTTTATCTTCTAATACTTAGAAGTATCCCCTTTAAGAAAACTCTACCTGAGTTTAAGAATCACTTAATAGTACATTGAGTCATATTTTGATGATACTTTAATATCTTTTACTAAAATATTAAAGCATCATCAAAGTATGGCTCAAATATTATTTAGTATTATTTAACTTCTACAATCCAGCCTTCTGGAGCTTCTATATCCCCAAATTGAATTCCATAAAGCGTATTATAAAACTTTTTAGTTACAGGCCCTACTTCTTTTTCACTATGAAATACATGCAAATCCCCTTTATATTCTATTCCACCAATTGGAGTTATCACTGCTGCAGTTCCACAAGCACCCGCTTCTTTAAATTCATCTAAGTTATCAATCAAAACATCTCTTTCTTCTACTTCCATTTTTAAATATTCTTTTGCTATCTGCAATAATGAATACTTAGTTATACTTGGAAGTATGGATGGAGATTTTGGAGTAATAAATTTATTATCCTTTGTTATTCCAAAGAAATTAGCAGCTCCAACTTCTTCTATCTTAGTATGAGTTGCTGGATCAAGATAAACACAATCTGCAAAACCTTTTTTCACTGCTAATTCATGTGGATAAAGACTACCAGCATAATTACCTCCAACTTTTGCTGCACCTGTACCATAGGGTGCAGCTCTATCATATTCTGATACATTAAAGTTTACAGGAATCATTCCTCCTTTAAAATAAGGTCCTACAGGTATACAAAACACAGAAAATATAAATTCTGAGGCTGGTTTAACACCAATATTATCTCCTACCCCTATTACAAAAGGTCTAAGATAAAGAGTTGCACCAGTTTCATATGGTGGTACATACTGTTCATTTGCCTTAACAACTTTAATACATGCATCTATAAATTTTTCTACAGATACCTCAGGCATTAAAATACGCCTACAACTATCTTGCATACGTTTTGCATTCTTATCTGGTCTAAATAACTGTATCCTCCCATTTTTTGTACGATAGGCCTTTAATCCTTCAAAACACTGCTGTCCATAATGAAGAGCCGTAGAAGATTCACTTATACTAAGCATATTATCTTGAACTAACTGTCCATCATCCCATTTTCCATCCTTCCATCTTGATATATATCGTAAATCTGTTTTAATATAATTAAATCCCAAGCTTCCCCAATCAATATTTGCTTCTTTACTCATTAAAACACCTCCAAATAGAAATAATAAGTGTGTAAAAATCCTCTACTATTATTCCTCAATATTATATAAATATTTAAATTTTTAATAATTTCAACATTTATATAAATACCTTTACACATATAATAAAATTTTATGTTATAATTCAAATTAAAAGTATTATTTTAGATGATTGCAGAATTGAAAGTTGAAAAATGTGGATAACTTTTGGAGCTTTGCTCA
>NZ_JIBU02000007.1 GCF_000633595.2 Clostridium drakei | reverse complement strand
AGGCGGAAGAACAGTAGGTTCAGGTGTTGTTACTAAAATTGTTGAGTAATTTTTGATTTTTAGGACTGGGTTTCTAGACCTGGTCCTTTTAAAAAGTATTTTTAAATTTAATTGACATATAAACTAAGTTGTGATAAATTATTAAAGTAATGCATAATTTAAGGCTAGTAAAAGATATATTAATAGTTTACATATACGACTATATCAGGAGGTGTAAGTAATGAGAGTAAAAGTAACATTAGCATGTACAGATTGCAAACAAAGAAATTACAACACAATGAAGAACAAAAAAAATGATCCAGATAGATTGGAAATGAGAAAATATTGCCCATTTTGCCATAAACATACATCTCATAAAGAAACAAAATAATAATTTATAGAGGCATATGATAAATATTTTTCAAGGATGTGAAAAAAATGGCTGTACAAAATAGTGCAAAGAAAACAAAGAAATCAGCAGCGTCCGGAAATAGTTTTATTAACTTTTTTATAGACTTAAAAGCAGAAACTAAAAGAATAACTTGGGCCTCTAAGGAGAAAGTAAAGAAGTCAACAGCAACAGTTTTGATATTTTGTCTTATTTATATAGTAATTGTTGGATTACTAGATGTAGGATTTAAAAATTTGTTTAGTGTAATTTTTAAATAAAGGAAAAGAAGGAGGTAGGGGTCGAGAAAAGATTCCCGTCCCTTGAGCTATGGCAGAGAGAGCTAGATGGTATGTTGTTCATACATATTCTGGTTACGAGAACAAAGTTAAAGCCAATTTAGAGAAAACTATTGAAAATAGAAATCTTTATGATTGGATAGATGATGTTCAAGTTCCCATGGAAGAACAAGTTGAAGTAAAAGATGGAAAAAGAAAAGTAACATTAAAAAAGGTATTTCCAGGATATGTTTTAATACACATGGTAATGACAGATGATTCTTGGTATGTAGTTAGAAATACTAGAGGAGTAACAGGATTTGTAGGTCCAGGATCTAAACCAGTTGCACTCACAGATGAAGAAGTTGTATCTATGGGAATAGCTGAAAAAGCTATTAATGTAGATGTGGAAGTAGGAGAAAACATTAAAGTTAAATCTGGTCCTCTTGAAAACTTCCCAGCTGTTATCCAAGAAATCAATGCTGAAAAGAAAAAAATTAAAGCGCTAGTTAACATGTTTGGCAGGGAAACACCTGTTGAACTTGATTTTAATCAAATAGAAAAACTAGATTAGTCTATAAGGCGAGAGCCTTAATAAGTGGGAGGACAAAGTCCGTATTAACCACATTTTAGGAGGTGTAAATTCATGGCTAAAAAAGTAGTAGGAATGATTAAACTTCAGCTTGCTGCAGGAAAAGCAACTCCAGCACCACCAGTTGGACCAGCACTTGGACAGCATGGTGTAAACATAATGGGATTCTGTAAAGAATTTAATGCTAAAACTGCTAGTCAAGCAGGATTAATAATTCCAGTAGTAATTACTGTATATCAGGATAGATCATTTAGTTTTATACTAAAGACTCCACCAGCAGCAGTATTACTTAAAAAAGCAGTAGGAATAGAAAGCGGTTCTGGTGTACCGAACAAAACTAAGGTTGCTAAAGTTACAAAGGATCAGTTAAGACAAATAGCTGAAACAAAAATGCCAGACCTAAATGCAGGATCAGTTGAAGCTGCTATGAGTATGATAGCAGGAACAGCTAGAAGCATGGGAATAACTGTAGAAGAATAATCTGGTCTAATATGGTGGGAGGTAAAAACCGTTAAAACCACGAAGGAGGATTAATAATGGGAAAAAATTACAAGGAAAGCGCTAAGTTAGTTGATAAGAATGTATTATATACACCTTCAGAAGCTATGGAACTTGCAGTAAAAACATCAAAGGCTAAATTTGATGAAACTATAGAAGTAGCTTTAAGACTTGGGGTTGATCCAAGACATGCAGATCAACAAGTTAGAGGAGCAGTAGTACTTCCTCATGGAACAGGAAAAAAAGTTAGAGTTTTAGTTTTTGCTAAAGGCGAAAAAGCAAAAGAAGCTGAAGCAGCAGGTGCTGAATTCGTTGGAGCAGAAGAACTTGTTCAAAAAATTCAAAAAGAAAATTGGTTTGATTTTGATGTAGTAGTTGCAACTCCAGATATGATGGGTGTTGTTGGTAGATTAGGTAGAGTATTAGGACCTAAAGGATTAATGCCAAATCCAAAATCAGGAACAGTTACTTTTGATGTTTCAAAAGCAATAGCTGATATCAAAGCTGGTAAAGTTGAATACAGAGTTGATAAGACTGCTATAGTTCACGTTGCAATGGGAAAGAAATCTTTTGGTGAACAAAAGTTATCTGAAAACTTCCATGTGTTGATGGAAGCTGTAGTTAAAGCTAAACCAGCAGCAGCAAAAGGTCAATACTTGAAGTCAGTAGTAGTTTCAAGTACTATGGGACCAGGAATTAAAATAAATCCAACAAAAGTTTTAGAGTAGTATTGACATAGATTTTAAATTTATGTATAATTCAAAGGGTTAACAAGTAAATATTCCGTAGACAGTGGGTGCGAAAGCGTAACGTTAACAACCCACCGAGGGTTCCAATATAAAGATTATGGTTGGTCTCTCTGCGTCTTCGGAGGGACCTTTAAATTTTGTATAATTGCAGTATAAACTGTGAGGAGGTGGACACACAGTGGGAAAAAATAGACAATTAAAAGAAGCTAAAGTTTTAGAGATAAAAGAAAAGATGGAAAAAGCACAAGGTATAATCTTTGCTCAATATCAAGGATTAACAGTTGAAGAAGATACAATGCTTAGATCGAAGCTAAGAGAAGCTGGTGTTGAATATAAAGTTTATAAGAATACTTTAACTACATTAGCAGCAAAAGAATTAGGACTTGGTGAAATAGAAAGTGTACTTCAAGGTCCTTTATCAGTAGCATTTGGATATGAAGATCCAACTGCTCCAGCAAGAATACTTAATGATTTTGCAAAAGATCATAAAAAATTAGAACTTAAAGGTGGAATAGTTCAAGGAGAAATCTTTGATGCTGATAAAGTTAAACAACTTGCAACAATACCACCAAAAGAAGTTCTTATTGCAAAATTACTTGGAAGCTTCAAGGCTCCATTATCAAATCTTGCATACTTATTAAATGCTATTAAAGAAAAAAAAGAATCAGAAGAAGCTTAATTTAAAAAAGAGAAATTTTGGAGGTGTCTAATAATGACAAGAGAAGAAATAATTCAAGCTATAAAAGAAATGAGCGTTTTAGAATTAAACGAATTAGTTAAAGCATGTGAAGAAGAATTTGGTGTAAGTGCTGCTGCTCCAGTTGCTGTTGCAGGTGGTGCTGTTGCAGGTGGTGCTGCTGCAGAAGAAAAAACTGAATTTGATGTAGTATTAGCAGAAGCAGGTTCAGAAAAAATCAAAGTTATAAAAGCTGTTAGAGAGATAACAGGATTAGGATTGAAAGAAGCTAAAGAAGTAGTTGATGGAGCTCCTAAGACATTAAAAGAAGGCGTAAGTAAAGAAGATGCTGAAGCTATAAAAACTAAGCTTACAGAAGTTGGAGCTACTGTTGAAATAAAATAGTAATTCACAAATTAAAGAGGCACTTTATAAAAAGTGCCTCTTTTTTAAAACATTTTATATAATTGCAGAAAGCAATTGACAATTTAAACATATTATGATAAAATAATAAATTGCATTGATTAATTAGAAATTAAACATGAATTTAATTTTTAATTTAAATGATTTGAATTAATTATGAAAAATAGGTTATAATAATTTGATGGTAATGTAATCAATCCAGAAGCACCTACTACATAAGAAAGTTGTGTTTTTGGTTATTTTTAGTTTATGCAAGGGGTGAGAGTCAATGGTACATCCTGTCCAGGTTGGTAAGAGAACAAGAATGAGCTTTTCCAAACTTAAAGAAGTAGGTGAAATGCCTAATTTAATTGAGGTGCAGCTAAATTCCTATAATTGGTTTTTAAAGGAAGGTTTACAGGAAGTATTTGATGATATTAATCCTATTCAGGATTATACAGCTAATCTAAATCTAGAATTTGTTGGATACAAACTAGATATGGATAATATTAAATACACTGTTGAAGAATGTAAAGAAAGAGATGCTACGTATGCAGCGCCTTTAAAAGTAAAAGTTAGACTATTAAACAAAGAGACTGGTGAAGTAAAAGAACAGGAAGTTTTCATGGGAGATTTTCCTCTTATGACAGAGCAAGGAACCTTTATTATTAATGGAGCTGAAAGAGTAATAGTTAGTCAATTGGTAAGGTCACCAGGTGTATATTATGATATGTCAGTTGATAAAACAGGTAAAAAACTTTTTTCTGCAACAGTAATACCAAATAGAGGTGCTTGGTTAGAATATGAAACAGATTCCAATGACATAATATATGTAAGAATAGATAAAACAAGAAAATTACCTATAACTATTCTTGCAAGAGCAATGGGTTATGGAACAGATGCCGAAATTACTGAGTTTTTTGGTGAAGATGAAAGATTAAAAGCAACAATAGAAAAAGATAATACAAAAACACGTGAAGAAGCGCTACTTGAAATATATAAAAGATTAAGACCAGGTGAACCACCTACGGTTGATAGTGCTCAATCACTTATTGAATCATTATTTTTTGACCCTAAGAGATATGATCTTTCAAGGGTTGGAAGATATAAGTTTAATAAAAAGTTGGCTTTAAATCTTAGAATTGCCAATCAGATATCTGCACAAGATATTGTTAACCCACAAACAGGTGAAATACTTGTTGAAAAAGGTGAAAAAATAAGTAGAGAAAAAGCCCTAGAAATTCAAAATTGTGGTGTTAATACAGTAGATATTCAACTTGATGACAGAGTTATAAAAATTATAGGTAACAGCTTTGTAAACATACATAATTTTGTGGACTTTAATATAGATGACTTAAATATAAAAGAACTTGTACATTATCCTACTTTAAAACAAATATTGGATAATTATAGTGATGAAGATAGTATAAAAGAACAAATTAAAAAGAATATACATGCATTGATACCAAAACATATAATAAGAGATGATATATATACTACTATAAATTATGAACTAGGATTACCATATGAGATTGGTCATACAGATGATATTGATCATCTTGGTAATAGAAGGCTTAGATCTGTTGGTGAATTACTTCAGAATCAATTTAGAATAGGCCTATCTAGAATGGAAAGAGTAGTTAAAGAAAGAATGACTATTCAAGACCAAGAAGTTATAACTCCACAAGCTTTGATAAATATTAGACCTGTGGCAGCTGCTATAAAAGAATTCTTTGGTAGTTCACAGCTTTCACAGTTTATGGATCAGACAAATCCATTGTCAGAACTTACTCATAAAAGAAGATTATCAGCATTAGGGCCAGGTGGACTTTCAAGGGAAAGAGCTGGTTTCGAAGTTAGAGACGTTCATCATTCACATTATGGTAGAATGTGTCCTATAGAAACACCAGAAGGTCCAAATATAGGACTTATTAACTCGTTGGCTGCTTATGCAAAGGTAAATGAGTATGGATTTATAGAAACACCTTACAGAGTAATAGATAAAAAGAATGGTATAGTTCAAAAGAAAATAGTATATATGACAGCAGACGAAGAAGATGAATATGTCATTGCACAGGCAAACGAACCGCTTGATGAAGAAGGCCATTTTATAGATAGTAAGGTAACGGTAAGAGATCAAGAAGATGTACTTGTAGTTCCGGCACAAGATGTTGATCTCATGGATATATCTGCAAGACAGATAGTTTCTGTAGCTACAGCTATGATACCGTTTCTTGAAAATGATGATGCCAGCCGTGCACTTATGGGATCTAACATGCAGCGTCAAGCAGTACCTCTATTAAAACCTCAAGCTCCTATAGTAGGAACGGGTATAGAGTTTAAAGCAGCTGTAGATTCAGGGGTTCTTCCTAAGGCTAAAAATGCTGGAACAGTTGTTTATGTTAGTGCTAATGAAGTAAGAGTAAAAAGAGATTCAGATGGCGGCATAGATACCTACAGACTTTTAAAATTTAAAAGATCTAACCAAAGTTCATGTATAAACCAAAGACCTATAGTAAGTAAAGGTGAAAAAGTAGATAAGGGAACAGTATTATCAGATGGACCATCTACAGACCTTGGAGAAATTGCATTAGGTAAAAACATAAGAATGGGATTTATAACATGGGAAGGTTATAACTATGAAGATGCTATGCTTATATCTGAAGAACTAGTTAAAAAAGATGTATTTACATCAATTCATATAGAAGAATATGAAGCAGAAGCAAGAGATACAAAATTAGGACCAGAAGAAATAACAAGAGATATACCAAATGTTGGTGAAGATGCTTTAAAGGATATAGATGAAAGAGGAATAATAAGAATAGGTGCTGAAGTAAGATCTGGAGATATATTAGTAGGTAAAGTTACTCCAAAGGGAGAAACGGAACTTACGGCAGAAGAAAGATTGCTTAGAGCAATATTCGGAGAAAAGGCTAGGGAAGTAAGAGATACTTCACTTAGAGTACCTCATGGTGAAGCTGGTATAATTGTAGATGTGAAAATATTTACAAGAGAAAATGGAGATGAGCTTCCACCAGGAGTCAATAAGTTAGTTAGATGCTATATAGTTCAAAAGAGAAAAATATCTGTAGGAGATAAAATGGCAGGAAGACACGGTAACAAAGGTGTTATATCAAGAGTGTTACCAGAAGAAGATATGCCTTTCTTACCAGATGGAAGACCACTTCAAATATGTTTGAATCCTCTAGGAGTTCCTTCTCGTATGAACATAGGTCAGGTACTTGAAGTCCATTTAGGATGGGCAGCTAGTGAAATGGGATGGCATATAGCAACTCCTGTATTTGATGGAGCAACAGAAGAAGATATAGTACAATGCTTAAAGGATGCAGGATATGATGAGACTGGAAAAACAGTACTATATGATGGAAGAACTGGAGACGCATTTGACAATCCAGTAACAGTTGGATACATGTATATATTAAAACTTGCACATTTGGTTGATGATAAAATACATGCTAGATCTACTGGACCATATTCATTAGTTACTCAACAGCCATTAGGTGGTAAAGCACAGTTCGGAGGACAAAGATTTGGAGAAATGGAAGTTTGGGCTTTAGAAGCATATGGTGCTGCTCATACACTTCAAGAAATATTAACAGTTAAATCTGATGACGTTGTAGGAAGAGTTAAGACTTATGAAGCTATTGTTAAGGGTGAGAATATACCAGAACCTGGAGTTCCTGAATCATTTAAGGTTCTTATAAAAGAATTGCAGGCTTTATGCTTAGATGTGAAAGTTCTTAATGATGACAATCAAGAAGTTAAATTAAAAGAATCCGTAGATGAAGAAATACAAGATTTAGGTGTAAATATAGAAGGAAGCGAAGAGTTCGTTCCACCAACTCCAACTGATGATTATGTTGAATCTGAAGATAGTGAAGAAGATCTAGAACTTGACTATGATGATTTATCTTTAGATGAACTTCAAGGTAATTTAGAAATAGATGATTTTAATGACGAACATTAGGAAGGGAGGATGTACCCTTGTTTGAATTAAATAATTTTGATGCATTACAAATAGGGTTGGCTTCACCAGAAAAAATAAGAGAGTGGTCAAGAGGTGAAGTAAAAAAGCCTGAAACAATAAATTACAGAACTTTGAAACCTGAAAGAGACGGGCTATTTTGTGAAAGAATTTTTGGACCTATAAAAGACTGGGAATGTCACTGTGGTAAATATAAAAGAATAAGATATAAAGGCATAGTATGTGATAGATGTGGTGTTGAAGTTACTAAAGCCAAAGTAAGGCGTGAGAGAATGGGCCATATAGAATTGGCGGCACCAGTATCTCATATTTGGTACTTTAAGGGAATACCATCACGTATGGGACTTATATTAGATATGTCACCAAGAGCGCTAGAAAAAATACTATATTTTGCATCTTATGTTGTGTTGGATCCTAAAGAAACTCCATTACTAAAAAAACAATTGCTAAATGAAAAAGAATATAGAGAAGCTGTTGATAAATATGGTGATGAAAGTTTTGTTGCTGGAATGGGTGCTGAATCTGTTAAAAGACTTTTAGAAGAAATAGATTTGGAACAATCATCTATTGAGTTAAAAGAGGATTTAAAAAATAGCACAGGACAAAAGAAAGTAAGAATAATAAGAAGACTTGAGGTAGTAGAGTCATTTAGAAAGTCTAGGAATAGGCCTGAATGGATGATCATAGATGTAATTCCTGTAATTCCTCCAGATTTGAGACCTATGGTTCAACTTGATGGTGGAAGATTTGCAACATCAGATTTAAATGACCTTTACAGAAGAGTTATTAATAGAAATAATAGACTTAAAAAGCTTTTAGATTTAGGTGCGCCAGACATAATAGTTAGAAACGAGAAAAGGATGCTTCAAGAAGCAGTAGATGCACTTATAGATAATGGAAGAAGGGGAAGACCAGTAACTGGTCCTGGAAACAGACCTCTAAAATCATTATCTGATATGTTAAAGGGTAAGCAAGGAAGATTCAGGCAAAACTTGCTTGGAAAACGTGTTGACTACTCAGGTCGTTCAGTTATAGTTGTTGGACCTGAACTTAAGATGTATCAGTGCGGACTTCCAAAAGAAATGGCACTTGAATTATTTAAACCTTTTGTAATGAAAAAGCTTGTTGAAAGTGGAGTAGCACATAATATAAAGAGTGCTAAGAGAATGGTTGAAAGAGTTCAATCTCAAGTATGGGATGTGCTTGAAGAAGTAATATCTGATCATCCAGTACTTTTAAACCGTGCTCCGACTCTTCATAGATTGGGAATTCAAGCATTTCAACCTGTACTTGTAGAAGGCAGAGCGATAAAACTTCATCCTTTAGCATGTACAGCATATAATGCGGATTTTGATGGAGACCAAATGGCAGTCCATGTTCCACTATCTGTTGAAGCACAATCAGAAGCTAGATTTTTAATGCTTGCTGCACATAACATAATGAAACCATCAGATGGTAAGCCAGTTGTTATTCCTACTCAGGATATGGTACTAGGATCATATTATCTAACAATAGATAAGGATGGAGAATTAGGAGAAGGAAGATATTTCTCATCACCGGATGAAGTAATTATGGTTTATCAACTAAAACAAATCAGTATTCATGCTAAGATAAAAGTAAAAATGAGCAAAATTGAAGATGGAAAACTTGTTACTGGAATAATAGATACAACACCAGGAAAAATAATATTTAATGAATCAATACCACAAAATTTAGGATTTATAGATAGAAGTCTTCCAGAAAATGAGTTTAAATTAGAAGTAGATTTTCTTGTAACAAAGAAAAATCTTGGTAAAATTATAGATAAATGTTACATGAGACATGGAGCTACTAAAACATCTATAATGCTTGATAAGATAAAAGCTAAGGGATATCACTATTCAAGTATAGGAGCTATTACAGTTTCTACTTCAGATATGGAAGTACCTGAAGCTAAGAAAACATTACTTGCAGAAACTGATGCAGCAGTTGATAAAATTCAGAAAATGTATAGAAGAGGGTTCATATCTGAAGATGAAAGGTATGAAAGAGTTATAGAAAGATGGACTAAAACAACAGAAGACGTTGCAGATGCACTTATGGATAACTTGGATAGATTTAATCCAATATTCATGATGGCCGACTCAGGAGCTAGAGGTTCTAAGAGTCAAATTAAGCAGCTTGCTGGTATGAGAGGCCTTATGGCTAACCCATCTGGTAAGATTATAGAATTGCCTATAAGAGCTTCGTTCAGAGAAGGTCTGAACGTAATGGAATACTTTATATCAACTCACGGAGCTAGAAAAGGTAATGCGGATACTGCTTTAAAGACTGCAGACTCAGGATATTTGACAAGAAGGTTAGTTGATGTAAGCCAGGATGTTATAGTAAGAGAAGAAGATTGTGGAACACAAGAAGGATACGATGTTTCTGAAATAAAAGAAGGAAACGAAGTAATAGAGAGCTTAGCTGAAAGGCTTACAGGAAGATATTCAGCAGAAGATATAATAGATCCAAATACTGGTGAAATATTAGTTCATAAAAATGATTACATGGATAATAAGATTGCAGAGAAAGTTGATAACTTAGGAATCAAAAAAGTAACAATTAGATCTGTATTCACATGTAAATCTAAACATGGAGTATGTTCAAAATGTTATGGAATGAATATGGCTACTGCTCAAAAAATAAGTATGGGAGAATCTGTTGGTATAATAGCAGCACAAAGTATAGGAGAACCCGGTACTCAGCTTACTATGAGAACTTTCCATACTGGTGGAGTTGCTGGATCTGATATAACTCAAGGTCTTCCAAGAGTTGAGGAATTATTTGAGGCTAGAAAACCTAAAGGTCTTGCTATAGTAAGTGAAGTCTCTGGTACTGTAAAAATGGAAGAAACTAAGAAGAAGAGAACTATTTCTGTAATTACAGATGCAGGTGAAGAAGTAACTTATGATATACCATTTGGTTCAAGAATTAAGGTATCTAATGGAGATGCAATAAGTGCTGGAGATGAAATAACCGAAGGTTCTGTTAATCCGCATGATATAATAAGAATTAAAGGTGTTTTAGGAGTTAAAAATTATCTTCTATCTGAAGTTCAAAAAGTTTATAGATTACAAGGTGTTGATATAAATGACAAACATCTTGAAGTAGTAGTAAGACAGATGACAAGAAAAATAAAAATAGAAGACTCTGGTGATACAGAATTATTACCAGGAACAATGATAGATATGTTTGATTTTGATGAAGAAAATGCAAAAGCAGAAGCTAGAGGTGAAAGACCAGCACAAGGTAGAGTTGCATTACTTGGTATAACTAAAGCTGCTTTGGCTACAGATTCATTCCTTTCAGCTGCTTCATTCCAAGAAACGACAAGAGTACTTACTGATGCAGCTATTAAAGGAAAAGTTGATCCTCTACTAGGATTAAAAGAAAATGTAATCATTGGTAAGTTAATACCTGCTGGAACAGGTATGACAAGGTATAGATCTATCAAAATCAATACTGAAAAAGAATCAGAGGAAAAACAAATTAGTAATAATGAAATAGAAGTGTAACAATTTGTTGACATAGTAGATTTAAAATGATAAAATACATCTGTATGTTTTTGAAAGAGACAAAGTTTTTATAACTTTGTCTCCATAGCACTGTAAGGGAGGAAAAGTAATAATGATTCTTAGACTTGAAGGCAATAAGGTTGTTGGTGTAAAACAAACAATTAAAGCTATAAAATCAGGAGCTGTAAAAACTGTTTATATAGCAAAAGATGCCGATGATAAGTTTATACAACCAGTAAGGTTATTAGTTGAGGAAGAATCCTTAGAACTAGTATATGTAGACAGTATGAAAGAATTAGGAAAACTTTGTGGAATAGACGTTGGAGCAGCAACGGCAGCAGTGTTAAAAGATTAAATTTTTAATTTAAATAGCTTACAGATATAATTTAACATAAATTTTAATTTGTTATTTTTGGTAGCTTCTTAGATAATTTTCTAAGTTAGTTTATATTTTTAAAGGAGGTGTAAATATGCCAACTATAAGCCAGTTAGTAAGAAAAGGCAGAAAGACAATAAGTTCTAAATCAACAGCACCAGCACTAAAGGAATGTCCTCAAAAAAGAGGAGTTTGTACAGTAGTAAAAACTACAACACCTAAAAAACCAAACTCAGCATTAAGAAAAATTGCTAGGGTTAGATTAACAAATGGGTTTGAAGTTACTGCTTACATTCCAGGTGTAGGCCATAACTTACAAGAGCATAGTGTTGTTCTTATAAGAGGAGGAAGAGTTAAAGACCTTCCTGGTGTTAGATATCATATCATCAGAGGTGCCTTAGACTCAGCAGGAGTTGCTAACAGATTACAGAGTAGATCAAAATACGGTGCTAAAAAGCCAAAGCAAAAATAATGCTTAGCTAAGTTGATTTGAAAAATAGTGCTATGTCTTCAGCATTTATATATAGATTTAATAAATAATTTGCAGAAGTACAGAGCACTTTACGGTAGAATACGAAAGTGTGATATCGAGTACCGATGAACTTAAATTTCACATTGTTAAGGAGGGAAGAAAAGTGCCAAGAAAAGGACATATTGCAAAAAGAGATGTATTACCAGATCCAGTTTACAATAGTAAGGTTGTCACTAAATTCATAAACAACGTAATGGAAGATGGTAAAAAAGGAGTAGCACAAAAAATATGCTACGAAGCTTTTGATATAATTCGTGAAAAGACAGGTAAAGAACCAATTGAGGTTTTTGAAGAGGCAATGAACAATGTAATGCCATTACTTGAAGTTAAAGCAAGAAGAATAGGTGGTGCTACATATCAAGTTCCAATAGAAGTTAGACCAGAAAGAAGACAGACATTAGGAATTAGATGGTTGCTTGCTGCAGCATCAAAAAGAGGCGAAAAATGTATGAGAGAAAGACTTTCAGCAGAATTAATGGATGCCGCTAATAATACTGGTGCAGCTGTTAAAAAGAGAGAAGATACTCATAAAATGGCTGAAGCTAATAAAGCTTTTGCACATTATAGATATTAATAATGAACAAAACTGTTTTGGCTTTTACCAAAGCAGTTTTGTCAAATTTAAATTTATACTTTAGAGGAGGAAAATTAAGTGGGAAGACAACATCCGTTAGACAAATATCGTAATATTGGAATAATGGCTCACATTGATGCAGGAAAAACTACTACAACAGAACGTATACTTTTTTATACCGGAAGAACTCATAAAATAGGAGAAGTTCATGAAGGTCAGGCTACAATGGACTGGATGGTTCAAGAACAAGAAAGAGGTATAACAATTACTTCGGCGGCAACTTTCTGTATGTGGAAAGACCACGCAATAAACATAATAGACACACCAGGACACGTGGATTTTACAGTAGAAGTTGAAAGATCACTAAGAGTTCTTGATGGAGCAGTTACTGTATTAGATGCAAAAGGCGGAGTTGAGCCTCAAACAGAAACTGTATGGAGACAGGCAGATAACTATAAAGTACCAAGAATGGTATATGTAAATAAGATGGATTCTACAGGTGCTGATTTCTATATGTGTGTAAATATGTTAAGAGATAGATTGCATTGTAATGCTATTCCAATACAATTACCAATAGGAGCTGAAGATAAGTTCCAAGGAATCATAGATCTTGTTAGTAATGAAGCTATAATATATGAAGATGATTTAGGAAAAGTTATGGACGAAGTTGCAATACCAGCAGAGCTACAAGATAAAGCATCAGAATATAGAACAGCTCTAATCGAAGCAGTTGCTGAACAAGATGAAGAATTAATGATGAAATATCTTGATGGAGAAGAATTAACTGTAGATGAAATAAAGATGGGTATTAGAAAGGGCGTTATAGCAAATGCTATAGTACCTGTTACATGTGGATCATCATATAAGAACAAGGGTGTTCAACCAATGATAGATGCTGTAGTTGACTATATGCCATCACCATTAGATATACCAGCAATTAAAGGAACAAATCCTGAAACTGGAGAAGATATGGAAAGACCAGCAGATGACAATGCTCCAATGTCAGCATTAGCATTTAAGATTGCTACAGACCCATTTGTTGGAAGACTAGCATTTACTAGAGTTTATTCAGGAATAATGAAGAGTGGTTCTTATGTATATAACTCAACTAAGGGTAAAAAAGAAAGAATCGGAAGACTTGTTAAGATGCATGCAAATCATAGAGAAGAAGTTGAAGAACTTCGTTCAGGAGATTTAGGTGCAATAGTTGGATTAAAAGAAACTACTACAGGTAATACTCTTTGTGATGAAGTAGATCCGATTGTACTTGAAAGTATGGAATTCCCAGAACCAGTTATAGAAGTAGCTATAGAGCCAAAAACAAAAGCTGGTCAAGAAAAAATGGGTATTGCATTAGCAAAACTTGCGGAAGAAGATCCTACATTTAAAACATTTACTAATCAAGAAACAGGACAGACAATTATAGCAGGTATGGGAGAACTTCACCTAGAAATAATTGCTGACAGACTTCAAAGAGAATTTAAAGTAGAATGTAATGTTGGTAAGCCACAAGTTGCTTACAAAGAAACTATTAGAAAAGCTGTTAAGGCTGAAGGTAAATTTGTTAGACAGTCTGGTGGACGTGGACAGTATGGTCATTGTTGGATAGAAATGGAACCAACAGAAGGCGAATATACATTTGAAAATGCTATCGTTGGTGGAGCTATTCCAAAGGAATATGTAGGACCAATCGATAATGGTATACGAGAAGCTTCAGAAAGTGGTATAGTAGCTGGATATCCAGTTATAAACTTCAAAGTTAAATTAGTTGATGGATCATACCATGATGTTGACTCATCAGAAATGGCATTTAAGATTGCAGGATCTATGGCATTTAAAAATGCTATGGGAAAAGCAGATCCAGCATTACTTGAGCCTATGATGAAAGTTGAAATAGTAATTCCAGAAGAGTACATGGGAGATGTAATAGGAGACGTTAATTCAAGAAGAGGTAGAATAGAAGGAATGGATCCAAGAGCAGGTGCTGAAGTAATAAGAGCATTTGTTCCACTTTCAGAAATGTTTGGATATGCAACTACATTGAGATCAAGAACTCAAGGCAGAGGAGTTTATTCAATGGTGTTTGATCATTATGAAGAAGTTCCAAAGAGTATTCAAGAGCAAATAGCTGGTAAAAAAGCTAATTAATTTAATACAAAAATAAATTGATTTTTGGGAGGAATAAAAATGTCAAAAGCAAAATATGAAAGAAACAAACCACATGTAAACATAGGA
>NZ_JIBU02000006.1 GCF_000633595.2 Clostridium drakei | reverse complement strand
AAACGATTATAATAAAGATGTCAATTGAAATATTTTCTAAAAATTAAACACTAGTGATATATTATATAATATTTAATATATACTTTTCAATATATAGTGTATACTACTTATACTGTAATATTCACTGTTTTGTGTGCATTCATTGTTATTCCCATAAAAAATAAAGGTAAACTTTCTAAATTAAAAGTTTTACCTGTTTTTAATCTATTTTTTATGTTTTTTAATTTCGACAAGTCTATCCTCTAAAATTTCATCAAAATATTTACTTATTATAAATTTCTTAATCTAGAAAGTAAAAAATCATAAGCTTCATTAAATAAAAGTCTATCTACAAATATTTTTATTAACAACATCTAATATAGTTTTATTATCAATTATAACTCTTGGAATTTTAATTTGATTCTTAGATATTCCTTTATTGAATAAAGCTTCTCTTACCAAATTAAAGGTATTTGGTTTTAAAAGTATTACCTTTAATTTATCCAATCTTCTATTGTTTCTAGCTCTATCATAAGCTAAATTTGACTTTCTAAGTTCACTGTCTAAAGTTTTTTCTATTAACTGAACTTTATAATCAGGAATAAAATCTTCAAATTCAAAATAAAAAATGTACTTTCCAGGAGTAACTGAATTATCAGGTATTGTGCTATAATCAACTAAGTTCAAATTCAAATTTCTCATGGTATTTCTTATTGAATTGGCTAAATGTCCTTCATTGGTCTTTTCTGCTGACATATTAAGTACTTGATTTTTTCTATATAAAAATTCAACCTCTGGACAATTATTATAAAAACCAACTACCTTAATAACATCACCTATTCTGTATCTATAAAGTCCTGCATAATTAGTAATCACTATCTCATATTTTTTCCCTATTTTTAATTCATCTAAGCAAAAGGTATGATTAATATTTGATTTTCCATTTTCAACTAAAATAAATTCATAAAAAACAGTATCTGGAATAATTATATATCGTATTTTATTTACATAAGGATTAATTCCAATCATAGCTTCAGTGGCAGCATAACCTGGAGAATAGATAGTGAGTGAATTAGTGTAATAATTTACTTTTTCATCATATATAGAGAAATTTGCTCCAGTTACTGTTATAATATATAACAAATCAGGCCATATTCTTTTGCTTATACCCTTAAAACCTTTCTTAAACTCACATTCTAACTGATACGCCCTACCTGCATTAGGTGAAAGAAGTTTATTTAATTTCCACCTAGTATTTTCATCAATATCCAAATTATTACTTATACGTCCCCTTCTTATATCTCTTACTAAACTTTCGTATTTACTTTCTAATACCCTAAACAAATCCAATATATTAGAAATAAAAACTCCGCCTATATACAAAAGTCCAACTTCTCTTAATGCAAATAACAAATGAAGATACAGAGCAGTTTCTCTATCTTTTATTTTCATTACCTCTATTGGCGAAGTGTATAAATAAGGCAGTATACGTTTTATACCATTCATTCCTCCAGAAGTAGCAGAACATATAGGAATTCCTGCCCTAGTGTATGTTGTCATAACCATATCAGCTATCATTAACCCTTTCCCATAATTCCAATTTTCTTTAAAATTATCATAGGAATATTTATTAATAAGCAGTGCCATATACTTTGATGCAATCTTTCTACTCCTTTTAGTTACGGGAATTAACTTTTGTTTACCTGTAGTTCCAGAAGTATGACCAAAATATTCAATATCATCACCTATCAAAACCTTTTTGTCTCCATTTGCCATTCGTTCTATATAGTTTTCATAATATGGATATTCTGTTAATGGAACTTGAGTTTTAAAACTATCTATAGACTTGATATCCTTAAACCCAAGCTTAATTCCAATTTCACTTTTGCAATTTAACTTTAATATTTTAAACAATACTTTTTCATTTACTTCTCTAGAATTTTTAGTCTCTCTATCAAAACTTCTTTTAACTGCTCCTCCACCTTCTATGGAAATCTTATATAATATTTTGCTTATTATACTCGTAATAACGCACTTCCTAAACATTTTTCTATAATTAATATATGAAAAAAATTAGAATGTTGTTATTTTATAATTTTAATTAATAATTACTATTGACAAAGTTTAATTTTCATGATAAATTTAAATTACAGAATAATTGTACGCAATTTAATTGTATACAAAATAATTTTATAAAATATTTTTATTGGAATAAAAGGAGGAAAAATTTATGTCAATTTATGATTACAAAGTTATAGGAATAGATGGAGAGGAAATATCTCTTGAAAAATATAAAGGAAAGGTATTAATAATAGCAAATACTGCAAGCAAATGTGGATTTACACCTCAATATGCAGACTTAGAAAAACTTTATAACGAATATAATAAGCAAGGTCTTGAAATATTGGGTTTTCCTTGCAATCAATTTGCTGAACAGGAGCCTGGAAATAATAAAGAAGTTAAAAACTTCTGTCAGCTTAACTATGGTGTATCATTCCCACTATTTGAAAAAATAAATGTACGAGGTGCTTCAGCACATCCCTTATTTAAATACTTAAGTGAAGAAATTCCTTTTAAAGGCTTAGACTTAAATCATCCAGGTGGACAAATATTATATAACTTTTTAAAGGAACAATTTCCTGAATATTTGATAGGCAACTCTATAAAATGGAACTTTACTAAATTTTTAGTAGATAAAGAAGGTAATGTAGTTGGTAGATTTGAGCCTACAACTGAACCTTTAGCTATGGTTTCTGAAATAGAAAAACTATTATAAAAAGTTAACTAAGCAGGTGATACAATGATTAAAAAAGAAAAAAAACTAGATCTTTTAATAATAGGCTCAGGACCAGCAGGCCTAACAGCAGCTATTTATGCAGCAAGACTTAAACTTAAAACTTTAATTCTTGAAGATGAATTAGTTGGTGGACAAATAAAAGATGCATATACAGTTGAAAATTATCCTGGCTTTATTTCCATCAGTGGATCAGACTTAATTGATAAAATTCAAAATCAAGCTATAAACTATGGTGTGGAAATAGATGAATTTGATAAAATAGTATCTGTAAAACTTACAAATAACGAAAAAATTATTGAAACTAAAAGCTATATATATAAACCTAAAGCAGTAATAATAGCAGCAGGAGCTAAAAAAAGAGAATTACCAATATCTGAAGAAAAAAATTTCCACGGAAAAGGAATTCATTATTGTGAACTATGCGATGGACACTTATATGAAGGAAAACATATTGCAGTTGTAGGTGGTGGAAATTCAGCAGTTCAAGCCGCTAACTTTTTATCTAAATATGCCAAAAAAATAACATTGATCCATAAAAGAAATTACTTACGGGCAGATAAAAAAAATCAACAAGAATTATTTGACAACAAAAAAGTGGAAATTTTATGGAATTCTAAAATACAACATGCAATTGGAGATAATAAATTAGAAGCTGTTCTTATTGAAAATGAAAAAGAAACTTACAAATTAGATTTAGATGGTATCTTTGTATATATAGGAGTAGCTCCTAGAACTGATTTATATAAAGATTATTTAAATTTGAATAGCTCTGGTAACATTGAAGCAAGTGAAACTTGTGAAACTAATATAAAAGGTGTTTTTGCAGCTGGTGATGTTCGAACTAAACCTTTTAGACAATTAACAACAGCTGTAAGTGATGGTACAACAGCTGCATTAATGGCAGAAAAATATATAAAAAATGAGTATTAATTTTAAAAATGAGGTGATTTTATGGTAAAAGTATATTCAATGTCTGATTGCCCTTGGTGTAAAAAGGCAAAAGCTTATCTTAGCACTAAAGGAATAGATTATATAGATATAAATGTTGAAAAAGATATAGATGGAAGAAAAGAATTGCTTGAAATATCAAAGCAACAAAATGTGCCAACAATAAATATAAATGGCAATATAGTTGTTGGATTTGATAAAGATAAAATAGATGAATACTTAAATTTGTAAACTTCCTAATAATGATGTAAAATGTTATAGAAAATATTTTACATCATTATTAATTTGCAAGGTTGTGATAATATATGAATTATGAATCATTAAAATTGGATAATCAATTATGTTTTGCACTATATGCTTGTGCCAAAGAAGTAACTAGAATTTACAAACCACTTCTTGATAAATTTGGTATAACTTATACTCAATATATTACTTTACTAGTACTTTGGGAACATGACAACATAACTGTAAAAGAGCTTGGAAAAAAGCTTCACTTAGATTCTGGAACCCTTACACCTTTATTAAAAAAACTTGAAAATATGAAATTATTAGAAAGATTAAGAGATACTCATGATGAAAGAAATGTATATATTAAATTAACTGATAAAGGTGTAAATATGCGAGATGAAGCTTTGGAAATACCAAAAAAAATGTTTTGCAGTACAGGCATTTCCATAGAAGAAGCCTCAAACTTAAAGGATAAACTAAAAAACTTATTAAATAATTTAGATGAAAAAGCATAGGATTCTATTCATTATTTAGAATCCTATGCTTTTGTTATACTTTAAATATTCTTATTTACTACTTAATTATGAATAGTATTTTTAATTCTGCAAACTATATAAATTGAAATATTTATATAGAATGGGGAATTAACATGAAAATAGGACTTGTAAGACACTTTAAAGTAGATTTAAAAAGAAATTCTTTTATGTCATCGAAAACATATAACGAATACATGAACAAATATGAAGAAACAAGAGTTATTCCTAACGAATTAGTCATAGATAAAATTTGGGATAAATGTTACTGCAGTAGTATGGAAAGAGCTATTACCACTGCAAAAACTATATATCATGGAAATATAATAGTAACAAACAAACTAGTAGAAATATCCTTTACAGCAATAATAAATACCAAGCTTCCACTCCCCTATTATTTTTGGACATTTATAAATAGAATTGCTTGGTTTAGAAATCACATTTCACAACCTGAAGGTAGAACAAAAACTTTAAAAAGACTTAATGAAATAGTTGATGAAATATTACAACAAAAAGATAAAGATAAAGATATTCTAATTGTAAGTCATGCTGGAGCATTATATGAAATAAGAAAAATACTTAGAAGAAAAGGATTTAAAGGACATAACTTTATAAAAGCTAGAAATGGAAAATTGTATGTTATGGAAAATGACTCACTTAGTTAATTTAATAGTATTCTTCCACTCTCAACTAGTCTAATTTAAACGACTTTAGCCTAGTATATCTTAGAACTTTAGTCGTTTAAATTAGTTTTTGTTACTGACAATATATATTTTCACAGAGGAAAATCAAGAATTGTATACTATGTTAATGGAACTATTTCACCTGAAACTTCTCTTATTGATATACCTGTTTGACCATTTGCTTTTAGATGTTTAATTAAATTATCTCGCTGTAACTTACCTATATCCTTATTGCTATCACTACCATATTTAAAAATTTTATCTGAGAGGCCTTTTATTTTTTTCCTTGATACAGGCATAGTGCAAAACTTTTCAATTGATGGACCACATTCATCACCATCCTTTGCCTGTTCATATTTATCCAATTTGTAACTGCCATCTGAATTTTTAACATAAGTAATTGCAGTTGGATCTATAGATCCACACTGCTCACTTAAAGTTTTACCATAAAAACCATATGTGGCAGCGAAATTAGTAACAACTACTTTTAGTTTATTTCCCTGTTTATAAACCCCATGAATATGAGGTGCTACAACAAGAAAGCTTAAATCACTTTTTATTCCTTGATTTTTCTCTATTTCAGTTTTATACACCAGTTTTTCAATAGGATCCGTACCGTCATAGGAAAAATCAGGCAATGTAATTTCGTCTACTAGTTGCAGCTTAGAGTACCATTCTGTAGGTAATAAGTTTTTATCTTGCACATTATTCCTTGAACCTAACCAATCTTTACAAAGCCTCATTATAATCTGACCACGCAAATCATTTTTAACATTACCTTCTTTAAATTGTGACAGCATGTAATTTTCTGCATCCCTTCCAGCTCTTAAAATACTATCATACTCCATTCTATGAGCTGAAATATGTTCATCTGGATTAGATGAATTAAGTGGAGATGACAAAATAGTTTTTATACTATCTTCAAAGCTAGAGTGCACTCTCTTTAAAACTTCATTTTTATCCTCTATGTTTAGCTCTTTTTGTAACTTTTCATCCTTTAAAGATGCTTCTATGTTAACCTTCTTATCAATTGGATTAGAAACAAGTGTCATACTTACAACAACAATTACAACTACTCCTACACATAAAATCCAAAAAGCTGGCTGTTTATATTTCAACACATTTTTAATACGCCTTTTTATATTATTCTCTCCAAATGCAAGTGAACTGCCACTTATAAACTTTCTTTCCACTGCCATAGACAAAAGAGATCTACTATACTCCTTTTTTATTTCATTACCAAGTTCTTCAATTACCTTTTCATCACAAGACATTTCCATATCATTACTCATAAGTATAAAACTCATCCATACAAGTGGGTTAAACCAATGAATGCACAAAAGCAAAAAAGCAAAAAGTTTTATAATATAATCAAATCGTTTTATATGAATTTGTTCATGTTTTAAAATGTATTTCTTTTCCTCTTCTACTAAGCCTATTGGTAAATAAATTTTAGGCTTTATAATTCCAAGAACAAATGGAGTTTTAATTTTTTCACACTCAAAAGCATCATCATGAACTAACATGGCACAGCTAACTTTCTTTTTTAACATTATATAGCATATAATTCCATAACTAACCATAATAAGAATACCTAAAAACCATATTATTGAAAGTATGAATAAAGTGACCTCTATTTGGTTTATTCCAGTACTAACTGATGGTGAAGGAACAGATTTATTAATTATTACACTAATCCCACTTATGTCTGTTTGTACTTTAGGTTGTGCTATATTGCCTACATTTAAAGGAATGTATTGTATTTTTTTAGGAGTATCAAAAATAGGTTTTAAAAAACTAATTGCAGAACAAAAGGAAAAAGGACTCATTAGTCGAAACATTACCACTATCCAAAGACTATAGGAAAATATCTTTGGAGCTTTTTTCAAAAATAATCTTACAATCACAACAAATAAAATAACACAGCTGGCAGTTATGTTCATATTAAGCACTGTAAAAAATAAGTTTTGTAAATAATGCTCCATGTGTTACTCCTCCTTATAATTGTCTATAAGCTTTTTCAGGTAATCTGCATCATCTTTAGATAATTTTTTATCACTCATAAAACTTGTAATAAACTTAGGTAATGATCCTCCGAAATTTTTCTCTAAGAATTGTTCGCTTTCAAATTTCTGTATTTGTTCTTTCTTTACAACAGAAGTAACAATTGAATTTTGATTCTGTAATATTTCTTTCTGACATAATTTTTTCAAAACTGTATATGTTGTAGACTTTTTCCATCCAAGCTTTTCGCTGCAAAGCTCTACAAGCTTTCCTGATCCTAAAGGCTCATTTTCCCAAACAATACTTGCAAAACGATATTCACTCTCGCAAAGATTAAATTTATCCATAGCAACCTCCTTGATCTATAACAGTAGACCATCTTATTAAGATAAGTCTATCATTATAGACCAATTATGTCAATTAAATAAAAATAACTGTAAATGAAGCAACTTTCAATTTCATTTACAGTTGATTTTATTTTTTATATTTAATTATCATTTCATACTATACATGTTTTTACTATTAATACTTCTAAATAAAATTAGATTTATAATTCATTTATTATATTTTGTGCCCATTTTCGTTAATCAAGATAAAATTTTAGGTATAGGTCCCATTGGCCCTATTATATTTCTTATTTCATCATATGGAATTTCTATTTTAAATAAACCATAAACATAAGGTGTATATTCATAAACTTGATAATATAATACTAAACTATTGTTCGTTAAGTAATATTGTTGTTCTCTGGTTATGCCGTTATACTTATTTATTAGTAAAATATTATTTTCTTTAATATATTTTTCTGCTAATTTATTGAGAATAGGAATATAGTACATTTTAGGATTAAATAAGTCATTAAAGCTATAAAGCTCACCATTCTCTACATTGACTGTTACAGAAGAATATAAAGTAAACCCATGAGCTGCTCTTTTTTCATAAACATACAAATCAAAAAGTATACTTAAAATACCATTTTTATTTAAAGTTACTTCATAAGTTCCCAGTACCTCTTGAAAATCTATAATTTCAGGACGTAATACTTGAATCCTAAAAAGCTTATCTACTTCATCTGTAATTGTATTATTAACTTTTGTTATACCCTTCTCAGAATTTGCATTATCAATTACTGGATATGAAATTTTAAATTTGGGAGGCATTAAATTTTGAGTTTTTAAATTTATAGCTTTCCTAAAATTTCTATAATTATGAGTGACATTTTTATAATCAAAAAAATCGTTAAAATTATCAGGATAACTAAAATAAAACATTCTTACTCCTTAAAAAACACATTATATATATATTTATTCTTTATAGTCAAATGATATAACTATGTATTACCTATATGTGTTTTTTTGTAATACTATTGTAACTTTATATTTAAAACCTTCTTTCATATTTAATTTTACCCTTCTAATTATGTCCACCTTATTTATGTATTATTTTTATGAGCTATATTTTAACATTATTTTTTATTTATTTGGGACATAATCGCAAATGGTATACTAAGACATTATCACAAATCAATCAAAAAATTAGTGTTAATTATAAAATTTTGTATTGACATAAGAAAAGTAGATGATATAATACATATAAATAGAATTTATACCAATAATCTATAGAATTCGTCTATAGAAAAAATATTTAGGGGGATAAAATTATGAAAAATATCATTGGAAAGGGAATAAGCGGAAAATATTATTTTTATTTTAGCTGGGGTTACTTTTATTTTAGCGCTGGTTATTTTTTCTGCAAAAAAATATTTATTCCAATTTTCAATGAGTTTAATAAGTCAAAATTTATCTCGTATAAAAACCCTCTATACGTATAAGATTATAAATTTGATTTACGCAATAAGGCTCATTATAGCCTTATTTTTTTACCTAATTTTATGCAAAATACATCAATTAGCTACTATGTAATTAAAAATCTCTACAGCGCGCAAGAAATTTTTGATTATATATCTAATAGTAAATCACTACCACTAAATCATGGATTTCATTTCACTGTTTAAGAATTAAATAAAATTTATTTATAAAGGAGAGATATTGTAATGGGAGAATTAAATAAAAATATAATTTTAATAGGCATGCCTGGTTCTGAAAAAACTACTATAGGTAAAATTTTATCTAAAAAGCTTGGGTTCAAATTTATTGATATAAATGAAGGTACAGATAAATCTTTATGTAAACTTCCAAATACTTCAAGTGGACAATGTTCTATAATTTCCACCGAAGTGGATGTATTAAAGAAAAATTTTTCTATGAAAGAAAATGCAGTCGTAATTTTCATAGATAAACCTGTAGAAAAAATTATAGAGGATGAAGAAGTCATTAATAATAGACCTCTTCCAAAGAATGAAATTCTTAATCTTAAAGAACATTTTCATGAAAAATACAAAAGCTGCAAAAACTGTTGTGATTTGCATTTAATTAATAATAATAATATTAATGAAGTTGTATATTATATTTGTTCTCTTTGTAGCTAATACAATATTTAAAGAAAAAAGTTACTACAATGTATATTAAACTACACCTTGTAGTAACTTTTACTTAATAATAATCTCATAGATTAACTTTGCAATTCCCATACCTACATTTCTAAAATAACATTCCTATTTTCTATTACTTACTTTTTCTTTGAATATGTTTTTGATTTTCTCTAAATCTACGAACTTTTATAAGTGTTGCACAAGTATTATCACACCACTTCCTTGTACGATTTCTGCTTTCATCATAAAAAATCCACCCACATTCGGGATTTTCACAAAGTTTAATTCGTTGTATATCATATTTTGTTATCAATTCAGCAAAAGATGAAATAATTTCAAATAAAATAAAACTCAAATCAGATTTAACAGGAATAGTTTTTAGAGAAAAACTATCCTTTTCTTTTTCAATCATCTTATAAAAAGAAAAAGCTTTAAGATATTCATTTATTTTATTAATATCTTTTAAATCTATTGTTTTTTTTGTACATAAATTATTTGTAACATAACTTAAAAATTCTCTAAGTCCTAACAATGTATCAATCATTTCTTTATTAGGCATATAAGTAATTGATAAATTCCATTTTAAACAAAAGTTCTTAAACCATTTTTCATCTTTTAAAAGTTCTTTAAAAACTTTATGTGTTTTGTACCATTGGCTATTAATAAAATCTATACATAAAAGCTCCATTTTTATAACCTCCATTAATTATATTGACCGTTACTTAGATAAATGTTATTATTTATTATAACATTGTAACTATATTATACAAAAATGATAGTTACATCATGTATAACAAAAAAGGAAAGAGGTATAAGTATATGCAAAACTACTCTAGTGATTTTATAAATCAAATTCAAAAATATGGTTTTAAAGCACAAGTTATTTCTTTTAAACACATAAAAGAAATTCAATTAGAACTAGAAACTACAAAACAAATTCATAAAGATGTCAATACTTATATAGGAAAATATATAAACAAGTTTAACTATAATGTTCCAATTAATTCCTTAGAAGCAAAATCCATTATAATTATAGCAGTTCCTCAGCCAATAGCTAGAATAAATTTCACATTAGATTCAAAAAATCATACTGTAATTATGCCCCCAATGTATCTATTGAATTCAAGCAGTGAATTTGAAGAAAAACATAAAAAAATATCTGAAATAACTACAATTGTTAAAAAAATACTCTCCACTGAAAATTTTAAAGTAGTTAAAGCAAATATCCCCTGCAAGCTTATAGCTGTAAAAAGTGGCTTAGGTACATATGGAAGGAATAATATTTGTTATATAAATAGTGAAAGCAGCTTTTATTGGCTTGGTTCATATATCTCAGATATGCCCTGTGAAAATGATTTCTGGCAAAAATGCACCATTATGGATGCATGTAAGAATTGTGATTTATGTTTAAAAAATTGCCCTACTAGTGCAATATCAGATGATAGATTTTTACTTCATACAAATAAATGCATAACATTACAAAATGAAAGCAAAGAAACTTTCCCCAAAAGCTTAAATCTAAAATGGCATAATTGCTTAATAGGTTGTATTCGCTGTCAAATTATTTGCCCTGTAAACAAAAAACATATAAAGAACGTGAAAGATATTACTGAATTTAGTGAATTAGAAACAAAGAAAATACTATCCAAAACTCCATTAAAAGAATTGCCAGGAGAAACCTACAAGAAACTCGAACTAATTAGTTTTATAGAAGATTATAATTTACTTGCTCGTAATTTAAGTATCCTAATAAATAATAAATAGTATAATATATTGATAACTGTATTATACTTAAAAAATTATAGCTCTTCTATAACAACTAAATTTCAAAACAGCAAATTAAAAATGTTAATTCATATCTTAATAATATTAATTTCAAACTTCAATATATGTATTATAATATTAATAATATTATAATATAAGTAAATTAAAATTAATTTTTTTAATTTTAGTATTGATTTATTTAATTTAAAGTGATATATTATAAACACAGGAAAGGAAGTGATAGTTTGGCCTATAAGATTATTAGTAAATGCCCTGTTTGTTCTTCTAAGCTTTTCATTTCAAAACTAAAATGCTCTAAATGTAATACTGTAATTGAAAATGATTTTGAAATGTCAAAGTTTGAATACCTCTCAGGAGAACAACTGAAATTTATAGAAGTATTTTTAAAGAACAGAGGAAATATAAAAGATGTTGAAAAAGAGCTTGGCATCTCCTATCCAACAGTAAGATCAAAATTAGATGAAGTTATAACTGCCCTTGGATACAAAGTGGCAAAGGAACCTTCAGTAGATAAAAAGAAAATAGTAGATATGCTAGATAAAGGAGAAATAACTCCAGATCAAGCAATTAAAATGCTAAATGAATAGTATGTTAATTAAAAGTAACTTCATTGTTACTTATGAAAGCAAATAATTATATTAAAAAAATTTAAAAATTATAAAAAGGAGATTTTAAAATGAATGAGGAAATATCAAAAATATTAAAAATGGTAGAAGAAGGTAAAATAACTTCTGAAAAGGCAGAACAGCTTATCGAATCACTAAATCCTAAAAATACATCCATTGAAACTTTTAAAACTATTTCAAATGATGCAGATATTATGAATAAAATGCTCAAAATAAAGGTTACTTCTCACGATGGAGACGATGTAAATGTTAATCTTCCAATTAAATTTATAAAAACCATGCTCAAAACCATAGGTAAAATACCAATAACTGATAATATTAAAGGAATGGAAAATTTAGATTTAAATCTTATTTCTGATGCAATCGACAATAACCTTTCCGGAAAAATAGTAGATGTTAAAAGCGCAAATGGAGATTTAGTAGAAGTTAGTATAGAATAGAGAGGATATATCATGAAAATATATATTAAATCGGGTAAAATGGGATTTACATTACCTGTACCTAATGTACTTTTAAAATTTGGAATTTCAATTGTAAATGCTCCATTTATTCAAAAACACATATCTGAAAAAGATAAAAAATATGTAAATATGGTTAACTGGAAGGAACTTTCAAGTTCTATTGACATCTTAAGAGAATACAAAGGCTTAAAAATTGTAGATGTACACTCTAGAGATGGAAGCCATGTTACCATAACTTTATAAATAAATTAAAAAAGTAATTTTAATATGAGGAGACAAAATGAAACTTGAAAAAAACTTATCATTTTATATGCTAGGTAGATTTATATCCTATATTGGAACTGGAATACAGCAAATAGCAATACCACTTTATATATTAGATGTAACTCACTCTGCAATTATGATGGGAATATTTTCTGCCCTTAATCTATTGCCTAATGTAATTACATTACCATTTGCAGGTATTTTAGGCGATAGAAAAAATAGAAAAACTATTATGATAATAACTGATATTGGAAGAGGAGTTTTAATATTAACTTTAGGTATTTTAGCCTCTTGGAACAGCTTAAATATTTATACATTGTTTTTAATACAAATATTTATTTCTATTATGGATAGTATTTTTTCAGCATCATCTACTGCAATTCTTCCCGAACTTATAAAAGAAGAAGAACTTATGAAAGCTATGTCCCTGAGAGGCAGTAGTGATGCAATTTCCATGATCATAGGTCCTTCTCTTGGAGGTATAATCTATGGAATTTGGGGAATAAAAACAGTATTTTGTTTAAATGGTTTATCTTTTATGTTATCAGCAATTTCTTCAATTATGATAGTTTATAAAAACTTAAATGTAGAAAAAGAAAAAATAACTTTAAAATCATTCTTCATAGAAAACGCCAGTGTAGTTAACTTTATAAAGAAAAATAAAGCTTTGAACCAACTATTCCTATTCTGCTTACTAATTAATTTTCTTGTTGCACCATTCTTCGATATAGTATTTCCCTATGTATTGAAAAAGTGTGTAGGTTTTAACTCACAGCAATATGGTTATTTAATTTCATGTTTTACTGTTGGAATACTTCTTGGAAATATAGCCATAGGTATTTATTTAAAAAACTTTAGTACAAAAATAGTAATAAAACTTGCAATTTTACTTCAAGCAGCTATGCTTTTCATTCTTACATTTTCAGTATATCCAAATTCCATAAACTATCTTGGTGGACACAACCTTAAATTATTTATAGTATTAGCAATAGTAATATTACTATGTGGATTGTTCAATTCAGGAATAAATACACCTATAAATGTAAACCTTCAAAAAATGGTTCCAAATGAAATGAGAGCAAGGTTCTTTGCCATACTTGGCGTGTTTTGCCAAGGAGCTGTTCCCTTTGGATCATTAATTTATGGATTCGTACTTGGTAAATTTTCTTACCAGTATGTACTTTTAATTGTAACAATAATATTTTTCATTGCTTGCTTTACATTTATCATGAAGGCTAATGCAGAAGTGTATGAACCTACTGTATTCAAATTCCAATCATAAAATTATATAACTTCTAAAATTTAAGGCAAATCTAAAGTGTTGGTCTTACTAATATGACTATTCACCAATAAATTAACTATCTAATCTATATCATCTTCATCTGACAAATGATATGGAAAAGTAGAAACAATTATATTATTATTTCTTAACAACGTTTCTCTAATAAAAAAACTGGTATGGTTATGTAAAAACTCACCAAATCGTTCATGAGTGACAAATTCAGGAACAATTACTGTTATTTTTTCATTATCTCCTGCTGCTTTTGCAATTAATTCAATATATCCTATAAGTGGAGTTACTATGGCTCTAAAAGGTGAATATTTTGAAACAAGCAGTATCTCTGTATCCAACTCATTCCACCTAAGTTTTAACTTCTCCATTGCTTCTTTATCTGTTGAAATATTGAGTGCAATAACATTTTCACTTATACTTTGGGCATATTCAAGTGCACCTATTGTTGCCTTATTCAAACTAGCTATTGGAACTATTATGACATGATCGTATTTTCTTCTCAAGTCTATTTTTTTTAAATTTATTTTGCTAATACTTAAACCACTAGCAACTTTATCATAATGATTTTTAATTTTTATCTGAATTAAAATTATAATTGGAATTAAAATTGCAACTATAAACGCACCTTGACTAAATTTCTCAACTAATATTATTATTGTTGTAACTAAAGTAACCAATGCACCAAAACCATTAATAGCAGCTCTTTTTCTCCAATTTTTTCCTTTTTCCTTCCTCCAATGATTTACCATACCAAATTGGCCTAAAGTGAAAGATGTAAATACACCAACTGCATATAGCGGAATTAACCTATGAGTATCTGCTTTAAATATAATAACTAAAATACAAGCTATAAATGATAAGGCAACAATTCCAAAAGAAAAGCTAAGTCGCTTACCTCTAGTAGTGAACTGTCTAGGGGCAAAACCATCTTTTGCAACTATATACATAAGCATTGGAAAACCAGTATACGCTGTATTACATGCCATAAGTAAAATTATGGCAGTACTAAACTGTATTATATAATACATTATTCCATTATTAAAAATGGCAAATGCTATTTGTGAAACCACTGTAGGACCATTTGTAATTGGTACTGCTGTATAAAATATAGTAAGTATGGATGTACCTCCGAATATAAAAAATATCAAAGCTGCTAACAGTACCATAACAATTTTTGCATTTTTTTGGCTAGGCTCCTGAAAATTAGGAACAGAATTACTCACTGCTTCTATACCAGTTAAGGCAGAACAGCCTGAAGAAAAAGCTCTCAAAATGAGAATTATTGATAAAGCTTCCGTACCCTTTAATGGAATAGAATACATTGGCTTTGGATGAATATTTAGTATAAAATACTTAAACAATCCGTAAGTAATCATCAAAACCATACTAAAGATAAAAATATAAGTAGGTATAGCAAAAATTTTTGATGATTCACTTATTCCTCTTAAATTTAAGATGGTTAAAATTATGATTATAGCTAAAACAAATATAACTTTATATTGCATCAAACTACTAAATGCAGAAGTAATAGCATCAGCACCAGCACTAGCACTAACTGCCACAGTAAGTATATAATCCATTATTAATCCTGAACTAGCAACTAAACCAGCTTTAGCACCTATATTTTCCTTTGCCACCTTATAAGCTCCACCACCTTGTGGATAGGCTCTGATGACTTGAATATAAGAAATGGTAAGTATTATAAGCAATCCTATAATCATAAAAGAAGTCCATGTTAACCATCTATATGCAGATGCTCCTAAAACTATTAAAACAAAAAGAATTTCTTGAGCTGCATATGCTACAGATGATATTGCATCACTAGCCATAATTGCAAGTCCAAAAGGAACATTATACTTTTCATGACTTCCTTGTTCATTAGCTAAAGGTTCTCCTAATAAAATATCTGAAAACTTTATGCTCATTAGTTATCGCTCCTATATTATTTTATAAAAATATTGTAAGTATTAATGTATACTAAGTAAAAGTCTATAAATTTAACAGTAATATTAATGTATTTTTAGTATTACTTATTTTTTATTATTTATACTTTCCTATAATTCTCTCACTTAATATTAACTTTTTTATTTCTTCAATAAGTTAACTTAAAATATTTTTATCTATATATTAAGAGCTTGAGAACCATTTTCTAAACACATTTTTAATACTTCACTTTTACTAAATCCAATATTCTCAAAGTGATTTATTTCATCAAAAATGCCATTAACCTGAGGTACAGCATATGCACCCGCATCACTTCCAAGTGCAATTTTAACACCCATTTCATAAGCTTTTGCTATGTTTTCAATCTGTATGGCATATACTTTTCTTATTGTATCTATCTGATCTTTAAAATTACTATCATTTCTTTTAAGTATATTCCCCAGCGGAGAAAGAGTAGGTACCCATACTATCTCTTTCTCTGCCATTTCATATATCTCCTTATCCGAAATAAGGAATCCATGTTCTATTGTATTAACTCCTACCTTTATAGCCTGAGATACCCCCCGTTTACCATTAGCATGCACCATAATTGGAACTCCATATTCCTTTGCATTTTTCACCATATATTCCAGTTCATCATATGAAAATGCCACATCTCCCACATCACCAAATTTATCAAAATTAACTATTCCAGTTAATATAATTTTAAGATGATCTAGTTTACTTTCTTTTAAAATATGAAATTCTCTTTTAAAATCTTCTATTCCATCAATAGCTCTTCCTAAAAATGATCCATAATGGCCTTTTTTGCAAATTGCAAATATAGGTGTTCTGTATATTATTCCTTCCTCTTTTGCAATTTCCCGTGCTAAGCAGGAAGCAAATATTCCATCTCCTCCATCCCTTAAAGCACATACATCTTTCTTTTTATATTCCCTCAAAATTTCAGTAAGCCACTGTCTTTGCAATCCAATTGGCGAATTACTCCACTGATTTTTTTTAAACAAATTATTATGTGCAATATGTATATGCGAATCAATTATCAATAAAATCACCTTCTTAACTTTTATTAAGATTACTATCCTTTTGATAGTACATTTCCCTTTTCTATACCATATAATAATATTGTATAATTTTTATAAGGAGAAGTATACTATGCAAATCCACGTTGTTCAAGCAGGACAATCTATATTTGATATTGCCCGATTATACAACTCTACAGTTTCAGCAATTGTACGTTCCAATGAAGTTCCAAACCCTAATCAATTAGTAGTAGGACAGACGCTAGTAATACCTATAGTTGGAAGCTATTATTGGGTTCAACCTGGAGATAGCCTATATAGCATTGCACGCAGCTTTGGTATTAATTATCGAAGACTTGCACAGATTAATGGAATTTCACCTGATACACCTCTACAGGTTGGATTAAAATTGTACATTCCACCACGTCCTAAAAGAAATGCAGAAATAAACGCATATGTTGAACCAATAGGAGGAAATGTTGCTCCTGAATTAGAGCAATCAGCTCGAAGTACAGCTCCATTTCTCACATATCTAGCACCATTCAGCTTCCGCATTCAGCGAAATGGAACTTTGGATCCCCCTCCTTTAAATAATTTTGCAGATATAGCTAAAGCAAATAATGCAAGCTTAATAATGGTAGTTACTAATATTGAAGAGGGAAAATTCAGTGCAGAACTTGGAAGGATCATTTTAACGAATACAGAAATACAAAATCGTTTGCTTAACAACATCATTGCACTTGCAAAGCAATATAATTTTAGAGACGTACACTTTGATATGGAATTTTTACCTCCTGAATTGCGACAAAATTATAACAGATTTTTAAGGAAGGCAAAAGCAAGATTATCTTCAGAAGGATTGTTAATGTCAACAGCTCTTGCTCCAAAAACCAGTGCAACTCAAGTAGGTGCTTGGTATGAAGCACATGATTATAAAGTTCATGGAGAAATTTCAGATTTTGTTGTAATAATGACTTATGAATGGGGTTATAGTGGTGGCCCACCAATGGCTGTATCACCAATAGGTCCTGTTAGAAAAGTGCTGGAATATGCTCTAACTGAAATACCTGCTTCTAAAATTATGATGGGCCAAAATTTATATGGATATGATTGGACATTGCCTTTTGTACCTGGAGGTAAATTCGCAAAAGCAGTTAGTCCTCAACAAGCTATTGAGCTTGCTGCTAAGTATAATGTACCAATTAAATATGACTATAAGGCACAAGCTCCTCATTTCAACTATACAGATGAGGCTAGAAGACAACATGAAGTATGGTTTGAAGATGCAAGATCAATTCAAGCAAAATTTAATCTTGTAAAAGAATTAGGTTTACGAGGTGTAAGCTACTGGAAGTTAGGTCTTTCTTTCCCTCAAAATTGGCTACTTATAGAAAATAATTTTAATGTAATAAAACGCTAGATTATACTATTTCTCATATTACCCAAACATAATACTTTTATTAGTATTATGTTTGGGTAATTCAAAATCATGTTAATTATTTCCTGGAAAATATTTCTCATTCACACTTTTTCTGTGAATTATGCTGAATATGTAAATGCTCTTCTACTAAAGAAGCACTGTACTAGTATTCAATTTTTAAATACTAATAAAGTGCTTCAAATTATACCCATACAAAAATTAGATTCCATTAAATATAAGTTTATAGTATTTCTAATATCTCCACTGTATAATTTTCACTTGGAGCGTTAACTTCAACTATATCTCCAGCTTTTTTGCTCATTAATGCTTTTCCCAAATCTGATTCTACACTTATAAGCATATTTTCTGGATCTGCATCTACAGTAGTTACTAATGATACAACTTCTTCGTCTTCATCCTCTACAAATTTAATTTTAAATTTACTATTAACTCCTATAACTGACTTATCTTGGCTTTTATCATCTACTACAATTGCAGTTGAAATCATGGTTAATAAATATTGAATTCTATTATCGTTTTCTCTATAATTTGCACAAGCTTCCTTATATTCTGCATTTTCTGATCTATCGCCATGTGCAGCAGCTACCAATTTTTCTTTTGCTATCTGAGCCCTTTTCACAGTCATTCTATAATCTAATTCTTCCTTTAATTTATCGATATTTTCTTGTGTTAGTATATTCTTCATATGAGAATAACCCCTCCTGACATATATTATGTTAATATTATATAATATATAGAAAAAAATTCAAATTAATTTATTAAATATCATTATAAAAAATAGCATTCACATAAAGCTTTAATTTTCATGCAAATGCTGCTTTTATTCAATACATTACTATTTTGTTTTTTAATTATGGGAAATTATATTACAAGTAAGCAACCTCATTTAACCTGTTACTCATAATTGTCAATATATATAGTAGAAGCGAACTTTATATAATCTTATTTATATTCTTCTAATGCCTTCAATAAGCTTTCAGTAGTAAAAGGTTTCTTAATATAACCTTTTGCCCCTGCTTCTATACATTCATCCTTTACTTCTTCGTGTCCTACTGCTGACATAATAATTACAACTGCTTCAGGATCAATTTTTATTATGTCACTTAATACATGCATACCATCCATTCTAAACTCCGACATGTTCAAATCTAAGAGTACAATATCTGGCTTTTCAGCTTTAAATATTTCTATTGCTTCTTCTCTCCCTGATGCTTCAAAGGTGTTAAGGAAGCCTCCTTTTTCAATAATCTTTTTCACAAACATTCTCATATATGACGAATTATCAACTATTAATACCTTTTTCATATCAAAAACTCCTTTATATCTGTAATTTTTAAAGCCCTCCTAGTAAAACAAAGCTTTTATTTCAGAAAAAATTCTACTACATTCATCTTCTTCATGTTTGAAAGCAGATGTTTCTAATTTTATTGCCAATTCATGAATAGAAAGTATCCTTAAAGTTCCAGAAGAACCTTTCAACTCATGAGTTACTCCTGCCAATTTATCAAAATCTTTGTCAGCAATAGCATGTCCAACATCTTCCAACAAATCAGGTAGACATCTTGTATATTCTTCAAGTATTTCTCTTGCATCTGCTTTTTCAAGGCCTGTAGTTTCAATAAAATAATCAATATTGTTATCTATTATTTTATTATAATCAGGTACAAGTTCTCTCTTTTTAGTATTCGCCTCTATCATTTTAAACATAGTATCAAAATTAATAGGTTTACTTATATAATCATCCATTCCAGCTGCAATGCACTTTTCTGAATCCCCTTCCATAGCATTTGCAGTCATTGCAATAATTGTAGTATGCTTTTTATCTCCTTCTAAAGCTCTTATTTTATATGTACATTCATAGCCATCCATTACTGGCATTTGACAATCCATAAAAACAACATCATAATCCTTTTCTGATACTGATTTTAATGCTTCACAGCCATTCATTGCCACATCACAAGTCATATCATGTAGTTTAAGTATGTTTATAACTATTTTTCGATTCATTGCATTATCTTCAACTAATAAAATATTAGGTTTTGATTCATTTTTAACTTCTTTAACTCTATGTTTGTTTACAACTTTACATTCTTCCTCATATTCTTTTTTAAGTCCAAATACCATAGCAATACAATTAAGTAAGTCATCTCTTTTTACAGGTTTGCTCAAATGACATAAAAAGCCATGCTCTTTTGCATACTTTGTTTCTCCTTTTTGATTTACAGAAGTTAAAAGTATTAACTTAACATCCTTTGCAAAAGGCATTGTGTTTAATGTGGTTGCTAGTTCATATGCACTCATATCTGTCATTTGATAATCTATAATAGCAATATTTATTTTATTTTTTGTATTTGCTTTTGCAATAATAGTAGTGATCGCGGTTGCTGCATTCTTAACTTCAAATACCATAAGTCCAATTCCTTGAAGATATGAACCTACAATTTTTCTATTGTTATCATTATCATCAACTACTAAAACATTCATACCACGAAGCTTTTCAAAGTCAAATTTCTGAACTAAAGATCCTTTTACAATCTTTAACTTTATATCAAATTTAAATGTAGATCCTTCCCCTATTGTACTTTCCACTTGGATCTTACCACCCATCATTTTTACTAACTCACTAGATATAGCAAGTCCAAGACCTGTTCCTCCAAACTTTCTAGTAGTAGAAGCATCTGCCTGACTAAAAGATTTAAAAATAGTGTTAATATGTTCCTTACGAATTCCAATTCCAGTATCTTTTACTTCAAAATTAAGAAACGCTATTTTATTTTCTTCCTTTAAGCAATCAACTTTTACAGAAATTTCACCCTTGTTTGTAAATTTTACTGCATTACTTATTAAATTGTTTAAAACTTGTCTAAGCCTTGATGGGTCACCAATAACCTCTTCAGGTACATTAGGACTAATCATGGTATAAAGCTCTAGATTTTTTTCTGCAGCTTTTGGAACAAGTAATGAAACTGCATCTTCAATAACATTTCTTAAATTAAATTTGATTTTTTCCATAGCTAGCTTTCTAGCTTCAATCTTTGAAAAATCTAATATATCATTAATAATATGTAATAATATCTCTGAAGCAGATTTTGCTTCACGCATAAATTCTTTTTGCTCCAAGGATAAATTAGTTGCTTGCAAAAGCTGAAGAAATCCAAATATTCCATTCATAGGTGTTCTTATTTCATGAGACATGTTAGCAAGAAACTGGCTTTTTGCTACATTGGCTGCTTCTGCTTGTTCTTTTGCCTTGTATAATTCCTTTTCTGCCAATCTTTGTTCTGTAACATCATTAGCAGTGCAAATAAGATACTGTATATTACCTTTATCATCTCTTTGAGGTCTACTTTTAATCTTCAGTAGTCTATTTTCACCTTTAAAATTTTTAATTTCAAGTTCTTTTTCTGCTGGTTCACTCTTTTGAAACAATTCCCAATTACTTTTAGAAAGCTTATTGGCAATATCTATATCAAATATATCGTATAAATCTTGATATTCTAAATCACTTTTGGTCTTTCCAAAAAACTTTGCATGCGCCTCATTTGCAGTTGCATAAGAAGTAACATTACTTAAAGCCCAAATTTGTGATTCACAATTATTAAGCAAAATTGATTGTCCATTAATATCTTTCTCATACGCTTTTTCTTTCTCTATTCTTGCCTTTGCATGTGAAAATGCTTTTGAAATATCTCCTAATATTCTAATTTTATCTTCTTTCCAAATTACAGACCTTAACAAGCTTTCATATCCTATGAACCCAATTAAGTTATTTTCACTTTTCAGTGGAATTACAAGAAAAGATTTTACTCCTTCCTTTGAAAAAGTTTCTATTTCTGATACTGCTTCATCTGGAATCTCATTTATGTTATTTATTGCAACATCATTACTATTTTTAATTTTTCGAATTAACCATGGAAAGGTATAAACTACCTCTTCCTCATTAAATTCTCTTTTAAGTCTTACTCCATTCCTATTCCATTGACATTCTATTTGCATAAAAGTAGGATCTTTGGAAAAATAATATATATAAATTCTATCTAAATTAAAAAATGAACCTATTTCCTCCAATGATTTTTTTAATTCAATATGATAATTAGTGCTATGTATATCTAAAAACTTCCGAAAAGTACTATTAACTAGCTTCAGACAGTCAATATTTATACAATTATCTTCACCATTCATAAAATCCCTCCTAAATTTAAAGCTCACAAGTTTTTGAAATAAAAAGAGTTAGCTCCTTTAATAAATCCATTTCATAAGGCTCCGAAAGTATATTTCCTGCCTTGTCATATATAACTTTTATCACTGGTCTTGTTGGCATTGAGTTATTTTGCTTTATTACTAACCCCTTCTCATTTGAACTCAACATAACTCCACTTCCAGTTGGAAATGCAGCTATATTCATAGTAAATTTTCTAACCATTTCTACATCAAAATAAGTGTTACCCATACCTACAAGATATTCAATAACTTCACTGACACTTTTGGCTTCTTTATTATTTCTTCCTGATATCAAATTATCAAATACATCACATATAGATACCATTTTTGCAATTTGGTTTATCTCATCACCTTGCAATTTCAAAGGATATCCACTTCCATCGCTTCTTTCATGATGCATTAATGCAACTACCTTTACAGTTGCATTCCAAACATGCTGATCTCCTAAAAAATCATAACCAACCCTTGGATGCATAAGTGTAATATATTTATCCAATTCTTCTTTGCTTTTAAATTCTGATAAAAGCTTCTTATCATTCAAGATTTTTATTTTACCTATATCATGCAGTAATGCCCCCGCTGCTATATCCTTTAGCTTTAATGGACTATAACCCATATGAGTTGCTATTATTGTAGCTAATACACAAACATTTACAGAATGAGAATATATATTATTATCACTTGAACTTATTTCTGCAACATTTATTAAAACATCTTTATTTGATACTACATCCTCAATTACTGCATTTACTGAATTCATAACACTACTATCATCAGTTTTACCTTCACGACAATATTTCCCAATCATTTCTTTGACAGCATGTTTACCCATTTGCCTTGTCTTTTCAGAAATACTTTCTTCAATAACCACATTTTTCGATATGTCATCATCAATGTATACTGAAATAATTCCAAGTTCTTTAATTCTTTCTATATAATAAGGCTTTAATCGTACTCCAACATTGAGTAAAACCCTTCCTAATTCATCGTAAATCTGCCTTCCAAGTACTTCATTACCCTTCAGGCTAGAGACACCAACAACTCTCATATATACCTCCAAATGAAATAATTAATTTTTGCTATATAATAAAAAAAACTTTTATAAAAAATATTCTATACTAAAAAATACAGCATCCCTTTGTCAACTAAGCATAAAAGCAAAATAACATTAGTAAGCATTATTATTTAAATATATTAGCATATTCTTAAACTTTTTACTACTTATAAGTCTACTATCTCTATAGGTATTTACCTATATTAAGTATAGAATTATATAATTAGACTCTATAGTAATATTGTGCTATTATATGTCCATATTAACATTTATGTTTTAAATTTTATTAATAAGTGCTTAAAAAATTTACATAATTATATAAAAATATTAATGTTTAGGCTGCTAATAGCAGCAGAAAGGAGAATAAAATGATTATTAGTGCAAGAAATCAATTAAAAGGTAAAGTTGAATCCATTAAAGAAGGTGCAGTAAATGCAATTATTACTTTAAAGTCAAATAGTAATGATGTAATTACTTCTACTATTTCCATGGAAGCAGTAAAGGAACTTGGCCTTACTCCAGGCAAAGAAGCAATTGCTGTAATTAAAGCTACAGAAGTAATGATTGGTATTGGAGATATGAAACTTAGTGCAAGAAACCAACTAGATGGTGAAATTGTAAAAGTTCAAGAAGGTGCAGTAAATGCAATCGTAACTTTAAAAACTAATGGTGGAAATACAATTTCTTCTACTATTTCAATGTCCGCAGTAAAAGAACTTGGTCTTTCAGCTGGAGTTAAAGCAAAAGCAGTTATTAAAGCTACATCAGTTATGATAGCTGTATAACACATATAAATTTCCTATTAACTTATATTAGTTTGTTTGAATAATAATAGAAGAGCTTTGTGATTTTGCAAGATAAAAATATTTTATTATAAAACCACAAGGTTCTTTATTTATCATAGCTCATGACATATTTCAATGAAATCCTTCATGGCACTTGTTAAAAACTTATCTTTATGATATATAACTATAAGTTTCCTACTAAGATCTATATCTTTCACCTTCAACTCTCTTAAGCATCCCGAATCAATATGATCTTTAACCAATTCAAAAGGCAACACTGCAATTCCAATCTTATTTTCTGCTGCATTAATTAGAGCTGTAGTACTTGTACTTTCCCAATAAGGCTCAATAACTAATCCAATTTGATTCATCTTTAACTCAAATAGATTTCTTACACCTGCACCCTTTTCTCTCAATAAAAGGTGTTCATTAACTACATCATAGGCGGTTACCTCATTTTGTTGAAACAGAGGATGCTCCGGATCAGCAACAACAACAATACGATCGTTATAAAAAAAATCTTCTATAAAATCAGATTCATTTTTTATTTCTTCTATAAGAGCAAGATCCAATTCATTTTTTCTAAGCATTTCTTTAAGAATAGATGCTTTGTTTACTATCACCTTAATCTCAGAATTAGAGTATAAGCTATTAAACTTTTTAATGTATTTATGTATTAAAACAACACCAACAGTATAATTAGCCCCTATTATAAGTTTTTTCTTAGGAGCATTTTCCTTAAGTCCATCTTCCAATTCATCAAAAAGCTTCATTATATGTTTAGCATATTGATATACTTTTTTTCCCGATTCAGTAACATACAACTTATTAGATATTCTCTCAAATAGCTCAACACCATAATAGTTTTCAAGCTCTTTAATTGCCTGACTTACAGAAGGCTGTGTTATAAATAATTTATTTGCAGCCATAGTCATATTTCGCTCATTATATACAGCTATAAATATTTTTAAATGACGTATTGTCATATTAATTACCTTTCTCCCTTCAAATCCAAAAATATTTCTTCTAGCATACATATCTATATTAATACAAAATTGTCATATTTATATTATAACATCCATATATTAAAATTAAACAAATTTGATTGTTTAAAACCATGAATTTTTTAAGAGCTTTATACCATTTTCTATCTTCTCACAACTCAAATGTCCATATCCCATTATTACCATATTAGGTTTCTTATAATTATTTTGATCAAAATAATAAAATGATATTGGATAAACCTTAACTTCATTTTCTAAGGCTTTATTTATAAGTTCCACTTCATTTAGATTGTTTTTTACTCGAAGTGCAATATTAACTCCTGAGCTTTCACCATAAACCTGAACATTATCTTCAAATTCTTTTCTTATGCAATTTATAAGAAACTGCTGTTTTTTAGCATATATACTTCTCATTTTTCTGAGATGAGTTTCAAATAGACCTTCTTTCATAAATTTTGCAATGGTAAGCTGATGAATTTTTGATGCAGTTTGATTTATAAAACTTCCTTTTTCAATAAAAATATTCATTACACTTTCAGGTAAAATCATATAACCAACATGCATTCCAGGAAAAAGAGTCTTCGAAAAAGTGCCAAGATAAATCACTCTATTTTCACTATCCAAATTTCTAAGTGAAGGTATTGGATTTACATTATATCTAAATTCGCTATCATAGTCATCTTCAATAACATATCCACTACACTTATTAATAAAATTAAGAAGTTTTATACGATTTGAAACAGGCATAGACATTCCTAAAGGATGCTGATTAGATGGTGTTACATATATAAACTTAGGATTTATTTTAATATCTTCAAGTTTTTCTATATTCATTCCCATTCTTGTTAATTCAATTGGATTTATATTATATCCATACCATTCAAAAACCTTTCTTACAGCTGAAAACCCTGGTTCTTCAAAAGCAATATTCTTATTATTTGACTCACTAAATAAATCACATAATATTGCCATTAAGGTTTGAGTTCCTGCACCTATAATTATCTGTTCAGATGAACAAACTACTCCTCTTGAATTTTTGACATATTCTGCAATCTGATTTCTTAATTCAAATTCACCTCTAGGGTCTGAATAAGCTAGTATATCTATGTTTTCTTTTTTCATGACACTTTGCTCAATTTTTCTCCAGGCCGTAAATGGAAAACTTTCCTGATCTACTGAACCAGGTTTAAAATTGTAAATATATACTTTATCATCTGTATGAATACTCTTTAACTTTTTAAGCTTCAAAGATCCGTTTTCATTTGTAATAGTTTTTATTTGGTGTTCTATAGCCTCCACATAATATCCACTTCCATTCTTACTATAAATGTATCCTTCACATAATAATTGATCATATGCAGCCTGAACTGTGTTTCTACTTATACCAAGTCTATTCTTAAGCTGCATTATGGATTCCAGCCTATCATCTTTTTTAAGTATTCCTTCCAGTATGGCTTTTTTATAGAATTGATATATCTGAATATACAGTGGTTTTTCACTATGTCTTTCAATAAATATTGGTATTTCCATAAAAATCATCCCCATAAATTTTATAAAAATCGTACCTTTTTATAATTACGATTTTATAGTATTATTTTATCAAATTTACAACATATAGCAAACAGGGAGGTTATATTATGTTAAAAGAAATACTGTTACTTGGAAATGATGCTTTATATAAAAAAAGTTTACCTGTTAAAAAAGATGAACTAGATTTAATCAAAGAAACTGTTCTAGATTTGCATGATACTTTAATTGACTTTCGTAAAAAATATAATGCTGGAAGAGCAATTGCTGCTCCACAAATTGGTGTATTTAAAAGATTAATATATATGTATATTGATAAACCTATAGTTTTTATTAATCCTATATTAAAATTTGACAACAAGGAAATCATGGAAGTAATGGATGACTGCATGTCCTTTCCAAATCTTTTAGTAAAAGTTAACCGTTATAAAGAATGTACTGTTATATATAAAGATATAGACTTTATAGACAGAACAGTAAAGCTTGAAGGCGATCTATCAGAATTGATACATCATGAATATGATCATCTCGATGGTATTTTAGCTACAATGAGGGCTATAGACAACAAATCTTTCTATCTAAAAAACAAAAACAACTTATAAATTTTGTAAAAAGCAAAGTAAGGGAAGCTATTAGCTTCCCTTAAAAATTATATGAATTCAGTTTAAATATCAAAGCTTTATTTTGTAACACAATAACTTATTGTAAAAATATCACTGCAGATGCATCATCACTTTTTTTAAATCTAGGAAATTTCATTACATCTGCATCCTTTTCTTCAATAAGCCTTATATTCTTATATACTTGATACAATCCTTGTTCTTCAACAATTGAAATAAGATTTTCAGCCTGTAAATATTTATAATTATCAAAAATTGCTGAAAAACCATCTGTCATTAATAATGCCTTTTTGCATTGCTCCAAATCCAAATACCCATAAATAGAATTTTCTACTGCATTTTTATCAAATCCTAATGTCCAATAACCTTCTGAAGTATTTTTTAGCAATCTATGTTTAATAAGTAATGGATTTATTCTCTGTCTAGCCTCAATAAAACTTATTCCTTCATTTAACATTAATTTATTCATTTCAGCTTTTGCTATATTATCTAGTTTATCAAGCAATGTCTGTTTAATAATACTTAACTTTCCATTATTATCCTCAACCATAAGTGTGCAATCGCCAAGTAAAAAGTACTCTACTTTATTATTGTTAATTCTAATTATAGTTATAGAAGCAGCTGGCAAATCAACTTTATCAGGATGCTTTGATGAAGAAATTTTATCAAATTTATTACCTATAAAGCTTATTCCGTTAGAAACAATTTCCTTAATATCTTTTGATTTATCTAAAATATTGTCTTTTAAGTAATTATTCCACTCATTAACAAACCAATATACATCGCCTTTAGAACCTGTCAAATTAGTTTTATTAAGTCCTGTTGCACCATCTATAGCCCATCCATAACTATCATCTGCATAAGCAATATCTTCATTAACCCTATCCTCTGACATCGAAATAAAATCATATGTTGAAAACTTCATAAATCTTAACCCCTTAATCTTATTGAATATTATTTTGTATTTATAGCATAATCTCATATTTCTAATAATATATTTTTCATATAATCCTTTATATTATATCATAACTGAACTTTGGCATATACATAACTTTCAATTAATATAAACACATTACAAAACGAAGCTTCATAAGTTAAAAACTAATAATGAAAGATGATTCTTAGTTATATCAAAAATCTTTAAATTCATATAAATAAATGAACTTTTGGAGGTAAAATTATGAATGTTTCTTCTAATTACTACAACTACAGCTATTATAATCAAGCCTATCAGATAAATGCTCTTTCAAATCCTCAATTATATATTACAAGGACAAGTTCATCTCCTAATTCAGATTCTTCTGAGGTTAAAGTTAAGAAAGTAAGTTCAAAATCCTCTATGCACACTGAATATGATAAAAATCCAACTTATTCTAACTTAAACTATACTTCAAATTCATTAATAAATTTGCTTAAATTAAAAGGTATTAACTTTTTTAAAAATCCTTAATAATTTACGTAAAATATTTAAAAATTTAAGCATAACCTTTCTCATATTTGTTTAAGAAGTATATTATAAAGCCAAAAATTTCAAATATTATTTTGAGTCATTTTACTATAATAAAAAAAGTGATAAACAATTATAAATACAGTTATCACTTTATTTACTAATATCACTTGCTTATGAACTTGTATAAATTTAATATACTTCTATTAAATTTTTTTCTTATTATCTCTGTAACCAGTTTTAAAATCCACTATATTCTTTAGTGGCTGCTGATTTTTAAAATATTCAAGATTTTCAATACTTATGTTAACAATTCTTCTTAAAGTTTCTGGAAGATGAAAAAATCCTGATATATGAGGAGTAATAACAACCCCTGGCGCATCCCATAATCTATGTTCAGGTGGCAGCGGTTCTGGCTGCGTTACATCAAGACCTGCACCACTAATAATTCCATTTTCAAGAGCATCACACAAATCTTCAGTACATATACAGCTTCCTCTTCCCACATTAAGAATGATTGCATCTTTTCTCATTAAATTAAATTTATCCTTATTAAACAAATGGTGAGTATCCTTTGTCCCAGGAAGACTTAAAGCCACTACATCTGCTTTAGGCAAAAGTTCATCCAAAGCTTCCATTGTATATAATTCATCAATATATTCTGGTTTTTCTCCTTTGGTTCTCTTTACTCCTATGGTATAACTTCCAAGTGCCTTCATTTTTCTAGCAAAATCTCCTCCAATGTCACCAAGACCTACAACTAATGTTGTACTTCCTTCTATTGAAGTAACATTTCCTTCATCCTTCCATATATGTTTTTTCTGATTCATATAATATAAATTCAACTTCTTTTTAATTTCAAACAACATACCAAGCATATGTTCAGATATTGCAAGACCATAAGCACCTGATGCATTTGTAAGATACGCTCCTTCAGTAATTACACCAGCTTCGCAATATCCATCAGTGCCTGCACTGTTTAACTGAAGCCATTTAAGCTTCTTACTTCCCTTTATGTATTCTGGAGGAACATTTCCAATAATTATATCAGCACTTTTTACAATTTCATCACTAATTTCTTTAGCTGATATAAAAATATACTCCGCTTCTGGCATCTTTGATTTAAGCTTTTGTTTTTCATCTTCACTTAATGGAATTACAACTAAAACTCTCATGTAATATCACTTCCTTCCAGTACCATTATACTATAAATATAATTATAAATTTAATAAGCTAAAAACTTTATATTTTCAATTTCATATTATTTCTTTATAGAATTATTACTTAATTTCTTACATAGTTGAGTATGTTTATTATGAAAAATATTACACTTATTAAAAATACTTCTTTTTATAGAGGATTATATCATATTATGTAGAATAAATATATTATGGGTTCAAATAGCATTATATTACTATATAATGCTTATCATTTCTGCAACCTTGTTTCAATAAAATAGATAACTAGGATTTGCTTAAATTGCTATGAACCTATTTCTAATACAAAAGGTATCCATTAGTTAAATTCATCCAAATAACGGTTGTAAATTATAAAGGAGACAAAAGAATGAAAGACGATATGATGAAAGCATTATCTCAGCTAAATAGTGAAGAAAAATATGAAAGTATCATAAGCCTTACTTCAACTATTTTAATTGAACATCCAGATGATATCAAAGTTCGCTATTGTCTAGCAATGGCTCATATTGCAAAAGGTGATAAAACTAAGGGATTAAAGCATTTGCAAAATTTAATTACCCAATCATTAAGTACAAATAAGGCAGACAAACTTCATAGACTATTTGCAAATCAGGTAATATTACAGACAGTACAAATTACAGAGCTTACACTTCACGGTGGTGATGTGCTTGGAGCAAATACAATTCAAATGGTTAAAGAAGTAAAACTTTACGCACATAAACTTGGAGAAAGGAATCTAGAACATAGTGCTGAAAATATTTTAAAAAGATGGATACATATAAACTCATACAATCATCCAATAGTAGCATTAATTCCTGATTCACCATTAACTCTTCAAGTAGAGCCAACTAATGCCTGTAACTTAAACTGCACTATGTGCCCTCGCAGTAAGATGACCCGCAAGGTGGGATTTATGGATACAGCGGTTTTCGATGAAATGCTTAACGGATGGAAGAATAGAGTAATTATTAAGCAAGTACAGCATTTAATTTTTGGTACTACTTTCCCCATCATAAAAAAAGGTTCCATTAAACTCTTTTTTATGGGTGAACCTTTGATTCACAATCAACTAGATAAATTAATAGAAAGTGGAAAACGGGCTGGTTGTACTGTTGGAATCCAAACTAATGGCATATCCCTTATAAATAAAGAGGTTCGCCAAAAATTGTTGTCAGCGAAACCTTCAGTAATAGGAATCTCTATTGATGGTATAAATGAAATGTCATATGAAGCTGTTAGACAAGGAGCCCGCTTAATGGATATTTGCAAAGGATTGGAGGCTCTATATAAAGAACGTGAGGAAATGAATTTACATAGAAAGATATGGATTATGATATCTTCTATTATTCCAAAATGGAATCAGCCATCGCTGGAACGTGCACAAAAATTTCTTGAGCCCATCCGTCCTTTTGTAGATCATATTGGATTTATTCCTCTAAGTCGCGAACGAGATCCAAAATTTTATGATGAGAACGGTAATATTACCTTATACAGTAAACAGCCTATAACCAGTGTATCAAAACTGCAACCGTTATGTGTAGAACCATTTACTAAACTTAATGTTCTTTGGGATGGGAGTATCACTCCATGTTGTTATGACATTGATTGTGATATGCCACTAGGTCACATTAAAGATGGTATCGATAATGTGTGGAAGTCCAGTAAAATAAAAGAACTTCAGAATGCTCTTTTAAATCAAGATATTAAGAAATATCACCTATGTTCACTATGTGTGGGCACCAACAAAATATAAAATATTTTAATCGAGGAGGAATGCTCTATGGAATTTAAAAAGAATCAAACACCTACATGGCCACCAACTACAGAAGAAAAAGAAGAATCTGGATTTATTGATCGTGAAGTTAAAGGACAACCTTCAACTGAAAGAAATAAAAAAATCAAACAACGTTATTTAGATGCAAGACTTATGCTGGACCCAGAATTTTCAATTTTATTTACAAAAAAATGGCGTGAATGTGATGGTCAGCCTGTATTAATACGTCATGCTAAAGCTTATGCTTATGCACTAAAAAATGTTACTCCATCAATTCTACCTGATGAATTAATTGTAATGCAGAAAACCCGTTACACACGTGGAGCACCAGTTCATCTTCAGTACAGTCAGCAATTCTATCCAATTATGTTAAGTCACGCCGAATCTTTAGAAGACAAAAAAATATATGATATAGGAATGGGCGGCGGACGTAAACATGTTGAAATAAAAGGTTTAAAGCAGTGTGGAATTTATGCAATCAAAGATGAGGATGTTCAACCACTTTTGGATGCTTGCAATTATTGGAAAGGCAAATGTATTGATGAATCAGCTGAAAAATTTATTAACGAAAATATGCCTGATGCAGAAACCTTTAATAATGGCTATAAAGTAAATATGTGGCCTTTGAGTGTTGTTTCCATAATGGAAGGCAGATGGGTACCTGCTTATGATATAATCGTAGAACGCGGTCTTGAGGATGTTATCAATGAATGTAAGGAACATATTGCCAATACTTTACCTACTACCTATGATGTTGCAGAAAAAATCTTATTCTGGAGAGCTTCAATTATCTCCTGTGAAGCAGTAATAAATTGGGCAAAGAACTATGCAAAAAAAGCTCGCGAAGATGCAGATACTGAAACAGACATAACACGTAAAAAAGAATTATTAAATATAGCAGAAATGCTTGAATGGGTTCCTGCAAAACCTGCACGTAATTTCATGGAGGCACTTCAATCTGCATGGATAGGCCATATTGCTGTAGGACAAGATTGTTCTGTAGTTGGTCTTTCACCAGGAAGATGGGGACAATTGTTGTACCCTTATTATAAAAAAGATCTTGAAAAAGGAAAGTTAACACGTGCACAAGTTATTGAGGCAATGGAACAGATACGTATCAAGTTCTCAGGAAATGAGTACATTGCACCACGTGCATGGTCTGCAATGGCTTCTGGAAATGCATACCAACATTTGGTAGTTGGTGGTGTAAACAAAAATGGGCTGCCAGCAGAAAATGACCTAGAATTTGATATTTTACAAGCCGGCATTAATATGCAGACAATACAGCCAACCCTTGGAGTCCAGGTAAGTTCAAAGACCAGCAATAAGTTGATGATGAAAGCTGCAGAATGCTGTAAGAGTGGCGGTGGATATCCAGCATTCTTCAATAACGATGTTAGCATTCAACATTTATTAATAGATGAAAGTGAAGAGGATATTACTTTAGAGGATGCAAGAGATGTAGCTATTGCAGGATGTGTTGAAATCGGAACACAGGGAACTTCACATGGTATCACACATCCAGCATTCTTTAATGAACCAAAGATTCTTGAAATAGTTCTTAATGATGGTGTTGATCCAAGAACAAATGTAAGATGCTATGATCCTCTAGGAGAAATAGACAGTTATGAAAAGCTGTGGGATGCATGGTGCAAAGTTGAATCAAAATATCTTAAATTTTACATGGATTCATGGAACTATACGGTACAAATGCGTCGTGAAATAAATCCTCTAGTATTTTCTTCGGTGTTAATGAAGGATTGTATTAAGACTGGTAGGCCTATGGACGAAAATGGATGCCGCTATAATAAGTCAGTAACCTTATTGAATTCAGGAATGGTTAATGTAGCAAACAGTTTTGCTGCTATAAAAAAGTGCGTATTTGAAGAAAATTTATTTACTATGGATGAATTAAAACAATCTTTGAAAGAAAACTTCGGTTATGAGAAATCAGATAATCGCACCTCCATGCTTGAACAAAAACGAATTGATATGAAATGGGCTAAGATTCATAAACTATGTCTTGATGCACCAAAGTTTGGTAATGATGATGATTATGTTGATAGTATTTTTGTAGATTTGTGGCAGCATTATAAAGATGTAGTTTCAAAACAAACCACTTATTTGGGCTATCATTGGGTTCCGGCAGCATTATCCATATCATCACATGGCCCATTTGGTCGTGTATGTGGAGCAACACCTGATGGAAGATTAGCAGGTGTAACATTAACCGACGGCATCCTTTCGGCAACTCCAGGAACTGACGTTAATGGTCCCATAGCTCTATTAAATTCTGGGGCTAAACTGGATTGTACTGATATGCGTAGCGTACAGTTGAATATGAAATTTCATCCTAATGCTGTTAAAGGCACTGAAGGATCTCATCACCTTGTAGACCTAATTAGAGGCTATTTTAGCAATGGTGGTTACCATATTCAATTCAATATAGTGGACTCCAAAATGCTTAGAGACGCACAGGCACATCCTGAAAACTACCGTGACTTAATTGTACGTGTTGCTGGCTTTAGTGCATATTGGGTTGAACTTGGCAAACCAATTCAAGATGAGATTATCGCCAGAACAGAATACGGAACATCAGTATAATAATATAAATATGGGATGGAATATACATACACCATCCCATATTTATAAAGGAGGGAATTAAAATAACAAATAAAACAGGAACAGTCTTCGATATTCAAAGTTTTTCAGTTCATGATGGACCAGGCATTAGAACTATTGTATTCTTAAAAGGATGTCCACTGAAATGTTGGTGGTGCTCAAACCCTGAGGGTCAAGATGCCCTACCGGAAGTTGGTTACCACGTGGATAAGTGTCAGCACTGTATGTCTTGTGTAATAGCTTGTAAAAATAAAGCTATAGAAGAAATTACTGAATTAACGTCAAATGAAGATTATATTAAGATAAATAAAGAAAAATGTAGAAAATGTTTGACATTTGATTGCGTTGATGCATGCCCGAATAAAGGATTAGTTACCTGGGGAAATTTAAAGACGGTCGAAGATGTAATGAAATATATAAACCGCGACATTTCATATTTTAGAAAAAATGGTGGCGTTACGTTATCTGGTGGAGAGCCTTTATATCAACATGAATTCGCTTTAGAAATATTGAAAGCATGTAAAGAAGAATATATAAATACGGCAATAGAGACTACACTTTATGCACCTTTTGAAGTTATTGAACCTTTTATACCTTTTGTAGATTTGTTCTTATGTGATATTAAACAAATGGATAATTCAAAACACAAAGAATATACAGGGGTATCCAATAAAATAATATTAAGTAACATTTGTAGTTTAGCTCAGAAAAGCAAAAATATTTTAATAAGAATCCCTTTAATTCCAGGATGTAATGATGATATTTTAAATATTAAAGACACATCAAAATTTGCATACGATAACGGGATAAGTAGAATAAATATATTACCTTACCACAACCTTGGACAGAGCAAATATGATAAATTGGGTAAAGAATATAAATTAAAGGACACAAAATCCCCTGAAGCTGATAAATTAGAACAATTAAAAAAGGTAGTAGAAGAACAAGGTATCAAATGTATAATCGGATAAAATAAACCTATCCATTCTGAAGTAATTTGAAAAGAGTAGAAATACCCTCACATCACATTTATGACATGAGGGCATTTCTACTTTTTCTTAAATATCCTTCTTATATCTTAAACTTTTGTACCAATTTATCAATTTTTTGTATAAGTTCTGCTTGATTTTTCGATATTTGTACCACTTGCTCCATAGATTTTGTGGTTTCATCAATACTACCTTTAATATCTCCAGTACGCTCTGCAGAAAGCTGAGAATTTTCTGCAAAGACTTGTACTGCTGTACTAATTTGATTTACTGTAGCTTCCACTTCTTCGGACATAGATGCAATTTCTTCGGACATGGAACTCACAAATTTACCATCTTCATCATATTGTTTTGCTAAATCTTGATATTCATGCAATGTAGGTCTAATCTGATTTATAACAAATTGAAGTAATTCATTACCACTCTTTGACAAATTTTCAAAAGCATTTTCTACCTTTGCTATGGTACTTTGAATAGAATTTACAGTTTCTGATGATTGTTCTGCAAGACTTTTTACTTCCTCTGCAACTACTGCAAACCCTTTCCCTGCTTCTCCTGCCCTTGCAGCCTCAATAGCTGCATTTAGCGCAAGTAGATTAGTTTGTGATGCAATTGCTGCAATTCCATCTGCCATAGCTTTTATTTCATCTACCACTTTTCCATCTTCTATAGCCTTTATTATATTTTCTTCTTTTTCATCATAAACAGCATGAGCTTCTTCCAATATTTTTTTACTATTTAATTGAGCTTCTTTTGCTCTTTCTTTAATTTGAGAAGCATTACTGCTACCATTCATAGCTTTTGAAGATAGTTCTTCCATACTTGAGTTAACTTCTTCAACAGATGCTGTTATTTCTTCTGATGTGGCACTTTCTTCTTGAACATCTTTATTTACTTCCATTGTTGAGTGATCTATATTTTCTATTTTAGATGTTATTTTCTCAACTAAATGTGATAGTTCCCCAGAAGATGTACTTATCCCCTGCCAATTTTCTATAATAGTATTTATAAGTTCTCTAATATTATTTTGTGCTTTTATTAATGATGCTTCTGTTTGTCCAAATTCATCACTTCTTATGTTCTTAATCTCATATGTAAAGTCACAATTGGAAAGTTTTTCACTAAATAATTTAATCTTGTTTAATGGTTTCATAATACTCTGAATTAATATGTACGCCATAAAAATTATAATTAAAAGTGCTGCCACTGTAATAATTATAATTCCATTTCTAGACCCATCATTTATCTTTGATATACTTTGTGCTGCTATTAAAATCATAAAGATACAAACTATAGAAAATACTGATATGATTTTTTTCTTTATACTTAAATTTTTAAAAAATTGCATTTTAACACTTCCCTTCTATTTTATAATATACTCTTCAAAATTTAGCATGCAAAATAGTTTGCTAATATAGTTATATAAAAAACTTTCCATTCCAAAATTATTTAAATATGTAAGTATATATTATTAATTTCCAGTTTACGCCTTTTTACAATATATTTCAAGGTATTATTCGCTTTTTGTGCAGTTTTCGTCAGATCATTTATTTTTATACTAATTTTCACTTTAAAATATTAATTGATAAATTCTATATATATACTTGTACCAACATTTAACTTACTTTTCACATTAACTTTCCCATTATGTGCTTCTATTATTTGCTTTGCAATTGCCATTCCAAGGCCTGAACCTTTAACACTTATCGAACTTTTTGTACCCCTATAATATCTTTCAAAAAGCTTTTTAACTTCTTCTTCTGACATACCCTTTCCATTATCCTCTATGGTTATATATATTTTGTCCTCTTGTCTTACAGAAACTTTTATTATAGTATCTGCATCATTATGAATTACTGAATTATATAAAAGATTAGTAAAAGCTCTTCTCAAAAGTGTATTATCAAAATTAAAGTTTATCCTATCTTCTATACAATTAAAGATAACATTTCTTTCTTCATATTTAGGGTGGTTCAATATGTTTATAATTACTTCCTTTAACAAACGTACTAAATTTTCCTCGCTGCGATTTATAGGAAGCATTCCATTTTTTAATTGATATGTAAAATTCAAATTTTCAACTATATCCTCTACATTTTCTGCATTTCTAAGTATTACTTCTCCATACTTTTTTACATCTAAAAGACTAACATCATATTTAGCATCAGTTAATATTTCCGCATAACCTTTTATTGGTGACAATGGAGTTTTTAAATCGTGGGAAATATTAGCTATCCATTCTTCTCTTAAAGTTTGATTTCGTCTTCTCTCTTCTTCACTAGCTTTAAGTTTATTATCTAAAAGATTAAGACTGTAAAACAAATCCTTATACATTCCTTCTTCCTTTATAGGAATATAATCATTTGAAGCAAGTCTTTTTATAGCCGTTGTTATATTAGATAATGTACGATTCATCCATATACCATAAACTGCAACAAGAATTATGAGCAATATAAATAAACTTAATATAATAAATTTAATCTTGGCAAACTTATCATAATTCACATACATAGTAATTTTTGATATTTTCGCAGGGAAACCTATAATATACGTCCATTTTTCTCCTCTGTTATTAACACTTCCAACAAACATAGTATAATCTCCTGCACTATATCCATTTTTGTACAATTGAACTATATCTATTGGAGAATAGTGTTTTAAAGCTCCTTTAGGTTCATTATATTCTAATGCTGTATCTCCATTTTTATCAACAATTTGAAAAGAAAGCTTGTATTCCTTCAATTGGCTTACTGCTGAATCCGTAAGCTTTGGTTTTCCTTCTTCAAAGCTAATTTTTTTATAAAAATTTGATGTGAAATATCCAGGCCAGCTGCTCCAATTAGCATAACTATTTTCACTACTAATACTTACATTTAATATATACAATACTATTCCCATAAAAATTGAAATTAAAATAAGAAGACCAATAAAAAATTTAAAATATAAGTTAAATATTATTTTATATTCTGATTTTTTCATTCTATTCCTTCCTTTTTACAAGCTTGTATCCAAGTCCTATTACAGTAACTATAATTTCTGGTTTAGAAGGATTCTTCTCAAGCTTTTCTCTTAAATGTCTTATGTGAACAGAAATTGTATTATCATATCCGATATAATCCTCTCCCCACACTACTTCACATAATCTTTCCTTATTAACTATTTTATTTGAGTTTTCTGCTAAATATAAAAGAAGCTTGTATTCTTTTGCTGTAAGCTTTACTTCTATTTCCTCTTTATATACCTGGCTGTGCAACTTATCAATATAAATATTGCCAATATTTATATTCTCATTTTTATTACCACTGACTTCCTTTTCCTTTATACCATCATACTGCTGTCTCCTAAATTGTGCCTTAATACGAAAAGCAATTTCCTTTGGACTAAAAGGTTTAGTAATATAATCATCCCCTCCCATACTCAATCCAACAATTTTATCAACATCGCTATTTTTTGCTGATAAAAATAAAATGGGGCAGTAAGAAAATTGCCTTATCCTTTTACATACTTCTATACCATCAATATCTGGAAGCATTATATCCAGCACTATTATATCAGGCTTTTCATCCTCACATATTTTTATGCCATCTAAACCACAGTGAGCTTTTTTGATATTCTTAAATCCTTCCTTTAACAAAATATCTTCTATTAAATCTGTTATATCTTCTTCATCATCTATAAGTAGTATTTTTTTATCTGCATTGTTAACTAAATTCACTCTAAAGCACCTCTTTATTATTTAATTATTTTACAAACATAGTTGTTATAGCTTGTTTTACCTAAAAATCACCAGCATTAAATTAAGTAGTTATCAAATAAAAAGCTCAGGTCTCAAATTTACTGAGACTTGAGCTTTTTAACTTTGCTAAAATATATTTATAGACCTATGACCTCTTTTAACTTATTAATTTCTTCTATGCTAAGCTTTGTATATCTTACTATTTTTTCTATCTTCTCATTGTCCAGCAACATGTTTTTAGCTATTTCTATTGCTTTACCCTTTTCAGCTTGATCCCTAGTTTCTTTAATAGCCTCTTCTTTTTCTTTTTCAAATATTTTTTCTACCTTAGTCATTTTTAACCAACTCCTTACCACATTAGCATATTCTTCATCAATAAACTTATCTGTAGAAGTTAAAACTCCTGCTATAATGAAATACTGATTTTTTTCGTCATTTACTTCTTTAGCTAATTCTATGGTATCCTTAATAATTTCATGCTTATCCTTTTTGCTTCTCATTAGTGGAAGTAATATTAAATTCATAAGATCAATATCTTCTAAAATTTTGCCTTCTTTAATCTTACCTTCAACATCTTTATATATAATATCTCCATCATAATTTTTCATAAACACAGACTTTACATTTATTCCAACACTTCCTATATTAAAGATGTCTTCTGCTTTTTCAATATTACTTGCATATATCACTGCAACATTTACTTTTTTAGTACTTTTGTCTTCCTCATAATACTTTCTTGAAATTCTCAAAACATAGTCAATATATTTATACATGTTCTCTGTTATTCTATTATTGCTTTCATACTCAAGCAAAAGTATTGAACCATCTTCCAATAAGAATACACTGTCAGCCCTACGTTCATCTGCTTTTACTTCTGGAAATTCATTTGGAAGCATTTCAACTATCTTAGGATAATCCAATCCATACATAATTAATGCCTTATCTTTAAACATTTCACTTAAAGTCTTAAAAAGTACATCCTTTGCTTGATATGTTATTCCTTTTGCTGACAAAGTTTCATCTCCTTTTAAATTAATTATACAAAATAAACTTTAGATTTTCTATAATTTTCTTTATATTATCCCTATCTATATATTCTCCCATTGCTAACAACGTTAATACATATAAATCTAAATATAATCCCATATCCTAACTCGATAACCATTATTTAAAGAGTGATACCTCTTTATATGTGAGGTTTTCTTACATATCATTAACATACTGTACTTTTGTTTATAATCTTCATATAAGATTTAATAGAAAGAAGATAAAAACATAAATAAATTACTACATATACTCCCATTGTCATACCCATCCATTCCATCTGTGATACTGAAAAGCCACAGAGATATTTCATATAGGCCATAAGTGGAAATATACTATGAAGAATACCAAATAGAAGTGGCATTACAAAAATAAATCCCAATTGCTTTGATATAATTCTTAAAGTCTCTTTTTTAGTCAAACCTATTTTTGAAAGTACAGAGTACCTATTTTTATCTTCATAGGCTTCTGTTAATTGCTTATAATACATTATGCTTCCAGTAGAAATAACAAAGAGAATGCCTAGGAATGCACCTATAAACACATAGCTTCCATACAAAGTATGAACCTCAGTGTACATGTCATAGTAAGAAGAAAAAATTTTGCCCTTTGGCATCATTTGAGAAATCTCTCCAACAACGCTTCCACTTTTTAATACATTATCAAAATTATATGCTCTTATAATAGTTGTATTATTTCTATTATCATTTAAAAGTTTATTAAAAAATATATCTGGTACTACTATAGTTGTTTTTTGAAGTTTAACTCCTAAAACACATTTCTTACTTGAGTCAGAGATATCAAGTTTATAGGCTTTCCCTCCAATAGTTGCATTAAGTTCATCACCTGCAAGCCTTCCTCTTGCCTCAAGTGAATTACTTACTTCAATGAAAAAGCATTGATTTTCTTTATTAATTTTAATATTCTTAGCTCTATCCACAATATCTGTACCATCATTAAAACCTGAATTATTTACAATATCTTCGTATTCAGATGCAGACATTATAAACATATCAAAAGGAGCCTTTAAATCTTTCTCAAAGGGACCCTTATATTTTTGTGCGAGCCCACTTCCATTTATCATTACAATATCTGTTTTATAAGTTGTTTTAACCTCTTTATGATTATTAATAGCAGCTTCAACTTTTTTATTTAATCCTTGGCTGCCACTTTGATACATTATTGAAAAAGGACATCCACTTGGTGCAACTTTATCAAGGGTCAAATTAAGACTAAATGTAAAACTTAATGCGGTAATAGCAACAGCAGATACAACCGCTATAGTTGCCAGAAGATTAGAATTTCCTTTAATTCTGTAGATTATTTGAGATACTCCTATTAGATTTTCTCCTTTATAATAAGCTTTTTTATTTTTTTCAAATAACTTAAAGATATAAATTATGAAATTGTTGAACAATATATAAGTTCCTGCAATAACAAGCAGCGTTATAAGGAGACCTTTGTACAGCATTTGGGCTCCTCCAGACTCCAAATTCATTTTTAATACACCAACATATCCGCTAATTATCATTATTAATGATAATAATGCTAGAAGCTTAGAAAATTTGGGTTTCTTCTCTCCTTCTTTAGCCGCATGTATAAGATCTATAAGCCTGAACTTATATATTATTCCGTAAGCTTTTATGGAATTTAACAAAAATATAATCATAAAAACAAAAATCGTCATTAATATAGATCTAATATCAAAGGTATACTGTATAGGCTTGTTTGATTTCATACATGCATTAAGCATTTTTAAGAAGAACCTGGAGGTAAATGCACCTAAAGGTACACCAACAATTAAGGCTAATATCCCAAGAAAGATATTTTCAAAGAACATCAATGTGCCTATTTCCTTCTTCTTCATACCAAGCAGTGAATAAATAGCAACTTCTTTCTTTTTATTTTTTATAAAAAAGCTATTAGCATAACCTATGAAAATGGCTGAAAATATTATAACTACAAAAGCTGCAGCTTTAAAAATAGCACCAACCTTAACCCTATCTGAACTAAATGAATGTATTTGTCTACTATAATATATAGAATAAAATATCATAAGAATAAAAATTGAGGTTAATGTACTTATAAAATAAGAAACATAATTTTTAAAATTGTGTTTAACATTGTTTATTCCAAGATTAAATAGTGTCACTTTCAGTACCTCCTACTTTAGCAAGAGTGCTTAGTATTTTATTATAGAAATCTTTTCTACTGCCTGTTTTCTCAATCTCAGTATCGAGTATTCCATCCTTTATAAATATAATTCTTTCACAATAGCTTGCTGCAAATGCATCATGAGTTACCATAACAATTGTTGATTCATTATCCTTATTTAATAAAGAAAGGTTGTTTAAAAGCTCTGTTGAAGATTTTGAATCCAGTGCTCCTGTAGGCTCATCTGCAAAGACTATTTCTGGATCTGTTATTATAGCTCTTGCAGCTGCTGCTCTTTGTTTCTGACCTCCTGAAACTTCATATGGATATTTTCCTAATATGTTTCCAATATTCAAGATTCCACTAATTTTTTTTAATTTTTCTTCCATGGCTGCCACATCTACCTTAGATAAAGAAAGTGGTAAAATAATATTCTCTTTTAAGGTTAAAGTATCAAGAAGATTGTAGTCTTGAAAAATAAATCCAAGCTGTTTTCTCCTAAACATTGATAATTCATCTTCATTAAGATTTAAAAAACTTTTTTCTCCCAGTGTAATTGTTCCTGAGGTTGGACTATCAATGGTGGATATTACATTTAATAATGTGGACTTACCTGCTCCTGAAGGCCCCATAATTCCAAGAAATTCACCCTTTTGAACAGAAAAACTCACTCCATTTAGTGCATTTGATTTACTTCCCCCATTTTTTGAACCATACTCTTTTTTTACATCTCTAACTTCCATTATATTCATAGAAATTTCCTCCTGTATTCCTCATATTGTGCTAAAGGATTATCAATCCTTTAGTCTTCTAAATTTGACTACAGTTAGATTGTATATGTATGAGTTTAAGGTGGATTTAAAATGATCTTAATTTCATCTTAAGTTTATTTGGCTTAAGCGGAAATCACTCAATTTGAATTATTGTCATAAGAAAAAGATAGCAAAATCTTAACATAAAGACTTTGCTATCTTTTTCGCACACAAGGCAATAATAATGGGAATCATTAACTTGATTATGATAGATTTTTTTTAACTTATCAAATGAAAGTTTCTTATTTCCCATGTCACATATTAAATCATAAATGGCTTTACACTCCTATAAAATACTTTTTCTATAAACCATAAAATCACCTCTACAAATTATTATAGTACTCTCGAAAACTCTAAATATGTTGAAATCTCTAGATTAATTTTTCTATAGAAATCAAGTTCACCCCAGAATTTTCTCAAGATTTATATTGTACAAATAACTTATATGCAACCCACCTCAAGGTTACCCTCGACGCAGTTTTGGATGGAAATATCCATACTACTGGAACATCATACTAAAGTCTGCACTAATCTTTCAAGAAGAAGCCGCTTCTTGTCGCACTCTTGTTATTAGCCTAAACATGCTAGTATAATTATAGACATCACTAGAATCTAATATTATTAAGTTCAATCTTGTATTAATTATAAACTCTCTAAATAGCATTTCCCTTTTAATTCACTATAAATATTTCATGTTCTACAATAATCCCAATTTAACTTTGTTTCAATCTGTATAAAATTGTATAGTTAGTATATAAAAGTTGTTAAAGAACTATTGTTATTTTAGGTATTTTAATTTTTACTTATAATTTATGTGAAAATTCTTAAAAAACAATTTTAATTATTTGGTTATAATTGAAGTTCAATATGTAGTATCCTAATATAACTTATTATTTTCAGAAAATAGTAATTTCCTTTTCTAAGAACCAATTGTTTTCAATTACACTTTGTTTAACAGCATTACAATCATGCGTATATGCTATAATTGCTAAGCTTTGTTTTGCGCGTGTGCATGCAACATAAAATAATCTTTTTGTTCTTGCAATACTAGTATCCTTTCCTTCATTTTCATTTTTAATATCTGTCTTTGATTTTTCTTTAGCACCAAATAATTTTTCATAACTAAATAGAAAACCTTGTGCTTCATCATCATCAACAATTACTACTACACGTGTAAATTCAAGCCCTTTAACACCTTGGTGTGTTGCAAATGATGTTTCATTATTAATGTATGCCGAATATGCTTCTATTTGGCTAAAAGGTGTAGAAAATGATTTTATTAAGGAGTTCGTAATTTCATCTATATTTTCATTACTTTTTATATCAACTATACCTTGTAGTCTATTGGGAATTTCAAATAGACCAGTACTCTCTATATTCTCAATAACCTCTAAACATGTAGGAATCTTTCCATAATTCCATAATTTACATAACTTCTTTACTGATTGATATGCTCTGTTTAGGCATAATAAAGGTTTCTTAGTCGCTTCACCAAAAGCTTTTTTATTAACAAGTGGAGAATATTGCTTAATCATTTTGGCAACCTGAAATTTATCATCTCTTTTACAAGCCAAGATTAACGGCAAAACTTTATTAGTAAGTAATTGTATCTCAGGAAGTGTTCCGTCAAGAATGCCTGTTTTTAGAGAATCTACTGAATACAACGGCTTGAATAATTCCAAAAATTTCAATCTACTTCCTGCCATATGATGCTCAAGTATTAAAGTTTTACATTCAGTTGCTACTAACCATTTATCATCATCTGTAAGTTTATACATAGAATCTGCAACTAAATTTTCTATTTTAGATTTATCACTATTACTGTCCGCAATAAATAAGTGAACCTTTCCTTCATTGGCATTTGAACGTGGTCTTTGTATTTTATCATCAAAACTTTTTCTTATTTCATTCGCCAATTTAACTATTCTATTGGAACTTCTATGATTCATTACTTTAACAGGTTTAACCCAATCATCTGGAATACATAATGTCAAATCTTCTTTTCCATCTGTATAAACTTTTTGCATGGTATCTCCAAACATACCAATTACTATTTTTGATTTATGCTTTTCATAAAGAAAAAGTAATGCATCTACTAATTCTTTTTTTGTATCTTGACTTTCATCAATAAGAAGAATGGGATATTTATTAATTAAGATGTTTTGCATAGTATCACTTTTAGCAATAAATTCTGATCCCATTTTAATTACTTCAGCATGGCTAAGATAGTCATATCTAAAATTATTTCCATTAGGATTATATGAAAATTTTCTTACCGTTTCAATTTTTAATAAACGTTCCTTTTTAGATTTTATTTTTTTAGTTCTATTATCGTAAGCAGCACCAGCTCGCCCTCTTGATTGTTGTTTTTCCAATTCTAAAATTTCTTCTTCAGTATTATTCTTTATCCAATTTTTTATGTCGCGTTGCTGATTTTTTATAAGTTCCCATAAAAAACTATGAATAGTTGAAACTGCAAATAATGGACTAAAGTTTATACGATCCAATATTTCGTCACACGCAGCATTTGTATATGTAATAACAGCAACTTGTCTTGAATATGTTAAAAGTTCATAACCATACGTATCTTTAATATAAGTTAATGCATTTATGAGACTTTTCGTTTTTCCTGAACCAGCACCTGCAAAAGTAAAAAAACTCTTCTTATTTTTTTTATCAAAACATTTTTTAATTTCTTCGTCAACATGATCATCAATATGATCATCAATTACAAATTCTTTTTCCTCCATAATTATACCTCCTTATAATTATCAACTCCATGTCTTAGTTGCTTCTGTAACCAATCTAATCCATCATCAATATATGGCGGTACATTTAATTCTTCAGGTTCAATAGAATATATTAAGTCAAGTGCAAAACCTGCCTTGTCTGAGCTAGCTTCCCTTAATTTTGAATATAATTCTAAATGAAGCTCATCAAAAGTTTTAGAATTACTAATTACGCTATTAGCTATTTGAAAAATTCCATCCCCATTATGATTTTTAAATAATTCTAAATTAGCATATATCAAAGAATCTTCAAATGTACTTGATAGTGCTTCGACTTCCTTTGAATCAAATAATATTTTCTGTGGTGTTTGATATGCTATACCTATTGAGTAATTATGCGGATATTTGAAATTTACCATTTTTTTATCTGCAGGCAAATCAAGTAAGCTATCCAATGATTTTTCATTTAGTAACCAAGATGTTATTGCGTAATTTCCAGAAATTAATTTTTTATTTCTTTCTGGACATTGAGCTTTGTGATACCCATCTCCATCAGCTGGATCTAAGTCTGTAATCACAAGTGTTAACAAACATAACTTTTCAATTAACGGCTTTAATCTGTGAGAATGCCTTCCATTAATCTCTAATATACTAATATATCTCTGGTTAAGTTCTTGGTATTTCTTTTTTATAAAATGAGGAATCAGCATACTTTCAGCAGAACCTTCAACTAATATTAGTGCATCTGCAAAAAATAAATCGCAATGAGTAGATTTTAAATATCTAGTAACAAACCTATTTGTTCTATTATCTTGTCCAAATACATCGGTAAGGTTAACAACCTCTGATGTTGGAACTTTACAATTTTTTGTAGCTTGTAATCTTTTAAAATACCTTAAATCAGAAAAATTCATTTCATGGGTAATATTACTTGAATGAGAACTTATCACAAGTTGTGTTGAAAAATCTTGATGTGTTTTAAGGAATGAATTATTCCTTAAAACATTATATGCCTTTTTTATAAAAACCTGTTGAACTTGAACATGCAAATGCGCCTCTGGTTCTTCAAGTAATACTAAATGTAGTGGTGGTATTTTGTTTTCTTGCAATCGATGCATTTTTTTTGCTTTTCCTACCTGCATCCAATCATCTCTAAACCGCATTAAAAGAAAAACCATTGAAACTAAATTTTGATATCCTAATCCATTGTATTTTTCAGGTAGTTTTAAATCATTATCATAATCACTTCCTAATGAATATTTAACAGCTGAATCATGATTAAGAGTTTCAGTTGCATTAACTTTTGTTTCTATAGTAATTTGAGGATCGTTCACCCCCGGATATCCAAGTTCCTCCAATTCTTCTATAGCTGTTTTAAATTTCGATTTTAAATTCTGATTAAAAACTGTTTTTGCACTATCAATTGCCTGCAATACCTCAAAATCTTCAGTAGTTGGAGATTTTTCTGGATCAAGATGCTTATCGTAATATTCTCTAAGTTGTGTAGATAAAGAACCACTATGTATTGTTTTTTCACCATTTTCTTCTGAAACAGGATCTGTAAATCCTCTTTGTGCTCCTACCATATCAATACGTATCAAACCATTCAATGGATTTTGTTCAAAACATTCCATTTGAAAATCTGTATTTTGTGGAACATTATTATTAATCTTACTTGGATCTAAAATATAAGCTTTAAGTACAAATATTGATCCAAATCTTTTTTCAATAAAATCACATAAATTCTTTGGCCATAATACTAACCTATTTGTAATATTTTTTGATTCAGTTGTTCTTGCTGAAAAATATGCCTCTCTATATTCTTCAAACAATTTACTTATATCCTTAGGCTGAAGTATGAATCTAACTCCTAAAATGCCCTCTTTCCAATCAAGAGTAGGTATAATATGTGCAACGTATTGCAATTCATTATTTTCAACATTTAACCAAATATCTAACCTTGGGACAATATTCTCCCATAAAACAATTGTATCTGGAGGTAGTGCTTCTTTTTTCCCCCACTCTATGCCAATGCTATTTATTGCTTCATGATTTGATAACGTAATGTCATTAAATACAAAACTTCTATTTGCTAGAAATTTACCAAGTGCATCCATAGCTGACGTTTTTCCACTATTATTTGCTCCAACAAACAACGTAGTTTCTTTACTAAAATCAATGTGGCATTGTTTTAATTTACGAAAATTTTGAATATCAACAAATGCTATTTTCATTATAATTATTCCCTCCGTTTTAAATTATGATAAAGTTATGTTTAATGCTCTTAAAAAATACATTTTTCATCTTTACTCTAAAACTCATCTAGATTATTACTTAATTATAGAAATATCACAATTATTGATTTTCAATCACTATTTGTGTTTACTTCCAGTTATAGACATTGTCTACATTATGTCCATTACCCTAAATATATCTATAATGCAATTATTATATATATATTTCTACAAAAAAAATATATTTCCTCTAAATTATGGTTACAATTCATAAAATATCAAATTCGCATACCTATAAACTCAAAATTAAACCTCTAAGCAATCAAAACTTTTAATTTTTGCAACAACTCTTAAATATTTGCCTTGTTGTGCTACATAACCCCAAAAATTTTGTACTTCTCCATAATTTGATGTAAATTAATAATTATCAATTTAAATTATTCTAAGGAGTGAAAACATGAAAGGAACTATACAAAATTTAAATATCAATGAACATCACTGTTCGCTGTATCTTCCACCTAACTACAATGCACTTGATATTAATTACCCTGTTGTATACATAAATGGAGATAACAATATGGAAGAAATAATAAATTCTATAGAATATCATTTTGATGTAGACTGCAGCACTTTTATACTTGTAACTATTGAATCAAAAAACTGGAATCATGATTTTTCTCCATGGCCTGCACCAGCTTTAAGCAAAAACAGTGAAGATTTTAGTGGGGGTGCATATGAATATCTAAGTAACCTCACTAATGTTATCAAGCCTTTTATAGATGCACACTACAGAACAAAAACCGAACCTGAACATACTATACTGATTGGGTATTCATTAGGTGGACTTTCAACTTTATACAGCCTTTACCTATTTGGAACCTTTGGAAAAGTTGGAAGTTTATCTGGTTCATTATGGTATGATGGTTGGATTGAATTCATGAGTTGTAATTCTCCTATAAACAATACTGCAAAAGTATACCTTTCTCTTGGAAAAAGTGAAGAACGCAGTAGAAATCAACGTATGGCTAAAGTTGGAGATTGCACTGAAAAAACTTTTTCTATATTCTCAAAACAGCTTGTGTCTTCACAAAACATAATACTGGAATGGAACAATGGAGGTCATTTTACTGAAGTTACAAAAAGATTTAGTAAAGCACTGTTATGGCTTATGCATATATAAATACCGTAAATTACACAGACTTGAGAACGCACATAGCTTTGTGTAATTTTAAATTGATACGAATACTTTACTACAAAAAAATAAGAAAGTGCAAATTACACTTTCTTATTTACTTTCTTTTTATTGTTTACCTTTTAAGATGCATTTTAGTGCCTAAACCTCTTTTGTCTCATCTTACATTAGCAATAAGCTTCTACTATATTCTTTTTCCTATTTCCTATGGTTACAGTGGCTTCTTTCAACTTTCCTAATTCATTATTTAATTTTCTAAAATCAAATATTAAAAGATACCCTTCATCTAGTCCATATTGCTCTAAGTATTCTCCTAATTGTACTAAACCCTTTTGATGATACTCCTGCCCATTCCACCTTTTAAGTTCTAATATATACATTTCTTTATTATAAGTTACAACTATATCAAAACGTTTTTCTTCTCCACCTTGAACTTCCTTAAAAGCAAATCCTGTTCCATTTATTATAGGACTTATAAAAGCTAAAAACAATAATCTTCCATCTGCTTCTAAAAATGCTTCTCTTTTCTCTGAATACTCATGCTTCATAAATTCAGAAAATTTCACCAGAATCCTTCTTATATCTAATGTACCATCTTCTTTTATATAGGCGCTTTTTTGATTATAATAACCTATGTTAACTGAAGTTTCTATAAGTGAACTCATATAATTGTAAATTCTTTGCTCATATATTCTATTGTTAACTTTTACTTTATTATTTTCATTTTTAAAAATACCGTAAATTATTCCTATATTTATTACTGGATTGTCAGATATATAAGTTACTTCATCATTATCTAAAATGATTTTCTTTACTAACTTCTTTAATTCACTATTATTTTCAATATTTTTAATAACACTGTCAAAATTAGTATTACTTTCTCTTAAGATTTCTTTAACAGCTAAATCCATATAATCTTTGTCCCATACTAATCTGTCTTCCTGCATTATCTTTTCATCTATTATCTTGCATAATTTACTCACTAAAAAAGGATAACCTGAAGTATAATAATAAAGCCTTTCTGAAAAATATTCTTTATCTAATTTCACACCTTTATTTTCTACATACTCATCCAGCATTGTCACTATTTCCTTTGATGAAAAGCTCATATCCACATCAAAATCCGAGGCTATATTCCAAGGACTGTTGTATTTGTGCTCTTCATCTGGCCTTATCTTAACTTTTAAAGTCTTTACATCATGCACTCCCGCCAGTATTACACTATGAAATGTGTAATCCTTTCCCATATTCCTAAGTAAATATTTATTTCTAAGCATTCCTAAAAAACTTAAGAATAGTTGATTATTACTACTTTTATCTACTTCATCTATCATTAATATAACTTTTTTATTTAAGTTTTTTACTAATCGTGTTATAAAGCTTGATAAATCATCTAAATTCTCTACTGTTTTTTTCTCTTTAGCTATAAAAGCTGCAAGTTCTAAATCTTCTAATTCAACAGTTCTCTTTAATATATTTAAAAAACCTTTTGAAAATTTAGTTTCATCCTCAAATATTAAGTCTCCTATGCCCTCAAAGCTTATGAATATAACAAAACAATCTTCATTTTTATTTAAAGTTTTTTCAAGTAAAAATAGTGTTGTAGTCTTCCCATACTGCCTTGGTCTATTTATTATGAAATACTCTTCATTTTTAACTAATTTTACTATTTTATCTATTTTATTTGATGTATTTACCATATAATGTTTATTTGGTATGCAAATTCCTGTTACATTAAATTTCTTTTCCATAAATGTCTCACCATCCTATATCTATATTTTATCATAGGGTAACCCTATTTAAACAAAAAATCTTTAATATTAAAATCATAAGGGTATGTTTGAATTTCAAAAATACAAAATACTTCAATTCATGATATAATTAGTTAATAATTTAATTTACAAACTTAGAAGTGTAAGGAGGGGTTTTCATGGATGTAAAACAAAATAAAGACATTGAAGCTGTTATGACTGAAGCTGAGAGTATTGCTAGAAATTATTTTAGACAAGGTTTAAACTGTTCAGAATGTGTTTATCGCAGTATTTTAGACTTATATCAACCAGATTTATCACCAGATACCATTTGCCTTGCTTCTGGATTTGGCGGCGGCATGGGACATACGCGAAATACCTGCGGAGCTGTAACAGGTGCTGTATTATCATTAGGTTCTATTAAAGGAAGAAAAAATCCTTTTGAAAAAGAAACACCTGCAGAGAGAGCTCAAGAGCTTAAAGATGTTTATGCTCCTTTTGCTAATATGATTAATGAAATTCAAAACTATTATGGAACATTGATTTGCAAAGAACTTTCAGCACCACATGGTGATTTTGAAAGCAGAGAAAGGAAAAAAAACTGCCAGCAAATAATTGGATACTGTACTTCCTTAGTAGCAAAGTATGCTGTTGAAATCAATAAGAAATAAACTGAATAATCATTTTATTTATAGTTAAATCCTTATTAATGTAATATAAAAAGAGCTGTCACACTAAGAAATTTACATACAATATATTGTATATTTATTCTTAATGCGGCATGCCCTTTTTTATCCGATCGCTACCATTGCTAATATCTCCACGTGAGTCTAAGAATCACTTGATCTTTAATTAGATATCTAATAAGTTATTCTTATATTCATTATATAAGCTTCTAAGTTCAGCTATCTTATCATCCATTTTAATTTGGAGTTCTGAAACTGTTGCATAATCACCAGCATTTATAGCATCTTTTATAGTTGTAAATAAGCTCTTTGTTGAATAGCTATTTTTTAACAAATATTGTCTTAAATTATTAACTTTTTGCCAGTTAGCTACATCAAGGTCTAGAGCATTATCAACACAATGAAGTTTCTTAAAACCTCTAATTTCATAAGTGTAGTTAGAAATTATTCTTGAATCAATTTCAGTTAACCATCTTCTTTCTACACCTATACGGAAACTGTTAAGTATTTCCTCTGTAAATACATTACCAGATTTTAACACATTAACTTTTTCAGGATATTTATCCAATGCTAGTACATTTTCATAAACTGTAGCTGGTGCCTTACCAAATAATCTTGATCTTTCTTCATCAGAGTAATCTTCAAATACATCTTCTTCACTTCTATAAGCTCTATCTTTTTCAAGATATGCAGTTTCTTCTCCAGCAGACTTTGAAAGCTCAGAAAGTAAATCAGCTTCAGTTTTCTTATTTGATATAGCATAATTTATGCCATCAATTGACGTAACAAACAACGCTGCTACTGCTAAATAAGTGTTTGTAAATGGATTTGGTGCTCTAAGTTCAAACCTTGTTGATATTGGATTGTTAATATCTCTAATAGCACCTAATAATATAGTTCTATTTCTTGAAGGAACATCAACTGAATGTCCTAAGGATGTAACTATACATATTGGAGCTTCAAATCCAGGCTTTAATCTTCTTAGTGAATCGTTAGTTGCAGATACAATTGGATTTATAACTTCATAATTCTTTAATATGCCCATTAAGGAACCATATCCATATATACTTAAGAAATTGTTATCAGTTGAAGCATATAAATTAAATCTTTTGCCGTTCTTTAATTTTAAAGCAATACTTAAGTGAGTGTGTTCTCCACTTCCAGCTACTCCATCAATTGGCTTAGCTAAAAATGTAACCTCAAGTCCATGTCTTCTGAAGGTTTCTTTTACTAATGTTCTCACGAAAAGTTCATTATCAGCAGCTTGTAATGCATCAGCATATTTCCAATCTATTTCAAGTTGCTCCATAACATGAGTAAGGTCACCAGTTTCAGTTAAATGAGCCTTTACACCACCAACCTCTTTATGCCCCATTTCAGGATCTAAACCATACATTTCCATTAATAATAAAGTTTCTTCCAAAGCTGATCTTACAACACCTTTAGTTCTAGTCCAATATTGTTCTTGAAGTACTTGAGATGTAAAAAGTTCTTGAACTTCAGCTTTGTCTTCTGGAGTTTTTACCCAAAATTCAAGTTCAGTAGCAGCTGTAGCTATTACATCAGATACATCATCAAATTTAGCTCCATATGCAGTTAATAGTTCAGGATATTTCTTATATGAATCAAATAATGTGTCTTTAACATAAGTTGTTGCAGCTTTTAAAATGTGTCTAGAATCTACAGCCTTACCTTCATGTATTAAGAAACAAGGAATTCTTACCGTTCCTATTGGCTTGCTAGTTTCTTCATCTATAAACTCAAAATTATAGTCTATAAACCAGTTAACCTCTGTATCAGCTATCATATCAACTTTAGCGTTATTTAATGTTGCTATTCCTGGAAGAACAACTGATGATCCGTCTGTTTGAATTGCTCCCTTTATAAAACCAGAAATGTCTTCTAAGAAAACCTTCATAGGAATTCTTTCATCAGTATCATTTCCTGACAAATCTATTCCAATTAGAGACACAAACTTTATTTCAGAATGAGAAATTAAAATATCTCTTAAATCCTCCTCAGAATGTTTTTCTTTTGGTATAACATATATTAGATCTTTAAACATAAACACGTACCTCCTACAGATAATAATAGAGAAATGATTCTACACATAATACTTTTTTAAAAATAGAACTTAAATAATGCTTTTACTTGTTTTATATAATAAAAAAAGATGCCACTAAAAAAGAAAAAATTATAGTTTTTTCTTCCTTAAGACACCGTTGCCTTATCAATCACCTATTTTTTATATTCATATAAATAGTAAACATACCTTTAAGAATTATTTTTAATTAATTATTATTAAAAACTCATTTTCTTGTTTAATTTATACTATTAAAAATATAATACCACTTTTTTGATAAATGTCAATATTTTTTTATTTAAATTCATCATATTTGCATTTTCTAGTATAATTTTTATTTACGAACACTTGTTCTTTTGTGTAAAATGAGTTATACTTAATTCATAAAAATGAAAAGATTGGTGATGAAGTATGGAAATAGATGAAAAGTTAAAGATTTTATCTTCTGCTGCTAAATATGATGTATCTTGTTCATCTTCTGGCTCAAATAGAAGTTCAAAAAAAGGCAATATTGGTTCTGTAGATAGAAGTGGTATATGCCACAGCTTTACTCCAGATGGACGATGTATATCCCTTCTAAAAATACTTTTAACAAATTATTGCATATATGATTGTTCTTATTGTATCAATAGAAGATCTAATGATATTGAGAGAGCTTCTTTTACTGCTGATGAAGTTGTTAATTTAACAATGAATTTTTACAGACGTAATTATATAGAAGGATTGTTCTTAAGTTCTTCAATTATAAAAAATGCTAATTTCACTATGGAACTCCTTACAATAGTTGTTGATAAATTGAGAAATGAACATAACTTTAGAGGTTATATTCATCTAAAAGCAATTCCTGGCGCTGATGAAGAACTTATAAAAAAAGCCGGCTCCCTTGTGGATAGAATGAGTGTAAATATAGAATTGCCTTCATCAAAATCGCTTAAATTATTAGCTCCTGAAAAAAATAAAAATGATATTTTAAAGCCTATGGGTGATATTAAAAATAATATTGTTATAAATAAATATGAACGCAAGAAATACAAAAAATCACCTATATTTGTACCTGGTGGTCAAAGCACTCAGCTTATTGTTGGCGCCACAAAAGAAAGTGATTTAAATATACTAAATTTAACTGAAAATCTATATAGTAAATTTGATCTAAGGAGAGTTTACTATTCAGCATATGTTCCTGTTAACAATAGCAGAAATCTTCCTGAAATTAAGACGCCCCCTACTATTAGAGAACATAGACTATATCAAGGTGACTGGCTGTTAAGAGTTTATGGTTTTAAAGCAAAGGAATTGCTAAATGAAAAAAATCCTAACTTTGATATTAATCTCGATCCTAAAACAACTTATGCTTTAAATAATATTCACCTATTTCCTGTAGAAATAAATAGGGCTCCTTATCATACTCTTATAAGAATACCTGGTATTGGAGTACGTGGTGCATACAAAATCATAAGTGCTCGCAAAATTAGCTCATTAGATTTTCATGATCTAAAAAAACTTGGCATAGTTATGAAAAGAGCTCAATATTTCATTACCTGCAAAGGTAAATATTATGGATCTGTGGCCTTTGATGATATGCACATTAGAAAAGCTCTTACTCCAAAATTTGATTTAAATTCAATACATGAAGGTGCTTATCAGCTAAGCTTTTTTGACAATAATATAAGTAATTTAATTGCTCCTAAAGATATTTCAAATAATAGTAAATTGCTTTTATTAAACGATAAATCCACTTCAATTACTGGTGAATTATAGGAGGTTTTAGTATGAAAGAATACATATACGATAACACTTTTGAAGGTTTGCTTACTGCCATTTTTTATGCTTACAGCTGCAAAGAAGATTGTGTTATAACAAAATCAAGTGACTATACCACCTCATTTCTTAATGAGGTTTTAAATATTACCACTGAATATGATAAGTTCAATAGAGTCTATAAAAGTATTGTAGAAAAACTTAATACTGAAATTTTAACGAATATGTACTACTTATATCTTTGTGGAATTCTAGATTCCAGCTCTATTGCTTTGAAATATCTTAAACTTTGCTATAAATATGGTACAAATATTAACTTAGCTAAAAATAATGACATTATAATTTTAGTTGATAAATACACTAGAAAAGTTACTCATGAAGCCCACATGTTCACTGGATTTGTAAGATTTAAGGAAGTAGCACCATTAAGTTTTTATGCCTCTATAGAACCTGACCATAATATTTTACCTTTAATACTTAATCATTTTACAAAAAGATTTTCCGATCAAAACTTCATAATTCATGATTTAAAAAGAAACTTAGCAATAATATATAATAAACAAAAAGCACTTATAACTGAGTTTAAGAGGGAAGATTCTAAAATCTTCTCTTCACCAGATGGTGAATTTGAAGCTCTTTGGAAAACTTTTTATAAATCTGTTAATATAAAAGAACGTGAAAATCCTAGACTCCGTACCCGCTATATGCCTAAAAGATATTGGTCTCACCTCACAGAATTTAAATAGCCGAAAAAGATTTCTTATTTAATAAAATTCGAAATCAATTCGTATATACCAGGAATTAAAAGTGCTGGCAGCATATTTCCTACATTAAATTTCTTTCCCAATGCAATATTTATACCAACACATAAAATCAACGCTGATCCTACAAAAGACATATTTTCAATTAATGTATTTCCTAAAAATGGACCAATAAAAACAGTAATAAATGTAATACTTCCTTCATACATAAAAATTGCAATTGCAGAAAACATAACACCAAGTCCATGAGTAGAAGCAAAAACTAAAACTATGACAAAATCTAAAATAGATTTCGCAATCAACATTGAGTAATCACCCTTAAGTCCATCCTGTATAGAACCAACTATGGCCATAGCTCCTATACAGATAATAAGAGATGTATTAACAAATCCTTCTACAAACTGATTGTCCTCTTTTACTCTTACAGCACTTTTAATTTTTTCACCCAAACCATCCAACCATTTCTCAATATCTAACATCTGCCCAATAAAGCTCCCTATTACCAATGAAAAAATTAAAAGCATAGTCCCTTTTGTTTCTATTTTTCCATTATGCATAGTAATCATCCCTTGCAAAGTTCCAGTAATTCCAATAAAAATTACTGCTACACCACAAGCCTGCATTAAAATATGCTGCATTTTCTGTTTCATACCATTTTTAAGAAACAAACCAATACCACTTCCAATAATTACAGCTATAGTATTTATAATTGTACCTAATCCTCTCACAATATCATTCCCTTTATCTTTTGTTATGTCAAAATTCTTCTATTAAATCATTACATAATTGCTGACACTAGTGTTGACTTTATTTATCTTAGATTATATCATTATTCATATGATATTAAAATTTAATATATTTAATATTATTATTAAATATTATTTATGGATGGTGAATAATGGAATTAAGAGAAATTAATACATTTCTTGTGGCTGCTGAAAAAATGAACTTTTCCAAAGCAGCAAAACAGCTGGGTTATACTCAGGCAGCCGTCACAATACAAATTAAACAATTGGAAAAGGATTTAGGAGTTCTTTTATTTGATAGAATTGGAAAAAGTGTATATCTTACAGATAGTGGAGAAAAATTTCTTACCTATGCTCAAAAAATTTTATTTTATACGGAAGAAGCAAAAGCAGGGCTTAAGAATGAAAAGTTATATTCAGGGGTTATTCGAATAGGTACTTCTGAATCTATTTTATCTACTTCATTTTCAAGAATAATTAAGGAATTCCATCATATACATCCTAATATGCATATTTGCATAAAAACAGGGACAAGGGATTTTATCTTTAATTTAATGATTCATAATGAATTAGATTTAGCTTATAGTATTGATCAAAATATAATTGACCATGAATGGATTGGAAAAATCATTCAGAAAGATAAAGTATATTTTGTTGCTTCTACCAAAAACTATTTAACTCAAAAAAAAGAAGTTTCCATTGAGGAAATTTTAGAACAGGAACTTATTATGACAGAATGTAATTCCGGTTACAGTTATGAACTTTCTCAACAATTAGCTCAAAATGGTCTATACTTTCATCCTTATTTAGAAATCGGTAACACAGATCTTATTCGTTCTTTTATAGTAGAAAATAGAGGGATTTCATATCTGCCACTTTTTATTATAGAAAAAGAGATAAAGAATGGCACTATTGCTCCAATAAGAATTCCAAAATTTGAGGTTAGTGTTTACCGACAATTATTTTGGCATAAAAATAAATATATTACCAAGCCAATAAATGATTTTTTAGAATTAATTAAAAATATAAAATCATGACTTTATATAAGGATAAAAAGAGAAGGTTACATTTCAATTTACCTCCTCTTTAAAATTCATATTAGTTATATTACAAATCTAAGCTGAATTGTTATAATATACTTGCTGCTACTTATTGATTTCTGACTTTTCTTTTCTTAATTATTCTTATATTTATAATTTTAAAGGATATTTTCCATAAATTTTTCCAGCTTCCATAAACATTTCAACCTTTTCTATTGGTGTGTCCATTGGAATTTGGCAGCCAGTACTCAAAATGTAACCTTTTTTAGAATCATGTCCTTTTCTGATACATTCTTTAACTGAGTTAAAAATATCTTCTTTTGTTCCTTCATACATGACATCTACTGGTGGGACATTTCCGGTAATAACCACTCTATCTCCCATTATTTTTTTAGCTTCTTCTAAATCTTCATAATTATCAATACTAAAATTAGAAATGCCTGCATTTACAACATCTTCCCAAATACCCTTACTTTTACCACAAATATGTATTGCAGGAGAACCTCCTGTTTTTTCTTTTATTCTATCAATGTTTTTCTTAAGAGCAGGTAATGAGAACTCTCTAAATTGTTTTGGACTTATAAGACTAGTGGATGAAACTGGATCTGCAAATCCAATAGATACACCTAACTTAGCTACCTCGTCTATATACCTATTATTACATTCTGCTATTATATCCATTAAAATGTGAACCTTTTCAGGGCACTTAATTATCCATTTTAACAGATTTTCTGTTCCAACTACTGAAGCCGCAACACTAAAAGGCCCCGACATAGCAGCTCCAACATCTACTTCATCAGTAAGTGCATTTTTAGTAAGTCTTATAGCTTCAATTAAAACTGGTAAATTACCATCTTTTAGAGGATTAATAATTTTAAGGGATTCTATTTCCTCTACAGATTTAATTGCAGGCTCTATTAGATAAGATATGCCATGATCAGGATATCCTATTTTAGCTCCCATGGCTTCAGCAACTCCTCTAAGACTGGTGGATATGCTTGCACCATCGTGGCGAAGCCTTTTAAATAAAGCTATTTCTAAATCCGCCATAAGCTGTGCCGAATGATAATATTCGTTAGCTTTAACTCCAATAAAAGGTGTCATAGTAACTCCCATATCAGGAACACATATTATTCTATCAATTTCTTCTCCTTTAGAAAAAGCTTGTACTCTTTCTTTTGGTGTCATTTCTTCTTTAATCAACCAGATCAACTCCTTATTTTATGTCCTTAGTTGAATTTTATCATTACAATAATAATTTTTCTATAACCATATTAAATACCAATAGATGAAACTTTTTCTATAAGACTTTAATATAATGACAAAATGTATTTTTATTTGAAGTAGTCTTTCAATAGCGCGGCTTCCCAAATAGCTTTTGAATTTCCACTTCTGTCAAGAATCTATACTGACCTTTTTTCACTGATTCGTCTAACATTAATCCTCCGATAGAGATCCTTTTTAAATATACCACATAACAACCTGCTGCCTTTAACATTCGCTTTACTTGATGGTTACGCCCCTCTGTAATAGTAAGATATCCAGAGACAACTGGCTGGTTATAATGGTTTGAATCTATATTGTTTAAATTCTCAATGGGCATTTCATGTTTAAAGTCTTTATAAATTCCACATTTATGCACTTCTATTTTTGCAGGCTTTGTTAGTATTTCGCCTTTTCCTATATAAATTCCTTGCTCTAATTGCTTCTTATTTTCCTCGTCTAAAGAACCTAAAGCCCAAAAAAAATAAGTTTTTTCCATATGCTTTTGTGGATACATTAATTTATGTTCAAATTCACCATCATTAGTAAGTAACAATAATCCTTCTGTATCTTTGTCTAATCTTCCAACATGAAATACTCCATTCATTTTGTCATCATCAAAAAAATCAAATACTGTTTTGTTAGTTTTATCCTTTCTTGCAGTAATGCATCCAGCCGGTTTATTAAACATATAATATACTTTTCCAGTATAAGAAACTACTTTATCAAGATACTTAATAACATCAGAATTTTCATTAATTTCTATTGCAGGTTCTGTTATAACTTTTCCATTTACTTTAATCAACCCTTCTTTAATATAAGTCCTAACAACTTTCCTTCTTCCAACAGATGATTCTGCTAAAAATTTATCTAATCTCATATTTAATAACTTCTCTTCCTTTGTAAAATCATTTTACCACCTGGGGTATTATAACAAAATACTTAAATAATGTCTTTAAAATACTGTGTTATTTTAGCCCTGTTTGCTGTACTTAATTTTAAAATTTTACCATTAATGCAAATATTTACTTTATCCACTAAATAAATGTTTACATCATACTTCAAATTTCTTTTGTTATACTCTAATGACATCAATTCATTTATAATCTTCTCAATTTCCTCAAGCATCATATTCTTCTGAAGCATCTTTTTATCCAAAATAGCTTTTTTCAAAGAAGGCTTAACTTCCTTCATTATCTTATAAAGATTTATTTGCTTCCACCTTGCCACTCTAATATTTAAATCTCTAAAAATTTCATTTTCATCTTTTCTTATAATAGGAACATCATGAAGCTGACCTTCAAGCTTTTTTACTGTAGGATTAACGCTGTCAAACTTGCTCATAATAAATAAGTCACCATAATCATATTCAGTTCTTATAATTCTTCCATAAATCTGTTTTAAGTCTATGGACACAATTGGAAAATTAACCTTTGCATAAGCCTGCCAATAGTTTTTTCCTCTTTCAACTTGATTTTCTATTAATGATTTATAAAAAGGTTCCTTACTATTGATATTAGGAACTTTATCTAAAATCACTGTAGTCATTGCATCTCCTGGAATATCTATTCCTTCAAAATATCCCTTTGACCCTAGTAGAATATATCTTTCATCTCTGGATTTCAATCTTTCTATGTCCTTTTTACCATATACAACCTTTATTCCTAAAGTTCTTAAACTTTCTGAAGCTTCTTCTTTAAAGGCATCAAGTCTTTTCCTACTGGTAAATAGAATAATAATATTTCCTTCAACATTATGTAAAAGCTTTATAACAAATTTTTTCATTTCTTCTGAAAAAGCACATATATCGTTAGGATCAATATTCTCCATAGCATATATTACACTTTTACCTTTATAATCAAACACAGGCTTTATAGGCGGAACCTCTACTATTTCTTTATTTTGGGACTTTGCAATGTTTATTCCTAGAGTATTTCTCAAACTATTATAACCACTATCTGTGCTTAAGGTTGCAGATATAAAAAGACAACTCTTAACACTGCTTAGAACTTTTTCATAAAAAGCACCAGATACATCTAAAGGAATACTGGATATTTTCCACCATTTAAAAAATTTATCTACTTCAAAATAAAAACAATATCCTTCTTCACTTTGATTTATTACATCCTCTAAGAGTCTGCTGTAACCATTTATCCCTTCTACTTTTTCCATTAATATTTTAAGTCTTTTATCTTTTTGAAGAGTAGATATATCCTTTAAAACTGAAATAGCCTTCTCCAAGCTTATGTTCAAGCTACTTAAATCTTCTTTAAGATATTCTAAATATCTTATTATGCCTGACATTTTAGCATTGTTTTTATTTAAATGGTCTTTTATATTATAATCCTTACTTATTCCACTTTGAGTTATATAATTTTCAAAGGAAGCTTTAATATTTGCCATTTGTCTTATACACTGCTCTATGCAAGATTCTACTTCACTTAAAGGCAAAGTATCCTTTTTAGCTCTCCTTGATAAATAATATAGATATCCGCTTTTTTTCGGGCTATTATATATTTCCTTAAGATACTTTTCAAATTCATAGGAAACCAAAGAATTTTCAAAAGCATCATAGGCTTCTTGAGTGAGATTATGTGCTTCATCCACTACAATATTTTCAAGAGGAACTATACTCTTATATGGCCACTTTAACAATAAAGAATGATTTACCACAATGAGTTGAGCTTCCTTAAGTGCTTCAACCTTTGCTGCATAATAACATCGATCTTTATATCTACAAGCTCCCACATCACAAAGTTCCGAATCACAATTACACTGATTTATCAAGAAATCTAAATTAAATTTTTCCATTATAACAGGACTTATTTCCTCTATTTCCCCAATACCCTTTTCCAGCATTAGTCTTTTCAAATAGACATATCCAATGAGAGTTTTCATATCCACAGGATATTCTATATCACCAAACCTGTCAAAACAGAGGTAATTACTTTTCCCTTTTATCAGGGTATAGCTTACATCTCTCTTCAAATTTAGTGCTTCTAAAAGATTAGGAATATCCTTATCAACCAGTTGATTTTGCAGCCCCTTTGTATTAGTAGATACAATAACCTTCTGCTGCTTGAGATGCGTATATATAGCTGCTGGAAGTAAATACGCCATGCTTTTTCCAAGTCCAGTTGGTGCTTCCATTATGGTAATTTTACCTTTTTCCAATCCTTCTCTTATAAATTTTGATGCATCTCTCTGCTGCGGTCTTAGGGTATAACTTCTCCCATTTCTCCTCCATATTTCTTTATGCTCAAAAAGTTTTTCATAATCCTTCAGTGCAAAAACTGGATATGGTTCATTAGCTTTCTCTTCAAATACAACAGATTTATTTTCTATAAAGCATTTTACATCCTCCATATTTACCTTTGTAATATGCTTATACCAATTCCACTTTTCCAGTTCTGTAATACTCATAGACAGCGAATAACCATTTTCATAATAAAAATGGCTTATAGCATAATTAACCATAAGTATTATATCTTCTACATAACTGAACTCCCTGCAATTATCTTCCTTATAATCAGGAATAAACTTCTTTAATAAATATTGAAGTTCAAAGGACCTAAGCTCTGGAAAAAGAATGGCAAGAAGTTCTATTATATCTAAAAATTCATTATGTATATTAAAAAGCTTTTCTTTAAAAGTTCCATCAAAACAAACCAATGGCATTTCTTCAATAAAAGTTTGTAGTTTTTTAAGCACTTCCTTAAGGTTACAAGAACTATCCAGTTCTTTTTGTGTAATTCCCCTTAAAAGCTGAGAGTCACTTAATTCCACCAATTTACCAGGATTAATCAAGCTTGAAAACCTTGAAATCTCATTGCTTTTTATTTTAACAGCACAAATCCTTATAACTTTATTATCCGTATGTGCAGTTTCTATATCTAAAAATATTACATCATTTAGTACACTATATGTTTTCATATCTTCTCCTTGATAAATAAGTTAAATATTAAAATACAATTTTCAATGTTAAAATATCTTCTTCAATTTCTGCATAAGCTTTAGCATTTATCTTTTCAGCAAGTAATTTCACAATAGAAAGACCTAAACCTGTACTACCTGAACTTCTTGACCTGTCAGCTATATAAAATTTTTCAAATAATAAGTTTACATCTATTTTTTCAGGGTTTTTAACCTTATTTGCAAAACTAAGTTCAACATTTTCTTTTCTTGTAAGTGAAATTTTAACATAGCTTGAGCCATATTTTAATATGTTGGATATTAAATTTTGAACAATTCGTTGTAAAACCATTTTATCTGCTTCAATAAAAATCGTAGTATTTGGCAAGTCAAAAATTGGCTCAATCCCTGCTTCTTTAAAGGAAACAATATTCTGCAGCAAAGCATCTGAAAGGAAATTATTCAAATTAACTTTTTCTAAGTTTATATGTATATTATTATTTTCAATAACTGTTATCTCAAAAAAACTAGTAACAAGATTTTGCAATGTTTCTGATTTCTTTTTTAAAATATTTATTTTTTCTCTTTGCTTTTCTGATAGCTCACTTTTTTCTAATAATTGAAGATAACCCATTATAGAAGTAAGGGGTGTTCTTAAATCATGGGATATATTTGCAATGGAATCCTTAAGCTTTTGTTCATCCCTTAAAACCTCTATTCTCAGCTGCTTTTGAAAATTGATATTTCTATTAATATTACCTGCAAGATATTCTATATCCCTATCCAGCAGAGATATGTCTATTTTCTTTTCTGTTTTACCTTCCAGAATATTTTCTAACTGTTTTCCTATACTTCTTATCTGAACCTTCAAATGAAATACATAAGAAATTAATAAAATAACAGAAATACTTAATATTAGTATAGTAGCCATTATGATCATCCTCATATAATAAACTTATTTTAATTCACATTTACGAAATATATTATAGCTTACTAATAATATAACACTTAATAATACTATTGAATATAGAGAAAACATTACAAATTGATACCAGGAATTATTAGTTAAAACAGTTCTTAATAAATGCATTGGATGCATAGATATTGGTACTTTTAAAGCATTAGCATAGGCCAAATACAATGCATTAAAAAATATTGTGATAACTGATGCTGCAACTGTTCTTACTGTATCCCTAAATATTACTCCAAAGAATATTATAACTGAAAAAATAACAAAGTCTAGTAATGCGCTGCAAACTACTATTTTAAATGAAGTAACTATGGATTGTAGTATTGGGGCATTCCATCCATACCTTAATGTGATAACTACGGCTCCCATAATAGGAAAAATGAGCATAGCTATAGTCGAAACCATAAGTATTGAAAAAACCTTGCATAAAAAAACATTACTTCTACTATTTCCAGACATTATTTTTAATTCTATTATTCTATTTGAAAAACTTTTTCCCATTAATAATGCTATAAAAACACTGGTTAATATAATAAACCCTGTAGAATCGTGCAGCATTGCAATAAATACTTGATATCCACCTAAAGGTAAATTGAAATAATCATTCTCCAAATAACCGCTTGCCATAAAAATTCCAAGAATGAAATTCATGCCAATAGTTAATAGGCAAATATAATCGTGTGTAAGTTCATACATTTCCATTTTTAATAATTTTTTCATTTTATACACTTCCTTTTAATGCAGTTCTGACTTTTTAAAACATAAATATGAAGCTGTTAAAAAAAGTACTATTGTAATAAATCCAATTAATGCTGCTTTTTCAAACTGGTTTGGCACTATTGGTCTATATAAAATAAGACGCATTTGTGCTAGTGGTAATACTTTGAAAGAATTCTCCATTATATTACGTGTTGAATTTAAAAGAACAACATTCATCAAATATACTAAAGTAGAAAATCCAACAGACTTTCCAATGTCTTTAAATATAAAAGTAATAAATACACTTATACTTGATATAGCCATTCCAAGTAAAGAAGTTACTAAAAAAGTTTTTACTAAAACATTTCCATTACTCATCAAATTATGAGAAGTATATCTGTGAAATGCATTATTGGCAATTATACTAATAATTGGACTTGACAAGAGTACAATATTCACTCCAATAAGATAAGCTAAAACCTTACAAATGAATATTTTTGCTCTACTGTGTCCTGCACAAACTGCATTATTTATAGTTCTGTCAATAAAATCATTTCCAAAAGATAATGATCCAAGTAATATAGGAAATATCATAAGTAAACATGTATTATAAAAGCTGGCACCAACATTTTCATATTGTGTAATGTATCCATAACCATCTAAAGGTATAGTGACTCCAATAAATGTACTTATGAAAAATATTATCCAAAAACTCTTGCTTTGAAATAATTTATAAACCTCTATGCGAAAAAGATTAATCACATTTATTACCTCCAATTCTACGGATAAAGTAATCTTCAAGATTATCTCCATCTAGAGAAATTCCAGTTATTATTAAATTATTTCTTGATAATGCTGTTGAAACAGATTTAATGTCTTCCAAATAATCATATAAACGAATTGATTTATCTGGCATAATTTGATAGTTCATTGTATGAAGCTGTTCTTCCAAAATAGCTGCTGCTGCTGATACATCATCTACTTTAATTGAAATATGCTTTTTACATTTCTCATTTAGTTCTGCTTGAGTTAAATTTTCTAAAATCACACCATGAGAAATGATAATATAATGATCAACAGTTTGATAAAGTTCCTCCAAGATATGGCTGGAAATTAGAATAGTCATTCCCTTTTCCTTATTTAATCTTTTTATAAGTTCCCTTATTTCCACAATACCAATAGGATCAAGTCCATTTACAGGTTCATCCAAAATTAAAAATTCAGGATCGTTAATTAAAGCAAGAGCAATTCCTAAACGCTGTCTCATCCCCAGTGAAAAATCCTTTACCTTCTTTTTTCCCGTACCCTTTAATCCAACTAATTCTAATGTATCATAAATAACCTTTTTATCGGGAATACCTCTTTGAATACGTTGAATTTCTAAATTTTGATAAGCTGTCATATTAGGATATAAAGCTGGAGTTTCAACCATACAGCCTATGCGCTTTCTTTGTTGTTGAAGCTGCTTTTCTCCAGTTTGTCCAAATAAATATAATTCACCAGAAGTAGGAAAAGATAACCCAGTAATAAGTCTTATTAAAGTAGTTTTTCCTGCTCCATTTTGTCCAACAAAACCATAAGTATTTCCCTTTGCAAGCTTTATATTTATACCATCCAATGCTTGTGTATTTTTATATTTTTTTGTTAAGTTTTTAGTTTCTAAAACGTAAGTCATAGTTACATCTCCTTTGCTTTTCTATATTTTCATTTTAAAAATTTTATATAAAGAAAAACTTAAATCAATTCTAAAGAAAACCTTAAATAATTTTCAACATAAGAAATAAGCAGGTGTTGTTCCTGCTTATTTATATTAGTATATAATTTATTCATGCAACTTATAGCCCATTCCCCAAATGGTTTCTATATATTCTTCATTAGGATTTGCACTTTTAAGTTTATTTCTAATATTGCTTATATGAACATTTAATGTATTATCCTCACTAAAATATTCCTCTTTCCAAATGCTTTCAAATAAATTAGCCTTTGAAAAAACTTTTTGCGGATGACTTAATAATAACAACAAAATGCCATACTCCTTTGATGTGAGCACTAATGTATTCCCATTTACTATTACCTTTTTTTCTTCTTCATTTAAAGTAATGTCTTTATAAGTTAAAATTAGCTCTTTTTCAATTGTACTTGATGTATCTGACTTACAACGTCTTAAATTGCTCTCTATCCTTGCTAGTACTTCATTTAAATCAAAGGGCTTGGTCACATAATCATCTGCACCCAAACGTAATAAATCCACCTTTGTATGTACCATATCTTTAGCAGATAATATTATTACAGGAATATCCGAAAAAGAACGAAGTTCTCTTAATATTTCATCCCCACTTTTAAATGGCAGCATTAAATCCAAAAGAACTAAATTATAATTTAAAGTCCTTAACTCCCTCATGCCATCTATTCCAGTATTAGATACTTTTATATCATATCCGCTTTCCTCCAAAAATTCCTTAAGTAAACTACAAATTTCCAAGTCATCTTCTATAATTAAAATCTTTTTCTGCATTCTTATCACCAACCAAATTACTCTTTTTCTGTATATTACTAAGTATATACTATACGCTTCAGCTTATCAAACAGAGGCTTTCAGTAGGCTTCTATTGACTATTAAATGCACTTTATTTAATTTAATAAAAAAATTACAATCTATGTAATACTTCCCAATTGTAGGGGTTTTGCTGTATATTATAATAAGAAGATATATAATTTGGTAACATTTATTATTTAATAGTTGAAAAAAATTTAAAATTTTAATGTCTAAAAGGTTACATAAATTAATTGTTTGTGAAATCCCATAAGCAACTATAATAATAAATACAGCCGATATAGGGGGTTTTAAAATGAAAAAAGAAAATAATGAAGATGGATTAAAAAGAGAAGTTGGTCTTGGAGTGGCTATACTTTTTGTAATCGGAAGCACCATTGGATCAGGAATATTCATGGCTCCACAAAATTTAGCTAAATCATCATCACCTGGTGTTTCAATTCTTGCATGGATTATTACCGAACTAGGAGCTATTATGATAGCCTTAAGTTTTTCTAGCGTTGCTGCTAAAATTCCTAAGACAGGAGGTTGTGTAGAATATACTCGCGTTGCTTTTGGTGAATTTGCTGCTTTTATTGTAGCTTGGTTTTATTGGGTTGGACAATCCACTGGAGGAGCCGCACTTATTATTGCTTGTTTAAGATATATGAGCAAAATTTTTCCTGTAATTGCAACTAGTAATTTACTGGCATTTGCTATTGGATGTATAATATTTTGTTCATTAACTTACATAAACATTAGAGGTATAAGGCAAGGTATGATGATATCAACAATAACAACCATTTGTAAGTTGTTACCTTTAGGATTATTTGTATTACTTGCAATTTTCCATTTTGACCCTGCGAACTTTCATACTGTTTCACAAGTATCTGTTCAAAAAAATGGTTCAAATGGCCTCTCTTCGCTTTCAGCTGCAATAGCAATTACTATGTGGTCATTTACAGGAATAGAAAGTGCAACAACAGCAGGTGGTGAAATCAAAGATCCTGAAAAAAATATAAAAAGAGCAACTATTTTTGGAACGTTAGGCTTAGTGGTTGTTTACTTATTAGTCAGTATCCTTTCTACAGGTATATTGCCACAAGATCAACTTGCACAATCAAAAGCTCCAATTGCAGATATGTTAAACAAAATGACAGGTGGAACTTGGGGTGGTTTATTTATTGCAGCTGGTGTTGTCATTTCTACACTTGGATGTGCTAATGGTGGAATAATAGTAGCATCTCGTTCAGCTTTTTCAGCTGCACAAAATAATTTATTTCCTCCAATATTTTCAAGATTAAATAAGAAATACAATACACCTTCTGCTTCTATTATAATCAGCAGTATATTTTCATTAATACTAATTTCAATGAATTATTTTAAGGGACTTAATGCAGCCTATGAATTTGTTATGTTACTTGCAACAATGGTAGCACTGCCACCTTATGTATTTGTTGCAGCTGCTGATATTGTAATTGCTAGAAAACAAGGTAATAAAATTACAATATTTAGTTTTATCAAAAATTCACTTGTACCACTTCTAGCATTTATCTATGCTTTATATACAATATATGGAACTGGATCTGAATCTGTTATGTGGGGATTTTTACTTATGCTTGGTGGTATTCCACTCTACTTATTTGTCAGATTAAGAGCTAATGTAAAAGAATCAGCTTAAACAAATTTATATTTAGGAAAATCTTATTAATTTGTAATTTAAATTATTTACAATTAGAAATTCAGATTAGCTAATATTAAGCATCTTGAATTTCTAATTGTTTTGATTATATAAAACAACTTATAGTAACTAATTATTTAATACCTTATTTAATAATCCTTTTGAATAAACATTTGTATAAATTTTTACAAATACAATCTGAATAATGATAACTATTATTGAAACTATGCCACAATACTTCGCAGCTGTCCATCCATAATCACAAATAGTATTGATGGAATAATTATAAAACATAGCAATGATAGCTCCAATAAATACAGGAACCATAAACATAAAATAATGCTTATTTAAAATCAAATGTTTAGCTTCCTCTTCCTTCATCCCCATTTTATACAAGTCCCTATATTTCCTATATTCATCTTCAAATTCTAATTGTAATTTTAAATGCAGTATTATGTTTGCTGAAAACCAAAACAAAATCACCACAAAAGCTACAGTAACAGTCAAAAACAATGATGATTGCTCAGCTGTTTTATATTGCTCAATTCTTGAACTAATTTTATAACGCTTTAACTCCGAACCATCTTCATGGTTTAACTTATTTAATTGTTGTTGTAGTGTTTCCACTATATCTCCTGATTTTTTCCAATCCTCAAAGTTAAATAATTTTGAAACCACAATTTGATAATCCTTAGAAGTATTTTTAATTTGTTCATAATCATCATTATTGACTATTATTGTTCTATCAGCCATATAATTTTTATCAACCAATATGTCTACTTTGCTTCCTGCCGATTTTAGATTTAATTCTTTGTCACTGCATGTAAAAAGCATCTTCTCTGGAGCACTTAAATCATGTGCATAACCATCTTTTAAATCATACATAAATATTGTCATGAAAGTACCCTTTTTTATATTATAATTTCGCTTTAAAGTAGAATTCACCTGTGATTCCGACAATATATTAAATGCCCCATTTCTTAAGAATTCCATTGATTTTTCTTCTGTTACTTTTGTACTTCCACCCTTCAATATTTCTTCTAAAGCTTTATCAGAAATTTGATTTATTTTGCCCATTTGAGCAAACTCCATTTCATATGGAGTATATGTAACAGCATTTTTAGTAAAACTAGGATATGTTATCATACAAAGTGCAACAAAAAATATGGCAAATTCAAACAACCATACCATTGAAGTTAAAATCTTCTTAGTGGAGTGAAAATGATACTTTAAATCAGAAAAAAACAAACTATTTTTGAGATAATATGATTTATTATTTTTTTCTAACCATAGTATAATAATATCCGAATTACCAATAATGAAATAGGTTCCTATAAGGCATAAAAGCATGCTGTAAAACCACACATCAGTAGAATGTCCTGCTTTATAGTTTCTTATCATAATAGTTACTGCAGTGATTAACATAACTATACCAATATAAAATATTGCCTTATGAGTTTTTTTCTCTTTATCTGCTTTATATCGTTCCTTTATTAAATCTATAATCTTCATTTTTAATGATTGAAAAATACTTATTATTACAGTAATTATAAATACTGCTCCATAAAAAAGTATTGTAACCCCATAAGCTTTAATATTCATCTGATACTTTAAAGCTGAAATGCCAATAAATTTTATTATAACTTCATAAAAAGCCATAGAAATAAAAGTTCCTATAAACAATCCAGATGCAACAGAAATTAAAGCAATTATTCCATTTTCAAACAACATATTGATTAAAACCTCTTTTTCTGTCATTCCCAGTGTCATCAAAATTCCATAATCATTTCTACGAAGCTTTTGAAATGCATTATGAGAATATGGAACAAACAATACAATAAATATTGAAACAAGAAGACTTGGAGCTATAATATTACTTGAAATACTTGTATCAATTACTGATGGATTCTTCATAAATGAATTGTTTGTAAATAAAGCAGCAAAACAATAAAATAAGATAACAGAAAATGTATTACATATAAAATACAATAAATACCGTTTAAAGTTTACTTTAAGCATTTTTAAAGCTATCTTATTAAAATTCATCAAAATCACCACCAATTAAAGAAAGTACATCTAATATTTCATGAAAAAATTCCTTTCTAGATGCTTTTTTTGATATATCTGAAATGATTTTCCCATCCTTTAACAAAACCACTCGGCTGCAGTAACTTGCAGCAAAAGAATCATGTGTTACCATCAGTACACTTGTCCCCAAATTTTCATTTACTTTGCTCAAATAATTCATAACATCCTTTGTTGATTTAGAATCCAAGTTTCCTGTAGGTTCATCTGCAAATATTATATCTGGCTCATTTACAAGTGCTCTGCATATAGCTGCACGCTGTTTTTGTCCTCCAGAAATTTCATATACATTTTTGTTCAATATATCTGAAATTCCAAGCAGCTGTGTAAGTTCTTGAGTTTTAGCCTCCATTTCTTCCATTTCCCTTTTATCCAAAATCATTGGCATCATTATATTTTCTTTTACATTTAAGCTGTCAATCAAATTAAATTCTTGAAAAACCATTCCCATCTTATGTCTTCTAAACAATGCCAATTGTGATTTGCTCATATTAATTAAATCATTTCCATTAAATAAAACCCTTCCCCCATCAGCAGAATCTATTCCACTTATTATATTTAATAAGGTGGTTTTCCCGCTACCAGATGGTCCCATAATTGCAAACAATTCTCCTGTTTTTACTTTCAAATTAACTTCACTTAAAACTTTAACCTTATCTTTCTTGCTCAATTTATAGCTTTTTTCCAATTTTTCAATATCCAATATATTCATCTTATTTTCTCCAATTATTTTTATTATATTATAATTTTAAATCTAAAGTGACTACATCAACTAATCAAGTGATTCTTACAATCAAAAGTCATAAAATAAATGTAGCATAGTTACAATTATACTCTTAATTACTATACTTTTTCATCTGTATAATAATTAAGATAGTCTCATATGTAAAAAAATATAATTTTTTCAAATATAATTTCCTCGGAATCGATAAAGTGATACTGAAATTGGTTAACTATTTTCACTCCGCAGCTATAAGAGTTAAAAAACTTGAACCAGATAAAACCTTTATGATAGTTTTCTTTGGCCAAACAGATTAGAATTTGCAAATGAACCTATGTATTAATATATACTTACAACAATATTTTTTTCTTTTCCAATTGCACTCTCATAAAATTCCAAAAGTCCTTTGATCTCAGAAATAATTTCATTATACAAGCTTTCTTTATATTTAAGATCTTTTAGTGCAGGACTCCATATATTAGGATATATTTCATTACTAATAAAATCCTCTATCTTAAATTTTGTGTGTAATTTTTCATAATCAATACATTTTAATAAATAAACTATTTCCTTTATATCTTTTATAAGAATTCTAATCTATTTCTTTATCTTATGAGCGGTAATAATGGTATAACTATATGCATTAACTGTTATTTCACAACTATCTATTCTTATATACCAATTTTTTCCTCTCATAGTTATTGTGGCATTGAGATTTAGTATTTTGTTTCTGCACCATTTTACTACATCCCCCACATCTAAAGAAAGATTCTTTTTAATTCGTCCAACTCCTAGCTTCGTTGTATGCAGCTTATCTAAGTTTTGTATTAATTCATCTTTGTTATCATTCATTTTTGTCACCATATATTTTCCTTTGCAAAATTGTTCTTTGTGAATAAGTAATGGCTAAGGAAGAATAGTTAATAATATGAAGTTTTAAAGAAAGGTACTGAATCCATAGTGAAAAGAATTAATCCTATAAGTAAAATATAAGATTAATTCTTTTGCTATACTTATAAATTTTTTGTTTCATCAACAAGAGTTTTTGAGATTGTGGTTATTTCATCTATTGTGGCATTCATTTCTTCTGTAGCTGCAGCATGATTTTCAGCAACTGCATTAGCTTCATTTACTTGGTTAACTATAGCATCAATAGATTTTTTCATTTCAATTAAGGAAGACATAACCTTCTTAGACGATTCGCTGCTGTTTTGTGATAATTTTCTCATTTCCTGAGCTACAACAGAAAAGCCTTTGCCTGCATCTCCAGCTCTTGATGCTTCTATTGCGGCATTTAGTGCTAATAAATTAGATTGTGAGGCTATACTCTGAATAGAAGTAATTATCGAATCAGTTTCATTAATTTTCTCATTTGTGTCATTAGCAGCAGATAAGATACCATTAATGACATTAGATAACTTTTGAGAACCTCCAGCAATTTCTTCAATTGCGCCATTTGTTTGACCAAGAGAAGTGAATAAATTTTTAGCTGAATTCTCTATACGCGCTTGTTTGTCTAAACTTTTACCTAATCCTACAGCTCCAATTACTTTTCCATTAGAATCTCTTATTGGATAAGCAATTGCCTTGAAATCAATTCCATAAGCTTCCTTAGGTACTACAGCAGAAAATACTCTATTTTTTTCCATAGCTATAAATAATGGGTTGTCTTTTGGAACTTTGTCCCCTTCCTTAAAAGCTACAGGAACCTTATCATTTATAAATACTGCGATACATTTTTCCCTATCAGTAATACATGTAGATACATCTTCTTGAATAAGCTCTCCTAAAATTGGTAGTATACTTTTTAAAGAGTTAATTATACCATTTTCCATACTATTCCTCCATGGGGTATTAAATATTTTATTCTGTAATTTAAATATCGAATAATTTTTTATAAAATTTACCTTATAACAACTATTACTACCGCCCCCATCTTCTATCAAAGATTTAGCCATCCTCTCCTACTTTAACAAGATGCGAGTATTAGAGCGGGTAGTTATCGGATAAAAGAAGATCATATTAAATTTTAATTGATTTAACATGATCTTCTATATACTGAATTGATTTTAGCTAGAATCTAAAATCTCTCTTTCCTTCTTTTAATTCTGTAAGATGCTCTTTTACAATTGCTTTAACTTTTTCATTAGGTATCTTTTCTACTTCTTCCATTATTAAAGCTTCTCCTTTTCCCCTTGTAATACTGGAAGCATAATCTTCTAAATATTCCTTAAGAGTCATTAAAGCATTGGGCTGACAACAATTTGCAATCTGTCCTGATTTAACAAGGCTCATGAACCTATCACCAGTTCTTCCCTCACGATAACAGGCAGTACAGAAGCTTGGAATATAATTCATTTCTAAAAGCCAGTTTACAATTTCATCAAGAGTACGATTATCATTAACATCAAATTGTGCTGAATTGTCATCTTCTGTTTCAGGTTCTGCATAACCACCAACACTAGTTTTAGAACCACCACTGATTTGTGATATACCCAATTCAAGTACACGTTCACGTGTTTTCTTTGATTCACGAGTAGATACAATCATACCTGTATATGGCACTGCAATACGAATAACTGTTACAATTTTTGCAAAAATATCATCTGATATTGCATTTGAAAAGTTTTCAGGATCAATGTCATCTGCTGGACGAATACGAGGAACACTTATAGTATGTGGTCCTACTCCAATAGCAGCTTCTAAATGTTCAGCATGCATCAAAAGCCCTACAAAATCATATTTATACATATTAAGTCCAAATAAAACACCCAGTCCTACATCATCAATACCACCTTCCATAGCACGATCCATGGCTTCAGTGTGATATGCATAGTCATGTTTTGGTCCTGTAGGATGGAGTTCTTCATAACTCTTCTTATTATACGTCTCTTGAAAAAGTATGTATGTTCCAATCCCTGCATCTTTAAGTTTCCTATAATTTTCTACAGTAGTAGCAGCAATATTTACATTTACACGTCTTATTGCTCCATTTTTATGTTTTATTCCGTATATTGTTTCAATACATTCAAGAATATATTCAATAGGATTATTTACAGGATCTTCTCCTGCTTCTAAAGCTAGTCTCTTATGTCCCATATCTTGAAGTGCAATAGTCTCCTGCTTAATTTCTTCTTGAGACAACTTTTTTCTTGCTATATGTTTATTTTTATAATGATATGGGCAATAAACACATCCATTTATACAATAATTTGAAAGATAAAGAGGAGCAAACATTACTATACGATTTCCATAAAATTTTTGTTTTATTTCTTTAGCAAGTTTGAATATCTTTTCATTTTCATCTTCCAAATCACATTCTAATAATACTGCAGCCTCTCTATGTGTCAAGCCCTTACAGTCCTTTGCTCTTTCAATAAGACTATTTATAAGTTCACGATTATTTTTATTTTTTTCTGCATAATCAAGTGTTTCCTTAATTTCTTCATCATTAATAAATTCAGTTGCAATTTTAGATTTACAGTTATACATTACAATTCCTCCAATTTTATTCAATTATTATTGGGTAGTTACTTTCGAATAAACTGTTTTAATATTTACATTTGGTATCATGCCTAATTTTCCAGAAAGAGCACTGATAACATCATTAGGTGCCTCTATAACAATAGTTATTATATTCATATGTCGCTTTGCTTGTGGAATTCCCATTCTTCCCAAAATATAATCACTATATTCATGCAAAACAGCATTTATTTTTTCTACAGCCTCCGAATTTTCAACAATAGTTCCAATGATAGCAATCCTGTTTTCCATACCAAAAATCCTTTCCTAATAATAAAATAAAAAATCCTTGTTCCCAAAAAGGTACAAGGATAGCAAACAAATCGCAAACAACCACATATAAATGGATTTCCCGAATTTATAACAACTATTCTCTCGCCTTCTCATTTGGGACGAACCCTCATGTATTAGTACGATACTTTTTTAATTAATACTTTTATGACTATCTCTAAGAAGACACACAAAAAGCAAATTCTCAGATACCAAGCCAAAAGTAATTTATCCTATTATCAATCATTTTATCAAATTTTTTTACATAATTCAATCATATTTATTCTCTAGCTGCTTTTTCATTTACTATTTTCTCAAACTTCTTATCTGAGAGAATTTCATTTGTCATGAATTCACCATTATAAAATAAACTATAAGTAACAAAAGGAGCTGGTGCCATTTTTGCTTCTTCAGTGGATTCAATTTTAATTGCCTTAAAGGCAATTTTTTTGTCATGAGCAATTTTTTCAATGATAGGTACATATTTTGCAGTAAATGGACATTGGTTTGAGTAATACAAAACAAAACCTTGCTCTTTAATTGAAGGTGATTTTATATGTTTCATAAAACAAGGTTTACATGCATTTTCACTAAAAGGTAAATAGAATAATTCATAAAAAGGTCCTGAAGTATCAGCTAGTTTAAATCCCTTATATTTTAAATACTTGGGATCTGAAATATATGGAATTTTCTTTTTGGCAGACAATATTACCAATCCTAACTTTCCTTTTTTCTTACTATCAGCAATACAAGCCTTCAGAAGTTCATTTGAATATCCTTCTCCTTTAAATTTCCCTGATACCCACAAGCAATCAATAAACATATAATCATTTGCTTCAATAGGACACCATGCATTTTCTGCTGGCACATATTCTATAAAACATTTTCCCCTGACATTTCCCTTTAGAAATACTAAGCCTTCTTTAAAACGTTTCTTCAACCATTGTTTTTTGGATACAACTTGACAATCTTCATTGTTCGAAATTGCACAACAAATATGTTCTTCTTCTATATTTTTCTCCGTAACCTTTATCAGTTCCATCATATTCTCCTCCTAATTTTATTTTACCATATATCGTAATACTGTCTTCAATTTGTCTTCCTCAACTTTTCTGGCATCACTAAGATAAATTTCTCTATGAATCATTAATTTCCTTTGAAGGCCACTATTCTCCATAAATTCTTTCATCTTTGCAAAGTTTTCTGGCTCATTGTCATAAGATCCTTTGTGCAGCATTTGAATACTTAAACCGTCCTCTAACTCATCAAACACAATTTCATCTAATAGTGGATGAGGTTTTTTCTTGCAGGCAATTGCTAGTGCCTTTTGTGCAACATTTTCATCCACAAAGTCAGGTTGCCTGATCATAATAGTATATAATAACTCATCTTTATTTAAAATCTCTGCTTTTTTACCTTTTTCTGTTAAATCCCACAAACCTTCTAGTGGATATACTGTATATTCAAAATATCCTTCTGGTGTAAATCCATTCTTAGGCATCATTCTAACAGCATATGACATAGTATATAGCACTCCTATTCTCTCCGAAAAATCTTCATCATTAGGGTTTCCTTTACCCTTTATCATAAAAAATTTCTGTTTTGGAATTTTAACTAACTCAGGAATTGCTTTTGGCAAATATAATTCTTTTTCATGTTTTCTCCATTCATGTTTCATGCTACTTATCTCCTTTATACTAACATTTGTAATGATTGATTCTTAATAAATTTAATTTCAAATCTACACTATATAATGATATTCTTGATCTTTCTTTTTTATAGTATAACAAAAGTAACATGACAACTGTATGTCATATTTGCTAATTACTCAACTCTTAAACATAACTATTTCTTTTTTGTGAGAAAAAATTTTTATAATTGTATTAACAAATTTACATATAAGTGGTATTATAGGAATTGTTAGTAAAGTTCGAACATTATTAATGATATCAAAAGTAATAAAAATGAATATTAACTATATTTTAATGGGGAGCTCATGTTTTGGGCTGAGAAAGGACTAGTAAGTGCCTGACTCTTATAACTTGATCGGAGTAATGTCCGCGTAGGGAAGGTTTAAAATATTTAGCACACCTGTTTCTACAGATGTGCTTTTTGATTTATAAATTTATATATAGATGATTGCAGAATTGAAAGTTGAAAAATGTGGATAACTTTTGGAGCTTTGCT
>NZ_JIBU02000005.1 GCF_000633595.2 Clostridium drakei | reverse complement strand
GAGCAAAGCTCCAAAAGTTATCCACATTTTTCAACTTTCAATTCTGCAATCATCTATTTAAATTATAATTTCAATATGGTATTATCAAAAGTATCAGTTTTAATATATTTTATAGTATCAGTTATTGGAGGATATAAATAATGCTTGAAATTATGCCTATTTTGGATTACTCAAAAAACACTCCACTTTATGTGCAATTATATGAATATATCAAACATGAAATACAGATTGGAACAATTAAACCAGAAACAAAATTGCCATCAAAAAGAAAATTATCAACTTATCTAGGAATTAGCCAAAATACTATTCAAACTGCATATGAACAATTATATGCAGAAGGATATGTAGAAAGCAGACCTCGTATAGGTATGTTTGTAACCAAACTAGAAGATAGCTTATCATGTAATTTACCATTTAACAATAAACCTGATGAAAGCATTAAATTAAATAAGAAATTTGAATACTTAATTGATTTTAGTTCAGGAAATGTTGATTTAGAGCATTTTCCATACTGTACATGGAGAAAATTAACAACCCAATGTCTATATTCAGATCAAGGTAATCTATTATTAATAGGCGAATCTCAAGGAGAGGAATGTTTACGTAAGGAGATATCTAAATATCTTTTTCAATCAAGGAGTGTGAGATGTATTCCAGAACAAATTATTATTGGATCAGGCATGCAATATTTAATGATATTATTATGCATGCTGTTAGGTAAAGACTATACATATGCAATTGAAAATCCTGGATTCAATAAAGCAAGAAATGTTTTTATAGACCAAGGATTAAATATCCATCCTGTTTCAATAGATGAAGATGGCATCTGTTTAGAAGATTTAAGAAAAAGTTCTGCTAACGTTGTCTATGTTACACCTTCACACCAATTTCCTTGCGGAATGGTTATGCCCGTTTCTCGAAGGTTGGAATTGTTGAAATGGTGTGAAGAAAAAAATGGATATATAATCGAAGATGACTACGACAGTGAATTTAGATATAGAGGTAAGCCAATTCCTTCTTTGCATGGATTAGATAGTACTGGTAAGGTTATCTATATGGGTACATTTTCAAAATCTCTAATTCCCTCAATAAGAATAAGTTATTTAGTTTTACCTGAAAATTTGATTGAGAAATATCAAAAATATTTAAAAACATATAAGCAAACCGTATCTAGACTTCATCAAAATACACTATATAAATTTATGAAAGAAGGATATTTTTCAAGTCATATAAATAAGATGAGGACATTATATCGTAAAAAACATTCAATATTACTTTCTTCGATTGATAAACATATGAAAGCAAAAACTGAAGTTATAGGTGCAAATTCTGGACTACACATTTTATTGAAAGTTAAAAATGGACTGTCAGAAGAAGAGTTAATTCAACGTGCTCATGATGTGAAAATAAAAATCTACCCAACTTCAATTCATTATAATCAGTACATAAGTAGTAAATTCCCTATGATTTTACTAGGTTTTGGTGGCTTAACAGAAAGTAAGATTGAGGAAGGTATTCAGATGTTAAAAAAAGCATGGTTTATTCTATAAAGTAGAATTCCACTATCTACTTTATCCGATGGCTACCATCCGTAATACTTCCATCCTCTTAAGGTGGAAGATAACGGCTGACACGCCCCTGGATAAGTTCTTCTAAGACTCATATGTAGAGAGGTATTCCTCATAAGCAAACTCCATCTGAGTCTAAGAATCACTTGATAAAATAAGCCACCCATCTGAAAAACCTCCCTATATTTTTAAAAGAAACTATATTACACAATAATTCTGTCAGCTTACCAAACTTTCTATAAAACAAATTAAATGCTAGAAATGGAATCCACTGCTTTTTAGATTTTGGTAATCTTTTCACTATATTTTTAAACGTATATACCTCTTTATATATCCATAAATATCCCTTGTATAATTCTTCTGCTGTCATATTCTTTGGTTTATATACTACATGTGCAGTATTGTAATTTGACAAATTAAAATCTACAATTCTATTTTCCTCCATTAATGATGAATACAACTTTGTACCAGGATATGGGGTAAGTATATGTGAAGTGACTGTTTCTATCTTATTTTTAACTATCCATTCTAATGTATTCTTAAATACAGAAACATCATCTTCATCTAATCCAAAAACAAAACTTGCATTTATCATTATTCCCCTTTCATGTATTTCCTCTACGAGCTTCTCGTATCTCTTTACACTATTTTGTACCTTGTGAACACTATCTATTGACTTACTATTTATGCTTTCAAAACCTATAAACAGACTTTGACAACCAGCTTCCTTCATTTCATCTAATAATTCAAGCATGTCTACTATATTGGAGGTAACTGCTGCATTCCACTTTAACTTAAGCGGTTTTATTTCCTTCAATAATTTTTTTGTCCATTTAGGATTTCCAATAAAATTATCATCAATAAACATTATATGGCTTGTTTTTAATGCATTTATATCTTTAATTACATCATCTATAGGTCTATTAATATAAGTTTTAAGTACACTTTTGCAACTATTGTAGCAAAAATCACATTCAAAAGGACATCCCCTGCTTGTACTAATTATATTAGTATATAAATACTTTTTATTATCAATTCTGGAATAGTCAGGTGATACTATTTCTTCCCCATCAATGTTTTCCATATCATAATATATCTTTTTAAGTGAATTATTTTCTTTATCTTTAAGGATTTTTACCCAAACTCTCTCAGCCATTCCTACAGATATTGCATCAAAATTATTAATAGCGCTTTCTGGATCTGCTGTAATATGTATGCCACCTGCAATTACTGTAACATTGCGATTTTGAAACTCCTTTGATATTTCCATCGCCCTATTCATAACATCTACAGTAACAGTTATTACTACCAAATCTACAGGTTCATCAAAATCTATCTTTTCAACATTTTCATTCTCAATAATAACTTCATGCTCTTTCGGTGTAAGATTTGCTATTGTGAGTAATGCTAATGAAGGGGCCATTCTTGTTTTTAACTTTGTATCCATAGGTCTTGGAAACATTTTCGGTTGGATTAATTTAATCTTCATAATAAATACTATCTCCTCAAATGAACTTTATTCAATACTTAACTAATCTACTTACATTATTCAACTTCTCACCTACAAATCATTTCTGTATTCTAAAATATCACCCGGTTGGCATCCCAAAGCTTTACATATTGCCTCTAAAGTTGAAAATCGAATAGCTTTTGCCTTTCCGTTCTTTAGTATAGAGAGATTTGCCATAGTTATTCCAACTTTCTCTGAAAGTTCCGTTACACTCATTTTCCTTTTAGCCAGCATCACATCTAAATTAATTATAATAGCCATTATATCACCTCAGACTGTTAAGTCATTTTCCAGTTTTATATTTATAGCTTCTTTTAAAAGCTTTTGAAGAACAGCAGCAAAAACTGCAATCACAATGGATGCAAAAGTAAAAATAATTGGAAATGCTACAAGACCTGGTGCATCATCTGCATCTGCTATTGGAAATAAGAATGGTATCAGTCCTGCATATAAAATGCTAATTGTAATTGCACTATATTTTATATACTTTAAAGCATTTACAGATAACTTTGAAAAAGCTTTATTCTTGTCAATATAGCTTAAAAGTTTTAACGCTTGATACAGAGCAAAGAAAAATAATATTGCTGTAGCATACACCCCTACCAAAATGGGATAAGACAAATAATTTACAAATCCAGGCAACCAAAATATGCACAAAGCAAGGACTGGACTTCCAATAAAAATAACAGCTATCTTTAATAAAATTGTTGATCCTAGTTTCATAAAAAGCACCTCACTTTTAATTCTTGTGTATAAGATAACATGTTTTTTATTGTTTTTCAATAAAAACTTATTGATTATCGTTATGTATTTATTGTTGTATTTGAGATAACTAAACTATACATCAATTATTTTACAAATAAATTAAGGGCACTTCCAATTTATTACTTCTTCTCTTGTATAGATACTTTAAATAATAAAAATTATTTAATACAAGAAGAACATGTCACAATTTATGAAGAAATGCCCTTTATAAATTTAGATTTATGTATAACAAACACAAAGAATAAGTATCATAATCCCATTATTAAATTTTGTGATACTTATATTGTGGTCTGCCGACTTTGCCATACTCTATGGATTTATCTATTTTATTTTCCTTTTCCATATATTCAAGATATCTTCTAACAGTTACTCTTGCTATTCCTAATCTTTCTGCCAGCTCCTCTGCTGTAAAATCATTATAATTTCTTTTTTCTATTTCATCCCATATAGATCTATAAGTATACTTATTAAGTCCTTTAGCAAAATCATCTTCATTTTGAGAAACATTAGAACTAGCTATAAGCTTATCTAAATCCTTTTGTTCAATTACATCTACATCGCTTCTTTTAAACTTTTGATATCTACCTTTAAATTGAATAAGTGCTTCTTTAAATCTTTCAAAACTAAAAGGCTTTATAAGATAATCCACAACTCCATATCTAAAAGCTTCCTGTATTCTTTCAATAGATTTATCTGCTGTAATTAAAATAATATCTATGTCTATCTCTTTTCCTCTTATCCACTTTAAAAAATCCATTCCATTTTCTTTAGGAAGATATACATCTAATAATATTAAATCTGGCTTTTTAATAGATATAAATTTTTTTGCATCATCAAGATTGGAAACTGATTTATACAAAGCAAATCCTTCTACTCTTTTCAAAAACTTAGAATTTATCTCCATAACCATAGGATCATCTTCAACAATCATTACTGAAATCATGCTTTTTCCTCCTTTCACCAAGAAAAATAATAACTTAATTTCTCCATTTTTTACGTTCTTGCCATTGGTATAATTATATCCCAGCTGACCCCTTCGTCTACATCAAAATTTATTGTACCGTTATATTCATCAATTATTTTCTTTACAATATACATACCGTGTCCACGCTGTCCTTCTTTTGTTGAAAAACCTTGTTCATATATTTTTTCCCTATACTCTACTGGAATTCCTCCGCCATTGTCTTTTATTTTTATACTGAGCAAATGTCCATTTTCAACTATTTTAACATATATAACTCCAGTCCCATCATTCTTAACTTCATCTAGAGAATTTTCTATTAAGTTTCCTATAACTGATATAATTTCATCAGGAGCCATACCTTCAGGCATCTTTGTAAGCTTTGAATTTTCATCTATTTGAAGTTTAACCCTACATTCCTCAGCTTTATTATACTTAGACAATAATAAGGCTGATAATGAAGCATCTTTTATGTTCTTCGTTAAAATATTACTTATATTGCTCCTTACTTTTGCTATATCTGATATAAACTCTAAAGCTTCATTATATTCTTCTAACTGTATGAGTCCTGCTATAGTATGAAGCTTATTCATAAATTCATGATTTTGAGCCCTTAAAGACCAAGCCATCTTTTTAACCCCAGTAAGTTCTTCTGCCATTCTAGTCACTTCTGTTTTATCTCTAAAACTGGCAATAGCTCCTACAACCTTTCCTCTGTCAATTATAGGAATCCTGTTAGTCATTATAATAGTATCATTTAGTCTCTGCTCTTCTTCAAATTCACATTTTCCTGTTTCTAGTATATTCATCATGCGGGTATTGGGAATAACATCCTCTACATTCTGCCCTACAACCTGATCCTTATTAATTTTATTTTTAAGATGTAATATATTTAAAGCTGAATCATTTATAAGGTTAATTTTACCTTTAGCATCAACGGCTACTAACCCCTCATAAATAGCATCAAGAATTCCCATCTTTTCATTATAAAGTCTTGTTATTTCTTCAGGCTCAAGTCCAAGCAAAGTATTCTTTATATTAGTTGCCAATAAAAACGCTCCTATTATACCTACCATAAGTCCGCCTAATCCAATTAAAATTATGTATAAAATAGCTTTATGCTTAGCTGTTTCAATACTGTGGGTAAGTGTACCTACAGAAACAAAACCTATCTCTTTTTTATTTTCCGAATCATATATTGGAGCAAATGCTCTAAGTGACTTTCCAAGTGTTCCCGTAGCTTCAGAAATATATGTTTCCCCCTTTTGAACTACTCTCTTTTCATCCCCTCCTACAAACTTTTTTCCTATCATTTCAGGATTGGGATGAGAATACCTGATATCATTATTATCCACTACAATTATATACTCAATCTGCTCTAGATTTTTAAGCTGTATATTAACATAAGGTCCTATCTTTCGTTCTGGATCTTTAACTTCCAGTGCATCTACTATCTCTTTTGAATGAGCTACCATTTCAGCTACATTCATAATATTGGTTCTAGCCTTGCTTTCAATGTTTCCTGTCATCCATGGTACAATAAAAGAGATGATTATAGATATGGAAACAAATACAACTGTAATAACTAATAAAGTAATCTTTGTTTGCAGCTTCATTGCTTTTTTCATATTCATCACCCTATCTTTCTTATGTAAAAGTAAACGTCTTCTATAAAACCGTAAAAAACACAGAAGCGTAGGAGACCGTAAATGTAGATGAAAGAATCAACATAGGAACAGATATTTCAATCCTATTATATAATACTTCTTTCACTATTGTCTCCTACTTTTCCATGTTTAATTTAGTAACTATCTAATAACTTTTTATGATGCAGCAGCTTGATTATTTAACTTTTTCATTTTATTCCTATTAAGCAGTTTAAATGTATAAGTAACAATAAACGGACAAACTATGGCTGATACTACACATGCTGCTGCAACCTGTGCAGTGGCTACTGTTGCTACAGCAACCAGTGTTGGATCTGCTGCTGCAACTGCTGCTGGAGTAGCTACAGCATTACCTGCTGTTGAACCTGTAGCAAGTCCAATTATAGGCTCTTCTTTGAATAATTTAAGAAGTATAAATGCTCCTATTCCAGTGAAAGCAGCTATTACTCCTAATAATATTCCAGGACCTCCTGCTTTTGCAATAGTTGCAAGATTCATTCCTGCCCCTAATGGGAAAGAGAAGAATGGTATTAATAACATTTTACTGCTTCCAAGGAATTTTCTCATATCAGAATCAAGATTTCCTAAAATCATTCCAATTACTATTGGAATCATTACTGCTACAAGTGCTTTAAAAGGAACTTGTGCAAGTCCTGATGCACCTAATGCAACAAGTGTAAAGAACGGACCATCTTTTAAAGATAACAAAGCATAAGCACCTACGTCTGTTTCATCACCATACTGTGATGCAAGTGATGCATATAATCCACCATTACAATTTGTAAGTGCTGAAAGAATAGCTAATGGCGATAACCCAAGTACTCCTGCAGGACCAAAAACTTTTCCTACAAATATACCAATACCAGCACCTACTATAAACTTTCCTGTTATTAATATTACACCTTTTTTTATTGCCTTTGGTGCTAATTTGAAGTTAATCTGTGAACCAATCAAAAACATAAAACAAGCTAAAATTGTTGATGATGCACTTGCACTAAACAATGCTGTCGTAAAACCACCAATTTTTAAAAATTGTGGACAAAATGTGTTAACTAACACCCCTAGAAAAAGTGGAACAACCATCATGCCGCCTGGAATTTTGTCAAGTGTTTTCTTAATTGGAATTTGCATTTTTATACCTCCATTTATTCTTTCTTTTATACTCTTGCTGTGCCAGTTTTTCTAGCAGCTTTGATAATTTCTTCTGCTACATTTGAAGCTACCTTCTTGTCCAATGCACTTGGTATTACATTATTTTCGTTTAGCTCTTCTTCTTTAATACTATTTGCTATAGCATAAGCTGCTGCTATTTTCATTTCTTCATTAATTTCCTTTGCTCTACAATCTAAGGCTCCTCTAAATATTCCTGGGAAAGCTAGTACATTATTAACCTGATTTGGAAAATCTGAACGTCCAGTACCTACTACCCTTGCTCCTGCTGCCTTTGCTTCATCAGGCATTATTTCTGGAGTTGGGTTTGCCATAGCAAAGAAGATTGAATCCTTGTTCATTGATCTTACCATATCCTGACTTATTATTCCTGGTGCTGAAACTCCTATAAATACATCTGCACCCACTAATGCATCTGCTAAAGTTCCTTGAATATTCTCTGGATTAGTTACCATTGCAAGCTCCTTCTTAGCATCATCTACATTTTCTATTCCTCTATAAAGAATACCAACCTTATCACATGCGATTAGATTCTTTACTCCTGAAGAAAGTAGCAATTTAGCTATAGCAGTTCCTGCAGCTCCTGCACCATTTATAACAACTTTTATATCCTCTATTTTCTTGTTAACTACTTTCAATGCATTTATCACACCTGCAAGAACAACTATCGCAGTTCCATGCTGATCATCGTGGAATACAGGTATATCAAGCTCTTTCTTTAATCTTTCTTCAATTTCAAAACATCTTGGAGCTCCTATATCTTCTATATTAATTCCACCAAACACTGGCGCTATAAGCTTTACAGTTTTCACTATATCATCGATATTCTTCGTATCTACACATATTGGAAATGCATCAACATTTGCAAATTCTTTAAATAGAATTGCTTTACCTTCCATAACTGGTAATCCAGCCTTAGGTCCTATATCTCCAAGTCCCAATACTGCTGTTCCATCTGTAACTACTGCAACTAAATTTCCTTTTGAAGTATACTTGTACACATTTTCTTCATTCTCATGAATTTTTCTACATGGCTCTGCAACTCCAGGAGTATATGCTAAACTTAAATCATCTCTTGTCTCAACCTTAATCTTTGATACTACTTCAATTTTCCCTGTATTTTTTTCATGTAATTTTAAACTTTCTTCAAAATAATTCATTTTTAAATCTTCCCTTCATTTTTTATATCGATTTTTTGTAACCGTTTGCTATGAATAGATAATATCATCAATATTTACTTATTAAAATATTATGAACTTTTAAAATATATTTTGGTCATTAAAAATACTTTGTTTAATTTTTAACTACTCTAACTTATTGACACTTATGTATAGATACTATACAATAAAAGCATGAAACAAAATATTGATAAAATAAGTGAGCTCATGATCGATGTAATATGTGAATTTTACGAAAATGATAGCAAAGCTCGAACATTTGGCACAGATACAGAGCTTTATCATTCAGAAATACATATGCTGCAATGCATAATGGATAATCCAGGTTTACACATTTCAGGAATTGCACGCACACTTGGAATAACACGAGGTGCTGCATCACAAACTGCCAAAAGGCTTGAACGAAAACAAATGATTGAAAAGAAAGTAAACCCAATCGACAGCAAAAAAATTCTCATGTTACTCACAACTAAAGGAAAAACGGCTTGTCTAAATCATAAACTTGCTCACGAAAAGCACAGAACCGTTATTTCTAAAATTCTATCTTCTTCCAGCGCAGAACAATTACTATTTTTAAAAAGCTTTCTACTAAAATTTGAAACAGCACTGAAGGAGTAATTTTTTAAACCAATATTGTATAGTATGTATACAATATTGGTTTTGAAAGGAGTTAATAAATTGCATATTCAATCAAAAAATTCATCTTTTGTATTAACCAGATTGCTTACACTTTTAATGGCCATTGCTTGCGGATTGGCAGTTGCTAATCTCTATTATATTCAACCTTTAGAGTCACAAATAGCTGATACCTTCCATATCACACAAAATATGGCTGGAATTGCTGCTACCCTGACACAAATTGGATACGCTTTTGGTCTTTTATTGCTTGTACCTCTTGGAGATATGGCTGAAAGAAAATCAATGATTTTACGCATATTACTGTTAGTGGACATATCATTACTTATGGCTGCATGGTCACCCTTTTATGTACTACTTCTCATTGTCATGTTTGCTGTTGGTTTTACCACAATAGTACCACAACTCATTATCCCTTATGCAGCACATCTTGCCAACCAAGAGGAACAGGGAAAAATCATTGGTAATCTTATGAGTGGTCTTTTGATGGGTATACTTTTATCACGTACATTAAGTGGATTAATAGGTTCAGCTTTCAACTGGAGAATTGTCTATCTACTTGCAGCTATATTGATGTCAATTCTGGCTATCATAATTAAATATTTTTTTCCTAAAAGTCAACCAACTTCAAAAATTTCATATAGCGAATTAATGAAATCTATACCAAAACAAATAAAAAAAGAACGTACCTTACGTGAATCAGCAATAAATGGCTTTTTTATGTTTGGTGCATTTAGTGCTTTCTGGACTTCTTTAATTTTTCTACTTGAAACTCCATTTTATAATATGGGTACAAGAGAAGCTGGTTTGTTTGGTCTAGCTGGCATTGCTGGTGCTATTGCTGCTCCACTAATTGGAAAAATGGCTGATAAAAAAAGTCCTCGCTTCATTGTAGGGATTGGTGTTTTGCTGTCAACACTTGCTTATTTATGTTTTTGGTTTTTAGGCTTACATTTATGGGGATTAATCGTAGGTATTATCATACTAGATCTGGGTAATCAGTTCGGACAAGTTTCCAATATGGCAAGAGTACAATCTCTTAGTGATTCAATGCGAAGTCGAAACGGAACAGTTTTCATGTTTTTCTACTTTATAGGTGGAGCTTGTGGTTCTTTTTTCGGTACTTTATGCTGGCAAAATTTTGGTTGGAAAGGTGTTTGTACTGTTGGTATTATATCTATGTTTATGGCAATAACTTCTCATTTTATAATATATAGACTTCACTTTATCAAAAAAAGAAAACAAAACTACTGAATTTACAGTAGTTCATTAATAAAATATGAAGTTTAAATCCATGTATGCTTTAAAAGCAAAAATTTGTTAATAGAAAAAGCTTTTAACTTTCCTCTGTATATCTTTTTTTTATTTCATCTTCTGTGTACTTTATAATTTTTGTTCTTATGTCCAAATATTTTTCCATATCTTCACTGGCAAAATGAGCTAATACACTGCTTTGTACACTAGACATTTCCTCTACTAATTTATTGGCAAGTTCTACACCTTCTGGTGTTAACTTTATATAAATACGCCTTCTATCCACAGGATGAGGCGATCTTTCTACCAGATATTTTTTTTGCAATCCATCTACCATATTAGTTGTAGTCTGCCTCAAAATAGCTAGCTTATCAGCAATCACTGAAGGTTCAACTCCATTTTCATATTTTCTTAAAAGTCTAATTATACGATATTCAGAATAACTAACTCCATGATATATCATCATCTCATTAAACCAAAAATTCATCTGAATATTGATGGATGATTGATTATCTAAGGTATCTAATACTTTTTTGCGGAATAAGTGATCTGCTTCTACTTTTGAATCATTCATTGTTATTTTCCTCACTCCTAGTTTATCTACATATTTAAAGCATGATTGATGCTACATAACTATATTATATAATTAATTATTAATATGTAAAAGAGTGCAATTTAATTATATGAGAACAATATTTTTTAAAGGACAGAGGAGAATTGTTCTCTCATAAAAATAATTTATAGTAGCATTAATTTTTAAAAATGCTACTATAAATTAAATCATGATAAACTATTTTCTGAGTCTTCCTTTATATTCTACCTGGTCTAAAGGAATTTCTTTTAAAAGTAGTGCAGAAATAACACCTATACATATGAAACAAGCTGCAGTTATAAATACTGATCGTAAAGAAGTCTGTAAAGTATTTCTTACAACTTGTACAACTGTGTTGTATTGAGAAGAATCAACAAAAGTTGCTTGCAATTGTTTTAGTGAATCTTTATTTACTAAAACACGTGCCGTAGATACCAGTGATACTTGTTTTGGATTTAACGAAAGATTAGATATATTACTTACAATAAATTTAGCATAAACACTATTTAATATAGATCCTAGCAATGCTGGTGCAAGTGCATTTCCTAACGCAGTAAAGAAGAATAATGTACCATTACCTACGCCATAGTCTTTAGGTTCAATATAAGCCATAGCACTTAAAGTATTGATAGAAGGCATCCATGAGCCTCCACCTATATTATAAATAGCTCTGGCAGCAATTATTGCAATTAGAGATATTGTTGCAGGCATTAATCCAAAAAACAACATAGTTATAACTGCACACGAAGGAGCAAGTACAAGCATCCATTTATAATGTTTAGTTTTATCCATCATAAATCCTGCAAAAGCACCCATAAAGATACCTATAAAGCTTGCTGGTATCTCAAGTGTTGCATAAATAGTTGCTGATTTCCCCATAACTCCCTGCACATAAAGACTTAAATAAGTAGCTACACAAGTAAGTCCAAATGTCATAGTTACAGATATAAGACAACATGATAAAAAATTTCTGTTTTTCAATAACTTAGTTGATATTATTGAATATTCTTGGATTCTTTCTTCATGTTTTAAAAATAAAACAAAAACTATTATCGATACAATCAGCATAATTATGATTGTTGGAGAATTCCATCTAAATCTGGACCCTCCCCATGACAAAGCTAATAAAAAGTTAGAAACAGCAATTGTTAATGCTACAACACCTAAAATATCAATTCTATTATCAGCATTTTTATTTGTAACATTTGGAACTGTAAACATTACAAATAAAAATGTTATAATGAATATTATTGCTGTAAGTACAAATACATATCTCCATGTCCAGTGTTCTGAAATCAGTGCTGCCAATGTAGGTAAAGTTAATTGAACTACACTCATCACTGAAAGTATACTTCCACCTATTTTCCCACGTTCAGTTGGAGGAAACAACTGACCTAAAAGTGCCATATATGTGCCTTGCATAGCTCCAGCTCCAAATCCATTAACTGCATATCCCGCTATAAAAAACCATATATTTGGAGCTGAAAAACATAATACTTCCCCAGTTACCATAAGTCCTAATACAATTAATAGTATCTTTTTCTTACCATATATATCACCCATTTTCCCCCAGAATGGAGCTGCAATAGCTCCTGTTAAACTAAATACCATGGGTGCCCATGAATAATATGTAAGACCATTTAGTTCTCCTGAAATCATCGGAAGCAAAGCATTTGCTTTATATCTAGTAGACCAATATGCAAAACCACAAATTAAAATAGCAATAGCACAAAGAGTCTTTCTCTTAGATGACATTGTTTCAAGTTCATCAGTTTTTAGACCTTCTGGCATAACATTATACCCCCATATTCTATTTTCTTTATAAGACAAATAAATTCAATAGTTATCTTATTTCCTCATTAAAATTATTGATATTCAAAACCCCCCAGTAAAATATCAGATAAAATATCTTTATCTTGGAATATAAACATTTTGATTTTTTAGTATTTTTTGTACCCTCTTAATGTTTACTTGACGTACATTTATATTATCTTCTAATGATACAGCTGCTGCTACTCCAGCTGCTTGTCCTAAACTTGCACAGTGAGGAATCAAATTTGACCAGTCATTAGCTTCATGCGTTGATGAAAAAGATCGTCCTGCAACTAAAAGATTTTCAATTTTTTCTGGTACCATAACCCTATAAGGTATTTCTGTAGGTGTCTCACAAACATTAAAATTGAACGGCGGAACTACTGCTATAGTATCTTCATGCTCATAAGTGTTATCTAAGTCCATTTTCGAAAGTGTATATAATCCGTGAATCCTTCTGCTGCCACGAGTACCTGTTTGAGGTGCTATATCTATTAAATATGCGTTTTTAAAGCCTGGAACATTTTCTTTTAAATAGTCTATAGCTTCAGGCATTGTACGACGTACACTCATTTGTGTTTCCGTCAAATCTTTAATATCTAGACAATATCTAGGAAGCCAGTTATTTATCCAACACTGATCATTGCGTGGTGTGGCATGAGGAGACATTTTAAAGCCTGTAATTTTACTCATATTAGACATATGCACACTATACCACTCTTGAAAATTATCTGCCTTCCACTCTGCGAATGTCCTAAAATCTACTCCACCTAAGCGATAAACAGATGCCGTATTTGCACTTCTAAGTGATTGATTTCGATCTTCATCAAAATCACCACCTGCAAATGAGCATATATCAGCATCACCTGTGCAATCGATTACAACTTTTCCAAGAATCGCCTTACGACCTTCTTTACTTTCAATAATTACACCTTTTATGGTATCTTCATCCATTATAGCTCCAACACTCCAACATTCTAAGTAAGGAATAATCTTACTGCCTTCTTCTGTAATCATCTGATCCAATACGATTTTCAGTTGATTTGGATCTAAATATGCACCATAATTAATACTGCCATTAAGCACAAAGCCCCAATAACCAGCCCATTTTTTTAAGAGCATTGGATCTTTACTTCCTGTTTCTTCTTTCTTAGGTCCTAAAACTCCATATGGAAGCTTACTCATACGATCAATCCATTCCTGTTGTAATCCCCTGATCATTCTTTTTTCACCAAAGGATAAATGAGGAATTAAAATAACAAAACCTCCTGTAGCCATACCTCCTAAATGTCCATAACGTTCTACAATAATTACCTTCTTAGCTCCAGCACGTGCAGCTGCAACAGCTGCTGAATGTCCTGCAGGACCAGAACCAACAACTAAAACATCAGCTTCATCAAATACTGGCACTTCTCGTGATGATTCTACAATAATTTTACTCATACTTTACCTCCTAAAACAAAAAATATTTTTGCATTTTATAATAAACATAACAATTTAAATTAGTTATATTCACTATCTATACTAATTATTATAAAAAAAATTATAATAAAAAATTTTACTATAATTTTTTTTATAATACAATATTAGCACATTATAATTATGGTTGCAATAATATTTTCAGAACATTCAAATCATAGGACTTAATAAATTGGAGTATAATATATGATATATAACTCAAACATGAAGTTGCCTATAATAGAAAATTTAGACAAAATATGATAAAATATAAGCTATAGAAAGGGGATGAAATAATGGAAACCAGACTAGAAGAAAAAAGAAGAGCAGAAATAAATATGCACTTTTCAGAATTTGAAATGCCTCCAATGCAAGACATATTAATAGTAGGCAAAAGAGCCCCTATTGGACCAGAGGCTGCTAAAAGAATGGTGGATATACTTTCTCCAGAACAATATGAAATAGTTAGAATTGATCATCCACAAATTGAAGCAATTGTGATAAGAAAATTTTTGCTAAGTATGATACCGAAAGATAAATTAATTTCAATAATAATGGAAGAAGGAGGAAAAGTTGCTAACGAATCTATGATTATAAGATCTCAGATTAACATAACTATTCATGTTAGCAAATCTATTGAGTTATAATGCAAAAAGCTTTAAATATACTAGATAAAAATTTTATGAAAGTTAACATTTTGAATGGTATTAGAAGCGTAATAAATGCTTTTTATGAAAAAAACATTTATTGTTTTGTTGCATATGATGAAGAAGAGCTGGTTGGTGTAATTACTCAAAAAGAATTAATTTCTGCACATCCTAATAGAATAGTTGCTGATGTTATGACAGATAAATATAAATTCATAGATCCTTCAACACCCACATGGAAAATCAAAGAAATATTTGATTTCAATAAGGATATAAGTGTAATATTTGTAAAAGAAAATGATGATCTTAAAGGTTTCTTAACAAGAACAACCTTAGATATCGAGCTTGCAAAACATATTGACTTACTTACTGGTCTTTATAAAAGTGATTATATATTTTATAATACATATAAATTATTAAATAATGGAAATGAACTATCTTTAATTTTTATTGATTTAAATAATTTTGGAACTATTGACAAAAAATATGGACATATAAATGGAGATTTAATATTAAAAAATGTAGCAAAAATATTAAAAGAAAACATTCCTCAAGACAGTTATTTGTGTAGATACGCAGGAGATGAATTTGCAATATTAACACCTTTCTGTATAGACAGATGTACGCTATTTGCAGAAAATTTGATAGATGCTATAAACTCATATAAATTTCCTAATAATATTCCTGTTTCAGCATCAATAGGCATTACAGGATATAAAAATCATAATAATAAAAAAGGTGACACTCTAAGCATTATAGATAAATTAATAAATATAGCAAGCTTAGCATCTACAAAAGCAAAAAAGAGAATTGATACCTCAATTGTTGTTGAAAATATAAATGCAATTGCATAAAATTGAAAAAGGCAAACCCATTGAAAAGTGGGGACGCAAAGCCATGAGTCTAAAGCAATTTTAACTGCTATGACAGTCAGGTTGCCAATGAATTAATAAATCACTCATGGCAGGCAAATATGATGCCTGCCACTTCTATAAAATTTAACCTCTATTCATATGATAAACTTTTAAAATTAAATTGTATGATTATATATTCCCTTCAATGTATACTTAAACTTTATCTATTATAATCTATATATCTCTACTAATTTTCACATAATCATTTTTTATTTTTAAAATCAATGTTCATGTCTATGATGAATATCTGGCGAATGCGGATGAGTATGTTCTATAGCTTTGTGTGTATGCATATGCGAATGATATCCATTTATGATAACCTGACCAGAAGTATGTTCATGATTATGATGAGTATCATCATGATTATGTCTATGTTCATGTTGTATTGCCTTATGCATATGCGTATGATAATGTTTTTCCTTTAATAAAAGCACTGTTCCTATAATCATAATAGGAAGTGATATAAAAAACATAATGTTTGGAGTATCTCTCAATAAAATAAAAGATAAAATAACTCCAATAAATGGTGCTGTTCCATATAATGCACTTGTTCTTGTACTTCCTAAATCCCTCATGGCAAATACAAACAACACTATACTTAAACCATAGCAAAAAAATCCTATAATCATGGCAGATATTAAAATTGTAAAGCTTGGTATTTGATTACTAAGTATCATAGCTAGAATGAATGAAAAAGAACCTGATATAATTCCTTTTATTGTTACAATAGAAAATGGATTTTTTGCAGAAATATTTCTTGTGAAATTATTGTCTATCCCCCAACAAAAGCAAGCCAATATAATCCCGAAAGAACCTATGGACAATCCCCATTGATTTTTAAAATCCCATGACAAAATGATACTTGCTACAGTAATTAATACTATAGCACTTAATATTTGTTTTCCTGCATTTTCTTTAAAAAATATTACTGCAATTATGGTAGTTGCAACTCCTTCAAAATTTAACAACAGTGAAGCAGTTGAGGCCGGAGTTATTTTAAGACAATTTAACAAAATAATAGGTGCTATAATTCCTCCTGCAATACTTGCACCTAAAAGCCAAGGAAAATCCTTTTTCTTCAAAGGTGCTTCATCTAAAGCTTGTTTCTTTATAAATGAAGTGACAATCTGAAAGACTAACAATCCAATTCCACTGCCAAGATATAAAAATGCAGCAAGGGGAATAGGATCAATTTTACCTAAAAGCATCTTAGTTATAGGTGCGCTGGCTCCAAACAAAATTGCAGATACCAATGCCATCATAATTGGATAAGCTTTTGATTTATTCATTATACTCTCCTCTCTTATATAATTCATATAATATTGCAAAAGTTGTGTAATTTAATTATAACAGCAATTATGAATACATTAACACTATTGTTAAAAATGTCATTATTAAATTTTTCTCATAAAATTAAAACAATTTGAAGATAACATAACTTTTTGTTAAGTTTTCTTCAAATTGCTTTATTTAATCTCTATGAAATAAGTCTTTTAATATTCTTATATGAATTTCTAACTAATTACTGATTCTGTAGCTTTTTTCCCATCTTTAGTCTTTTCATTTTCTATCTTTTTTCTTTCTACTAATCTTCCCATAAAAAATGCTATGATACCAACACCAATACCTGTTTGTACACAGAATAATAAGCTTTCAATTTCACCTGGTAATTCTCCACCAATCCAAGTTTCCATAACAGGCGTAAACCAAGGTTCATACTCTTTACCTGTAATCTGTGAAACTACTTTACTTCCTGCATCATCTGATCCTCCAAATTCAGCACCTTTCAATGTGAATAATGGTATAAGAGCAATTAATGCAGCAATAACTAATAAAATAATAACCTTCTTTTTTGTCTTTGCCATTAATTTTCACCTCTCTTTAAAAATCCAATACCTGTTAACTCAGATTTTGCATATGTTTCAAGACCCATAATAATTACAACAGTAAGGATACCCTCAATAATTGCAAGTGGAACCTGTGTTGGTGCAAATACCCCAAGAAACTTGGCTGCAGATGCCATAACTCCACCACTTTGAGAAGGATATGCAAGTGCAAGCTGAATACTAGTTACACAATAAGTAAATAGGTCACCAACTGATGCTGCTATAAAAATACCCACACTTTTATTAACTTTCATATTCTGACATAATTTATAGATTCCATAAGAAACTAATGGGCCTGCAATAGCCATAGAAAAAGTGTTAGCTCCAAGAGTTGTAAGTCCACCATGAGCAAGTAAAATCGCCTGAAAAATTAAACAAATGATACCTAATATACTTACTGCAGCTGGTCCAAATAAAATTGCAGCAAGTCCTGTACCTGTCATGTGAGAACAACTTCCTGTTACTGATGGAATTTTTAAAGATGAAAGTACAAAAATAAATGCACCTGCCATAGCAAGAATGGTCATAGATTTACGGTTTTCAGCTAACGTTCTTTTAATTGATAAATATCCCAATACTAAAAATGGAACACAAATAGCACCCCATGCAATACAAAATTTTGGTGGAAGATATCCTTCCATAATGTGCATTGCATTTGCCACTGGAACTATTCCAAAAGTCAATGCAAATACTGTAATAATAGTGATAATTTTCTTTTCTTTTTGTCTCATTTTATTTTCCCCCTCATGCTAATTTAAATTTATATTTAATCTAAGCTAATGCACCTAGAAAAGATATCTGTTCTTCAAGCATTTTTTTAAATTCTTCAGTATTTTTAGGATAAACCTTTGTATCTTCTATCAAATGCTTTTCTACAAGAGATTCATAAACCTCCAGCATTGTTGGCTGCTTTAAATTTGCTTGCTTTAAAACCTCCTCATTTTTGAAAATTTCTAATGGTGTTCCATCTGATATAATTTCCCCCTGACAGAATACAATAACTCTTTCAGCCCATCTGTATACAAAATCTACATCGTGAGTGGAAATGAGCATTGTCTTCCCTTCTAAAGTAAGCTTGTCTAAAACTTCTTCTAACATCATGGCATTTAAAGGATCTAACGCTGCCGTAGGTTCGTCAAAAATAATAATTTCTGATTTCATAGCAATAATGTCTGCAATAGTAACTCTTTTCTTTTCTCCACCACTCAAATAATGAGGCGGACGATCCTTAAAATCAGAAATATTCATATATGCCAGAGCTTCATCAACTCTCTTTTTTACTTCTTCCTTTGGAAGCTTTAAATTCATAGGTCCAAATCCAACTTCCGCCATAACCGTAGATGCAATAATCTGATTATCTGCATCTTGAAACACAATTCCAATATTCTTCCTAAGTTCCTTTAGGTTTTTCTTATTAACTACTGTATCCCGATAAATGATTTTTCCTTGTTCTGGTGTAAATACACCATTAATATTTAAAAAAAATGTAGATTTTCCAGATCCATTGGAGCCAATAACAGCAATTCTTTCACCTTCATGAATATCCACACTTACACCATTTAATGCAACTTTTCCATTTCCATAAATATAATGCAAATCTTCAACCTTTAATATTGTTTTTTCCATAATAGATCCCCCTATCTCGTAAAGCTCCATATTACAACTAAAAAAATTATAAATACTGCTGCCATAACAATATGTGTTGTTTCTAACTTTTTATCTTCCTCATAAAATATGAGTTCTCCATCATAACATCTAGCCTCCATAGCATCATAATATGAGTTTGCTCTTTTCAGCGAAGTAACCAGCATATTGCTTGCAACATTTCCAAATGTATAACAGGAGGTTTTAAAATCACAGTAACCCTCTCGAGACTCTGCAGAATTTTTCATTTTACTATATACATCCATTAAAACAAAAATATATCGATAAATCATATTCATAAGCTCTATAATAAGCTTTGGCACATGCGCCTTACGAAGTACATAAATAATCTCAGAGGACGGAGTTGATAATGTCATCATCTGCAATGCACTAACTGCTGCAAAAACCTTTAATATCAAAAAGGCAGCTTCTTTAAGCTTTAAATTAGAAGTGAATACATAGGCAAAACCAAGATACATATTATACTGTCCCAAAGGCTGTTTAGAAAAATCAATAGCAATAGTAAAAGTACCCAATAAAATAAAGGCTATAGGAATTGTCATTATTGACAAATATTCATGTAATGGAAGTTCCCCTTTTATAACCGTCACATAAGTCATTGCAATAATCACCATAATAGATACACATGGGTTATTAAGTACAATACAAAGAATCAATACTAAAACAGAAAGTACTACTTTAAAAGTAGGATTCCAGTGTCTTATTTTTGAACTATAAGAATAAAAATCAATGGAAAATCCTTCACCATGTTTATGTCCAACTCTATGATGTTGTTTTTTATTTTCATGATTATGACCATTATTATTTCGAATTTTAAAAAAAAACACTGCTGTACCCCCTTTTACTTTTCACCCATGGTAAAATAATAATTTTTTAAAATTACTATTTTTTAATTATTTTTTTTACAAAGTCAATTATTTCCTCAATTGAAGTAGTTTTATTTTCATAGTTTTCATCAGATCTTTCAATCATAATTATTTCAATTCCTAATTTCCTAGCTGCATTTATTTTTTCTACAACACCTCCAGTATTACCACTATCTTTTGTCACTAGAACAGAAGCATTACAATACTTAAATATTTCCTCATTTAATTTTTCATTAAATGGACCTTTCATTGCTATTATATTTCTTAAATTGAATCCTAATTTTTCACATTTTTTCAAGACCATCCAATCCGGAAGCACTCTAAGATATACTCTATTTTGGTAATCAGGAATCTTAGTGAAGGTTTCAATTTTCTTACTTCCTACAGTTAGTATGATATTCCCTTTATATTTCAGTATGCTTTCATATGCTTCTTCATAATTTTTTACCTTTATAATGTCATAATCCTCATATACTACTTTTTCTCTCAAAAACCTAATATATGGTAATTCAGTTGATTTACAAGCACTTATTACATTTCGAGATATGTCTACTGAAAAAGGATTGGAAGCATCGATTATACACTTTGGATGTACTTTATCTATCATATCAACAATACTAAGCTTATTAATCTTTCCCTGATAAATATCAATACTATTGTCATGATCAATCAATTCACTGCCTAACTTAGTAGTGACCATTACAGTAACTTTTTCACCAATTTCATAAAGCTTATTTATTATTTGTTTAGCATCCATTGTTCCAGCAATAACTAATATGTCTGACATACTTACCTCCAAAAATATCATATATATAAAAAAACTCATTGTCTCTCAAAAGACAATGAGTTAATACTAAAAATAGACACACTGTATTAAACCTCCTCTATCTCTCGTAGAGTAATAGGTATTAAAACAGGTAGGTATTCTGGCTCAAGTATCATTATCACCTCTTGCCTTCCCGATCCATTCAGTGGCATTCTCAGAGGGACTCCTCTCTTACAGCGGCGGGACCGCGTGGGATTTTCACCCATCTTCCCCTTTTCATCGATTTATAACACTTTTTGATTACAATCGACACCTATTTAAACTATTATATTGTTTAAATATATACAAATTTTATCAAAATCTAATTTTTATCACACTAATTTTTCCTATGAAAATCACGATATAACATACTTATATCATATATACTAAATATATTTTTGTCAATATTTTATAAAAAATTTCAGAATTCTTTACCACAAGCACTATCTTGAGTTTCAATATATTCTTCAAGTTGTTCTATAGAATCAGCAATCAATTCATATATAAGATATTTTGGGTTAATAAACTCTATAACTTTCTGTATATTTTTATCCTTAAAAGGCTTATGGCAATCTATTTTAAAAACATGCATAAATACCTCTTCACTTAATGGATTTAAATCAAATTGTTTATTCTCTTTTTTCTTTTTAATTATCTGAGATCTTACATATTCTCCTGATAGCGAAGAATTAAGATGTATACCCTTTACTAGATTTTTTAACTCTCCAAGCTCATTTACAGTATTTATTATATATTGAACTGCTTCTTTTTCATCTTTAAGATATAAATTTGTATTCATTAAATGGGATATATCAAGCATAAATCCTTTATTTTTATATTCAACTTCATTCAACAATCTTAATGCAATATTTTTATTAAGCATGGTAAATCCAGGCCACCACATATTTTCAAATAAAAGTTCTATATCTGTGTCCATTCCTTCAAATACCTGGTTTATGAGATCAATTGATGCATCTAAAATATCATCATCAGAATAAGCGAAATTATAATCATAAGCATGTTCAACTTCCACATGAGCTACATGAAACACCATATACTTTACACCTATTTTAGCTGCAGTTTCAATTTCTTTTCTATAATGTTGTATCATAACTTCTTTACTATTGCCTGAATAATATTGGTTTATAATATCTTCAGTTTTAAATTGCCTTAAAAGTTCATTTTTATTATTTTTCCAAAAATCCAGCCATGTAGGATAATATTTTAAATGTACCCCTTTAACTATTCCTTTAGGAAGGATTTTTTCTTCCCACATAATTGGATTTAAAAGTTCAACACCATCCATATTGTGTTTTCCTAGAAATTTTTTTATTTGCTCACTTTTAAAGTTAAATCTTTTAAGATCATAATCATATGTAGACAAATTCATTAGTTTTATCATTTACAATATCCCCCATTAATTAAAATATCAATTTCAAAAACGTGTAAAATACTTTTAATATTTAAATAGACTACCTTATAGTATATTGTATTTAAAATATGCTATAAGATAGCCCTATGGTAATTTTTTAAAGAGAGAACTCCATTACTTACCCATTTTAATCTAAAATAATAGGCTAATCAATTCACTAGCCCATTATTTTATTTTAAAAACTGCAATCTGTAATGTTAAGCTAAGTAAAAATTTTTAATGAAGCAAATGTACGATTTCATAATATTTTAAACATTAATATTTATGCAAAACTATAAATGGTCAATGTATAAAACTCCACATTACAAATTACAGTTTTTTTAATAAGTACATGATTTTCATAATTTTTTTATATAAAAAAGGCCTTCTTTCGAAGGTCCTTAAATATACGACACGAATACAGCTTTAGCTTAAAAACTAAAATCATAATATCGCTCGATACTTATCTCTCCCTCCGAGAGCACTATATCCATAGAAACAGGTAGGTCTACTGACTTAGAATCATCTTACTCCTCACACCTTCCCAAAGACTCATGCCTTCAGTGGTATATCGTGAGTTTCATCATCCTTACAGAAGCGGGGGCTGCAGCGGCTTTTCACCACTTTCCCTATTAATTCCCATTAAGGAAGCCTGTACTGAAATATTATTACTTTTATAACTGTTTACATAATTATATTACATCTTTTTTCCTTATTTGTCAACAAGTCAAACTTTTTATATAATACAATTTGTTAACATAGAAGCTTTTTAAACGATAAAATATGTGGCTGTCGCATTAAGAATAAATACTACAATAATGTTGTGCTAATTTTAAATTTGCAAATCAACATATTGTATCTAAATTACTTAGTGCGACAGCCCCATCTGTTTAATCCCTGATAAATTTGTGATTACTCAAATGAGCTAAGCACCTTTTCATACTTAGCTCATTTAATTTCTTTTACTTATTTAATTGGTATGTCTATAGTATTAGAAATAACCTTACTATTTTCAAAGCTTTCACATACAAAAGCTTTTAATGTATACTTTCCTTCTTGTGGAATATTCATTTTTGTATTTAAAACTGAAAAATCTCCTTTTTTAATAATCTTTTCCCCACTTATGGATTTAATAATATTACCACTTTCATCATACAATGCTACTACTATTACAACATTTTGTTCATTATCAGAATTATTTACTGCTTTTATTGATACTTTTGAATCATTCCCTAATTTTACTGATGGATTAGAGCTTTCATTAGTTATTTCTATTAGTTTAGAGTCATCCTTTGGATCTTTAGCTTTATCTATCATATCAAATATAGATTTCTTGTTAAGTAATTCTACATATGCTGCAAATGCATAGTATGATGCTTCACTATTTTCAAAATCTAAACCTTCTCCTTGACAATATCCTGATTTTGAAGGATCACTGCCTTTAAATTTAGCTTTTTCCATAGAATCAATAACTGTTTTTCCATTCTTAGTCCACTGGAATGAAAGAGGATCAATTCCATTGACATGAAGTGCCATAACAACAGCAGCAGTTGCTACAGGACTGTTTTGAAAAGTGCTTCCAGCCTCCATATCAAATCCACCATCATTATTCTGTTTTTGTTTTAAATAATTTTCTAATTCATAAATCTTTGTCTGTGCTCCTTTAATATCCTTATGTTTTCCAAGTGCAGCAAGAGCAAGTGCTTCTGTTTTTATAGCCTTATAAGAACTTGCATTTTTATAATTTGGACTATTAATCATAGCTAAAAGAGCTTTCACTGCTGCTTCTTTATCATATTTTCCACCTGCAGCATCAAGTGCTAATATACACCAAGCTTGTGCTTCAATAGAATCTTCATCCATCAAAGCATTTACGATAAACTTTCCTTTATTATCCTCAGCAGATGACTGAGCTTTTTCAAGTGTTTCAACATAGTTATTTGTCTTTTCCTTCACTATATCATTTTTAGGATCAAGTCCTGCACCTAAAAGAGCTATAATTGTCTTTGCATTTTGAAGTGCTGTATTATTCTTAGAATATCTATATATATTATTAGCAACTTCATTTTTATCTAATCCTGACACAACTGCTGCAGGAGAAGCTAAAAATTCATAACCTTTATATGCTTTATAATGATCTTTTAAAAATTCAATTTCATTTTTTAATCTACCGCTGTAATCAATAACAGGTGGTGCAACTACTTTTACTTTTATACTATCTTTTATACTTTCATTACCTGTAATATATGCAGTAATATCCGCTTCACCCTCTGATATACCTGTTATTGTTCCATCCTTTACAGAAACTACTTTATCATTTGAACTTTTCCATGAAACTGCTGTATTGCTTACAACCACATTGTTATAGTCATATGCCTTTGCAGTAATAAGGGAACTTTGTCCATTATAAATCTGAACTGCTTTTTCTCCATCAATAGATATTTTTACTGGAGCAGCTGTGTCTTTATACTTCAATTCTTTATACATTGAAGTATTATATTTCAAATCACTTAAAGCTGCTAATACACTAGGTGTAGCCACATCTGACACAATTGAAGATTTTGGATTTAGTGCAAAACTATTGCCAATTTTACATTTTAGTACAGCATCTAAAAGTGTTACCTTGTTTCCATCAATATTTACATTCCAAGTATCACTATTTGGATTTTCACCAAGTGCAATTAAGGCTTGAATTAGTAATGATGTATTGAAACTATCATCAGCTACTAAACCACTTTCTTTTTGTTGAGCCTTTATATATTTCTTAATTCCCTCAATCACATTATTACAGTTATCTATATTTTTATGATTTGCCAATGCAATCAAAGTCCACATACTTCCTTCAATACTTGCATTATACTGATCTTCAGTTTCTTCTCCAAATTCATCTTCATCACCAGGTACTATATTTCCAAAGGAAATCTTACCATTTCCTTCATCATGAGCTTTACCCAAAAGAATATTTACAAGTTTTGCTTTATCATAATCAGCTTCTGCCATATCAAGAGCTATTACAGCTTTTGCAATATATTCAGAATTATTTTCCTTTGAATAATCATATTTTATTAGATAATCTACATAATCTTTGTTCCTATGATTTCTTGGATTTTTATTAGCTCCTATAAGAGTCATTATATTTCTTGAATAATTATGTAAATTATCCATACCATAAATGTTCATCTTTTGAACTAGTTTGTCAGTATCCATACCTGCTCTTCTCAATGCCAAAGTTGTAATAAAATCAAATGTCTTGTACTGATTATCCAAAATTGAATTATAATAACCTACAACATCATCTATAGCACTTTGAACAGATTGATTCTTATTTATTGAATCCTTAAATGCAGATATTGCACTTTGAAGTTTTACAACTTCAGCATTTATTTCAGTTTGAGACACTCCGCTTTTATCCATTATGCTCTTTGCATTTGTCAATTCTTTTGAAAGTTTATCCATGGATTCCTTAGGATATTGTCCATTTTCAGTTCCTACTGTAGAATGATCTACTAAATTTTGTGCCTCATCTATGAATTTTTCAAGAGTATCTTTATTTACAGATGATTCACCCTGCTCAACTATTACCTTACAATAAGGTCTTGTAATATCTCTTGTTTTTCCATCCTTATCAAATCTAACTGCCGATATAATATAGGTTCCAGGGGTATCAAATTTTAATTGGGCATTTCCATCTTTATCAGTAGTTATATATTGACCATTAACTACAAGTTCTTTATTATCAATTAATATTTTTGCATTGTCAATAGGAGTAGTCAATTCTTTGCTGCTGCTAATATCATATTTACTTCCTTTTAAATTAACTTTAAAACTTTCACCAGTTTTTACACTTATGTCTTTATTTTCAAACCATGTATATATATTTTTCAAATAATCTTCTTGAAAAAATACAACAATTGAATCCCCATCATGTATTTCAACATTATTCATATAATCAGGGGCATACTTATCATTCACATAATACATCCAGCCATCATTGCTGCCTACAGAACGTTCTTTAACTCCTGCAATATTTTTTATATAGGTACATCCGCTTGAATCAAACTGGCTCACATCTTTGCAGTCTATCTTCTTACTCTCCAGTGCCTTTATAAGTGCATGAATTGCAAATACCTTGTCGTCCTTCTTTTCCTTGCTGCCATATGGAGTCAAATCAAAATTATTTACTGTTAATTCTGTTTCAGTAACTATAGTGTGGTCATTTGCCTCTACTCTAACTTTAACCTTAGCACTTAGAGCCTTTTTATTATCCGTTAATTCCTCCCATGAAGGGATCTTTGACTCCATACCATTTAATGAGTAATACCAGACAATCTTATCTCCTTCCTTAACCTCTACCTTTGATGCTGCATTATTGGGAGCAGCTCCATTTACACTATACATCCATCCATTTTGATCTTTGTTTTCATATCCATAAATACTTGTAACCATATCGCCATTCATCTGAAATAGAGATGTTGCTGCTTGAAGTGCACCTAATGCTGTAAACCCTTTATCCTGTTTTTTATCACTTATTGTTACTTCCTTAGGAGTAAACATGCAGTCATATCCACCTGATTTTGGCATAACAATTGCAACATTTACTTTACATGTCTTTTCTTCTTTTGGGTTGTCTGGATTTGAAATTTTTACGCCATTAACAATATAGTTTCCATATCCTGCATCTTTCAAATCTAATAGGGTATATAAGCTCTTCCATGTGGCTTCCAGCCAACCTTTATTATTTACGCTTTCTCCCTCTTTTCCATCAAAAGAGCCATTATCTTTCCATAATTTAAATAGTGCATCTACTGGATTTTTACCTGAAGATTTAGTCCACTCCTCTGATGTTGGATTTTCTCCTGCAGCTATCAATCCTTGAAGTACTTCTGCGTGATATCCAGTTACATATGTTGTATCATATAACCCTCCATCGTCTTTTTGAATATTATGTATGTACCATATAGCTTTTTTTATAGCATTATCTACACCTTCTGCATCTTTATGTTTAGATAACGCCATCAATGCATAGCCTGTATTTCTAGGTACTGAGCTATTTGATTGTTTAAATCCACCATCATCACATTGTGCTTCTATAATTTTTTTCACTGCATGATTATAATTATAGCTTACTTTTTTATCTGGGTATTTTTCATTATATTTGTCAATTGCAATTACTGCCTGTATATCAGATTGCCTAAAATAACTATCATTTTTATCAATTTCTTCTTTTATTTCATCAATAAAATGCCTATTATTATAATCATTGGGATTTTTATTAATATCCAGCAATATTAAACTTTGATTTACTTTTGAAGCTAAATTTTTTAATTCTGTGTCATAACTTGATTCGTACTTATCTACTAAATACCAATTCTTTTTACTCAAGTCTGCACCTGTTCTATATAATGCAGAATATTGAAATCCTTTTAATTGCCCCTGATTTTCTACAAAATGTACATTATTGTAGTAATTGATAGCAGAATCAATAAATTGATTTATACTGCTTCCTTCTTTTTGAGGATTATTATTTTTAAATTTAGTACCCTTTAATACATAATCTCCATATCCTGAATTTTTTAATGCTGCTAAAGCATCTAAAACTTTCTCATAAGCTGTTTCATCTCTACCTCCTCCATAAGATGATTGAAATTCCTTACCATCCCATGAATTAAATAAGGCATCTATTGGATTTTTGTCAACTTTTATCCATTCAGTTGAGTCTAATTTTACACCTGCTGATACAAGCTTTGATACTGCTTCTGCATGTATTCCTGAACCAAATTTGCTCAAATAGAATCCAGAATCATCATGTTCAAAATTTTTTACTGAATCCATTGCTTTTTTTTCAGCATCTTTAACACCATCAATATCTCTATGTTTTACAAAAACATTTAAACCCCAAGCTACATTTTGAGGTACATTGAATACTGTACCTTTTGATTTATTTTGATTTTCAATAACTAGTTTTACTGCATTTTGAACATTATAATCCACCTTACTATCTTTATACTTTTCATTATATCTATCAAGTAAAGTTATTGCTTTTATTTCATTAATAGAAAATCTGCTATTTTCATCTAATTTACTTATTTCATCAGATATTTCTTTTATAAAATTCTTTCCATTAAAATTTGCAGGATCCTCATCCATATCCATCAATATCGCAGCTTGTTTAACTTTAGTTCCTATAACTGTAGATTTTGTATCAATTTCCTTCGCCAATATGTCTTTTTTGTTTTCTACCTTTACACCAGCTTTATATAAAACAGCCCATTGGTCTACTTTAAGAGCTGCACCTTTTTTGCTTAATTCATCTGATAATATTTTTATGGCATAATTAACTGTAGCACTATTACTTGTTTCTACTTTATTTCCTTCACTTGCAGAAACATTCGTGTTTACAATTAAATTACTTCCTAAAATACCTAATGTTAGTATGATTGTCATAAGCAATGACATTATACTTTTATACTTTTGTTTCATAAAAACCCTCCTAATCTCTATGTTTTAAAATAATTGGGCTGCCACATTAAGAAATTCGGTTTCACCATGTTGTAATATTTATTCTTAGTGTGACAGCCCTTTGTAATATTGAGTTTAATTTATTATTTATTCAAAACAGGTATTTCTATAGGATATGAAATAGGTGTCATTTCTTCTAGTCCATTCCATATAAATCCTTTAACTGTATAATTTCCTTTATTGGGTAATTTTAATAAAACTCTTAATTTAACAATACTTGAAGCATTTATATTTTGCTGTGATGCACCATAGCTTACAAGTGCTCCATTATTGTCATATATGCCAACTATGAGAGCAACATTTTTAGCTTCACTGCTTTTATTTGCAGCCTGTATAGTTATTTGAGCATCATTTCCCAAATTAAATTGTTTTTCTTGTGTCAAATTGCTAATTTCTATTGTTTTATCAATACCAGTATCATCCTTAGCTGATACTGTTACATTTATACTTGCAGTATCTGCTGTAGTGTTATCTGCTGTATTGGTTACTGTAAATATTAAAGCAACTGTGGTATCTTTATCTGGTGGTGTTATTTTTCCATCTAATCCTATAACCTCAGGTTTGTCTGATGATTTAATAACTATTTTATAACCAGATGGCACTATTGGTAAAATTAAATTTGTTACATTTTTTAATGGTGCTGTTACACTGGTTATTCCTGCTGCAACTGATGCAGCTGTAACATCTGGAATAGGATTATCCAAAGCTTTTTTTGCTGCATCAAGCTTTGCCTTAGTATTATCTTTAATAGAAGCTTTTTTAGCATTAGTAAGTGCATCATATAGTTTTTGAGCATCCTCAACCTCTTTCTTATTAGCAGAAGTTATACTGTCTGGCAGTGCTTCTATAGCATTATTTACTAATACTGTAGAATCCTTAACATCTGTACAATCAAAAATTGAATTTCTACCTTCATAAGATCTTACTAAAGAATCTATTCCACGACATATCTGTGCTGGCTCATAGATTGTAGAATCATACTGAGTAGTTCCATTTTTAATGTCAAACTTCTCTAATGCTGCATCTATCATTGTATTACCATTTTTTATATATTTACTGTCAAATATTTTTTCCTTTGCCATTCCAATGGTCATATAAACTTGGGCATTTGTCCATGGATTATTGTAATCACCATTATATCCACCATAAAATGAACCTTTATAGGTCTGTGAATTTGAACATCTATTGAATACATAATCCATAGCCTGTTTTACATCATCATAACCATTAACTCCATAATAAGTTGCTATTGGTTGAAATGTCATAAGCCACATATCACCAACATCATTTCCCACTGCAATAGAATCCTCATCATCCTTATTTCCTAATAAATCTTGAGCCCATTTATGAATTAATGCTTGTTTATCAATACGTTTTCCATTATCAGGTATTGTATAATTATAAGAATTTAAAGCAAGTAAAGCATATTGTGTAGAAAAAGTTTGATGTGAAATGGATAAATAATTTTGGTTTGAAATAATATCAATTAAATTGTAAGCTTCTATATCCCTTGGATCATATCCTATAGCAGTAATTGCTAAAACTAATTTGTCCCATTCTGTCATTTTTACATCCTGTGGAGTTATTCCTTCAGCCTTCATTTTTTGCAAACCAGTTTGTACACTTTTAAACCAGTCATCGTAAAAGCCATCTCTCACAGTATATCCAGAACGAGCAGACGAAAATATTTCCCATACATAATCATTTAATTCTACAGTCCCCTCTTCGCCTCCATCTTTTCCATCTTTACTTGTTTTATTTCCACTCCATGTAAATTTAGGTACAGCTCCTTGTCCAACACCTAATTTTTTATAAAGTATATCTTCTGCTTTTTTTGCATTCTCTATCTGTTCTTTTTGCTTGTCTTCTGTAGGAACTGCTGTACCATTATCTAATAACTTTGCATTTGAAGGCAATAACTTGCCAATAACAAATTCATAATCGTTATTCGGATCATAAGTAATTTTGACTTTACTACTATCAATATTAACCGGTACATTTCCAATAGTTGGTGCTGAAAATGCCACATTTCCATCATAAGCAGCAGTAACATTATATTTACTTATTAAATCTGCATATTTAGAATCTTGTGGAACTAATTTTATATCCTTAATTTTAGTTTTCAAATTTTCTCCAACTGATACATTAGTATCATAAGTTTTATCTTCAGCTGTTATCTTTACATCTACATTAACTTTTGTTGCTGATTTTTTTGTGTTTTCTGGATTTAAATATGGATATCCTTCATTTGAAGAGTCAATTTTCCAGATTTTATCAAAATCAAAACCTAGTGTTGTGTATGTATTTTTATTTTTCATATCCTCTGTAGTATATCCTTGAGCATTTCCGGAAAAATCTACTGAAAAATCGCCAAATAAATCTTTATCATATATGCAAGCTTTCGCACCTGCATCTAAATTTGTATCATTCCATACAATTGGTTGCCAAAATGCATTTTCAATATTATCTTTGACACCAATGCCTTCAAATTTGCCATAAAAATAACAATTATTCAACTGCCTCCCAGATTCTGCACAAATTCCTCCACAGATTCCTGCATTATCTACATCTTCTGATTTATTATAAATAATTATATTACTATAACAATCTCTTATACATCCTTTTACTAAGTTATTTCCACTTCCAGTACAATTTTCGGCAACTATTCCTCCTTCATAAATAAGATTGCTAATATTTGTGATGCTTCCTGTTGAAGAACAACAAATAATTGTTCCTCCAGCTTTATTGGCAATTAGCCCATAAGATTCATTTTTACCATTATAAATTTCTACCTTGGCATCAATTCTAACATTTGATATTACACCATCTTTACTAACAACTGAAAACAAACCAGACTTAGCATCACTATAACCACTTATAGTATGAAAATTTCCATTAAAATTTCCACCAAATGCATTATCTGTTGTAAAAGAATTTAAAATTTTAGCTTCACTTATATCAATATCTTTAGTTAATTCAACATTTTTGCCTGAATAATCTATACCCTTGTCAATATCATTACGTAATGTATTCAAATCATCTACAGTAGCCACTATGTAATTTCCTAAACTATCAGTCTTCAAAGATGGACTTAATTCTCCATCCGCTCTAGCCAAGTAGGGTGTAAATATAGTTATAATAAATACTAATATCATTTCTATACTTAATGCTTTAAAAAATTTTTTCATTTATATCCCCCTTACACAATTCAAAATAATGGCCTAGTTTATAATAACCAGACCATTATCTAAATTTACAAAACCCATTTCTCTAGTATTTAAAACTTAAGTATGAATTTTATATTTTTCAGCCAATATCATCGATATAGATTTAAAACTAATAATTTAAATCATTAAAATTATTTTAAAACCCCGCTAGCATCATAATCATCATCCACAGCAGCTTGTTGAATTGTCAAATTTTTTAAATCATTTAATGCATTAGTGTAAGAAGAGTCTGTTTTATCACTATGGTTTGCCATTGCTTTTATTAAAGTTGTCTTGTCTGCTCTTGTAAAAAATGGGCCAGTTGAAGAGGTATTCCAATTATAGTATCCATTTGTAACTGTTCCATCCGGCATCCATCCAGCATTTCCCAAATCGCATCCGCAAGCCATTGAAAATTCCCAACGTATTACAGCTCCATTTGGCAAGCTTGATATTGGTGTAGCTGCAGTATAATAATTATAGCTTGAATCATGATCTGTATTATTCACTGTAAACATCCAACCTGAAATTCCATTGTATTCTTTTTCTCTTAACCAATTTGGATCAGAAACAATTTTTTGATTATATGCTGTAGTTGTATCAGTAACAATTGCTGGTAATTGTTTTGCATATTTATATTTAGCATAATTAAAACTAGCAGTATCCTTAAAAGCTTTTATATAAGAACCTGAGGTATTTCCATCAATATTATCAGAGCTAACCGCATTTTTTGTAGCATCATAAATTGTTTTTGAATCATCAAGAATAACTGCTTTTGGTTGTAAAATAGGTGCTTGACCCATTACATTCTTTTCAACATCCACATAAACAGTTTTGTCAGCTGCTTGTACACTATTAAAAGTGGATGTAGCTGTTACAGCTCCTAAAGTTAATGCTGTCACACACAAAGTAGCAAATAATTTGTTTTTTAGTGTTTTAATCATTTTTTACACGCTCCCTTTAATTTTATTTTTTTCTTGGAGATTTGTTTTTTGTGTACACATATTATTTATTCAGCTATATAACTGTTATATTTTTATACTTGCCTTTATATAGGAAATTAGGTAAGAAGACATATTATTTGAGGGTATTTTTAATATAAAGGCAAGCTTGCTGACTTATCTTAATATTTATGTTAAATTCACCTTTAGTTAACATAAAAAAGACCTTCTTTCGAAGGTCTTAATATACGACACGAATATAGCTTTAGCTTAAAAAACTAAAATCACAACATCGCTCGATACTTATCTCTCCCTCCGAGAGCACTATATCCATAGAAACAGGTAGGTCTACTGACTTAGAATCATCTTACTTATCACACCTTCCCAAAGACTCATGCCTTCAGTGGTATATTGTGACTTTCATCATCCTTACAGAAGCGGGGGCTGCAGTGGCTTTTCACCACTTTCCCTATTAATTCCCATCGGGGAAGCCTGTACCAAATACTATTAAATTTGTAATTATCTACACCTTTACATTACATCATTTTCCCTTATTTGTCAACAAATTATCAAATTTTAATTAAATTATTGTGAACTATGTTATTATGACAATTTAAATTGCTACATCCAGTCATCAGAATAACCATCATGTATTCCATCAGCAAGATATTTCCAAACTATGATATCTCCTTTATGATATATCCACTGTCCACTTCCTACATTAGGCTTTTGAAACTTATTTTCTCCTTTCTTTCTTACATAGTAACACCATCCAGACAACTTTCCTGCTTTTTTTTCTTCAAGTCCGTTTATTGCAGCAAAATATATAGTAGATACTGAACCTGTAGCTTTATAGCTTATTTTAGCTTCATCTAAAAGTCTTTCAGTTATATAACCTACAGTCTCACCATCCATATTATCAACATTCTTCTTTAAAAACACATTGTTTCCATTAACTGTGTCAATAAACTGAAATGAATATTGTTCATCTGGATCATCTGGCTTTACTTTTATATTTTCACTAACAACTGAATTAGCCTTTGAATTTTCCTGTGTATTACTTGTTTTTGAACTTCCTTCACCAGATATATCAGCTGTGGCTGTACTGCTTGTTTTTGTATTGCTATTTTCTTTATTCTTAGCAGCTTCTGTTTTAGTGGAGCTATCTTCTGCTTTCTTATTTTCTTTTTTTACTTCTATGCTTTTTTTATCTTCACTTTTCCCAATATCACTCTGTTTTTTTTGAGAAGTTGATTGTTCATTGGTAACATTATTAGCATACATTTTTTGTACTCTAATAGCTAAAATGAACAAAATAAAACAGATAACAAAAGCTGATGCTGCTATTACATATTTTTTTTTATTTTTATCCATATTTCAACTCCCATCTAATTCTTTGTAAATTTATCCGATCGCTACCATTGCTAATACCCCCATATTCTTCAAATGGGGGATAAGCACTGCTACGCGCCTGGATAAGTTCTTCTAAGACTCACTTGATCAGCTTCACTTGATATAGCTTATATCAAGCTTCATCTTATAGCGCTTCAGCACTGGTAAAAAACTGTCATAAAAAATTATGGAAAATATAAAGGAACCTCCTCCATGTAAAATATCAAATGTAAAGCCTGCTATATATGCTCCTATAATACTTTTAATACTTATTGGCTTTATAAAGGCAGATACATACCATATATTCATAATCCAATCAAACATAAAACCAAATACAAAACATACTATGGAAAATGTTACAGCAGAAACTCCTTTTCCTCTTTTCCCCCATATTCCTGATAGTATTCCCACAAGTCCCCAAGAAAACATCTGCCAGGGTGTCCAAGACCCTTGACCAAAAAATATATTGGATAAAAAAGCTGTAGTACTCCCAATTAAAAAGCCTTCATAAGGACCAAATACAAAACCAGAAAGTGCTACAAGGAAAGTTACAGGTTTTACATTTGGAATAGGTGCAAAAGCCATTCTAGAAACTGCTGCAAAGGCACTTAAAGTTGCTATTATAGCTATTTCCTTTGTACCTGAGTTAGATTTTTCAAAATAAAAATAACTCATAAAAAGTATAAAAAATACTCCTAATGTAATAATTAAAGAAATCCCCGTCTGCATATCCTTATTTAATGTTATTAGCATAAGAAATATAACAATAACTGCTGTAAAAGTAATTATAAGCTTTTTCATATTGAGCTTACCTCTCTTTTAAATGCTTTTTTTATTTAAAAATATATAAGCTTCCTTTTCCTTCTTTAAACATTTTGTAAGCTTCAAGTGCTTCAAGTGCCTGATCTGTTCCCATGGTATTATATCCAGTTTCCTTTGTATGATAGAAGCCACCACCTTCTACCTGACATTGAAGTAATCCATCTAATGCATTTTTACCATTTTTAGTAAACTTATCTCCTGTAGGATCTATTCCATTAGCACAAAGAGCTATAATAACCTGAGAACAACTTTCACTATTTACTGTTCCCCAAGAAGAAAAACCGCCATCTGCATTTTGTATAGCAGAAAGCCTATTTACTGCTTGATCTATAGCAATTTTCACATCACTTCTATCCTTATAAGGTGCTAAAGCTATAAGTCCCATTCCAGTCATATCTGGATCTGCAGTATCTCCACCATAGGACCATCCTTTATCTTCAGTTCTACCATTCAATATTTCATTTATAAGCTTCTCTCTTGTCCAAACAGCATTTTCAGGTACATTAAACTTTCCTGAATCTAAAGCTATAAGTGCAAAAATATAAGCATTTATACCTTGATTTTGCATATCATCATTGTTATATATTTTTTCTATTAAATTATATCCATTAAAATTAGTAGGATCTTTTCCTATAGCCATTAAAGCTAAGGTAGTTCTTTCATAGTCTGTAGGTTGACCCATAATACCATTACAAGCTTTTAAATTACTTTCCAGATTGCTTAAATACTTTGCAGGAACTTCCTGTCCATATCTTGATAATATTAATGCTTCCCAATCATTTCCTGAACCCTCTTTAAATTCCTCTAATATCTTATTTATTCCAAGCTTCATTGCAGTATCTACTTTTTTCCCATAAATATCTTCAGCAGCATTTATTACAAAATTACACTTTACATTTTCCTTTAACTGTTTATTTTTTTTAGAACGAAGCTTATCACTTATATTTATTACATAATGTTCTCCTACTTTATATCCTTCTTTAGGGCAATCTACTATTATAGTTTTACTATTTCCTAATCTTATATTTGTAACTAAGACATTTCCTTTGCTATCTACTACAGTTATGTCACTTTTAACTTCATCATTAAAATCTACATCTTGATTAAATTCTAAATTCCATGATTTATGAGCATCTGTAGTTTCTCTATTTAATTCTCTTGCCTTAACAGTACCACTGGTAAAAATCACTGAAGCAATTATTGCTGCTATAAATACGTATTTACTTTTTCCCTTTGACATTTACATCCACTCCTCTTTAATATATTTTAAATTTCTATAAGATTTCATTTTTAAAAACTACTTTTACCCCAATCATCCTCATATCCATCATGTATTCCATCTGCAAGATACTTCCAAACCACTACATCACCTTTATGATATATCCACTGACCACTTCCTACATTAGGTTTATGGAATCTAGAGTCACCATTTTTCTTTACATAATAACACCAACCAGATAATTTTCCTGCTTTCTTTTCTTCAAGACCATCTATGGCAGCAAAATATAGAGTAGATGCAGACCCTGTAGCTTTAAATTTTATTTTAGCATCATCTAAAATTCTTTCTGTTATATATCCTACTGTTTCACCATCCATACTGCTTATGTCTTTCTGTAAAATCATTTTATTTCCATTTACTGTATCAATTATCTGTAAAGTCATTTGGCTATCAGGGTCATCTTGTTTAACCTTGACATTTGCACTAGATGATGCTTTCACTTCTGGATTTGTTTGTGAAGTACTTGTACTACTTGAGCTAGAATTAGAAACTTCTCCTTTGGTTTTACTTTCATCTACTTTTGCAGCTGTTTGAGCTGATGCATCAGTATTACTTTTTACATCTTGTGCTTTAGCATTATCTTTTACAGTTTTATCTGCCTTAGCTTTAGTTTTATCAGCTTTACTTTCAACCTTATGAGCAGCTTCTTGTTTATTTGTAAGAGTTTCTGCATACATTCTCTGTACTTTAATTCCAAATACAAACATAACAAAAAATATAATAAAAGCTACTGAAGCTATTAAATATTTCTTTTTATTTTTGTCCATAACTAACTCCTCCCAATTTTTTATTATCCTTGATATAGCTTACATCTAGTTTTCTTTTATACCTCTGTAGTACTGGAAGAAAGCTATCATAAAAAATTATCGAAAATATAAAAGAGCCTCCTCCATGTAAAACATCAAATGTCAAACCAGACATATATCCTCCTAAAAAAGTCCACATATTTAACGGTCTTACAAACCCTACCACATATTGTATATCCATAATCCAATCAAACATGACACCAAGAAAGAAACAGGCTATTGAGAATTTCATGGCTGATACCTTTTTGTTTCTTTTTCCCCAAAAACCTCCTATGATTCCTACTACTCCCCAAGAAAACATTTGCCAAGGTGTCCAAGGACCTTGACCAAAAAACATATTAGATAAAAAAGCTGTAGTACTTCCTACTAAAAAACCTTCATAAGGACCAAACACAAAACCAGTTAATGCTACAAGAAAGGTTACAGGTTTTACATTTGGAATAGGTGCAAAGGCCATTCTAGAAACTGATGCAAAAGCACTTAAGGTAGCAATAACAGCAATTTCTTTTGTACCTGCATTAGATTTTTCAAAATAGAAATAACTCATAAATAATATTAAAAACACACTTAATGTACAAATTATAGATACCCCAGCTTCAAAGGAACTTTTAACTGTCAGTGCCATTATAATGAAAATAACAACAGCAGTAAGAAAAATTATAAGCTTTCTCATAAGCTGCACCTTCTTAAGGCTTCTTCTAAAGTAAATATGTTTTTATCCTTATCCCTTACCAGCTTATTAATGGATGTAGTATAAAATATACCCTGTCCTAAAATATCTTTTCTTGTTCCTCTTGCTATAATTCTGCCATTAAACATGATCACATATCCTGTACAAAATTTACTAGCAAAGTCTGTATCATGAGTTACAAGTATAATTGCTGTTCCCTGATCATTAAGCTTTTTTAATATATTTCCTAACCTGTCTTTAAGATCACTTTCGAGTCCTCTTGTAGGTTCATCCAGTAATATTATTTCTGGTTTTAATACCAAAATAGATGCTATGGCAACTCTCTGTCTTTGTCCACCACTTAAATCTCTTGGATTTTTATCTTTAATATCATATATCTCCAAATCTTTCAAAACTTTTTCTATTACGGTATCATCATACACACCATAGTTATCCATAGTAAATCTAACTTCATCATATACACTGTCTTTTGACAAATAATCATTAGGATTTTGAGAAACATATCCTATATGTTTAGCTATTTTTCTTATCTCCATATCTTTTACATTTTCATCATGAAGCTTTATAGTACCTTTATAATCCTTAATACCCATAATGGTTTTTAAAAGAGTACTTTTCCCAGCACCATTGGCCCCCATTATACTTATAAAATCACCTTTATTTACACTAAAACTTACATCTTTTAAAACTTCTTTAGAATAATATTTACAGCTCATTTTCTTTACTTTAAGTAAATTTTCAGCATTCTCTTCTTTAAATATGCTTTCTTCTTTTTTAAATTTTATATCACTATTTAAAAATTGTATTCTAGCCTCCTTAAAACTTTTGGGCATAAGTTTAAAATTTGTCCTTTTCAAAAATTTTAAATAATCTGGCATAAAAATAAATTGTTCTTCACTGCAGTTATTATAAAAATTTTCTTTATTTCCAAATAACTTTAACCTTCCTTTATCCATAATAGCTATGGAGTCTGCCGCATCAAACCATCTGTTTACTCTGTGTTCAATAACTATTATAGTTATCCCTAATTCTTCATTTATTTTTTTTATTAAATTCATAACCTCTTCTGCTGCCGAAGGGTCCAGTTGAGAAGTAGGTTCATCTAAAATTATGCACTTAGGCATATATACAAGAGCAGACGCAACTGCTACCTTTTGCTTTTCTCCTCCTGACAATGATGTTACATCTCTTTCAGCAAGATGGAGTATTCCTAAAAATTGCAGTGCTTCATAAACCATTCTTTTTATAACCTTTTCATCAGCTCCAACATTCTCCAATCCAAAAGCTACTTCTCTATGTACCTTATTCATCATAAGCTGCTTTTCTGGATCTTGAAAAACCATGGTTACTTCTTTTGCCCTTTCTTTATGCTTCATTTCCTGTAAAAACTTTCCTCCTATTTTTATTTCACCGCCTATAGTTCCCCCATAAAAATTAGGAACAGTCCCCACTATAGCCCTTGCAAGAGTAGATTTGCCTGAACCAGATTTTCCAGCTATGAGAAGAATGGAATTTTTCTCTAAGGATAAATTTATATTTGCAAGTGATTTCTTTTTTTCCATAGGATACGTAAATTCTAAATTGTTAATTTCTATAAAAGCCATCTTTTTTCTCCTCACAATTAAAGATTACAAGTAAAGTAATACATACAACAAATGCAAAAATCCCAGCTATACCAATGTTTATAAAGTTTATGATGGTTACTCCGTCGTATATATTAAACTTTACCCAATTTTTAAATTCTGCTATTCCATAAAATACAATAAGAGCAATACTTAATACTATTATTTTGTAATCTCTAATGTAAAATTTCTGTCTTTCATAAACACTCCTATTTCCACTTAAAAATCCTCTTACATAAGCGGCTTCTCCTATTGCAAAGGAACCTTCCATAGAATCCTCCAATAGTATTGAAAGTACAGGAATATAACTGGCAGTCTTTTCTTTAGATTTTTTCTTGTTAAATCTTACTCCTCTAATTTCATAGATCTCCTTTAAATTTTTAAACCTATCTCTCATACTTGGTATAAGTTTAAAGCTTATCATAAGCATGAGTGTTGACTTTGGCATTACTGAAGAAAAGTATGATACTGCTCTATCGGTGTCAATCATGCTTTCAAATATCAGAAAAATATATATAACAGCTAAAAACTTAAAAGAGAAAACTACAGCATATACTACTGCCTCTAAAGTAAATCTTTTATGAAACAGATAAAAAAGTGTAATACTTCCAGAGCTTACAAAAAACATATTAATCACTACTATTAAAACAGCAATTGGTATAAAGTAGTAAAAACCTGTTTTAAACTTCTGTTTTTCTCTAGAACAAATTATCATGGATACAATAAAAACATAAACAGATGCCAATATTACAGGATTGTCATTAGAAAATATCATAATTATCATGGATATAAAAATAAGAGTAGCTGTCAGTACATGATATACTTTAAAATCTTTATAGTATTTAATTTCATCTTTCATATCTTTTTTCTTAACTAAAACTGTACTTTCACTTTTCAACATTTTCCTTTTTCACTTCCTTATCAAGCGGTTCTTATACTTCTCATCTAAGTAGAATGTGAGTATTATAGGTGACAGCCATTAGATAAAATACTTCAGAGAATGACTAATAAAATAGACATTCTCTAAAATTCACTTTAAATTTTTTCTATTTAACATGTATTTCTATGACATCTGAAAGTGGATTCATAGCCTCTAAAGTATCCCATACAAAGCCTTTTAATGTGTATACTCCTTGTGATGGAAGCTTTAACATACTAGTTAAAATAGATGAATCTCCCTTTTTAATAGTCTGGTTTCCACATACATAATCAACAAATTCACCATTTTGGTCATATAATGCTAATACTAATGATGCATCTTGATCCTTATTAGTATTATTCTCAATCTTTATAGATATTTTAGCATCATCACCTAAACTAAATTCTGATTTTGTTGTCATATTGGTTATTTTCATAGTTTTACTATCTGAATCTTTGATGGTAAAACCTGAATATATAGATCCTTTTCCTAATTTAAAAAGCTTGTATGCTGCTAGTGCCTCTAATCCTTGTTCTGTGCCCATAGCATTTATATTATTATCTGCATGTCCAAATCCTTTGTTGTCACCTGTTGCAAAAGTCAAAAGTGCATCCATTGGATTTTTCCCATTTTTCGTAAATCTATCATCCGTAGTAGGATCTATTCCATTAGCACAAAGACCTATTATAACCTGAGAACAACTTTCACTATTTTTTGTTTTATAAGATGCAAACCCTCCATCATTAGCATCTTGAATTTGTGACAATCTGTTTATTGCAATATCTATGGCTGATTTTACATCTGTATTTGTACTATAATATGGAGCTAATGCTGAAATAGCCATAGCAGTCATATCTGGATCTGCTGAACCACCACCATATGACCATCCATCATCTTCTTGATAACTCAAAATTTTGTTAATTAGTTTTTCTTTAGTCCATACTGCATTGTTAGGTATATTAAAGTTTCCCGCTTGCAAAGCTATAAGTCCAAATACATAAGCATTTATTCCCTGATCAGACATATTATTGTTGTTATATATTTTTTCTATAAGGTTCTGACCTGCAATATTAGTAGGATCTCCTCCACATGCTAATACTGCTAAAGTAAGTCTTTCATATTCAGTAGGATTTCCTAAATCTAATACCCCATTTTTTGTAGCAGCTTTTACTCTTTGTTCTAATTTTGAAAGATATCCTTCTGGGACATTTTTTCCTACCTTATTCAATCCTAATGCTAACCAATCATCACAATTATCAAGTATCACAGTTGAACTTATTCCATCTATAAGACTATTCATAGATTTTTTATAGTCTTTTGTATCTACTTTGGTAACTGTTACACTACAAGTTGCTGTTTTCTCCACATCTTCTGTAGTTGCTGTTATTATTGCATTTCCTTCTTTTACTGCTGTTACTTTCCCATTTGCATCCACTATTGCTATTGTTTCATCACTACTTGACCATTTTACATTTTTATTTGTTGCATTATCTGGGACTATTGTTGCTGTTAACTGTAATACTCCTCCTATTGATACATTTTCATTTGTTTTGTCCAAAGTAACTCCAGTTACAGATACTTTTTCTTGATTTTTTTCATTTATTATCACATTGCAGCTTGCTGTTTTTTGTCCATCTACTGAAGTAACTGTTATTGTTGCTGTTCCTTTCTTTAATGCTGTTACTTTTCCATTCTCATCTACTTTTGCTATTGTTTCATCACTGCTTTTCCAAGTTACATTCTTATTTGTTGCATTATCTGGCTGTACTTCCGCTGTTAACTGTAGTATTTCTCCTTCAGTAAGAGTTGATTCTGTTTTATTTAAGTTTATTGCTACTACTTTATTTTCTGCTGCTTTTACTGTGGTTTTCTTTTCTTTATAGGCGTCATCTTTTTCAACTCTAATAATATGTTCTCCTACTTCATTTATGGTTATTGTAGCGTACCCATCCATATCAGTAGTTGCAACTTCTTTACCATCTACTTTTACTGATACATTATAAACACCTCTAAATACACAAGTAACCCTAAGTTTTATAGGAGTTCCAGAATCAATAGAAGAATATAGTACATTCTCTATTTTTAAAGGCATTGTTTTAGTTCCTGGTGGTACTAAAGAATGCCAATCCCATTTGTGATAATCAAAATTTAAGATATCACCTGCTTTAGGATATACTCCAGTTGCCCCTACAGGTGTAAGACTTCCATTTAAATATATAAACCAATCAACACCATAATACCCAGCTTTTCTATCTTCAATAGACATATCCTTTAGAAACACATTTAACAATCCATCTATGCCATTTATAAAGCCTGGCCCTTGTAATTCAGTAACCTTAGTTACACTTTTTAAGTAATCCATAGAATTTTCATTTTTCTTATCTTTATCAATAGTCATAGTAAAAGTCTTTATTATACTAGCTCCATTGTCTTTAGTAATCAACATGGTAAAAGTATTATCTGTTGGTAAAACCTGTTTCTTGGTAACATCTACAATGCAAGTTGATGTTTTTTCACCATCTTCTGTAGCTACCGTTATAGTTGCTGTTCCTTCTTTTATTGCTGTTACTTTCCCAGTTGTGTCCACTGTTGCCATTGTTTCATCACTACTTGACCATTTTAAATTTTTATTTGTTGCATTATCTGGAGCTATTGTTGCTGTTAACTGTACTGTATCTCCCTCAGCAAGAGTTGACTTTGTTTTATCTAAACTTACCTCTGTTACTGCTATATTTATATTATTACCACTTTCATCTGCAAAAACATTTCCTACATTTATGCCTAATATACTTACTAACATAATAAAAGTCATGAATATAGAAATAATTTTCCCCTTGATGTTTTTCATATTACATCCCCTCTTAAAAGATATTTAATTTTGATATAACTCATGCTTTAACTATTCACTACATTTATATATACAAATATAGTGAATAGTTTTAAAGAATTATCCATATTAAATTAATTTATTTAACTTCAAATTCACCTATATTAACTATGCTGGTGCTAGAAGATTTTATATATCCATGATATTTTCCTAAAGCAAGTTTTGTAATCACATTTATAGAGCCTGTTGTCTGATTAATATATTTTAAATTTCCTTGCTCATCATACAAAGTTATAGCAATAATATCACTGTTGTTCTTACTATTTCCTTGTAGTTTTATATTGCCTTCTTTTGTTTCTATTATATTTAAGCTAACATCACCAAGTATATTGATAAGATTTGTATCTGTTGTTGGAACTTGTCCTTTAGTTACTGTTACAATACAAAATGTTTCTTTATTACCATCTTCTGTAGTAACTTTTATAGTTGTTGTTCCCTCTTTTAATGATGTTACCTTTCCACTTTCATCTACTGTTGCTACTGCTGCATCACTACTTATCCAAGCTACATTTTTATTTGTAGCATTGTTTGGTTGTATTGTTGTATTTAGCTGTAATACTTCTCCTACTTTTAGATTTGCATTTGTCTCATTCAAGCTAATTCCTGTTACTGGGATTAATTCTATAGGTACATCTTTGCCAGTAACATTTACAGTCCTAGTTTTTGACCCTCCATTTTTTTCTACTGTTATTGTATGTGTTCCTGAACCATTAATAGTTATTGTAGCGTATCCATCTATATCAGTCGTTGTCACCTGTTTACCATCTACTTTTACTGATGCATCATAAACTCCTCTAAATACACAAGTAACTCTAAGCTTTATAGAATCTTCTGATTTAATAGAAGCTGGTATATTTTCTAAAGTTAAAGGCATTGTTATAGTTCCTGGTGGAACTAACGCACGCCAATCCCACTTGTGATAATCAAATTTTAAGGTGTCTCCAGCGTTAGGATGCACTCCAGTTGCACCTACTGGTGTAAGATTTCCATTTAAATATATAAACCAGTCAATACCATAGTAACCTGCCTTTCTTTCCTCTATAGGCATATCCTTTAGAAACACATTTAATAACCCATCAATACCATTTATAAATCCTGGGCCTTGCAATTCAGTAACTGCAGCTATACTCTTTAAATACTCCATTGCATTTTCATTTTTCTTGTCTTTATCTATTGTCATAGTTTGTTTTTTTAATGTTGTTGTCCCATTATCCCTTGTAACTAGTAAAGTAAAAGTGTCCTTTGAAGGATTCTGCTTGGTTACAGTCATAATACAAGATGCTGTTTTGTTACCATCTAATGTAGTTACCGTTATAGTTGCTATACCTTCTTTCACTGCTGTTACTTTTCCAGATGCATCTACTGATGCTACTGATACATCATTGCTTGACCAGGTTACATTTTTATTTGTTGCATTATCTGGCTGAACTGATGCTGTTAACTGCAATGTCTCTCCTTCAGCAAGACCTGCTTCTGTTTTATCCAAAGTTATTCCTGATACAGAAACCGATTGTTTTTCTTCTATTGGTATAGTTTTTATGTCCTTGTTATCTTTATCTTTACATTCAACCTTAACATCTTTTGCTTTTTTAATACTGCCTACAGTTGATTTATCATCATTAAGCTTTATAGTGACATCTGCATCAGTATCAATTTTTGATATTTCAGCACTATTAGCCTCTATTACAGCTTCTTTTGCAACATTAATGTTTCCAAATTTACCTTGAAGCACTACATTTGGTTTTGAATCAGAATTCACCTTAACTTCAGGAATAGGAGCAGTACTTGAAGCAACTATTTTAACATTGGACTTTACCTCTATGTTATCTGCAAAATTTCCTCTTAACTCTAAAGTACCACAATCATTTTTATCATTGTTTTCAGCAGTAACTTGTCCAAAATATGATTTAGAATCCACTGTATCGAGTACACAACTATTTGATACTTGTGTATTTTTTATTTGAGTTTCATCTTTTCCTTCAATTCTTACATTACTGCTGCTATTAATTTCAATAAAATCTGATTTTACATTACTAAAGTGAATACTATTTACTCCTCCAGATTTTACAACAATCTTACTTGCAGTAACGTTTGTAATATTACTGTTTCCATCTGCACCTGGATCTATTATAAGTTCTTCATCAACATTTACATTTTTGAGCGAAACATTATTTGCAGAAATGATTACATTGCCATTTATCTCACTTTTATTTCCACTAGCATTTCCATCATAATTCTGACCTAATGTATTCAATTCTAAATCATTTATATCTGGATCATCATGTCCATTTGAAGTAACTGTTACTGTTTTACTTTTTGATGCTCCATCCTTTTCTAATGTTACTGTGTGTGTTCCTGCAGCATTTATAGCTATTGTAGCGTATCCATCTATATCAGTAGCTGCTACTTGCTTACCGTCTACTTTTACTGCTACATTATAGACACCTCTATATACACAAGTAGCTCTAAGCTTTATGGATTGTCCTGACTTAATTGAAGATGGAACACTTTCTAAATTTAAAGGCATCGTTGTAGTTCCTGGGGCTACTAAAGCATGCCAATCCCATTCATGATAATCAAAATTTAATGTATCTCCTTCTTTAGGATATACTCCAGTTGCACCTACTGGCGTAAGTTTTCCATTTAAATATATAAACCAATCAATACCATAGTACCCTGCTTTTCTATCTGAAATTGGCAAATCCTTTAAAAATACATTTAAAAGTCCATCTATACCATTTATGAAGCCTGGTCCTTGTAATTCAGTTACCTTAGCCACACTCTTTAAATATTCCATTGCATTTTCATTTGCTTTATCTTTGTTCATGGTCATAGTGAAAGTTTTTATTGTACTAGCACCATTATTTTTAGTAACTGTCATTGTGAAGGTTTTATCTCCTGAGGACCCACCTGAAGAGCCTCCTGATGAACTACCTCCAGATTGCGTTGTTGATTGAGTTGGTGTTGTAGAAACAGTTTTTCCACTAAATAAATCAATTAATCCATTTAATACATTATTTGCTACTACAGCCTCACCACCTAAAGCTATAAGCTGTGTCTTGTTAGACATCTTAGCTTTTATAAATTCTGCAGTCTTAGTCGGCATAGTCTTATAAATGAGAACTAAAGGTGAAGAACTTTGCGCTGCAAGAACTGCTCCTGAAAGTGCATCAGCAAATTCATTTCCAGATACACCATTTCCTTCTGCTATAAATATTTTCTCAAATTTCAATTCATTTTGAAATTCGTTCATTACAGCAAGATTAGTTTCAAATCTATCTTGTCCACTTAATCTTTTAGCATTGGATAAATCATTTTGAATTTTTGTATCTATAACTCCAGTGCCACCAACTATGTAAGTATTTTTTATATTTTTATCTTTTATATAATTTTTTATTCCATCTGTAAGACCATTCTTATCAGAAAGCAGTATAGGCATCCCCTTTTGAGCTGCAATAGGTGCTATGGATAAACTATCTGCATAACCATTTGCTGAAGTAACAACAACACCATTTATTTCCCCTAAACTTTCAGCTATCTTTAAAGAAGTTTCATATCTATCCTTTCCCCATAATCTTTCAATATGATTTATTCCTAAATTTTTTAATTGATTTTCTACGTTTGAAGATAAAGCGCCAGTCCCTCCAATTATGAAAACGTTTTTAGCATTAAGCCTTTTTAACTCATTAACAGTTCCACTATTCAATCCACTTTTATCTGTAAGCAATAATGGAGCATTATATTTTTTAGCAAGTGGTGCTGCACAAAGTGCATCTGCATATCCATAGCCTTGAGCTATGATAGCTGTATCTGTACCATTCTGCCATCCATTTTCACTTATTTTTATAGAAGTTTCAACTCTGTCATTTCCAAAAATTCTACTTTTGCTTATAGCTTCATTAGCATGTACGTTAACAATATTAGATAAAGTAATACTGAACATAAATAGAAGCAGTATTATTTTACTAAATATTTTTTTCATACCGTCCCCCCCTTATTAAGTTTTTTCAAGTATAGTATTAATTTTTAACAAAATATTTAAGTTATTATATTTTTCATAGCCGCCTCCTCTCTATTTATTTACATTATTAACAAATTAAGTAAAAATTGCATAAAAAAATGGACTCCTGAAAGAGCCCACCTGCATTCATGATAAACATTACCTATTACAGATAACGTTCCTTTGTATATATCTTTCCCTCCGAAAGAATCAACAAATATCAGGCAGGTTTCCTGGCTCGGATTCATTTTACTCCCCTGTCTTCCCAGATAAATTATCCAGTGGCATAATAAGGTTTCATCATCCTCACAGTAGCGGTGGGCTGCAGTGGTTCTTCCACTTTCCCTTTTAACTGCATTTTCAATAAATGTCAGCACCTAATACTATTATTTAGTTTTAATATTTTACTTAACATTCCTTTATTTCAGTATATTGCTATAATTGTAAAAAGTCAACACATAGTATTTTACACATTCAATTTTATTATTAAAATGTTATAATTACACTTCTTTCATTTATATCATCATTCGATGGTGCGTAATTAGCATAATTTCCAGCATTATCTCTTTGAGTTCTTATTGATGATGACAATGTACTCTTAACTCTTACTCCAATTCTGTTATTAAAATCTGCTCCATTATTAAATGTAAATATAATGGTATTTCCGCTTACTTTTGCTGAATCAGCTTTCAAATTTTTTCCATTATCGCCTACAAACATAAAATCATTTGTATCTATACCACTGTTTTCATCTAATACTGTATCAAATGTAATATAAACCTTTCCTAAATTCTTCTCCCTTGATGCACTCCAGTAACGTGAAATAGTTTCTGGAGCCGTCTCATAATCATATATTGTATTTTGATCGTTACCTTCCTTATCAGATAAACTAGCTATAGGTGCACCAGTTTCATCAATTGTTTCAGCATCTGATCTTATTCCAAGATATGCTTTTTGTCCTTGAGCTTTTATCAAATCTATTTTAGTTGTGTTTTTACTATTATTACTTTTTCCATTAGCAAAGCTTATCACTGGAACTGCTTTTCTTTCATCATCCGTAGCAGCACACCCATTATTAAATGTAAGTGTTACTTTATCCCCTGAAAAATTTGCAGACGTTGGTGATATCCCTCCTAATGTAAAATCACTAGAAGTTAAATTTTCTATACTTCTGTTAAATTGAATATCTGCCTTTAAATCATCTCCATCATAATAACTCTTAATTGTTTTAGCTTTTACTTGTGCCCCATAGGTATTAATGCATATTCTATCTGAATATGAAGTCCCATTTAATAAATTTCCAGCTTCATCCTTTACATTGAACACTAGTATTTTAATTACATCATTGCTCATACCAGTGTTAATATTACTGTTTTCTGTAGTATTTATTTTAACCTTATAGCTTGAAGGAAATTCTATTGTTACACTTTTGTTATCCCCACCTGGTATTATGCTTGCATTTTGTGGTAATAACTTACTCACTCCTTCTCCATTCATAAATTTATAATTTTCTTTATTAATAATAGTTTTGGAGTCCATAGCTTCGCTAAAATATACAACCACTTCATCTTTTTTTTCAGACTTACTTTGCCTATAATATATTCCTATTACATTTGGTGCTGTATCATCAGTACCTGTTAAGCTACCAGTATATTCTTCCATCATATTTGAAGGATTTTCTGTATCTATAATATGCTTAATTGTAATATTATATTTTGCCCCTGTTAATTTCCAATCATCTTTGGAATCCTGCGGATTTATCTTTTTTAGTTTAATGTCATAAACATCTGTATTTCTTTTAATGTTCTCATTTTGGGAATTATATATTCTATCAATATGATCTGTTATATCTATTCCTTTGCTGTCTTTTAATTCATAATTTGATATGCTTGCAGCATAAGAATAATTAACAATTTTATTAAATTGCACACGAACAGTTTCACCATCAATTGCAGTAACCTTTGTAACAGTTGGTTTTATTTCATTTTTAGGATGTTCAAAGCTTATTCTCTTATCATCATTCAATTTGTTTCCATAAGCATCCTTAATATTGCTGCTTATATAAACTATATTTGAACCAATTTTAATTGTATCATCTGTTATATATTTAAGTTTTATTAGATTTCCTCCACTGGAGATGCTTATGCTAGCTCCATCTATATCAGATACTTTTTTACCATTTATTTCATAGTTTGATTTATCCTTAGCTGTTTTCGCGTCCATTGGTCTGTCAAAGATAATATCCACTTCTCCATTTTCAGCTTCTTTTATAGATTTAATTGATGGAATAGTATTATTACTGTCTATTGAAAAATCCTTACTTTCTTTTTTCACAATAAATCCAGCAGCATCTTTTAACAAATCTTCATCTCCATCTAAAACTTCCAAAGTATGCTTTCCACTTTTAAGGGGTGAATCGAAATAAAACACAATTTTTTCTGACCAATTTTTTTCTCCCATTATCATGGGTTTCTTAATCTTAGTCAAATTTGAATCATTGTTCATTCCGTAACTTCCAATATTCAATCCATCTATTTTAAATTTGTTTTTTACACTATTAACATTCTTCATATTGACTGCTTTCGAAAACTCCACAATTACTTGATTATTTCCTCGTACTGTTACCGATTTCAGTGTAGGAGGTATAATATTAGAAAACATTACCTTCTGCTGAAAACCATCTATATAATTTTTCTTATCTAAGGTCAATATTCCTTTATTCACTGAAATTTTTATATTATCAAGTTGTTTTCTTGGTTTTGCTAAGGTTATTAAAACTGTATTGTTATCAAGTGTTGTTGCCACTGCACTATTTTCATCTATTGCTTTTCCATAATCATCTGCAAATGTCAATTGAGCTCCATCTATCTTATAATTTGTTACATTTTTAGAAGAATCCTTATCAACTTTCGTATTAAAATGAACTTCTATCTGGTTAAGGCTAACTGCTTCTATTGACTGAACTGTAAGCTCCCCTGTTGGAGCTTCACAATCACTTAATGCTTTATTTATATCATTTAATGTTGATTCTGAAATAGTATTTATTCCACCTATAACAGTTAACTCAGTTTTTTTAGCTGCAGAAGTCTTAATATATGCCATAGCATTAGTTGTTGCTGATATTCCTTGTTCATCTATTAATACTAATGGAGATGATGTTCTTCCTGCTAAAGAAGAAGCTACTAATGCATCTGTATATTCATCACCACTTGCATTTGCTACATATAATTTATCCACTTTAATACTATCCTTAAATAATTTTAAAACTTTCAAATTAGTATAAAATCTATTTTGTCCACCATCAATTCTTGTTCCACTAAAAGAATTTAAAGTTTTGTCATCTATAACACTTTTTGTTCCTATTACAGTAATTTTTGATTTATTATTGCTTATAAAATTAAGAACTGACTTCATTAAATTGGATTTATTGTTTCCTAACAGCAATATTTGTCCTTTGGCGGCTGCTATTGGAGCCACTGAAATAGCATCTGAAAAACCTTCTCCACCAACCATCATTACATTACTCGCATCCACTCCAAGTTCAACTAATTTTTGTGCTACAGAAACATTTGTTTCATATCTATTGTCTCCATTTAATTCTATAAGGTTATAGTTCTTCTTTAATTCACTTCTTATAGCTTGTGAAACTGAAGTGTTTCCCCCTACAACATATATGTTTTTAGCTTTTAATGTACTTATAGCATTTGCTGTATATGTATTTAATGTTCCTGCTTCAGTTAAAAGTACAGGTGCATCTAATTTCTTAGCTAATGGTATTACACTTATTGCATCTGCATACCCTTCACCAGAAACTAATATTATATTATCACTAATTTTCCAATTTGTTGTAGCTGCCTTAGCTGCTGTTGCATATTTGTCAGCTTCTCCTATTCTTGTAACCGACCCTGCGGCTGCACTAATTGAAGTGGGTGATAAAGCTGTAATTAAAACTATTAACATAAATACAGCACCTGTTAATACTCTTGTGACTATCCTATTCATTTTTAATATCCCCCTTAATTCATTGTGTACTTTTTAACAAATAAGTATATAAAAAAACCTGCAGCAACCTGCAGGTTAATATATTATCATATTGAATTTACATAACATTAATAGTCTTTATTTATAGAAAATAATAAACTATATAATTTTTATGCAAACATACATTACCACATACTTCCCACCGAAGTTGTTGTTAATTATTTTAAGGCAGGTTTCCTGACTCATAGATCAATTTACTCTCCAAACTTCCCAGCGGCATGCCAGTGTTTACTAGATTTCATACCTACTCACAGTAGCGGGGGCTGTAAAGGTTTTAAACCTTTTTCCCTATTATCTTCATTTTGAAGCACCCTAAAATATAATATTAAATTTTTATCATATATTTACATTATATCCATTAAATTTACATAAGTCAACATTTTATATATCTTTTCATAAATTTAGATCCTATATGTTACAAAAAAAGGTACACTTACTAAAAAGTAAGTGTAAATTAAGTTTTATAAAGGGATTAAATATATTTAAATTAACACTATATAATAAAAGAGACTTCTTTCGAAGTCTCTAATAAACAATTATAAATACATATTTTGTTACATTTAATACAACTAATTTCAAGTAAAACTCAAAATATAGCAATATTAAAATAATAACTGTTTATGCATTTTCTCTCCCTCCGAAAGACTATAGCAAAAGTAATAGGTAGGTCTCCTGACTTACGGGTCTTCCTCATTCTTCCTTCCCAGAGATACCTCTCCAGTGGATATAGAACTTGTCTCCGTTTACAGTAGCGGGGGCTGCAGTGGATTTTCACCACTTTCCCTTTTAATTAATAAATAAACCTAATACTTTATTATTTAATTTTACAATAATAATTGTATATCTATTTTTGAATTATGTCAATCTTTTTATAGTTTAAAATATTTTGTCAACCTTGACAATGTATTTCCATAGCTTTATCCATAAAGTATTCTCTATTACGATACATATGTCTTCTTATTGTTTCTACTAATTGTTCAGTTCTAGTAGATTTCAGCAGATAATCATTTGCTCCTATTTTTATTGCTTTTTGTACACAATAAAAATCTTCACAAGCACTTACAAATATGATAACCTTATTTTTATCTCTATTCCTTATTATTTCTGCTGCACGTAGCCCATCTAATATTGGCATTTTTATATCCATAAGAATAACATCAGGATTCAGTTTTTCATTCAATCGAATAGCTTCCTTTCCATTACAAGCTTCTCCAACAATGTCAACCTGCTGCATTCCATTTTGTATAATAATTTTAGAAGTTTTTCTTTCAAAACATTCATCATCAACAATCAATATCTTACACATGATAATTCCCCCCTCCACTTTCCCTTTTAACCTCTAATAGCATGAATTTATATAAGCACCTATCGTTTGAATCTTAAAATTTCTATTTAACAAAAACTTTTAAATTCTGTTAATACCTTTTTATGATCCAAAATTTTTCTTATACAAGTTATGCAATTTAGGCTTATTTGAAAAAACATCAGAAAATATCTTTTTTTCATTTAAAATATTCAAATCATGCTTACTGTTAAAGTAGTCAAGTAAAGTATTTTCATCAATTTTATGGACCCAATCCTCCATATATTCTTCAACTTCCAAATTTTCTTCAAATATAGTATCGTCCTGATATATACTTGCAATGTTATACAAATACATTTCAAATTTTAAAATTTCATTAATATTTTCAAGATTTACTCCATCCTGTTCTACTATTTTTTTAACCTTTAAAGAATAAAGCTCATAATAATGCTGAAGATCTTTGTAAAACCCTACTATTTTCTTAAGATATTTATAAAAATATACATTATTCATTTTCACTACTACTTTATTTCTTCTATTTAAATATGTAATCAATCCTGGCTTATAATCAGAAAATTGTGTCTGATAAAAATATCGTTTCATAAAAATCCTCCTCTGAAATAAAAAATCCTTTTAACGAAAACGTTAAAAGGAAATAATCTAATAAATCTTGTTCAATCATATCAAATCGACAAAATCATTATTATAACACTCCCCCTATCGCTCGTAGAGATATTTGTGTGAAATATAGGCAGGTCTTCTGACTCAAGATTCATCATTTTAGCACGCCTTCCCAATATATAAGTGGCATAATGCACTAAAATTCATCTATTACAGCTACGGGATAGTTCAGGATTCTCACCTGATTCCCTTTTAATTAATCAATATAGATTAAACCCATATTTTCTTTATTTTATTTAATTTTAATTTATACCTATTAGTCCCCAATGTCAATAAATTTTTTATTAGTAACTACACTATTTTAATACTATTTTTTTAAACCCTCCAAAATTATCTGCCATTTGTGAGTAAAGCTCTTTTCCAAGAAGAAGTTTATAAATTTCATCAGCTTTTTTCTGTGTATCAATATCTTTGAATTTTTCAGGATAAAGAACCTTTCCAAGATAATAAGCATCAGCCATAGCCGTTTCAATATTGGTAGTATAAAAATTATATGGCATTTGTGAATAAACTTCACCATTTTTAAATGCAGAAAGGTTATTATAATAACTTTGGTTCTTCTTATAATCATCTTTTACTACCTGTAATCCGCCTTCATCTATAAAAATCTTATCTGGATTCCATTTTAAAAGCTTCTCCTTATCTATCATAATTGAACCAGTCTTACCCACCTCATCTACTACATTCTTTCCATGTACAGCTTTAAGCAGCGAATAATTTCCTTGAGTACTTTCAATACCATGAGCACCTTTCATAGAAACTGCTCCTATATATGTACTTGGTTTTTCACTTTCAGAAATATCCTTAGTCCTTTTATCTAAATCATTTTTACAATTTTTCATATAATCAACTACTTCTTTTGATCTATTTTCATTTCCAGTTACCTTTCCTATAATTTCTAAAGAGTTGTATACATCAGAATCAAAGGTAGATTCTTTTCCATAGCTTAATACTACAACAGGTATATTAGTCTTTGATTGCAATTTATCAGCAGAAGACTTATCAGTAGAATAGGTAGTAAAAATCACATCAGGCTTAACTGAAAGTATTTTTTCAGCATCTGGAGAATTATTAGGTCCTCCTTGTCCTATAACCGTAAGCTTTGCAATATCAGTATTTGCCATCATATAAGGTTTGCCAATGGGGCTTCCCTTTTCTATCTGTTCTACACCAACTAAATTCTTTGAACCATTTATATAACAATAAAGTCTCAGCGATCCTGCTCCAATGGCTACAATCTTATTGGCTTTAGATTTTAATGTAACTTGCCTTCCTACTAAATCTGTAACAATTATTTTTTCAGATTTTGAAGTTGAACTTTCAGTAGATTTAGAAGAACATCCTCCAAATAAAAATATCACTCCAAATATTGCTACAATTAGTAAACTTGAAAATCTTCTATTCACAATCATTCCTCCCTGGTAATCTATTATTTATACTATCTACAAAATCACTAAATAATACTTTATAGAGGTACAACCACAAGATTGTCTCTACATTTCTCAATTACTACTGGAACTGAATAAACACTTTCAATATTTTCAGATGTCATCACCTCTGTTCCTCCAACTGCAAAAATATTTTCATCCTTTAAGAGAACAAATTTATCAGCAAATCTCATTGCAAGGTTTAAATCATGTACTATCATTATTGCAGCAATTTGCTGAGTTTTAACTATTTCTTTAATAATTTTTATGACCTCAAGCTGATTCTTCAAATCCAGATTACTTGTAGGCTCATCTAAAAGAAGTACCTTTGGTTCCTGAGCAAGAGCTCTTGCAATTATAACCTTCTGAAGTTCCCCACCACTTAACTCATCTAGATATCTTAAAGAATAATCTTTAAGTCCAAGCATATTAATAACATTACTCACTATTTTCAAATCTTCTTTTGAAGCATTCCATTTAATATAAGGCTTTCTTCCTAAAAGCACAGAATCAAAAACAGTAGTTTTTATGCTTACTTGTTGTTGAGAAACATAACCTATCTTTTGTGCAAGTTTCATAGGACTAAGTTTAAAAATTTCATCTTCCTCAACAAGCACTGCTCCAAACTGTGGTTTTAATATATGATCCATACATTTAAGAAGAGTAGATTTTCCTGCTCCATTCGTCCCTAAAATTGCAAGACATTCTCCTTTTTCTACTGAAAAATTAATATTTTTAAGAACAGATCTACTTGGATATTTAAAACTTAATCCTTGTACCGATAAAATCATTTTCTCTTATCTCCTCTCATAAGCAAATATAAAAACATTGGTGCTCCAAGAAATGATGTAATAGCGCCCACTGGGAGTACTATAGGTGAAATTATAGTTCTTGCAAAAGTATCAGAAATAAGCAGCAAAAGTGAACCCATTAATGCAGATCCTAGAATCAAAAAACGATGATCCCCACCAATAACTCTTCTCATTACTTGTGGACCTATTAAGCCTATAAATCCAATGATTCCAAGAAATGAAACTGCAGCTGCAGTAATTAAAGAAGCTACAAATAGTCCTCCAAATCTTATTCTCTCCACGTTTACTCCAAGACTTTTTGCAGTTTCTTCTCCACTATCTATAGCATTATAATCCCATTGCCTTACTACAAAATATACTATTGAAATTATAATAAGAATCATCATTATAATAACTTCTCTCCATGAAGCTCTTCCAAGATCTCCAAAAGTCCAAAAGACAACTGCAGCTACTTGAACATCCTGAGCAAAATATTGAATAAGAGTAATACCTGCTGAAAAAAGTGATCCAATAGCTACCCCAGCAAGAAGAACAGCTTCTGAAGAAAGTGCTTTAAGTTTTGCTATCATTAAGATAATGAATGTTGCCATCATTGAAAAACAAAAAGCACAAATTGTAACTATATATGGATTATTAATAAGTACTGCATCTGCACTACTGCTTTTTATACTCCCTGCTCCAAATACTATAATAGCAAGATTTGCACCAAATGCTGCAGCACTAGATATTCCTAAAGTTGATGGCGAAGCTAAAGGATTTCTTAAATTACTTTGCATTACACACCCTGAAACAGATAAACCTGCACCAGCTATAATTGCCGCTAAAACTCTTGGAAGACGTATATTCCAAATTACAACATCTGTTATTCCATCACCATTGCCCAAAACAGTCATTATAACTTGATAGGGTTTAATATTAGACGATCCAGCACATATTGAAAATATAGAAAATACTATAATTAACAATATAACAATTAAAACTATTATCCTTTTTCTTGCTGTATATTTTTCATAACTTTGGTTTATTGCGTGTTTCAATTTTCATCAATTCCTTCACGTTTTTTTCCAACAAAGCCATGCTATTTTTGCCCTTGTTTTTTCTTGTACCAAGCCATCCACAGCTTTACTTTCTATATAATTTTTAATAATAGATTTATCTTCTTTTGTCAAAACTTTTGTTCTTTGAAAATAACTCAAAAATTCTAAATAAAGCTCATCTACCGATTCAAATCTCTCCCAACTAGAATCTTTATAGGTTATTTTAGGATAATACCCCATATTCCACAATATGTTAAATGCACAGTATATTTTGTTTCCATGAGGATTATTATTACTAGAATTAAAAATAATCTTTAAAAGCTCATCCTTTAAATTATTTTTTCTTTCTACAAAACCACTTAAAAAATACAAATTTTTTCCACAATTAATCATTTTCATAAAATCCTCATAACTATCTATAGCTGGACTCATAGATGCAAAAACTAAATCAAATTTTTCATTGCAATCGAACTCTTCTAAGCTTAATTCTGACCAAGGTTTTTTAACAAAGGCTATATTATCTATATTCTTTTCCTTTGAATTATTTTCAGCATAAGTAATCATATTCTGAGAAATATCTGTAGCTACAACATAATCAGAAATTTGAGAAAACTGTATAGAATAAAATCCTGTACCACAACCTATATCTAATACGTTTTCAAATCTAACATCTTTTCCTACTTCAACAAAGTCTAATATGTAGCAAAAATCTATCTTTTCTTCTTTTTGTATATCTTTTCTATTAAACTCTTCAGCTCTTTGATTCCAAAATTTTTCTTCCATTGTGTAGTATTTTTTAGAATTATTCCATGACTGTGAAAAATACTTTATATCCATGCATCCTCTCACCTTTTAATCTAATTTTTCTTGAATTTCAAGAACTTCCATTGGACATGCTTTAACACAAATACCACAAGCAATACACTTGCTTGGATTAGGTTTATCTTCATTTTTTACTATAATACCTTTAGGACAGACTTCAACACATTTAAAGCAGCTAGTACATGTTTTTTTATCTATCATATATATACCCTTAACATTTTGTTTAATAGCTCCTTCAGGACATTTTTTTGCACATAATCCACATTGATTACATGTTTTTATGTTTGGAGAATTATCTTTTTTTACATCAATTTTAATACATGAACTACCATAAGTTTTGTAAAATGCTTCAGAACAAGCTATTTCACAACTTAAACAAGCCATACATAGAGAACTATCATTAACAACTAATTTTTTCATTTCACATTCCTCCAGATTATAAAAAATAGTTTTTTAATTTAATGAAATAACTAAAGTTTATTATTAAACTTTAACCCTCTTATTAGGATTATTTGTAGGTATAGATGCTATTAATTTTTTAGTATAAGAATTTTTGATCTTATATGCTTTATCTTCATTATCTATTTTTTCTACTATTGCCCCTTTATACATTACCATTATTCTTGAACAAAGATATTTTACTGCACTCATATCATGTGAAATAAATAATACACCCATGCTATTTGCTTTTATCAATCTTTTTAACATATTTAAAATAGCTGCTTGAGTACAAACATCTAAGCTGGATATAATTTCATCACATATCAAAAATTCAGGCTCTAAAAGCAGTGCCCTGCATATGTTTATTCTCTGTCTTTCTCCTCCACTAATATCTAATGGATATTTAGTCAATATTTCATTTTTTAAATTGGCAAAGGAGATTATATCTTGAATTTTTTTAATCTTCTCATTTTTAGGGATATTATAGTAATTGTTTAAAGGTTCAAGTAAAGAATCTAATACCTTCATATTTGGATTAAGTGAAGTCATGGTATCCTGAAAAATTATTTGACAACTTTTCCTAAAAGATTTTATTTTTTCTCCTTTAAAACTCCAAATATCGCTCCCTCTAAAATTTACGCATCCTTCAGTAGGTTTTTCTAATCTCATTATTAAACGTGAAAGAGTACTTTTTCCACATCCACTCTCTCCTACTAATCCAACTACTTCTCCAATATCTACATTAAAGGAAGCATCATTTACAGCCTTTATGATTTCATTATGAGATTTAATCAATGATAACTTAGTTTTATATACTTTAGATAGGTTATTTACTTCTATTAACATACTTCCAATACCTCTCTATCAAAGGTTGCCTTTATCAGTGAAATTGTATAAGGATGCTTAGGATTATTAAAAATTTCAAATACATTTCCTTTTTCAACTATAAGACCATCCTTCATAACAATTACTTCATCAGCCATTTCCGCTACTACTCCAAAATCATGTGTTATCATAAGTATTGTTGTATTGAATTTTTTTTGTATAAGCTTAAATTGTTTTAGTATTTCCTTTTGTGTAGTTACATCTAATGCTGTTGTAGGCTCATCAGCTATTATTATTTCAGGCTCCATAAATATTGCTGCAGCAATCATCATTCTTTGAATCATACCACCACTCAACTGAAATGGGTATTGCTTCAAAATTACAGCTGGATCTTGTAAATTAAGATTTTCCATTATGCTGCAAATTTTATTTTCAAATTCTTTTTTATCTATAGTCATATTACTTGATATTAAATCATAAATCTGTGTTTCCATAGTTAATGATGGATTAAAACAATTTATAGGATTTTGAAATATAGAAAATATCCTTTTTCCTCTAACTTCTCTTATTTCTCCATCCGTCATTTTAATAAGATCTTGTCCATTAAATAATATACTTCCTCCAGAAATATAACCACTTTTAGGAAGCATTTTTATAATAGACATAGCTGTCATACTTTTACCACTGCCACTTTGTCCTACAATACAGGTTATTTTACTTTTTTTCACTTCAAAATTTATTCCTTTAACTACTTCTTTAATTCCTTTTTCAGTTTTAAAAGTAGTATTCAATTCTTTAACTTCTAAAATATTTTCCAAAATCTCACCTCTTATTCTAAATTTAAATCATTAAGATTATACTTTCTTATCAACATATATATATTCATTGAAAACGCTAATAACTTGATGTACTTCTCTTTAAAGACTTTTGAAGGGCATATACAATAATAGGTATTAAAATAATTTGTATCACTATACCAGGTAAACCTTTAATAAACAGTCCACTTGCCACTACACTCAATTTAAAAGGCTTACTCATTATAATATGAAGTAATACAAAGGTTCCTATTATATTTACTAATCTGCCTAAAATCATACCTGAAATCAAGGAAGAATATACGCTCATCTTAAATTTGTTATAAAATATTGAAATAAATAATCCATAGGAAGCAAGTTCAAAAATCATTATATAAACAAATGGAAATGGAGGCACTCCTGTAAAGACATGACTAAGTAGTGGAGTCAGCACTCCTACACACAATGCATAATAAGGCTCTAAAACAAATGCTCCAATTAAAATTGGAATATGCATTGGCAAAAATATACTACCTGCATCTCTTACACCATGAAACAGAACAGGAAGTATTAAACCTAAAGCTATAAGCAAGGCTCCCCTTATCATTTGTTGTAAATTCGAAACTCTTTTCATATATAAAACCCCTTTCTATCTATTTATTCACCCTATGCATAAGTAACTTTCTTCTTTAAATATTCACCAATAAAGTTAATGCACAACATAGAAATTATTATGGTGATACCTGGGAAAACGACTACCCACCAAGCTCCTGATAAAATGTCATTTTGTGCATTATTTAGCATATTCCCCCAGGAAGGTGTACCTTGAGGTACTCCTATTCCCAAGAAGCTCATAGATACCTCCATAAATATAGACTGAGCACAATTTAAAGTAGCTATTACAACAATAGCTGGCATACCATTTTTAAGAAGATGATTGATTAATATCTTCCAGGTAGGTGTTCCGATGACAATGGCAGCCTTAACAAAATTCTTATCCCTAAGTTCTGCAAATTGTGATCTTACTATTCTAGCTGTAGCAAGCCATGATGTACAACCTATTACTAATATAATACTTACAAGACCACCTCTTATAATGGTTTGAAGTGCAAGCATTATTATTAGAGTAGGTATAGCAAGAAATGTATCCAAAAGTCTCATCATACAGTTATCTAATCTCCCTCCAAAATATCCGCTTATTCCTCCATATATTATTCCTATAGCAGTTGATATCATTACAGAAAAAATTCCAACACTAAGTGAAACTCTTCCTCCATATAGAATTCTTGAAAATATATCTCTTCCCATGGCATCAGTGCCCATTATATTGGAATTATTGGGACTTTGAAGTACTTTTGATAAATTTACATCATAAGGACTATTATGAGCTATAAAAGGAGCAAAAATTGCTCCAAAAATTACAATTAGAAGTATAGTTATCCATATAACATGTGATTTTTTACTTTTCATTATGTCACCTGCTTTCTCAAAGAAGGATTTATAGAAAGCTCTATTATATCAGTTATAATTATGCTTATAACTACCATTACCCCTGTTATAAAGATAGTTCCCATTAGTAATGGATAATCTTTCGAATTAGCAGCTTTGACACTTATCATACCTAAGCCTGGCCAGGAAAAAACCGTTTCAATCATAACTGATCCACCAAAAAAGCCAGGTATGGTTATACCAAGATAATTTATAAAGGGTACTAATGCATTCTTCACAATTCCCTTCATTATCTTCCTTTCTTCCATTCCATTTGCTCTACATGCAGTTACATAATGACTATTGCTCTCTTCCTTAACTTTTTCCTGAATAAATCTTGCATAGGCCCCAACATGTGCAATAACCATTACAGAAACAGGCATTACTAGATGTTTTATCATATCGACTATACTACCATCTCCATCTACACTTTTAATTCCTGATGAAGGAAATATACCAAGCTGAACTGAAAAAACTATTATGAATAAAAGGGCTAACCAGAAGGAAGGAATAGAATAAAATATAACACTTAATGAACTTATAAATTTATCCCAAAGGGAACCTTCATTAAAACCTGCCTTCAACCCTAACGTAAGTGATAAAATTAATATTAATATTATTGAGTTTGAAAATAGCATTAAAGTATTTGGTATTCTCTCCCTTAATATATCTGTAACTTTTCTTCCTTCCAAATATGAAATTCCAAGATCTCCTTTTAACATGCTTTTTGACCATTTTACATATCTTTCAGTTACTGGTCTGTCAACTCCATAATTTTTATTTATCCTTGTTCTTTCTTCTGTGGTAAGTCTATCTGCTAATGGCCCATATAAAGCTGTAGCCGGATCACCCGGCGCAGCATTAATAATAGCAAAGCTTAATATACTTAGGAAAAATATTACAAGCAATCCTTGAAATATTCTCTTTACTACAAATCTTGAAATCATTGCATCTTCCACTCCTCAGTATTCCACAAGAAGCCTTCTCCATGATGTCCTAAAACTCTCTTAGTTGTGTATCCTGAAACTTTCTTATTTACTCCATAAATTGCTGTTATATATGCATCCATACTAAAGGCAGGATTATCTGCTAATTCTTTTTGGAAATCTGCATAATATTTCTTTCTTTCATTCTCATCACTAGTAGTTCTTGCTTTTTCTAAAGCTTCATCTACTTTAGGATCTGAATAGTAACCAAAGTTGTTTCCACTTCCATGATCTGCTTGACTGGAATGGAATATCTTATAAGTGTTATCATCTGCATCAAATGGACTTCCCCATCCAATTACAAAAGCTTCTGTATCTTTTATCTTCATAGCCTTTGGATCTCTTGCATCAACTTTTATATCAAAACCAGCTTTCTTACCTTGAGATGCTACATAATTGGCAATTTTAACTCTAGTATCATCATTATTTCTTGCAAACAATGTAAACTGAAGCTTTTGACCATCTTTTTCTCTTATACCATCTGCACCCTTCTTCCATCCAGCTTGCTCTAATAGTTCATTTGCCTTATCCAAGTTATATTCATATTTTTCTACGTCAGGATCATTAAATTTATTAAGTTGAATTGGTGAATATGCTGCAAATCCATAACCAAGAAGTATTCCTTTTACTATACTTTCTTTATCTGTGGCATAGTTTAAAGCTTTTCTAACATTTACATCCTTAAACATTGGTTTTGTCTTAAAGTTAAACATTATGCCTCTATAATCTGCTGTAGGTATTTTATTTAAAGTAACCTTACTTTCCTTTTCTAAATTAGCAACCTGATTAGGGTCAATTAAAGTTGCATCTAGTTCTCCAGTTTTTAATTGCATAGCTCTAACATTAAAATCTGGTATAAATTTAAGTACAACCTTATCTATATTACCTACTTTATCTGGTCTGCCACCTTTATAATCCTTAAATCTTTCTACTGTCAAACTACTGCCTTTATCCCATTTTACAAATTTATATGGTCCTGCTCCTATTGGCTTTTGATTAAATTCTGCTGTATTTATATCTTTTCCTTCTAAAACATGCTTTGGAACTAGTCCCACAGTCATTTTATCCAATAATGCTGGAAAAGGTTTTTTTAATGTAACTTTAACTTCATAATCATTTAAAGCTTGTACATCTTTTATTTCTTCAAATTGAGGCTTAACTTCTGAATTTACCTTGTCATCTAATATACTTTTTACAGTAAAAACAACATCTTCAGCCTTAACCTCTGTATTATCATGAAATTTAACACCCTTTTTTATCTTAAAATCATATGTTAGTTTATCGTCTGATATTTTATAAGATTCTGCTATTTCAGGTTTAGGTACATTGTTTTCATCAAATCTCATAAGTCCCCTAAAAATTAAATCACTAGCAAAAGCATGTGATTCTATCAATATTGGATTTAATTTTTCATCTTCCATTTCTGCTCCATATACTAATGTTTTTCCTTTAGCTTCATTAGTATTATTTGCTGCCTGTTGTTTTCCACATCCAGTAAACATTGCTGTAATAACAAACACCATGCTTACTAAAATACTAGTTATTTTTTTCATGTTTGTTCCCCCTCATATAGTTTTTACATTTGTCATTTTGTTACCATATACTTATCACAAAGCATTTTTTATGCCAATGTCATAATTTTTATTATATTACTATCATTACTAACACCTATATATTTTATAAAAATATAAGCTGAATACCTTGCACGCTTGGATAAGCTCTTCTAATTTTCAGTTATAGAAAGCCTTTCTTATAAACAAGCTTCACATGACCCTAGAAATCATTTTATTTAAATTTATTGTAATTTCTTATACATTTTTATCAAAAAGATACAATTTCGGTTTCAATATGATATTTTTATCATATTGAAACAGCAAAAAAATACCTAAATACAAGAGGGATTGTATTTAAGTATTTTTTAATTAGGGTTAATTAGGTTTTGGGTTTTTAAATTTATATCAGACTGTACTTATTTACAGAGCAATTCTTATGCCAATGCCTTAAGCCTTAATATTAGTACAATTTATTTTAATATTTATCACTTTGAAATTATAATCAGTTTTAAAATGATAAAATACATTAAACTAGTTTCATTTTGAAATCAAAGTTTTTATCTTACTATGTAATCATATCGATGAGTTGGATTTGGTCGTCCTGGTTTTAAACATTTCGATGCTTCAACCTTTTGGGTTATATCTTCTCCACATACTTTGGAAACTACCTCTGATACTATATTATCTAGTTCGGCTGGATTCATTTCAACACGAGCGTTAATAATCATTTTAGCTTCATTTCCGATTCCAGCACTGCCTCTAATATTTAGAGATTCTTTTTTTCCTGTCAAGTTACCAATAACATATTGATCGCCTGCTTCAACAAACAGTTTTATATGTCCAATAGCTGCTTTTAAGTTATCAAAACGGCTACCTAATTCTTTTAATAACTTTTCTGCTAAACTATCCCATTTTACAGAGTTGCCATGTAGAACTAATGTGGTATTAAGCCACCCCAAAACTGCTTCTCCCTCTGCGTAAACGTCATAATCCACTTCTACCAGATGAGTTCCAGCATTAAGACGACTAGTAACTTCATTCAGCCACATTTCCATGCCTTCTCCATTCTTAGAACTCAATGCAAGGATTGTAGCTAAAGGCCACTTATCAGCTGCACGATTCTTTAATAATTCAAGGTTATCTTGTGACAACAAGTCTGTTTTAGTGATTGCGATAATATCTGCTTCTTCAAGCTGTTTTTGAACAATGTAAGCTGCGCTTTTATGTAACCCTGAGGTTCCTCCATCAAGTATATCATTCAATCTTTCTGGATCTACAAGCACTGTAAGAGGAGAAATATCCAAATCATTTCCGAGTTTCTCTTTTAATGGCTGCATTATAGTTGCTGAAAGATCTGTACAACTGCCCACAGGTTCAGCAATAATTATATCTACCTGTTTTTTTGCTTTTATATTGGAAATAGCATTAGTGAAACCGTTAAAATTACAGCAGAAACAACTCCCACTAACCTCTGATACAACACCACCTGTAAGTTCAAGAAATGCTGTATCCACTAGTTCAGAAGCCTGATCATTGGTTATTAATCCAACATGTTTTCCTTTTTCAGTAAGTTTTCGTGCTGCCTCCCAAAGAAGTGTTGTTTTGCCTGCACCTAGAAATCCACCAACTAAAATAATTCTTGTTTTCATTTTATATCATCCCTTCTTTCATTTTAGTTTGAACACTATAATTTTTGTAGTTACATTTATTATTCATAAGTAACTCCATCGGATTTGTATTTATTTTATTGTTTTTTGTATTTCTACAAGTAAAAGATCTATTGAATCCCTATAATCTTTAAGTGTACGAATCCAGTTTAAAAGACATTGTTTTCCACTCTCAGTAATACTGTAGCATTTTACTAAATTTCCATTATCAGAAATCTGCTCCTTTGACATAAGAAGACCTCTTTCTTCCATAGTCTTTAATTGCCTATATATCCCTGTAGGATCAGGCTTAGCACCTTTCATCATGGGAGATTCAGCTATTTTTTTCAAAATAACATAACCATAAGCATCACATTCATAAAGTATTTTAAGTATTATGGGTTGAACAAATTTATCTAAATTACCACCTTCACAAGAACATTTTTTATAAAGCTTCATATAATAATCACCTCTTAAATTAAAATGATATTAACATTCATATTGACAGACTATTCATAAGATTATAGAATTATATCATAACTATTAGATAATGTCTAATAGTTTATTTATCCTATACTATTAGACATTATCTAATATACTACTAATTCTACAGGAGGAGGAAAATTAATGAATACTTATTACAATCCAGAAGATTTACTTCAATTTGGAAACATAGGAGAAGACGCACCTGAAATGTGGAAAAAGTTTATGGAATATTATGGTCAGGTGTTTGCTGATGGTGAATTAACAGCTAGAGAAAAGGCTCTTATTGCTTTTGCAGTGGCACATGCTATCCAATGTCCTTATTGTATTGATTCCTATACTCAAACACTTCTAGAAATGGGTGTGAATCAGGAGCAAATGATTGAAGCAGTTCATGTTGCTGCAGCCATTAGAGGTGGAGCTACATTAGCTCATGGTATGCAAGCAAAAAATGTAATTAAAAAGCTTGAACTTTAGAAGGTGGTAAATATGGAACAAAATTTATGTTTGGAACAGCTTCATGGAATCCCTTCTTTTTCAAAGAGAGTTCAAGGCCAAGACTTTTGTATGACAAAGCCTCAATTAGATATCATGCAAATGAATATCACCAACTGCTGTAATTTAGGCTGTAAACATTGCCATGTAAATGCCGGACCCACACATACAAAGATGATGAGCCGTGAAACTATGAAAGATTGTTTACAGGTATTTGAAGAAAATAAATTTTCTATACTTGACATTACTGGAGGATCACCTGAAATGAATCCTGATTTTCAATGGCTGGTAGAGGAAGCATCAAGAAAAAACATACACACTATAGTTCGATCTAATTTAGTTATTTTAACAGGAGAAGGTTATACTCATTTACCAGAATTATATGCTAATCATAAAGTAGAAATCGTAGCATCTCTGCCTTACTACTCAGAAAAAGATACTGATAGACAAAGAGGCAATGGAGTTTTTACAGCTTGTATTGAAATGCTAAAAAAACTTAATAACCTTGGATACGGTAAAACATTAGATTTAATACTAAATTTAGTATACAATCCAGGCGGTGCATTTTTACCTCCTAAGCAAGACAGCTTAACTTTGGAATATAAAAAGAAACTTATGGATAAATATGGAATTACATTTAATCAATTGTACACCATTACGAACAACCCCATTGGTCGATTTGGTGAATTTTTAAAAAGCAGTGGAAATCTAAATTCTTACATGAACCGTTTGGTATCTGCTTTTAACCCTGCAACACTAAAAAATATGATGTGTCGTAATCAACTTTCAGTAGGCATAGATGGCACATTGTACGACTGTGATTTTAATCAAGCACGTGGATGGACAATAGAAGGCGTTCATGAAATTAAAGATTTAAAGGAAAAGCCTATAACTGTTCGAAAAATTGTTTTTGGAAATCACTGCTATGCCTGCACAGCTGGCAGCGGCTCTAGCTGTGGAGGAACTACTACTTAGATAAATAACTCAACTTTCGCAGTTTAAAAACATTAAGTCAAAATTTTATATGTGCCAAAGTTGAATAAATAACAAATATATCAAATAAATTTATTCAGAAGCAGGGAGGAAATATCAATGAAAGAAAATAAAATTGTAGAATTGTTTAAGCAGGGTTTTGATTGCGGCCAGGTGGTGCTAAGCAGTTTTGCTCAAGAACTTGGTATGGATACAAAGCAGACAAATAAGATCGCTGCCAGCTTTGGCGGCGGCATGTTCTGCGGTGAAACCTGTGGTGCAGTCATTGGCGCGCTTATGGCAATTGGTTTGAAATATGGACACTATTTGCCAAATACCCCTAACACCAAAAATGAAAATATATCAAAAATAATGGAATTTAGAGAAAAATTTTTAATGAAGTATAATTCTACAGTTTGCCGTGAATTATTAGGCTATGACATAAGCAAACCAGAAGAAATGAAAATTATTTTAGAAAAAGGATTATTATTTGACTTTTGTCCTAAATTAGTAAGCTATGTCACAGAAATTTTAGGCGAGATATTATCTCAGGATAACACTAATGGAGACAAAGAAAATGAAAATTGAGCAAAAACTTCAGCAAATTCTTGATAAGTCCTGGAGCAATATCCGCCTAAACCGAGAAGAGTGTAAATACCTTCTGTCTATTGATGAAACAAGTTATGCATCTGGACTAATACGCAGTACTGCAAATTCTATAATCCGAAGCAAAAATGATAATTCTGCCATCATACTTGGACAAATTGGTGTAGAAATATCCCCCTGCCCTGGAAAATGCAAATTCTGTACCTTTGGCGATGGACATACAAAGTTTGAACCAAGCCGTATTGGTCAGGAGGAACTACAAGAGAAAATGATAAGTTTCTGTAAAGAAGGAGATCTATATGCACTTTATCTTATGACAATGCATGAGTATGATCTGGAAAATTTTTTAAATACTATACATTTTGCAAAAAAGATTGCTCCACCAACCACACAGTTATGGTCAAATATAGGTGATACTGACCTTGATACATTTAAAGAAATAAAGAAGGCTGGCATTACTGGTGTATACCATGTTTGTCGTTTAGGAGAAGGTATAGATACAAGCTTAAAACCTGAAAATCGTATCAAGACAATGCAAAACGCTCTTGATGCTGGTTTAGAACTGTATACCTGTTGTGAACCAATTGGTCCTGAGCACACAATAGATCAATTAGTTGATAACATATTTATTGGTGCAGAAATGGGAATATACCAGCATGCTGCAATGCGTAGAGTACCAGTACCGGGTACACCTTTTGCAAAGTATGGTCAAATTAGCGAACTAAGGCTTGCCCATATAGTTGCTGTTATTGCACTCTGTACTGTTACCTTACCTACCATGGCTTACATGGGTGTTCATGAACCAAATCAGCTTAGTTATGCATCAGGTGCAAATATCATTACTGCAGAAAGCGGAGCAAATCCTCGAGATTGTCAGTCAGATACCTCTAAAAATCGCGGTATGGATATGGCACGCTGCCGTAAAATGTTATTTGAATGCGGATTTACCAACATACGTCGAGGCGATGAAAGTAAAATTCCATTGGATTTTGAATATCTCGTAAAAACAAATTCCCTAGACTAAATTAGTAAAAATAGTATCAGCCTATATCTTAAATTATCATATAAAATAAGATATAGGCTCTATTTTATAAGAAATGAACCTATAAACAATAATTTATATCCATATTATTCCCTATTAACAATCCATATGCCAATACAAGCTAAAACTAATGCTGCCAAGCTCTTCATATCCCATATAGAATCTCCTAATAAAATAGCAGATAATAATGCACCAAATACAGGTATTAGGAAGCTGTAAATAGCAATCTTACCAACTTTGTTATGTTTATATAACGCAGACCATATCACTAACGAAACAGATGATAAAAGAGCCATATATAATAATAAAATCCAGCATTTAGCTGATGTAAAAATTAAGCTACCACCCGCAAATTTCCCTATAACTATCAACATTGAACTGCCTAATATAAGCTGCCATATTGTTGCCACAAATACATCATTCTTTTTTACCAATTCTTTATTGTATATACTGCCAACAGACCCCATCACAGTAGATAAAATTACAAATCCATCACCAGTTAAATTAAATGATATATTCAAACCTTTTCCTTCAAAATTAATTATAATTATCCCTAAAAATCCTATGATACAGCCTATAATTTTATTTAAGGATAACTTATCATTCTTATAAATAAAATGTGCTAATACAATACTCACAAAAACCCCTACAGAACCTAATATAGAACTTTTTACCCCTGTGGTATTTGCCATACCAATATAAAGAAAAACATACTGCAAAAGAGTATGGACAACCCCTAAAAGAGTTAGACTTTTAAAATCTGATAAAACTTTAGGCATTACGCTTTTCCCCATAGCTTTCTGTATAAACATTAAAATTATGCCTGCCAAAAAAAATCTATACCCTGCAAATAGTAATTTTGAAAAGCTATCCTTTGATTGTATATAAAAAAAATCATATCCTAATTTGATTGCTGGATATGCACTCCCCCATAAGAAAGTACATAATATACATAATAACACTATATATCTCTTATTGGTAAGTATTTTATCTAAATTGATTTTTTTATTATTTGCCATATTTGCTCCTCGTCTTTATATATTTCAACATACTAAGAGGAGAAATCAAAAAATGATTTCCCCCATAAGTAAAAATGTTTAATTTGCTAAACTATTTCTCATTTGGATTTTCCCCATAAGCCACCATAGGACCACCCTTAATAATACATAAACTACCAACTTGGTAAAGTAATATTCCATTCATTTCAGCAACACAGGTTTCTAACACATTACCAAAATAATCCTTAACTTCACCTAATACTTCCCCATTTTTGAAAGTATCTCCTACTTTTTTAGTCGGATACCAACAGCCCGAATGTTCAGCATTTTTGTAAATAACATTTCCTACATCAACAGGATTATAAGTTCTTTGAGAAACATTTCCCTCCAAAACTCCCAAATAGCGTAGAACATTTCTAACATCCTGTTTTCCTAGTTCTACTTCTTCTTTCGACCACCGTCCCATGCAACCTCTCTCAATTAGAATACTAGGAATTCCACAGGAACCTGCATAATTGTAAGAACCACCACTAACACAAGGAGATTGCACCAAATAAGGAACATTTACTAGTTCAGCCATCTGTCTTGCTTTATGCACTACCTCTGGAGCTGCTGCTCCTACACAATATACATAAGGTATTAACTCCTCATATCCATCTCCACAATGAAGATCAATATAATAGTCTGCATTTTTTTGAAATTCTGTTACAACGGTATGGCAGATTTTATCTGCCACTGTTCCTTGATCACTTCCTGGGAATTCTCTATTTAGATTTTTTCCATCTTCATAAACCAAACTCATAGTTCGGTGTTCAAATCCAGTTCTATTCATCAAATGTAATATAATAAGATTTCCTGTAAGCTTTGATGGTAAGATTTCATTAGCTATTTCAATTGCTGTTTGAATTCCTACATATTCTGCATTATGTACACCTCCTGAAATGAATACTGTTTTTCCTTCCTTTTCTCCGCAAATAACAGTAACTGGGAGTTCTATATCTGTCCCTTTAACTTTTACATATCCTGATGACTTTTCTCCAGCCTCAGCGCATATATTTCCTATTTTCATTGTTTTCATAAACCATTATACCTTCCTTACTTAACATATATATTTTATTCAATTATAATGTAATTTAACAAAAGTCGTAGTTAACCCTATATTTACCTTAAGTGGTAAAGCACTATTATTCATGAGTAACACGATGGCATGCTACCTGATGTCCTAGAGCAATTTTATGCAATGTAGGCTTATCCTCTCTACACTTTTTTATGCAGTACTTACATCGATTTTGAAATATACATCCTGATGAAAAATCAAGTGTCCTATCAACTTCATATTCCATAGGTTCTATTTTTTTATTGCGATCCATATGAATTGAAAACAATGCTTCCAATAATGTCTGAGTATATGGATGGGAAGCATTCTCTCCAACTTGATCTCCTGGTATTATTTCCACTATATGCCCCTTATACATTACTGCAATTTGATGAGCAAATGTCTGAATCAATGCGATATCATGACAAATAAATATAATACTTATACTTTTTTCTTTTTGAAGTTTGACTAATAAATCAATAATATTTTTTTGTATAGAAACATCTAAAGAAGAAGTAGCCTCATCACATATTAAAATTTCAGGTTCCAGAGAAAGTGCTCTAGCAATACTAATTCGCTGCCTTTGCCCTCCACTCATATTATGTGGAAATCTATAAAGAAAATTTTCAGGCAATTCAACTAGTTCAAGTAATTCTTTTGCTTTTAATCCCTTTTCCTTCTTACTTAAGCGTCCAAAATTCATAAGTGGCTCTGTCAAAATATCTATCACTTTCATTTTAGGGTTAAATGAAGCCAATGGATCTTGAAATACCATTTGCATGTTCTGACGATTCAGCCATTTTTCTTTTTTTGATAACTCTAAAATATTTTTATCATGAAAAAATATTTCTCCCTTTGTTGGAGGATCTATTTGAATCAAAGTACGTACAAAAGTAGATTTTCCACAACCACTTTCCCCAACAATTCCTAAAGTTTTCTGTTTATATACATTAAGGCTAATATCATTACATGCTGTAAGGGTTCGATTTTTGGATATAGGAAACTGTTTTACAATATTTTTAGTTTCTAAGATAATATCCGACTCTTTAAACAAAAAGATTCCCCCCTAATTTCAGGTATTGCATTCAACAACTTTTTTGTGTACTCGCTAGTAGGATGATTTATAACTTCATCTCTTGTTCCTTGATCTACAATTTCCCCATGTTTCATAACAATCAGTTTATCTGACATATATGCAGCTATACCTAAGTTATGAGTCACAATAATTATCCCTGTATTATAAGTATCTCTAAGCTTCATCATCTGACTTACGATTTGTGCCTGAGTGGTAACATCAAGTGCACTAGTAGGTTCATCTGCCAATAATAGTTCTGGATTAAAGGTCATTGCAATTGCGATTCCTACTCTTTGCCGCATCCCCCCACTCAACTGGTGAGGATAACTTTTCATAATGTTTTCACAATCAGGAAGCTGCATTTTTTCCAGCATAGAAACAGCTTTTTCAAAAGCTTCATGTTTAGATACATCACTATGAGTACAAATATATTCTACATACTGTTTCCCAATCTTCCTTAAGGGATTTAAAGTTCCTCCACAATCCTGAAAAATCATTGACATTTTTGTTCCTCTTAGTTTTCTCCATTCATCCTTATGTATTCCTAATAAGGATTTGCCTTGAAATTCAATATATCCATCGGTTACTTTTCCAGCCTCAGGCAAAGCACCTAATATTGCTCGAATAACTGTAGTTTTTCCACTTCCACTTTCTCCAACTACACTAATGACTTCACCTTTCTTCATAGAAAGATTAAAATGTTCTATAGTAGGCTTTTGTTTACCATATTGAACTGTCAAATCATCAATTCTTAACATAATATACTCCTTTATTTTGCCAGTGTAATATCCTTTGTTAACCAATAATAATCATTTGGATACATATTAACCCCTTTTACTCTTTTTGATGAGAATAGATAAGTAGTTTCATATCCAAAGAAAACTGTTGATGCATCATTCATAATTAACTGTTGAATTTGTATAATTAATTTTTTTCTTGAATCTTTATCAAATTCTTTGGAAAGTTGATTTAAAAGCTTATCTACCTCTGCATTATTGTACCCTGTCTGATTAGATGCAGATGTACTGTACCAATTCTCACGTAAATACTTTTCTGGATCTCCTGTATTTGCCACTAACACATTCCAAATTAACAAGTCGAATTTACCAGAATCTCTTGTATCTAATAGTGTTTCATAACTAACGGTATTTAACTTAACATTTAAACCAATTTTTTTCAAACTTACCTGAGCAGCCTGTGCATAAACATTCAATTCTTTACGACTAGTATATATAACGAAATTTAATTGTAATGGTTTTCCATCTGGTGTCTCAACAAAGCCATCACCATCTATATCTTTATAACCAGCTTCTTTCAATAATGCTTTTGCTCCTTCTGGATTATAGCTATTTTCATCCTTTAATTCATTAAATCCAAAATCAAGAGTTGGAGGTACTGGTGCTTTTCCAGCTGTTGCACCGCCTTCCAATAAAACATTACAATAAGTTTGTTTATCCAATCCACGTATAAGTGCTTGTCTTAGTTTCAAATCATTTAATGGACCTTTCTGATTCATAAAAGCAAAAGTAGCTCGTAAAGATTGTAATTTCTGTATGTTGTACTTATCAGTATCTTTAAACTCAGATAAGTTTTCTGCTTTTAAATTGTATGCAATATCAGCCTCACCTGTCTGCAATGCCATAGAACGAGTTGTCTGATCTTCTATACATTTAAAGGTAACCTTATCCAAGGGTACATCACCATTCCAATAATTCTTATTTTTTACAACTACACAAGAATCTGTTGGCTTAAAAGATTCTACAGCATAAGGTCCTGTGCAAATTGGTCCTTTCATTGCAATAGAGTCTTTATTAGCATTTGTATCAACAATCAAGAACAATGGATCAGCTAAACTTCCAGGAAGTATTGCAACTGGTTCTTTTGTAGTAATTTTAAGATTCTGACCCTCAACTTCCATAGAAGCTAATTCAAAGAAAGAAACTGCACGCTTGCTTAATTTAAAAGTACGCTCTAAGGATTTCTTTACCATGTCTGGAGTCATATCATCTCCATTAGAAAATTTAACACCTTTACGGATTTTAAATGTCCACGTCTTTCCATCCTCGCTAGATTGGAAGCTTTCAGCCAAACAAGGTTCAATTCCACCTTTTTCATTAAATCTAACTAGGGTTTCTCCTACTCCATATCTAGTTATTACCCAACTAAAATACTGCTGTGTTGGTTCTAAAGTATCAGCAAAACTGGTTACAGCAATAGTAACTTCTCCACCTTTTTTTGATACATTAGATTTATCTTTAGAATTTCCACAACCAGCCATCAATGATAAACTCATTGTACTTACCAAAACAATGCCTAATACATTTTTAAAAAACTTATTCATTTTATATTCATTCCTTTCTTTAAAGGCAACATTTTTTAAACCTTATTACATCACTTTTTATATCTTATTTGTCTATTATTCTTGTCTAGGATCTAAAATATCTCTTAAGCTATCACCTAGCATATTAAATACTATTACAACAAGTACAATTGCAATACCTGGATAAATCATCAGCCACGAAGCTTTTGACAAATATGTTCTTCCTTCATTTAGCATAAGCCCCCATTCTGGTGTAGGTGCCTGTGCTCCGAAACCTAGGAAAGATAAAGCTGATAGCTCTAACATCATAGTTCCAATATCTGTAGCCGCTGTAACTATCATTGTAGTTATTATATTAGGAACTACATATCTCCATAAAATATTTTTTGTTTTTGTGCCAGATACTATTGCAGCTTCTATGTAAACGTTTTTCTTAATTTTTAAGACCATACTTCTAGACAGCCTAGCATATTTCGTCCAACTCACTGCTGAAATTGCAATGACTGCATTTATCATATTGGGTCCCAATAATCCAGCAATAGCAATAGCTAATACTAACCCTGGAAATGAAATCATCATATCTGCAATACGCATAATTATTGCATCCAAAATTCCTCCAAAATATCCTGCAAAAATTCCAAGTGTAGTTCCTAGGGTAAATATTACCACTACTAAACAAATTGCCATAGACAATGAAGTCCTGGCTCCATAAATAACTCTTGACAATACATCTCTTCCTAGTTTATCAGTACCCCATATATACATGTCTCCTGGTGCTTTTAAAGATTGAGTCATATTAGCTTCATATGGGCTCATTGGTGCAATGAAAGGAGCAAAAATAGCAACTGTTATAATTACCAATGCAAGAAATAGAAAAAAAGTAAATTGTTTGTTAGATTTTAAGAAATTAATTAGTTTCAAACTACAGTTCCTCCTTCAATCTAGGATCTAGACTATTATAGGAAAGGTCTATAAGCAAGTTAATTCCCATGTACAGAAGAGATATCCACAATACATAGCCTTGTACTAGAGGATAGTCTCTACAAGCTATAGCCTTTACAGCCATACTTCCCATACCTGGCCAGTTATAAATTATCTCTACCACTGCAGTTCCTCCTAAAAGGTTTCCTAGAGAGAGTCCTAGCAATGTAACAAGAGGAATCATAGCATTGGGTAGCACATGCTTCCAAAGAATTGTCTTTTCTTTAATTCCTCTCATACGTGCACCAATTACATAGTCTTGACGCAGCTCATCTAAGACAGCTATACGAACTTGCCTTGTATATTTTGCTGACATTGCAATAGCCAAAGTTACTGCCGGAAGAATTAATGCTTTAAAATCTACGCTTCCTCCTGAAACAGATACCCACTTTAGAGTAACGCCAAAAATACTCAATAAAATTAAACCAATCCAAAAATTGGGGATAGAAACTCCAATGAAGGTAATTCCTCTAATTAGATAATCTGGCCACTTATTCTGATGAACTGCTGATAAAATTCCTAGTGGCACTGATACGACTATCATAATAAGCAATGACGTTAAAGTCAGTTTTAATGTAGGCCAAAAACAAGCTGTTAATTTATCTACAACTGGTACTTTCATAGAATAGGATTCTCCCATATTCCCAGTAACAACACCTTTGACCCAGTTTCCATATTGTATAAAAAACGGTTTATCCAATCCAAGCTCTGCTCTTGTTTCTTTTAATAGTTCAGGTGTTGGTAAATTTCCACATTCTGTTAGCATAATTTCTGCTGGATCACCTGGCGATAGATAGGTTAATCCAAATGTAAAAAAACTAATACCTATCAAGACTATAAGAATTTGCAGCAGCCTTCTACCTACTTGTTTTTTGTTCATTTTTTCTCCCTCATCATTTATACACATTTCTTTAAAAAATAAATAGCCCTTTCTATTGATAATAGAAAGGGCTATTTATTGAAATACTGCAGCATTTGCACACAACAATTAAACATCCCTCCATCCATCGTAGAGTCATGATACATATAGTAACAGGCAGGTCTTCTGACTTAAGCATCAACGTAGTACAAAGCCTTCCCATATCAACAGTGGCATTTTTTGCACTACTACTCTATTACAGCGGCGGGACCGTACAGGAATCTAACCTGTTTCCCTTTTAATAAAAAACTAGCTTAACTAATTTTTTAACCTGTTACATTCATTACATATAAAATTTTGTTAATGTAATTATACGAAATTAATCATATTGTGTCAAATATTTCTTTTATTTTTAAAACATGTAAAGTAAACTTTTTCACTATATTTGTCTTATTTAGTTTTCTTACAGACACTTTTATCACATACTGATTATTAAGTCTATCCATACTTCTTTTTTGAAACTGTTCAGTTCTTGCAAACTTACTTTACAATAACCATCTAACCTGTTACTCCAATATTTTTATTATATTTCCACATTAATAATTTAAATTCTTCATCCAACTACCTTTTAAATAATAAACAAACATACATAATGCTGCTATCGCCCAAGTTATAGGATAGGTAATTGCTACTCCTCGAACATCATGATAAAAAGCCATTATAACAAAGAGCAGTACAATTCTAAGTACACATATATTTGATAATATAATCACCATTGGAGGAGTTGCTTTTCCTGCACCTCTCATGGTGTCACCCAATACTTCCAAAATAACATAAATCCAATAGAAGGGAAATGAAGTTCTGATTATTCTAATTCCATAATCAATTACCACTCTATCATGATTAAATATTCCAAAAGCTTGATGCTCAAATATCAACAAAAGCATACTTGATACTATGGTTATACCTATTCCCATTAATATACATACCTTGGCTCCCTTTTTTACTCTTTCAATATTTCCTGCACCCATATTCTGTCCGGAAAACGTTGTAATTGCTTGTCCAAGTGCTACAATTGGAAGATAAATAGGCAATTCTACTTTAAAATATGCTGTAAATGCAACGATTGCTTCTACCCCCAAACTATTAATATGATATTGTGCAAAAACATTGGACAATGTTATTACAATGCTTTGAATACCTGCTGGTATTCCAATCTTAAGAATAGGTAACAGTATCTCTTTATGTATTCGTATTTTTTTAAATTGTAATCTATATTCACTCTCTGTATGTTTCAAATAATATAATATCAGCACAGCATTGATAGTCTGCGATAGAAACGTTGCCCATGCAACTCCATTAACACCATTTTCAAAAATAACTATAAACAGTGCATCCATTAATACATGAACAATCCCTCCGACAAGTTGTATGTACATTGGTGTTTTCGAATTGCCCATGGCACGTATAATACCAGAGCCCATGTTATAGGTAATAAGGGAAATAAGACTTAAAAAATAAATTCTTATATAAGAAACAGCCGGTTTCAGTATTTCTTGTGGAACATTCATCCACTTTAAAAAATAAGGTGCACCTATATAACCAATAATAAAAAGTATTATTCCTCCAAGAAAACTCAATCCTATTGCTGTATGTATTGCATCTTTTACTTTTCCTTTTTTCCCTGAGCCAAAGAGATTAGCAATAATAACGCTTGATCCTACTGACATACCTGTAAAAAATCCTACCAGGCAGGTAACTATCAAAGAACTAGCTCCAACTGCTGCTGCAGCTTCTTTGCCAAGATAATTCCCAACAAAAATTAAATCCACTGTATTATATAATTGTTGAATAATGCTTGCTGCAATCAGTGGCAGTGCAAAAAACAACACTTGTTTCCATATAATGCCCTCTGTTAAATTAGCATTCTTCTTCAAATTACTCATTATTACCTATATCCATTCATGGTATAAATGACAAGCTACTAAATGACCTTTTTCTATTTCTTTTAATTCAGGTTTTTCCTTAAAGCATATATCTCTGCATTTTGTACATCTAGAATTAAAACTGCAGCCTGGTGGTATATCAGATGGACTTGGTGGATCACCTTCTATTATCTCTATTTCAGTGTCATTTTTTCCTTTAACAGAGAAAACTGATGATAGTAATGCCTTTGTATAGGGATGAGCTGAAGCTTTGGTAAGCTTACTACTGTAAACTACTTCAACAATTCTTCCAAGATACATTACCACAATTCTATGACTAATATTCCTAACTACCGCCAAATCATGACCAATAAATATATAGGACAATCCTTTCTTTTTCTGCAAATCTACAAGAAGATTTATCACTTGTTCCTGTATTGAGACATCCAGTGCAGAGGTAGCTTCATCACATATTATAATTTCAGGTGATAAAGATAATGCTCTTGCTATGGCAACTCTCTGCTTCTGTCCTCCACTTAATTGATGAGGATATCTACTCATAAATTCCTCATTTAATCCCACCATTTGCAGAAGTTTTATTATTTCCAGCTTGGCTTCTGTTTTATTCATAAGTTTAAAATTTAAAAGTGGCTCACCTATAATTTCTCCAATCCTCATACGTGGATTAAAAGATTCAGAAGGATCCTGAAATATCATCTGTAATTTTCTTCGGTTTTGTCTAAGCTTTTCCCCACTTAGACTAGAAATCTCCTCATTATTGTATACAATATTTCCTGAATCTAAAGTTTCTAAATTGGTAATTATATTTGCTAAAGTACTTTTACCACAACCACTTTCTCCAACTATTCCCAAACATTCTCCAGAATGTAATTCTAAGCTTACATTATCCAATACAGTTAATTTTTTTCCCTTTTCTAAATCAAACTGCTTCGTAACATTCTTTATCTTCAATATCGGTTCTTTCTCTTGAAGCAAAATTACTTCCCTCCAATTCAGGTATTGCTGCTAACAGCTTTTTAGTGTATTCACATTTAGGATTATTTATCACATGTTCTTTGGTTCCCCATTCAACTAATTCCCCCTGCTGCATTACTCCTATTTTGTCACACATATAAGATGCTACCCCCATATTGTGCGTAACTATTATTATACTCGTATTAAAATTATTTTTAAGCTCCATCATCTGTCTAACTACTTGTGCTTGTACTGTTACATCGAGAGCGCTTGTTGGTTCATCAGCTAATAAAATTTCAGGTTCCATAGCCATTGCCATAGCTATGGCTACCCTCTGCTTCATACCTCCGCTTAATTCAAAGGGATAAGAATTCATTATACGCTTTGCATCAGGTAAGCGCATTTTTGTAAGCATATGGACAGCCTTCTCGTATGCATCAGCTTTTGTAATACTAGAATGACTTCTTATACTTTCAATAAATTGGTCACCAATCTTTTTAATAGGAGTTAATGACCCTCCTGCATTCTGAAATATCATTGCCATTCTATTGCCGCGTATTTCCTGCCATTCTTTTTTAGAATACTTAGAAAGATTTTTATCTTTAAAAATTATATCTCCTGAACAAATAAAAGCTCCTTTAGGCAAAAGACCTAATACAGCTCGTACAAGTGTTGATTTTCCACTACCACTTTCACCTACTATTCCTATTATTTCTTTACTGTTAACTGACATGCTTACATTTTTTACAGTAGGTTCTTGTCCTCTATATTTTATAGATACGTTGTTTATATCCAATAATTTCATACTCATCATCTTCTCCCCATCTTATTTTCTTATAAACAGAGTTCTTAGCATCAGATGGAGTCTGATGCTTAGAACTTGTTATCCAGGCGCGTAGCAGTGCTTATCCCCATCTTTGATAAAAGATGGGGATATTAGCAATGGTACCGATCGGATAAATAGATATTAAACACCCTGATAATCCAGGATGTTTAATATCATTTATAGGTTTCTGTAGATTATAAAGTACAAACTCTATTCTATTTTATACTTACCTTGTTATCTAAAATATAATAGTCAAGAGGATACATTTTTAATCCACTAACAGTATTTTTACTAATTATATTAAGCATTGGTGAAACAATGAACGTATATGCATTATCATCTATAAGTTTCTGCTGTACCTTTGTAGCAACATCATATCTTGCTTCAGTATTTTGTTCTGTTGCTAATTTATCAATTAAAGCATCAACTTCTGGATTACTATATCCTCCATAATTTTCACTTCCTCCAGTTTTAAAATATGTCTGTAGAAAAGATTGAGGATCTCCTGTTACTGCTGTATTTACACTTAATAAACAAAGGTCAAAATTCTTACTTTTTAAAACTTGAGCAACAGATTCATAAGATTGTAACTTAGTGCTTATACCTATTTCTTTAAGCTGAGCTTGCATTGCTTCTCCAAGTACAGGTAACTCTGAACGAGTTGTATATAATGCTAAATTTAATGTTAATTTTTTACCATCCTTTTCTAATATACCATCACCATCTATATCTTTATAGCCTGCATCGCTTAAAAGCTTAGCTGCTGCTGCCTTATCATATTTATAGCCTGTAAAATTCTTGTTTCCAAAAGGTAATGATCCTGGGAAAGGCCCAATTGCAGCTACAGAACTACCTTTAAGCAGTGTTTTACCATAAGTATCTCTATCAATTCCTAAAGATATAGCTTTACGTACTACTGGATCTTTTAAAAACTCATTATTAAAATTTATATAGGACATAATTATTCTTAAGCTTGCAATTTTATCTGTATTATATTTAGACTTATCCGCAAATAATGCTAGATTGTTGCTCGGAATGTTAGTTGCAGCATCAATCTCACCAGACTGCAGAGCCATAGCACGAGTATTATCATCTTTAATATATTTAAAGGTTGCTTCATCTACCTTAGCTTTATCTCCCCAGTAATCTTTATTTTTTTCTACTACTACTGTTGAATTTGCAGTATAGGATTTAACTTTGAAAGGTCCAGTACATATAGGAGCTTTAGCAAAACTATCCTCAGGTTGGCTAGTATCAACTATTGTAGTAAGAGGGTCTGCAATATTTCCTAAAAGTGCTTCATGGGGAGTTTTGGTAGTTATTATAAGATCTTGTCCATTTGCAGTTATTGTGTTAACCAATAATATATCCTGTGTTCTTTTATTTAACTTTAATGCTCTTTCAAGAGATGATTTTACAGCTTCAGCATTAACTGCTTTACCATTATGAAACTTAACTCCTTCTCTAATATGGAATTTCCATGTTAAATCATCTGCTCTTTTCCATGAATCAGCAAGAAGCGGTTCTATTTTCATATCAGCATTTAATTTAACTAAAGTTTCACCTATACCAAATCTTGAGGGATACCAACCATTAAATTCAATAGCAGGATCTAAATTAGTTGGAAACTGATTAAAACCAAAGGTAATACTTTTTGGCTTTTCACTGCTGCTCTTATCAGCAGAACTTCCTCCTTTACAAGCAGTAAAGCTTGTACATAATAAAACTGTTGTAAATATTAATGCTAATTTTCTTTTTAATTTAATTTTCATTCAATATAATCTCCTTTAGTATTCTGTATTTGGATCTAATATGTCTCTCATACTGTCCCCTAGTAAATTAAATATCATTACAGTTACAAATATTCCAATACCAGGATATATCATAAGAGCTGGTAATGTCTGCATATAATCCTTTCCTTCATTAAGCATATTCCCCCACTCTGGAGTAGGTGGCTGAGCACCCAAGCCTAAAAATGAAAGAGATGATATTTGAAGCATCATAGTTCCTAGATCCATAGTAGCCATTACCACAAGAGATGGTATTACATTTGGCAATATGTATTTAAAAATTATTTGATATTCCTTAGCACCTCCCATCTTAGCTGCCTTGATATAATCTTTTTTTCTTATAGATATTACTAAGCTTTTACTCACTCTTGCATATTTAACCCAGTCCACTACAAGCAAAGCCATAACAGTATTTATTGAACTAGCTCCAAGAATTCCTACAATTGCAATTGCAAAGATAATGCTTGGAAAAGCAAGAAAAATATCTGAAAGCCTCATTATAATAGTATCAGCTATTCCTCCAAAATATCCTGCAAGTATACCAACTGTTGTTCCAACTATAAATACTGTTATAACTAACCAAAAGGTCAACTTCAAAGAAGTTACTGCTCCATATAGCAATCTTGAAAGCAAACATCTTCCAAGATTATCAGTACCTAGCGGAAACTTACTGCTGCTTCCTTGAAGTGAATTGGTCATGTTTGTTTTAAGTGGATCATTAGGTGCTATATAGGGCACAAATACACATATTAAAATTAAAAGCAATGCTAACATGCATAAAAAAGTAAACAATTTATTTTTCCTTATAAATGAAACAAAACCTTCCATGTCAAGACCTCTTTTCTAAACGAATCCTTGGATCTAAAAAGCAGTACGAAATATCCACCATCATATTAACCAATACATAAATCAATGTCATCCACACAACATACCCCTGTATTAATGGATAGTCTCTACTGAATATAGCTTCTATGGCCAATTTTCCAACCCCTGGCCATGAAAAAATAGTTTCAACTATAACTACTCCCCCAAGCAGTGATCCTAAAGATATACCTAGTAAAGTTATAATGGACAATAAGGAACTTTTTAAAACATGTCCTAACAATATTGCTTTTTCTTTAACCCCTCTTGCCCTAGCTCCAATTACATAATCTTGAGATATTTCTTCTAATATGGCTGTTCTAAGCTGCCTTGTGTATTTGGACGCCATTGCAATAATCAAAGTAATTGCAGGTAATATAATACTCTTGCCTCCACCGTCACCCATGACTGGAAGTATTTTAAATTTAATGGAAAATATGTACATTAACACTAGCCCAATCCAAAAATTTGGCATAGATATTCCTAAAAATGATATAACCCTGATTATGTAATCTAATGTCTTATTTTTATGTAGTGCAGACATTATACCTAAGGGTAATGCTATAAGCATCATGCCCATTAGTGATACACCTGCAAGTTTAAAGGTAGCTGGAAGACTTGTCATTATTAAATCCAATACAGGTTTACTGTACTTGTAAGAATTACCAAAGTCTCCTTGTAACACGCCACCTATCCAATGCAAATACTGAATAAAAAAAGGTTTATTTAGTCCCATATCTTCTCTAACTTTTTGTATAAGTTCTGGAGAAGGTGCCACCCCTGTAGCATTAAGAAGCATAGTGGCAGGGTCACCTGGAGAAAAATATGTGAGTGCAAAGGTTAAAAAGGTAATTCCAAATAAAACTGGAATTAATTGCATTAACCTTTTTATAATGTATTTTTTCAACTTGTCTTTATCATCCTTTCTATAATTCTTCTTAAAAGTATAATTTTTATTTTTTACAAATCAATCCATTGTATTTACTATTTCATACTTTTTTCTACAGTCGTTAACTACAAAATTTAAGAATTATTTTTCTCCAGCAATCATAAACATAGGTGTAGAACCATAATTAGTCTTTTCAACTTCATCCCATACTCTATTGCCTATTTCCATATCTACCATTACTTTTTTAAATCCAACATTAATCAATTCTTTCATGTCCCATTCTGGTCTATGCCTTCTACTTAAAGGCAGTTTTCTTGCTATATCCTCCATTACATTTGAATTAGGACAAATGTAATGATCCTCATATCCTTTTTTTACAGTATTTACTCTATCCTGTTCATATCCTTTTCTTTTTTCATCATCATATAAATATAAATACCAGTTAGCATCAAAATTTAGTAATCTTCCACCTTTATTTAATACTCTATGCCAATCCTTATATGCTTCACCAGGTTTTTCAAGATTCCAAGTAAGATTACGAGTAATTATTAAATCAAAAGTGTTATCTTCAAATTCTAAATTATGTGCATCCATTCTTTTAAACTCAATACTATTTGCATATATTCCAGCATTTCTTTTAGCTTTTTCAAGCATAGCATCTGTATAATCCACAGCGGTAACCTTATATCCGCAACTAGCCATTATTATAGAAAAGAATCCAGGACCTGCACCTATATCCAATACTTTTAATTTTCTTCCAGACACTTTTGGTGCATGTTCATTTATTAAATCTATCCATGCTTCTCTTTTTAAACTATTCAATTCTTCCAAATTTATCTTACAATAACCATCTGATCTCTTACTCCAATATTTTTCTACTTTTTCTAAAACCACTTCCATATAGTTCCCCTCCATGTATATAATTTAATAACAAATATATATACCAGCAATTTCCATGCCACTTATAAAACGTTTAAATTAGCCTGTTTTTTTGCTGTTTTGTATCATAATGATAATTTTTTCAGTTTCAAAATGATAATACAAGTTTTTTTTATCATTTTGAAACATAATTCTTTAGCCAAACTTACCATTTTTTAAGATATTTCTGAACACAATTATAAAAGAGCTGTCGCACTAAGACTAAATGCTTCAATATACTGTGCTTTAAAATAATATATTGTATGCAAATTTCTTAATGGGGCAGCTCATTTATATTTATTAAAGGTATCTAATAATTATAGTTGTTATATCCTTAAACCGTTTAATGGCACATGGTATATTATCTAAAACAGCTGGAAATACCGGCATCAATATATTAAAGAAATGATAAATCATATTTTGATTTTCTACTTTTATGGCAGCCTTACTATGAAGTTCTTGTATTGTTTGTAATTTGCTAAATTTAGATGGTTCACACATCACATAAATTTTCACAAAAATACCTCCTAAATTTCTAAATTGATCTACTTATAGATTCTATGCTTAAAATCTATCTATATTCATTAATAGTGAATAATATATGATTTAGTACAATATATTACTATGTGAATAATTTTTTAAGAGGTTCTTATGTCTAGTTACACATTTATCAATATAAAAAAACTAAAATTAAGACCTTTATTAAATAAAGTTAACAAATTAAAGAATAAAAAAGTTTATGATGGTATTTTTTACAAACTAGAAAATAAGAAATGCTATTTTTATATTGGCGGCTCAATACATCTTGGAAATAATAAAAAGGTATGTTTTAATAGTGCAGTTGAGGAAGCTTATATGAATAGTACAAAGCTTGCTGTAGAATTGGATATCACTAAATTTAAAAATAAAATAGATTACTTTAAATGTTTAGCTAATCCACCTACTATGAGAATCCCTACAAATAATGAGAACTTTGAACCTGAGTTCTTGCAAAATGAAAATAGCTTTAAATATAAAAAACTCTGTAAAGAATTAGGTTTAAATTTTGAAAAATGCTCCAAATATCCACCTAAAACTTTTTATTTCATATTGCATCAAAGACTTATGAAAAAGTATGGATATAAATCTATTTATGGAATAGATCTTATGTTTATTAACAGAGCAAAACATGATAAAAAAGAAGTGGTTTCTCTAGAAACTTCATGCATTCAAATTAATGCACTAATAGCAGCTACAAATATGTCACCAGAATGCCTTGGTAATAGTAGCATAAAAAATTTAAAAGACTTAGAAACTTCAATGAAGCTATTATCAAAAATGCATAATGCGGTTTTTGAAGGTGATGCTTTAACTCTTGTAAATGATATATTCACATATAAACCATTAAATGAATCAGACAAAAATAATCTTAATACACTGCTTTTTGAAAGAAATGAAAATATGGCAAATAAAATAGAAAGCCTTATAAACTCACAAGAGGTTTACTTTGTAATAGTTGGAGCCTCTCATGTAATCGGCAAAGGTGGATTATTAAAATTATTTAAAGATAAGGGGTATAAAATCTCTAGATTAAAATAAGAGTAGGATAAACCTACTCTACAACTAAATCTTTTATGTTTAATGAATTTAAATGGCTAAAGTCTTTAATTAAATTGCCAATCAACCACAATGAATCTTTGTTTAAATGAAGTTAGTTAATTTTTCTGTAAAATATTGCATCTAATTTAAATAAGGGTATAAGCACAGCTCCCATTACCAAAAAGCTGTGCTTTATCATATAAATAAATTAACAGTACTTTTCGAGGATGACATTGTTGATTATATAGGCATTATTCTACATGGAAGTCTATTCGTTACAAAATTATTTTTAGATGGAGAACATAGCATTATTCAGAATCTGAAACCTCTTAATATGGTAGGAGCTGATATAGCATGTACAAATACAAAGAAAAATCCTTATTTTATATATGCAAAGGAAGGTATACTAAAAACTAATCATAACAGGATTACAATACTTAAACAGCCATATTAAATCTATATAAACCGAGAATTATTTTGCCAAGCTGTCAGTTTTTAACCAAACAGAAAATTTTTATTTAATTATCATTAAACCAAATATCATTTAATAACTTAATGACAGGCTCTATATCTTCTATAGGTATTCCTTTATATGAAATCAACACTCTAACCTTTCCATTTCCACCATAATTATTTTTATCTATATAGTATTTAGAAATTGGTGTAATTTTTATACCAACATTCTTGGCAATGTTAACAATTTCTTCTTCTCCACAGCTTGTTTCAAACTCTAAAATAGCTCTCATACCAGTATTACTACTTATTAAATTGACCTTATCACCCATAAAAGTATGGATTGCCTTAGTAATAACCTTATATTTTTTTTCATAATGCCTTCTCGCTTTTCTAATATGACTCTGCAAATAGCCCTTATTCATAAAACGTGCTAGTGCAATTTGCTCCAGCTTAGAAGTTGTTTGTCCATTCATTTTGTATTTATCCAAATATAAATCTAACAGCCAATTTGGTAGTACCATGAAACTTATACGAATGCTTGGAATAAAAATTTTAGAAAATGTACCTAAATATATTACTCTATCAAAGTTATCTAAACTTTTTAATGCAGGAATGGGTTTATTAGAAAATCTCATTTCGCTATCATAGTCATCTTCTATAATAATCCCATCATTGTTTTGCGCCCAATTTAAAAGTTGAAGCCTATTTTTAACAGACATAATTACACCTTTTGGAAATTGATGAGATGGGGTTACAAATGTAATTTTACATCTACTATTTTCAAGTTTCCTTACATCTAATCCATTCTCATTCACATCAATAGGTTTAATATTAAATTGATTTCTTTCAAAAACATATCGTATATAGTTGCTTCCTGGTTCCTCCATACCGATACTATCAAAATTCCCCCTAAGAATTTGGCAAATCAAATTTAAACAATACTGTGTGCCTGCACCTACTACAATTTGATTAGGCTTACACTGCACACCCCTATTTTCATATATATATTTTGCAATTTCAAAGCGCAACTCATACTCTCCTTGTGAATCACCATAACTTAGAAGACTTTCAAATTCATTATTAATAACTGAATTAATTATATTTTTCCACGTTTTTATGTTATAGCATTCTTTATCCATATATTTAGGTGCTAAATCGTATTTTAGTTTTTTTATATTCTCAGCCTCTTCATTCTTAAAAGTTAAAGAATTAGAAATATGTGATAACTTTAATAAATCAGAATCTATATTTTCAACTACATAACCAACTTTAGGAATTCTTTTAATATATCCTTCAGCATAAAGTTGATCATAAGCAGCTTCAATAGTATTTTTACTCAATTGAAGATTCTTTGATAAATTCCTTAGTGATGGTAATTTTTCATCACCTCTAATATTTCCATAAATAATCTCTTTCTTTATACACTCATATAGTTGATAATATATTGGCTTATTTATTGTATTATCCAAAAGTGGAGTAAATGAAAACATTAATTTCATCTCCTTCTGTACCCCTTAATTAGTAAAATCTGTCCCTTTTAAATATGATAAATTACTATTATATTATAGTTGCTGCCACATTTTATAACAATTGCTATTTTTAAAAAATCAAGTGATTCTTAGAAGAACTTATCCAGGCGCACAACAGTGCTTATCTCCCAGTTAAGTAGAGAGCCAAAATCTATGGTTTTGTGCAAATCATTTACTCCTTCGACAATAGGAGAAAGAGTTTCATATAAAGAAATCAGTGGTATTAGCAATGGTAGCGATCGGATAAAATCAAAATAAAGGAGAAGAGTATTATGTATAATTGTGCTCTATGTTCTATACATGCATGCAGTAATGGTAATTTAAATGCTGCACCTAAAAATTGCCCATGTATAAGTAAAGAAATGAATAATATAAAAACATTATATAAAGATGAAGAAAATTACAAAATTGCTCAAGCTTCAGCATTAATCGTAAGTGAAAGTTATGGTAAAAAGACAAGATTAGAAGAGACTATTGATTTTGCAAAAAAATGCAATTATAAAAAAGTAGGATTAGCCTTTTGTATTGGATTAGCAAGCGAAAGCAAAATAGTAAGTAAAATACTTTCTTATAATGGCTTTGAAATAAGTTCTGTTATTTGTAAAAATGGCCATATTTCTAAAGAGTTAATTGATATAAATAATACAAAAGTAGCTATGTGTAATCCAATTGGTCAGGCATTATTTTTAAATGAAACAAAAACAGACCTTAACATTATTTTAGGTCTATGTGTTGGACATGATTCTTTATTCATAAAGTATTCAGAAGCACCAGTAACAGTTTTTGCAGTAAAAGATAGAGTTTTATGCCATAATCCATTAGCTGTAGTTTATCAAGCCGAAGCCTACTATAAAGATAAATTATTTCCACAAAAATAGATATATGTTATTAAAACATATCTATTTTTATGCTGTATTGATTTTTATAATTATGTAAAAACAGGTATTGTAAAGATTGATTAATATTGAAATTCAAGTAAAATTATTAATACAATCTAAAAGAGAACTAAGTCAATCTAACATTTATATAACATCAAACTCTTCAGCCGTAGGTAATTGAATTTGAGGTGATATTATAATCATATTTTCATTTTTTAGACTCCATTCATTAGGAGGAATATCATAAACCACTTGTAAATAAAATTTATTAGTTTTAAATTCTGAATTCTTTATTTTACTAAGATTAATTAATTTATTGTAATAGTCTTCTACAAGACAATCAGAAAAGAAAATAGTACACATTCTATATCCAGTTTCCCAATACCAAGATCTAAATGATCTCTTCACAATTTTATATAATTCAACTCCAATAGAAGTATCTTTAAACAATTTATCAAATGAAAATTTATTATTAGACCAATAATCTATATCATATTCATATAAATTATCAGAATTAAAAATCATTGACCATACTTGTTTTGCTCTAATTTGAAAATCACTAACATTTAATAATCCTTCTTTATTCAATGGCAACCAAGGAAATTTATCAATAGTCTCATGAGATTTATTATAATTTTCATATAAATTTTGAATATAAATAACAAAATTTAAATTAATTGAAGCTGCATTAGCTAAATAGAAATCATTTATCAAAAAATTCACCTCTTATTGCATAATTTTTTTAACATTTTCTTCTACTTTTAAATTTAATTTATAAATAACTTTATTGTGCACAAAACTTGATTATACTTAAGTATGACTAGATACTTATATTATCATACAAAACCGTGAGCGTAAACGATTATGGCATAAAAACAAAGATTTAGCACTTATTATATTCTCTTGCTTTTAGCTAGTAAGAAGATCAAAAGCACCATCTTTGATTGGTGCTTTACTTTCTTTAAATTTAATTTCTGTTGATTTTATACCCCCACCTTTGAATATTTCTTAAATTCTGAAGTAATAAGAATACTGGTGACTATAACTGATAATATTTCTGCACAGGGTCCTGCATACAAAACTCCTAAAACTCCAAGAAATTTAGGTAAAATTATCATAAGAGGAACTATAAAGAAGGTCTGCTTACATAGTGTAAGAAGCATTGCTTTTCCCGGTTTACCTACAGACTGGAAGAAAACACAACTTGTAAGCTCAAAACCTATAAACATACAAAGCATTAAAAATATCTTAAAGGATTTTAATGCAAATTCATTATACAATGCATTATTCTGACCAAATAGATTTATTATACCTTGTGTAAAAAACTGAAATATAATGAAACCTATTATTGATACAACAGTCGCTATTTTTATAAGCAAAAAATAAGTATCTTTAACACGTTTAAAATTTTTAGCACCGTAATTGTATCCAAGTATTGGCTGACCACCTATAGCTATACCTATTACCACTCCTAATAAAAGTTCGTTCACTTTCATTACAATACCTATTGCTGATATGGGAATATCACTGCCATAAATTGATTGTGCTCCATAAATTTTAAGCATATTATTGCTTACTATTATTATCACTGTTACTGCTACTTGCGTAATTAAACTTGATATACCTAAAAGCATTACTGTCTTACTCACCTTTACATCAAGCTTTAAATATTTTCTTTTAAACTTTATATTTTTAAATTTATTAATATACTTTAGAGAAATTGTGCAAGATAAAATTTGTCCTATTATTGTTGCTATAGCAGACCCCTTAACTCCCATACCAAAATGAAATATGAATACAGGGTTCAAAATAATATTTATAACTGCTCCTACTATCATAGCAAGCATTGAATATTCAGGACTTCCATCTGCACGTATTATTGAATTTAGACCTGCTGCTAAAATCATGAAAGGAACTCCTATTAAAATTATTCTCATATAATCTAATGCTACTAAAATATTAGTACTTGTGGCTCCAAAGCTCCATAGTAATTTTTCCATAAAAATATATCCAACTACCAAAAATATAAAACCTAAAATCACCATCAAAACAATAGCATTACCTATTGCTTTGGCACCCTCTTCTTTATTTTTCTCCCCTAATTTTATACTGTAAAAAGCAGCTGCTCCATCTCCTAAAAGTAGTGAAAAACCTAAGGCTAAAACTACAAGTGGAAATGTTACATTTGTAGCTGCATTACCAATATATCCCACTCCTTGACCAATAAAAATCTGATCTACAATACTATAAAGAGCATTAACAACCATTGCAAGTACACATGGAATTGAAAACTTCATAATAAGCTTGCTTAATTTTTCATTTTCAATATAGCTTTCGTTAATATTCATACTCTTTTCACTCACTGATATACACCTCTTTCAAACTTCATATAGACATCCTTTAAAATTGGTAAGCTTACTACCTATACATATAGTTTTTGATGTGAACATCTACAATTGAAAGAATAATGCATACAGTACCGGGAGAGTCAACACTTATTTTAACTATTTTATTGGAATTATAAGTTCAGTCACATAATTTTCTTCATCAGAAGTATTCATTATGTCCACAAGATAGTTATCTACAGGCTCACCACAAATTTCATATCCATTTTCATAAATATATTTATACAACTTTTTATAACTATCTATCATATTGTCATAACTACCATAATGAACAGCAGTAACAGCTTTAAAACCTCCAAATTTTCTAACTAAACCATCTATTTCTTTTTCTTCAGATACAGCTATACAAACTTCAATATCATAGACTTCCTTCTCCTTTTCTTCAAAGTCGATACAATCATCATAATATACTGCCATAGCATTCTTTATAATATGAAAATTGTTTCTTTCAACTAATGAAATCAACCTACAGTACCGAACTGTAAAATCTTCAATAGTAAAGGGGCCTTTGTTTCTGAGGTAAGCAACATAAGAAATTGGTATTTCCTTTATTTCAATTTTAAAATCCTTATTTTTTTTCTTTTCCTTTTTACTTTCTTTTATAAAAAACTGCAATTTTGTTTTTAGCATTTTTAAATCATTAATTTTATTATCAATTTCTATACATTTTTCATTAATTTTCCTTGTGTTATATTCTAAATCTTCTCTTCCCAAAAGCACTTTTATCTCCTTTAATGAAAAACCTGCTTCCTTAAAATGTTTGATCACAAGCACCAAAACCAATTGATCATTTGAATAATATCTATAATTACTATCTGGATCAATCTTTCTTGGTATCAACAGTTTTATTTCATCATAGTATCTCAGTGTTTTTATTGGAATATTGCATATTTTAGATATTTCTCCTATTTGATAAAGTTTCTTACTTTCATCCATTGTATTAATCAACTCCTCATATAAACGCAATTAACTATATTTTACCACATAGATAACTTTGTACGGTATTCAATTTCCATTCCTACCTCTTTAAATAATGCCTTTTTATTGTAGTTTAATAAAATTCTTTTTACATATAGTATCCTTTTTGCATCTAGTTGCATAATATAGAAAATAAGTAAGATTAATAATTTTAGAGGGATATTATGATAGAAAAAAATATCTATAAAAAAAACCCTTATGATTTAACAAATTGTAAGCTTTTAGGCAAAGGGCATAATGGAGAAGTTTATTTACTACCAGATGGAAAAGTTATTAAAATAGGTCTAAACAATAAAAGTTTTACTGGTGAATATCGTATTTTAGAACGAGTGAACGGAAATAAGTATTTCCCAAAAATAAGTGAAATTGGATCTAACTATATGGTAAGAGAGTGTGTTCACGGAAAAATCTTATCAAAACATATAAAGAAAAATGGTATGGATAAAAATCTTGCTTGTAAAATCATAGATATGTTAAAAGAATTTGAAAAAATAAAGTTTAGCAAAATCGATGTAAGATGCAAAGATATATTTATACAAGAAGATGGTGAATTAAAAGTGATTGACCCCAAAAAATGTTATTCAAGACAAAGAAACTTTCCAAGACATTTATCTAAAGGGTTATACAAATTGAAAGTTTTGGATTACTTTTTGGAAGTGTTGGAGGAATATGATAGTAGATTATATAAAAAATGGAGTAGAAAAATAAACAAGTACATTAAACAAAGAGAAAAATTATCAGAATTGTAACTTCAATAACATACTTTAACTTATATCATAATTTAGATCATGATAAGAAATGACAATTTCGGTTACGTTATACAGCGCTCCAGTTGTATTATATTTTGTGTCCATATGAGTATCTATAACAATTTTGCTAATTAACTTTTCACTTTCTCTATACCACAATCTGTCGGCTTTTGGATAACCTCTTATGTGAATATATTGTCAAATGTACAGCTTACCCAAAAGCCCCTTGTCTTCAATTTTTCAAAATAACCATAAATTCAGTATCGTTTAATATTACTGCTAAGATTTCTGCATCAAAACCGCTTTTAAATTGAAAAAAATTAAATGTTAAAACAAAATTTTCCATAATTCCTTCTTTTATTTTATCAAGTACATAAACAATGTATTTCCAAAACACTATAGGCTCACCATCTTTTTTAGGAAGAGATAACCAGGTATAATTTCAATATAGTTGCACGTAGGCAACTGGTATCGCTATCCCTTTAAGGAGGTAGGTGATACATATGTACGAAATGTTTATAGTGATTTTTGCTGCTCTATCATTTTTGATAGCTTTGATAAATTTAATTATCGTACTTATAGATAAAATAAAAAAGTAGCCCACCTGCGCAAATGGTAATGGCTACTTTCTTATAAAAACTAGTAATATTTTTGTTGCTTATTATTTTCAAGTGCTACAATATAATCATAAAAAATTTTCATCTCTTCTTCTATACAATTTTTAAACTGATTTTTGATAAAACTACTACTTTTATCAAAAGTCAGTTTTAAGTTGTACTTACTAATTAATTCTGGAAGCTTTTTACTGTATAAATACCACAGATAGTCAATTGCTTGAAAATCATATTTTTCTATATTCTCCAATGGATTTTTATGTAATAACTTATGATTAAATTCACTTACATAAATTAGATTTTCTAATTTATTAGTTCCACCATAAGTTAAAGGGTATATATGATGAATGTGTTCTGCTGTCATCAAAAATGTAAGTTGATCAAATTCCCCAACATCTATAAATGCAAAAAATTTATAAAATCTACGACATGTATAATGCGAAAAGTATTCTCTTGGATTATATGTTTTTAATGCCTGTATTGCTGTTTTTGATATGGGATTTTGTTTTTCGAACTCCCTATAAACATTACTATTAACTAAAAATATGTGCAATTTTGCTACGTCTGATATATCTTTATCATAGATTTTTTTTGTATACTTTACTGCCATATCTCTATTGAAGTTTTTAGCATTTAAACAATCTATATATTCTGTTAAAGGTATAGGACCGATTTTACTTAACACTTTAATCACCTCACCTCGATATTTTAACATATATTTACATTGCAATACATAAAAGAGAACATTAAAACTCATTTTCATGTCTTTTAAAAAACTCATAATATGCACGCACATTTTCTAACTCTGTCCATTTTTTCACATCAACTGGATTTTCATCAAGATCATATATTTTTGCTCCACTCATGGCAAGTAGAAATGGTGAATGTGTTGATATAATAAATTGACATCCTAAATATCGTGCAGAATCCTCAATAAATCTCACTAATTCCAACTGACGTTTTGGAGAAAGACTATTTTCAGGTTCATCCAATATATATAATCCATTTTCATCTATTTTTTCAATAAAGTATCGAAATGCACTTTCTCCATTTGAATATTCTCTCACATTATCCATCAATTCATTTCTCACAAAACGTGACTGAGTTATGCTTCTAGTAGTATTTACTTTTTTTAGCTGCTCGTAATCTGCCATAGATCTTATTTGAAAATGAGAATATTTTGCCTCCAGATACTCTTCAAAAAGTTTTTCCCTTTTTTGATCAATTCCTTCGTTAAGATTACGAATATTCAACATATAATCAAATACATCATCACTTGTTATAATTCTGCTGTTTTCAGGAATATCATCATCTTCAAGCTGCATCTCACACATATTCACATAGTGAGAATAAAAATTAGATTTATTATAGATAGAATCTCTACTTATTCCTGTTTTTTCTGCTATTACATTTAATGCTGTAGATTTTCCAGAACCATTTCCGCCATATAAAATAGTAATTGGTTCAAAATCAATTCTTTCAAAACTATGTTTCGATAATATCTTAAATGGATAAAAAGAATCATAGCATGTTCTTCTTTCCTCTATTAAAAAATCAAATTCCATATCATCACTTGGAAATGTAAAAACATTTAAATAAACCATTATCATCTTCCTTATTTATTCAACTTTATTTGTATGTTGAGATGTTATTTGAAACATCATAAACAACTTACTTTTTATACCCGTTGGTATATATTGGTCAATACAATTATAATATGCAAAATATATATGGTCAATATCCATAAATATCTTTACACTTACAGAAATTTAAAGTTTTTCCAATATATAAGAAGTCACTTTTTGCACCCAAAAAAGTGTCATATCTGCACTTGTAAACGCTTTTTTCTAAATCTATAATAAATCATGTAAATTAAATATTCGTTAGCATATCATTACATTAATACAATTGAAGCGAGGTGAGGATAATATGCTATATGATTTATTAAATAAGAATACTATTCAAATTGATAATAAGGCTCATATGGACTGGAAGGATGCTATTCGAAAAGCAGCCATCCCACTGTTAAAAAATAATAGCATTGAAGACAAATATGTAGATGCTATGATTGATTCTGTAAAAGAAAATGGTCCTTATATTAATATAGGACAAGGTATTGCACTGGCACATTCTCGGCCAGAAAATGGAGTTCATAAAATTGCAGTTTCTCTTTTAAGAACATATCCAGCTGTCAACTTAGTAAATGAAGATCATAAAATACAACTATGGTTTGTATTAGCAGCTGTAGATAATAACAGTCATTTAAGAGTAATTCAACAGTTAGCAGAACTCCTGGGAGATCAAGAAAAAATCAATCATATGCTAGCTGCAGAAAGTGCTTACGAACTAGCAAATATTATTAATTTAAATAAAAAGGAGAGATAAATATGAAAATTATTGCAGTATGTCAAAGTGGACTAGGAAGTAGTTTTATGGTTCAAATGAATATTCAACAAGTTATGCAAGATGAAGGGGTTAATACAGATAACATTCAACTAGAGCACAGTGATGTAGGAAGTGTTACAGCTGAATCAGCAGATTATTTCTTTGTTGAATCAACTCTTGCTGGAGCACTTAGCAGTATTCCTGAAGATAAAATTGTGTCACTAAAAAGTTTAATTGATAAAGAAGAAATTAAAAAACATTTAAATAAAATTTTAGATAAAGAAAATATAATCCATTCTTAAAATAAGTAAACTAAGAGGTGAGTTTGAAAATGAAATCTTTACTAAACTTATTTATATCCATTGCAACTCAGCCTGCTATTTTAGTTGCTCTAATTGCAATGTTAGGTCTTATTTTACAAAAGAAAAAGTCAACTGAAATCGTTCAAGGTACAATTAAAACTTTCGCTGGTTTTTTAGTTCTAATCGGAGGTGCAGGCATTTTAAGCAATTCCCTAACACCTTTTTCCAAAATGTTTGAATTTGCACTACATGTTCAAGGCGTTGTTCCAAGCAATGAAGCAGTTGTTGCAATTGCTTTAGTCAAATATGGAACTACAACAGCACTTATAATGTTAGTAGGAATGATTGTTAATATTACATTAGCTCGTTTTACAAGATTTAAATATATTTTTCTAACTGGTCAGGCAATGCTGTATGTTTCATGTTTAACTGCAGTTGTTTTAGTAAGTGCTAATTTAGGAACTGGCCTAGTAACAATTTTACTTGGAGGACTATTTGAAGGAACACTATTAACTGTTACACCTGCTCTATGTCAGCCATTTATGCGTAAAATTACAGGTGGTGATATGGTTGCAATGGGACATACAGGAAATATAGGTTATGCACTTTCTGGATTAATTGGCAAATACTTTGGAAATAATGAACAAAGTACTGAAGATTTGAATATTCCTAAAAGTTTAAGTTTTTTACGTGATTCAACAGTGTCAATTACTTTGTTAATGTCTGTGGTTTACATTGCACTAGCTATTGTTGCTGGTCCAAGCTTTGTTGAAAGTAAGTTGAGTTCAGGTAATAACTTTATCATATATGCCCTTGTTCAAGCAGGAACCTTTGCTGCTGGATTTATCGTAGTTCTTCAAGGAGTCCGCATGATTTTAGGAGAAATTGTACCCGCCTTTCAAGGCATTGCTCAAAAGCTAGTTCCAAACTCTAAACCTGCATTAGATGTACCAATTGTATTTCCATATGCACCAAATGCTGTTTTAATTGGTTTCTTTGTAAGTTTTATTGTAGGTACTATAAGCATGTTTATAATGATTGCTATGAAGACAACAGTTATTATTCCAGGTGTTGTTGGCCACTTCTTTTGCGGGGCAGCTGCTGCTGTTTACGGAAATTCAACTGGAGGAAAACGAGGTGCAATCCTTGGTTCAGCAGTTAACGGATTATTAATTAGCTGGTTGCCTCTGTTTATTCTTCCTGTACTGGGAAACTTAAAACTTGCAGCATCTACATTTGCAGATACAGATTACTTAGTTCCAGGAATTATATTGGGCAAAATTGGATCTTGCGGTCAATTAGCACTTATTTTTGGCATTATTGCTTTTACACTTATAGTAGTTCTTTTAAGTTTTTTACTAAATTCTCGCAGCCAAAAAGAAATAACAGAAAAATAGAAATTATAACCTCCGGATTTTAATTCGGAGGTTCTGGTATAGTCTGAAAAGAGGTGTATTTCATGATTCACTTTAGTCATACAAAACATGGAGATGAGCTGTTGAATTTATTAATAAATGCTGGTAGATATCTATCTCTTCAAGAATTACAAGATAGGCTAAAACTATCTAGAAGAACTGTGTTCTATATCCTTAAAAGAGTGAATTATGAACTCGAACAGGATAATCTAGATCCTATTCAAAGAATTGGTACTGTAGGGTACTATTTAACTCCAGATAATATTATGCAGTTAACTAAAAATTATTGTTCATCTAATTTTACAATAGAATCTAAACTTAGTCGTCTTGAAAGAGAGCAGTTTATTATATATAAATTGATAAATAATGAAAGAGTTTCTTTACTCACAATTACTTCAACTTTAAATATTTCTAAAAATACTGCTATTAGCAATTTAAAAAATGTAAGCCGTGAATTAAAAAAATATGAATTAAAATTAATTAAATCCAAACAAGGACAAAAGCTTGAAGGACCGGAATTATCACAACGTAATTGGATATATGAACAATTGAGCAAGCACAGTTCAGTTATTTACAGTCAACTATCCAATGATCCAAGTAAACTGTCACAAATTAACACTTATCTTCACCAGTTAGAAAAAGTAACTGGAAACTACTTAACAGATGATGCTTTAATGATTATAAGTACTTTTATACTTTGGTACTTAAATCGCACTAGCAATACAAACAAATTATTGATTAATACTTCAGAAAGTGTAAAATTTGAAGATCCAGCAGGATTAAAATGGACTAAAGAATTTCTTAATAAAAATGGCATTATAAATGAAGATGAAGCTCATTATTTATTAAAAATGATCAATTCTAGCCAGTTTTCTAAAGTAAATCAGGAAGATCTTACAATTAAAAAATTAATTCCTATTACTAGAGCAATAGTTGATAGATTCAATAAGGTAGCTGGCGTTTCTATTCCATCAAAAAATTTGGAAATTTCTTTAACTACACACTTGCTTTCAACTTATAACCGTGTAAAGTACAATATTTCTTATAATCATCCAAATTTAAAACAAATAGAAGTAGAATATCATCAGTTATTTAGCCTTACAAGATATTCTGTTTACTATTTCGAAAAATTTATCTCAACACACTTAAGCAATGATGAAATAGCACTTATTGCTCTTTATTTTGGAAGTGAACTTAGAAAGCTAGAAGAAAAATCTCTTAAAAGTGAAAATCCTGATGTAATTGTAGTTTGCTCCAGTGGAATAGGTACATCTATTTTTTTAGAACAGCAATTGCGCAGTCGTTATCCTTTAATTAAATTTTCCTCGCCTATGAATGTCCTTCAGTATGAAAGTAGTTCTCTGTCTGAAGTTAAACTAGTTATTAGCACAATAGATTTACATGAAAGAAAACAGATACCAGTAATTCAAGTTCCTGCAATTCCAGATATAGCTGAATGGAATTATATTACTCAGGCACTTTCTAAAGCCGGCCTAAATAGCGAAAATAAGTCACAAATTAATACGGAAAATTTGATGGATATTATTAGTAACTATGCTAGGATTGAAGATGTAAATGGTCTTAAAAAAGCATTGGAAAGTTATTTTAATCAAGTAAAAAATGTTAAGAAATTAACTACAGAAAATGATATCAAATTGCAAGATCTACTTTTTGAATCCCACCTTACGATATATAAACAAAAGTTAAGTTGGGATGAGGCTGTTCAACTTGCCTATTCTCCCCTTATTAAAGAAAATATCATAAAATGTAGATATATTGATGAAATTATTAATTTAACTAGAATTCACGGACCATATATGGTGCTTGGAAAAGGTATTATGCTTGCACATGCAAAACCAAGCGATGGTGTCAACTCCATTGGAATTTGCTTAGCACTGTTTAAAAATGCTGTAGATATACCTATCTTAAATGATAATAAAACAGTAAAAATTAATCTTATTATAGGATTAGCTCCAGTTGATTCAGTAAGTCACCTTACAGCACTATCACAATTGATGAAAAAAATTCAAGATAACAATTGGATAAATTCTATTTATAAATGCAATAATAAAAAACAATTAAAAGAATTAGTTTTGGAATATCAGTATTAATGGCTTTATGAATATACTATGATTCATTTTATCAAAATTCATAAAAATATTTATTTGCTAACTAATCTAAATCATATCCTCAAAAATTAAATTCAAAATACCTTTATAAATCTTGCATTTATAATTTCCTGGCATCTGGTCAAACAAAGATCCTGTTTTATCATAATGATATACCGGACAAACTCCACAATATGGATTATATACACAATCTGAACATGCTGGTAATGTTTCTATACAGGAAGCTGTACATAATGTAGAACATACTTTACTATTAACTAGCGAATTAAAATCATTTTTATATACATTACCTATTTTAAAACTTTCATTACCTCTTTCTGCAAGCATTCTGCCTTCATCACAAGTATATATATTTCCATCATAGTTATATGCCATTTGGCCTATAGTTCCACCACAAGGTGATCTAAGTTCCATATAGTTTACATAATCATTTTTTAATATCTTAGATAGGAATATAGAATAATGCCCTTCTTTTATATTTATCCCTTTAGTATTTAAACTTTTTATATAATTACAGCACTTCCTATAAAAATCCAAAAATTCTTCTGATGTGTATCCGATTTTATTCCACTGATCCTTTGAATTTCCCAAAGGTGTTAAGGGCCTTATAAATATATTTTCCATACCTAAATCTACATAAGCATCTATTATTTTCTTCCAATTGTCCAAACTAAACTTAGTAGTTGTTTGAATAGCCTGTACCCTACATTTTTTATTCTTCTCTTTATACAAATTATTGATCTTATTTATTTTTTCTTTTATAATTTTGAAAGAATTTCCTTTTTTATATGGCCTGTTTTTATCATGTACACTTTCATCCCCATCCAATGATGTAGCTATCCTTATATCATTATCTATAAGAAATTCTATAATTTCATCGTCTGCTAAAATTAAATTACTTACCAAATTAAAACTTATATCTTTATTTATAGTTTTATTTTTTTCCCTAGCATACTCAACTATATGTTTTAACACTTTAAAATTCATCAAAGGCTCTCCACCTTGGAATTCAAAAGATAAACTTTTGCTTGGAGATTGCAGTGCTATATCAACAGCTTTTTCTGCTGTTTCCTTGCTCATTACTTTACTTGAATTTTTCAAAGTACTAGCAGATGCCTGACAATAGATACAATTTTGATTGCAATTAGTAGTAAGCACAAATATATGAAGTTGAGTTCCTTCAAATAAATAGTTTTTATGATTTCTGAGTTCACTTGCAGCCTTATTTATAACAATTTCTCTATTTCCATCTACTACAAAATATTTTTTTGATAATTTATCACACAAACTCTTATCTTCCATATAAGTTTGATCGCATAATTTTTGAAATTCTTCTTGTGATAAAAATAAGTAATTCCCTAAATCATTAGTAATTAAATACTTATCTTTAAAACTTTTAAAATTAAAGTAATTTAATTCGCTGCTCATTATTTACCTCTTCTATTTTTAAAATTTTAATTCTATGATTTCCATCTGCAAAACCTTCACTTTTAGACAAAAACTATGTTGCAACCATTAAGTTTCAGCACCTTAGAATTCTTATACTGTGTATAAAACCTGATATTATTCTAAATATCACTTGATTGGTTTAACCTTTAAATCCTTCATATTTATAGTAGAGTTAAAAAAACCTCCACAATTTTTCATAACACTGCATTCATTGCACTGTTGTTTATATCTTATCTTATAATCGGATATACTTCTTACGCTTAAATTCCATATACTTTCATCTAAACTACATAATGGAAAATTATAGATTCTTGTCTCTATTCCACTTTTTAACAATATAAAAACGGCTTCCTTAAGCTTTTCTTGAACACTATTAAAATCAATCCACACCTTTTCTCTATTCACTACAGCATTTCCCAACATCTCCATAGCCATGAAATTTACCCTTACTACTTTAGGAAAATAATCAGAAATCATAGCAGCAATATTAGTAATTACATTATAATTTAATTTATTTATTACCACCCTAATTTCTATCTTTGCTCCTAATTTATATAAATTTTTCACTCCATAAAAGCTTTGTATAAAGCTGCCTTTAACTCCAGATATATTATCATGAAGTTCTGGATAATGACCATGAATAGGAATGGCTGTTATTAAATTTTCCGGTGCATTTTTAACAAAAGCTTCTACAAACCTTTTTTTATAAAACATTCTTCCATTAGTAAGTAAAAGATACTCCGTTCCAGATAACTTTTCTCTTAAATATCTTATTACTTCTATAAAATCTTCCTTTAACAAAGTAGGTTCTCCACCTGTAATGCATAAAAATTCAACTTTTTTATCTATGAGTTCTATATACTTTTTTAAAATACTTATAGGTATATTTTTATTTTCTGTTCTTACCTTTAAAGAATCGGGACACATTATACAATTATTATTGCATTTATTTGTAAGCATTAAAAAATTATCTATAGAATTAGCTCTATATAACACCCTTATAGTTAATGTATCCGGACTTATTTCAATTACATCCTTATCCACTAATGTATCTGTTTCACCTACACCACAAATATATGTACTATTATTTAATTTTAAATAATCTATAATTTGTCTCTGTATATTTTCTGATTGAAAAACATAAACATCATAGCCTTTTATAAAATTCTCATCTTTTAGTACTACTTTAACCTTATGTTCTTTATCCAAACTTTCTTCATTTTTACATACCGAAACTAATGAATAAGAGCCTTGTCCTATTTTTCCATTTAAAAAAAGAGGTCTGTATTTACCATCTTTAATCATAAAATCTCCTAACCTATCATAATTAAACTTATTACAGTTCCTAAAAATATAAATGGTGCAAAATGTATTTTTCTAACTATTACAACTTCATTTAATCCATTTTTGCTTTTTTGCCACAACTTAATACTTTCTATTTCTTTATCAGTTAATCTTGAATTCATACTTTCCGAATAATTCTTCGGCAATCCTTTAATTTTAGAATTATAAAAATTAAGTATAGTACCTGCTGATAGCAGCATACCAGGTTTTAAATTTTCTATTGATACTTTTTTATAATTATATTTTCCACACAAAGTTCTAAATAAAATTAGAATTATTACGAATACCATTAATTTTACATTTAAGTGTATATTTCCTGTTCCTAAATAAGCAGTACTAAAAACATATGTTAATGTTCCAAGAATAGTAATCCAATAGAATATCTTCTTATTATTTACATACCTTGTTAAATAAAGAATGAGTAAAGCATTTAAGACCATATATAATCCTAAATTATATAAGTAAAAACTTTTGAAAAAATGAACTATTAAACAATTTAAGTTTATTGATATAATCCATGAAAAAGCAATCCTTAATACTATTTTCTTCAGTTCTTCTATATCAATATACTTTACACTTTTTCTATCTACATTTAAAAATCTATCTTTTATGTATAAAAACAAACTTTCTAATATTAAATAGCTAAAACCACATAAAAAAATAAGAACTATAATAGAAAACCCAGGAAAAACATTTTTAGGATTAGACCTATACATTTCCATAGGCATTAAACTGATAATTAACATAACTAACTTAGCATCTCCTGCTGCCCATATTTTAAAAACATACATTATAATAGAAAAAAATATTGATGAAATTAAATTAATTAGATACATTTTAACTACAACAAAATTTGAGCTGTTTAAATAAAATATCTGGAATATTACTCCAGGTATAAAAAACATGATAAGGTGCTTATTATATATCTTGCCTTTTTTTATATCCGTATAAGAACTATTGATACCTAATATGATTATAATAAAAATTAGAGCTTTACATATTAAATTACTAGTCATGCATTCACCTACTGATATTATATATACTTTCCAACTAATCCTATAAGATAATTACAGAATTCATTTTTAATTATTTGAAAATCTTCTTCATCACAATCAAAATTAAGTATAACTGTATTTTCTTCTAAGCTGCACTTAATTTTAACTAAACTACTATAATCCTCTATAGCTTTCTTTATATACTTTAAAGGGTAAATCTCTAAATTTAGCTTAAAAAATTGCATAAAAATCTCCTTAATTTAGACAAACTAGCTTTCTTCCCAAGCTTTACTTATTTCATCATCACTAAATATTTCTTTTTCATCTTTTCCATTCATTTCATAGTAAGGAATATTTTTATTTAAGCTGCTACTTTCTTCAACTTCTACACATGTGTTATAAAATGCTCTTCCTAGTATTAATTCTCTTATATGTTTTGTTTCTTTAAAAATTTTAATTCTAAGAGTCTGATTTAATAATTCATTATAAAATTCTCCTACTAACTTTTTCAAAAAATCTTTATCTTTAACTTCTTTTAGAATAAATTCAACCCTTATTAATTTTTCTTTTTCATAATCAAAATAAATATAAACTTTTTCAATAAACATATATGCTGTTTTCATTACTGCTGTAAGAGAATATATTTCTTCGTTCACAAAAAATATTGCTTTATCATCTTTTAATACTTCAATTACATTATCCATACATTTCTTCCTTTATACTAATTTTACTTTGGCAAATCTGTATCAGCTGGTGTCTGAGGAGTTTGTGGTACTGGATCAGGTTGTATTACTGTTTGCTGAGGCTGTGCTTGTGGTTGAGTTTGTGTACTATTTACACTACTTCCAGCTGAAGTTGAAGAATTATTGCCATTTGACGAGCTGCCAGTGCTTGATGGTGTAGTATCTGGTGATGAATTCGTGTAGCTGTCACTATTTGTATGACTAACTCCCCCACCATAACTTGAAGAACTATGGGAAGAATGAGAACTGTGTGAAGAATGAGATCTATGTGAAGCAAATGCAGTTTCACTAGAAGCTATAAAACTAGCTATTACTAATAAAGATCCTATAAACATCAACTTATTTCTGCTTATTTCTCCTTCTTCTTCATATATAAAATCAGTTATAGATTTCTTTATTTGAGGAAATTGTAATTTGCTTATACCTTTTTCTTTCATTATTTATGCACCCCAAATCATTTTTTTAATTTATTATTTTCCCAAGTTCCCTGCTGTACTTGTCCATTTTTATAGGTATATTTTCCTTCGCCATTCATTTTATTATTGCTCCACTGTCCATCATAAACATCACCATTTTTAAATTTATAAACACCTTTTCCATTCATTAAATCATTTTGAAAACTTCCTTCATAACTTTCACTATTGGCCCATATATAAGTACCGCTGCCCTGCCTTTTATTGTTCACAAATTCTCCATTATAACTGTCACCATTAGCTTTCTTCAAAACACCTTTTCCATTCATCTTATTATCTTCCCACTGTCCATCATAAACATCACCATTTTCCCAAGTATACTTACCTAGATGAACTTTTTTATTATCCTTTATATAACCATCATAAGTATCTCCATCATACTTCAAAGTGCTTTTCACTGGAGCTGTTTCAGCTGCAGCTTGCTTTTGTGCACTTGAAGTTGTCTGCACAGAACTACTACTAGTATTATTGTTATTAGAACTGTTTGAGCTACCTATAACTCCTATAAGTATAAATAGTCCTACTATTCCTCCAATAATCCAAAGTTTTTTGCTTTTCTTAACTGGCTTTGTTTCAATATCTTTAGGTTTTAAAATCATAGTCTTATCTGAATCATTAGACTTTCTTTTTGCTAATTTATTATTTTTATCCTGTAATTTCAAAATACCACCTCCCACTTTTTATCTATAATAATTTCAAACCTATATATAAATTCACAAATTTTATCAATTACATTATACTTCTACAAAAATAGTTAAATTCCTGCATTAAATAAATAAATGTCCTATTTGTATTCCTTTTTTTCTCTAAATATAAATGTATAATTTTCTTATTAAAATATTGATAAATATATATTAATTTTCTCAAAAACTAAGAGGAAGACATTAAAATCTTCCTCTTATCCTTTAGACTATTTTTTTATTAAATCATTAATTACATTTTCAAATCCATTAGTTACAGCTCCTGTACCGCCGAAAATAGTAATTTCTTTTATTTTATCATCTTTTAAATATGTCTATTTTAGTACAATTCCTTAATTATTAAATCATCAACATATTCATCACAATCTTTACAGTAATATTTTATTTCTACTTCTTTTCCACATTTTTCATGGCACACTGTTTTTTTGCATGCTTCTAAATGCTTATTTGCCCATAATATCATTGAGTTAAATACATGTTTAAAATCCATTCCCTTTTCTGTCAATAGATATTGATATCTTGGCGGATGTTCATTATATATTTTAGCAACTATAAATCCACTCTTTTCAAGCAACTTTATCCTATCAGATAAAATATTAGTAGGTATTGGTTTTAAAGCCTCCTGCAGCTCCTTGAACGTATTTTTATTATTTAAAATTCTATGAAGAACCAGTAAAGTCCACTTATCGCCTACTATATTTAAAGTTTGAGCCAAATTACACTTGAAATCATATGTTCCCTTCAAAAAATCATCTCCTAAGTTATTTAACATTATTTATTAATGATTCCATTGTAGTCTTCTTCATAGGACCTGGAACATATTTATTTACATTTCCTTCTTTATCAATTATGAATGTAGTTGGAAAAGCTTCTATACTATATTGATCCATGATTTCTCCTGTATTATCAAAGACTATTGGAAAAGTATATCCCTGCTTATTGAGAAAATCCATTATATATTCTTTAGATCCCTCTCTGCCCAAATTAGGTGCGGTTACTCCTAAAATTATAACATCCTTATCATTATTTTCATACTCCTTATAAACTTCTTCTATATTAGGCAATTCACCTCTACATGGAGGACACCAGGTAGCCCAAAAGTTTAAGAATACTACTTTGCCTTTATAGTCACTTAACTTATGTGTTTTTCCATATTGATCAACCAAGTTAAAATCTGGTGCTTTAATTTTATCCTCTTTCGTAGAATTATCCTTATTGCTTTGTGCATTTTTATCATCCTTACTTTGAACTTGTTCTACTTTATTAGTTGATTCTTTATTTGTATAATCAAATGTTTTACCTGTTCCTCCAATTATCATAATCAATCCAGAAACTATAAGAATAATTCCACCAATTTTTTGTATTATTCCCATATGAAGCTTTATCTTATCAATAAATTTAAACAACTTGTTATAAAAAATGGCAATTATTATAAATGGCAATATAAATCCAATGGTATAAATTAATATCAAAAGATTTCCAATCAATACATTTTTTGAAGTTGACGCCATGATTAATACAGAAGAAAGCATAGGCCCAACACATGGAGTCCATCCAAAACTAAAGGTGAAACCGAGTATATAAGCAGTTATAGGTTTCATTTCCTTTATCTCAATATGTATTTTTTTCTCTTTTTGTAAAAATGGTATGTTTAAATACCCCATATAGAAAATTCCCATAATTATAATTAAAATTCCACCTATTAAAATAATTATTTTTTTATTAGAGGTAAAAAATTGGTTTAATACACTTACTGAAGAACCTAATATGAAAAATGTTGTAGATATTCCAAGAACGAATAAAATTGTATTTTTTAATAGTGAACTATTCATAAATTTAACTTCTTCATGCTTTAAACTCTGTACACTACTGTTTGACAATATACTTAAATACACTGGAAGAACAGGAAGTATGCATGGTGAAAGCAACGATAATACACCTTCTACAAACACCAAAAATAAATTTATATTCTCCATTTTAACGACCTCCATTCTTTATTTAAAACTCACCTTTATTGTTCTCTGTTAATTATTCTCTAAAGATATATAAGAGTAACTTTAAAAACTAAAGTTACTCTTATATTTTAAATCTACTATGCAATTAAGTCAATTATAATTATCTTAAAAAATGCCACTTATTTTAAATTCCATTTCCTGAAAAAAACTCTGTCTTCAAGACCTTCAGCTTTCTATTTAATGAGATAGCAAATATTATGGTTAAAATTACAGTGAACAAATCTGCTGCAGGCTGTGCCCAAATTACACCTTCAATACCAAAAAAACTTGGCATAATCAAAATAGCTGGAATAAAGAATAATCCTTGACGACTGATGCTTAAAATTCCACCTTCTTTCCCCATTCCTAAAGCAAGAAATAAACACATATATACTTGCTCAAATCCAAATAATATAAATGCAATCCCACTTGCTCTAAGCGCTCTGCTGCCTATATCAATGAGCATTGCATCATTTTTAGAAAACAAATACACAATTTGTTCAGGAATTAGGATTAAAATGAATGCAGTAACAATACAGAATATTGTTGACCATTTAATTGATACCTTTGTTGCTTCCTTCAATCTATCATAGTTTTTTGCACCATAATTATATCCTGCAACTGGCTGGTATCCCCTCATAAATCCAAAAACCACATAACTTCCGAGTGCCATGATACGAGTTACAACACCAATGGCTGCTACCGCTGAATCACCATAACTACTTGCTGCAGTATTGGAAAGTGCCATTGAAGTGCTTGACAAGAGTTGAGAAACAAAAATTGGAATTCCAACTTTAAAAATCTCTGCAAAAATGGCAGTATCAAATCTAAAGTTACCTATAGAAAATCTCAAACATCCTTTTTTACTTAACATGTACCAAATATACAAAAGAGAAGCTGCACCTTGTGATATAACAGTTGAAATAGCTGATCCTCTAATTCCAAGACCTAGAGGATATATTAAAATTGGATTTAATATAATGTTGAGCACACCGCTGAGCAGCATAGAGGTCATAGTTAATTTTGACATGCCTTCAGAGGTTACAATATTGTTCATGGTAACAATAAAAATGTTTAAAATTGAGCCTGTAATATATATAACTGCAAATTCTCTTGCATATGGCAGTATTGTTTTTGTAGCTCCCAAACCAACTAATATATCATCAAGAAAACATAAGGATATGGCTATGGCAATAATGCCAACAACCAAACTGGAAAACAGTGCAGTTGAAGCTGTCTGATTTGCTTTTTCAGTTTTTCCTTCTCCAAGTAGCCTTGCAATGTAAGATGCAGCACCGCTTCCAAAGGTCATGCCAAGTCCAATTACAATTTGTACAATTGGGAATGCAATGGATACAGCCCCCATCTGACTAGTTCCAAGACCACCTACGAAGTAAGCATCCACCACACTGTAAAGTGCAGAAATCATCATGCCTATCATAATAGGAATACCCATTTTCAACAGTACTTTAGGAATTCTTTCATCACGCATCATTTTAAGTTTTTCGTTTTTCGAATTCAAAATATCATATCCTTTCTAATATGTATAGTTGCTATACGCTTTCTTTAAAAAAGTATATCCTTTATTTAATCTTGTTTAAGGCGGCTTAGCATAGTTGTCATCTAACAAGTGTATAGGATCTATACTCTTTTGGTAAAAAAACACCTTACGTATAATTGCCTCCATTTCACCATTAACTTTTCATAATCAAAATTTAACCTGCATTTATTTTTCAAAAGCATCAATTTGTTTTTCTAATGAGTTAAGCAATTCTCTAAAAAACGTCTTGTTTTCTTCTGCTGCATTTTCAAGTAAATCGTCAAAAATCTCTTCATATTTTTTATGTAACTTTTCATGATTCTTATAGGCTATCTCACCCTTTGAAGTAAGCCTTAACAAAAGTCTTGACTGATTGCGGGGATCAGTATCTTTAATAATCATACCTTTACGGTCAAGCTTCATAATAATCTGGGAAACTGCTCCTTTCGTAACTCCCAACATATCAGCCAAACCTGTCACATGAATACCTTCATTTTCTTTTATAGACTTGATCATGTGAATTTCAGCTTCATATAAGGGTTCATCCGTCCCATAATATCGAGTTTTCTTATCAAATTCGGAAATTTTTGATACTATTCTCAAAAAAGTATAACTTATTTTATTTCTATTTTTAAATTTCATATTCATCATGGCAATAGTATATAGCTGCTAAACACTTTTGTCAAATATAATATAATTCTCTTATTTTATTGTTATTGACATATGTCATATATAAGTTTATTATATATATAAAGAGCATATGACAATAACTTATAATATGTTAAATAATTTAGAAGGAAGGTATTTATACATGAAAATTGCATTGCCATCTCGTGGAAATCAAATTGACGATCATTTTGGTCACTGTGAATATTTTACTGTTTTTACAGTTGATACAGCTGCTAAAAAAGTAGTTGGTTCACAAGTTGTTCCATCACCAGCCGGCTGTGGATGTAAATCAAATATTGCACAAACTCTTTCATCAATGGGTGTTACACTTATGCTCGCTGGTAATATGGGAGAAGGTGCAGTAAGAGTACTAAAGAATTCTGGCATTGATGTAGTACGTGGATGTTCAGGTGACATAAATGCAGTAGCTACTAGCTGGCTTCAAGGTTCACTTGTAGATTCTGGTGACTGCTGCCATGAACATGAACATGGATGTCATAGTTAATTTCTATTTAATATATACCCACTAAAAAGCCAGTTAGAATAGTTTTTAAAATTATTCTAACTGGATTTATTAATTTTCTAAGCATAGGGTGAAATTAAAATTCTATCTGATGCTAAGAACTCTGCTTATTGGACTTTATATATTCATACATAATTTCTGCAGCACTACCAACAATTTCTACACAGGGACGTTTCTTATAATATTCCTTTGTTCTTTCCTCAGGTACGTAACTTTCACTTTGGTCAGATAGCCCTAAAAGTTCTCTACAAATTAATGAGCCATTATTTTCTTTAAATTTCTCAGCAAGTTGTTGAATACGCTTATAATGTTCTGCTTTTGACAATCTATCCTTTGGATCAACATACCCATACTTCATACCAGCTACCATAAACATACCACTTACTGCTCCACAAACCTCTCGGAGCCTACCCATACCTCCACCAAAAGAAGATGATATTCTAAGCGCTGTTTCAAAATCCATTCCACATTCTTCACAAAAAGCTGCAAATACGGATTGTGAACAGTTATACCCTTGTTTAAACAATTCCACTGCACGCTCCTTAAAGCTGTTAATCTCACTATATTTACTACTACGTATATTATGATTATGCTTACAATTTTCGCTCATTTTTTATAACTCCTTTTACTTCATATTACTAATTACGCTTCATAGAAGTACTTTTATTTTAATCCACCTTCATCTTCATTTTTCACAAAATTTCTATTACAATCATATCTACAACATCTTGGACCACCACAAAATTTTTCAAATCCATTGCAAAGTTTATAATCTCCGCCCTCGATTCTTAGCACCCTCCCATTTACTAGTGACTCTGCAAGTTTTCTTCTCGCATCATTATATATACCTTGAACCGTTGTACGTGCAATATTCATTTGATTGGCACATTCTTCCTGAGTAAACCCTTCCAAATCAATTAGTCTTATAGTTTCATATTCATCAACAGTCATGGTTATAAAATTCTTCTCATCAATAGGAACATTAAGTGGGCCATATATATCTCTTTGTGGTAAGCAACATACTCTTCTGCATTTTCTTGGTCTAGGCATAAAATATTCACCTCATTTACAACAAAATCAGCACTTCGCCTTAGTTATTGACATATGTCGTTTTAATTTTATTTTACTCTTTTTATGATACATGTCAAATAAAATAAAAAAAGAATAGCCTTATATCTTAAATTACCATGTAAAATAAGATACAGGCTTTACTTCATAATATATAAGAGAACCCTTACTATATAATTTTAATATAAGGTATTAACAAATTTAAAGTCTTGCTTCCTTAACTTTTTGTACGAACTTTTTAGCAGTTTCAGTTACTTTATCGTAATCCCCAGTTTTTGCTCCAGCAGTAAGTTTTCCACCTACTCCAACAGCAATACATCCATTTTTTATCCACTGATCTACATTATCAAGACTTACTCCACCAGTTGGCATAATAGGTATCTGTGGAATCGGTGATTTTATATCCTTTACTATGCTTGGACCATAAGCACTTCCTGGAAATAATTTTATTATGGACACACCAGCTTCCATTGCAGTTATCATTTCAGTTATAGTCATGCAACCTGCCATATAAGGTATTTGATATCTATTGCATAGTTTAGCAGTTTCTAAATTAAAACTAGGACTTACAATATATTCGGCTCCTGCAAGTATTGCTATTCTTGCAGTTTCACTATCTAAAACTGTTCCGGCACCTAATATTAATTCATCTTTTGAAAATTTATTTTTTAAAGAAGTTATTACTTTATCTGCATTAGGCACAGTAAAAGTAAGCTCAATTGCAGGTATGCCCCCATCTATGCATGCTTTAGAAATTTTTTCAGCAGATTCTGGAGTTTCAGCCCTTACAACAGCTACTACACCTACTTCTTCAATTCTTCTTAGAGTTTCAATTTTTTCAATCATTATGTATATCTCCTTACTTAAAATTATTTTTTACAGTAATTTCATAAAAATCTTTACATGTTTGATTATGTAGAACTTACCAAACTCAACAGCATATCCCTTTTTTTGATTATTTACGCTAGATTTACTTACTAAATCTTTGATTTCAGATCTAATTGCATACTATTTCATTAATATTATCATAATATAAGTCAAATAGAACTAAAATTACATTGCATCTTCTAAATCATTTAAATCTCTTCCAGTGATATCTTCAGAAACATAAGAACTAAAGAATGTACTTAACGAAAATATAATGAGCATTATAGCAATTGGTATCCAGCTACCTGAAACTGCTGATACCCAACTAGCTGCAATTAAAGGACCAAAACCAGTAGCTATAAGACCTGCTATTTCTTTAGCAAGAGAAACCAAAGTAACTCTATTTTTTGATCCAAATAATTCACTTAGCATTACATTTTCCAAAGCAAATATTCCTTGACATCCAACATTTAAACCAATTACTAATCCAACAGTCAATAAAACAACATTTTTTGAATTAATCATCATCATCATTGGAATTGCATAAACTGCCATGGCAAGTGATAAGATCATATATATTTTTCTTCTTCCAAATTTATCGCCAAGATATCCAACCACGGGAATAGTTATAAAAGATACTAAAGATGAAATAATATTGGCATTAGTTGCAACAGTTTTTTGCATCACAAGAACAGTAACAACAAAACCAGCTAGATATGTTTGTAAAATACCACTATTTCCAGCTTGTCCAAAACGTAATCCCAAAGCAACTATAAAGCTTTTCTTACCTTTTCTCTTAGCTTTAACTGATTTACTATTTTTTCCCATTTCTTCTCTTTCTTTTAAAAGTAGCTTTTTCTTCTCTGCCATAACTGGACTTTCTTTAACAAAAACTCTAATTAAAATTGCTGAAATCATGACAATAAAAGAGGCAAAAAACGGAATTCTCCATCCCCATGTAAGTAAATCATTTCCTTTAATATTGGTTAGAATGATAGTCCAAATTAAATTCGCTAATAACGTTCCAGTTGAAGTTCCTAAACAAACTAAACTACCAATTAGACCTCTACTTTTTACTTTTGAAAACTCGGCAACCATAACACCGGCACCACTTATTTCTGCTCCAGCACCTAAACCCTGAAAAATTCGTAGTACAACTAATCCAATTGGAGCTAATATACCAACTTTTTCATAAGTAGGCAAAAAACCTATAAGTGTTGATGCAAGTCCCATAAGAGTTATAGTAACAAAAAGAACTGTTCTACGTCCCATTTTATCACCAATTCTTCCAAACATATATGCTCCAACTAACCTAGCAACATATCCAGCTCCATATGTTCCCATGGACATTATTAAACCCATTGCAGGACTTGCATTTGGAAAAAATATCTTATTAAAAACAATAGCTGCTGCAAGAGAATATAACTGAAAATCCATAAATTCCATTGCAGTTCCAAGCCAGCCACTTGCAGCAACTTTAACCAATTCTTTTGTTTCAATCTGATAAGTACTATTATCATTTTTCTGCATTTTTACTACACCTTCCTCACTATTTATAAAAAAATTTCAACTTTATTTTCTAATATCTAGTCCTAATTTCCAAACTCCCTTAATCCTAATTGATTTAGCAAATACAGAGTAATTTTAACTAATCTTCAAAAGTAAGAATCATTTTTTTAACCTTCTCAGAATCTTTATCAATGAAATCAAGAGCTTCTTGAACTTGATCAAATTTAAATTTATGTGTAATTAATCCATCACTTTTTAACATTCCAGATTCCATTAAACGAATAACATTATCAAATTGATATGCTTGTAGTCTAGTACCAACAACAGTTAATTGATTTTTAGTAATAGGCATCTGTGGAATTTGCGATGCTTTCTCAGAAAATCCTAAAGCAACAATAGTACCAGCTGGTGATGCCAAATCAAATCCAAGCTCAAATGTCTTTGGAGATCCAACTGCGTCAATAACCTTATTTACACCTTCTCCATTTGTCCAATCTTTAACTGCCTCTTTAATATCTTCTTTTGCAACATTAACAACTCTATCTGCACCATTTTCTTTAGCAAATTTCAACTTATCTTCAACAACATCTGTCATCATTACTGTTGCACCTTTGATCTTAGCCAATTTAAGTATACATATTCCTATAGGTCCTGCTCCTTGAATAAGCACAGTATCTCCAACACCAACATCACCACGTGCTGTTGAATTTGCACCAATTGTATATGGTTCAGCTAATACTGCAGTATCCCAATCTAAATTCTTATTCATTACATGACATTGTTTTTCAGGTACTGTGAAATACTCTCTCATACCACCATCTTCATGAACACCAAATACAGATAGATCCTTACATACATTAGGCATACCATGACGACATGCATAACATTTTCCACAATAGTTAATTGGCTCAATTACAACATGATCACCAACATTAAGATTTTTTACATCATCTCCAATTTCAACAACTTCACCAACAACTTCGTGTCCCATAACCCTTGGTAGTACAGCTAATGGATTTTCACCATGGTATAAATGAACATCAGATCCACAAATTCCAACTCTTTTTGTTTTTATTAGAACATCATCTAATTTTGTAATTTTAGGTATTTCCTCTTCTTCCAATCTAAGATCATCTTTTCCATAAACTCTTGCAGTTTTCATAATTTCTTTCTCTCCTTTATATACACTTAGTAAATTTTTATTTATCCTAATTTATGCATGCTTCTTAAGATTCTATATAAGAAAACGTTTTTATAAATATTAAAAATAATAAATTATTTTTAATACATTTGTTACTTAAATTAATTTGTGTTATACTAAATTCTGTAAATAATTCTTAAATGTTGTATAAAAAGTTTTATTTTCTAGACATTTTATTTCATAAATTGTTATATTAAGATGGCCGTCTTTATAGTGACAATTTATGAATATAAAATGCCTATTTTTTTCATAAACTTAATCTTATTTACTCATTTTTTTGATTGCTTCCCACAATCCATTTAAATAAGTTACTCCAAGTGCTCTGTCATACAAGCCATATCCAGGTCTTGCCTTTTCATTCCATATCATTCTTCCATGATCAGGTCTCATATATCCCTCAAAGCCTATATCATGATATGCCTTCATTATCTCAAACATATCGAAGGATCCATCACTTGACAAATGTGATACTTCATGAAATTGTTTTTCAGATAGTATTTTTATATTTCTAACATGGGCAAAATGTATTCTTCCCATATCCCCAAAATATCTTATTAGTTCAGGTATATTGTTTTTGGTACTTGATCCTAAGGCTCCACTACATAAAGTTATACCATTATAAGTACTATCTACCATTTTTACTATTCTCTCTAAATTTTCTTTTGAATTCACTATTCTAGGAAGTCCAAATACACTCCATGCAGGATCATCTGGATGTACTGCCATCTTAACATCATATTTTTCACAGGTTGGTATTATTGCTTTAAGGAAATACTCATAGTTTTCAAATAATTTTTCCTCACCCACATTTTCATATAATTTTAGTACATTTTTCAATTCTTTAAGTCTATCTGGTTCCCAACCTGGAAGTGAAAAACCATTAGAATTTTTTTCAGTGCTTTTAACAAGATCAATTGGATCTAATCCTTTTAATTTATCATCATCATAAAGCATTGCTTCTGATCCATCTGGAAGTTTATACGCAAGATCTGTTCTAAGCCAATCAAACACTGGCATAAAATTATAGCATATTACTTTTATACCGGCTTGTCCTAAGTTTTTTATTGTCTCCTTATAGTTTTCTATGTACTTATCCCTAGATGGTAATCCAAGTTTTATATTCTCATGAATATTTACACTTTCAATAACTTCAAGTTCCAAGCCATGAGCTTCTATATTTTTTTTATATTCAAGTATTCGCTCCATAGGCCATAGCTCTCCAACTGGAATATCAGATAAAAATCCTACAACTCCTTTAACTGCGGGTATTTGACGTATTTGATCAAGTGTAACACTATCATCATTTTCGCCAAACCATCTAAATGTCATCTTCATAAAAAAAACATTCCTTTCTCTAATTATCAATTTAAATATTTTTTGAGTGTGTTTCTAACTGCACCATTTCCCGTAATCATTTCAGCAAAATAATCTTCAATCTCATCTCCAAGTCCAGCTTTATAAAGGTCTAAACCAAATATATCTTCATTTGAAAGTATTGGTTTCAAGGTTCCATATACATACTTTTCTCCAATTTCAACAGCAGCTAAATATTTTTTCAGCGTTTCTAAAAGTGGATCTGAGCTAATTTCAAATTTTTCACCTTTATCATCTATGCCAAGCATATATCTACACCACCCTGCAATAACAAGAGGTATATATTTCAAAGATTTTGGATCTAAATCATCTCTTTTTACATATTCCTTAATTGTCTCTCCAAATCTTATTCCAACTTTTTGTGATGTATCAGTTGCAATTCTCTGTGGAGTGTCTGGTATATATGGATTTGGAAGTCTTATTTTGATAACTTCTCTTATAAAATCTTCTGGAGCAATTATTCCAGGATTTGTAACAACAGGCATTCCTTCATCATATCCTATTTTTTTTATAAGTTTTGAAATGCAATCATCTTTCATTTCATCTGCAATCAAAGTATATCCAAGTAAACATCCAAATACAGCCATGGATGTATGAAGAGGATTAAGGCATGTACATACTTTCATTCTCTCAACTTTTTCTACTGTTTCTCTATTTGTAAAATATACTCCTGCATCTTCAAGAGGCATACGTCCATTTGGAAAATTATTTTCAATAACAAGATACTGAGGTCCCTCAGCATTTACAAAGGGTGCTATATAAGTATTTTTGCTTGTTATAACAGGATCAACATTATTTAGTCCAATTGAATTAAGTAACTTCTTAACTTTATCAGAAGGCCTTGGTGTAATTTTATCTATCATACTCCAAGGGAATGTAACTTTTTTTTCATTATTTATGTAGTCAATGAATTCCTTTTCAACTAATTTATTTTTACCCCACTCATTTGCAATTGTATTAATGGAATTATACAATTTTTCTCCATTATGAGAGCAGTTATCCATACTAACTACTGCAATTGGATGCTCTCCTGATTTAAATCTTGTATATAAGAGTGATGTAACTTTAGAAATTACATTTCTAGGCTTAACTGGTCCATTCTTTATATCTTCACCTACTTCATCTATAAAGTTTCCAGTTAAATTTTTTAACTTATATCCCTTCTCAGTTATAGTAAAGCTTATCATTTGAAGGGAAGGATTTGAGAATATTTCATTAAGTCTTTTCCAATTTTCTTTTCTTTTAGTATCTGCAGGAATACTTTCTCCAATGCTTGCTATTACAGTATTACTTAGCTTTCCATCCGGATTCATAATTACTTGAAGGCTCAAATTATCATAGGGCGTATATATTTTATCTATGATCTCATAATCATAGGTTTCCACTGCAACAATTCCAGTATCAGCCTTTTTTGAATTTAAAAGTTTTTGCTGAAGTGCAGCTATAAACCCTCTGAAAATATTACCTGATCCAAAGTGAACCCATTTTGGATTTTCTATGGTTTTTTTGCACATTTCATCATAATCAAATTGAGGTAAACTTATACTTGCTTTATCCCATTCAGCTTTTCTTTTTATACCTTCCTTATTTAAATCCACATTACTACCTTCTTTCTGAAATATTTACTTTGTACAATTTTTTATAACTTATTTTTATCAAGCCTCCTTTAAATAACCATTTAATAACCTCTAAAAGAATATATATTCTTTTAGAATTGTGATATAATATATTTTGTATAATTTTTTACTTTGAGATTTTGTCAAGAATACTCATATCCCATTTTAGAATATTCTTGACAAATCTCTTTTTTTAATAATAACGTTTGCATATAACCTAAATATATAAACTTATAAGCTTATATATTTATTTAAAATATTCCTGGTACTTTTCTTTTAATTTAACTGAATCGAAATTAACCATAGTCAAGTGTTCTCTCATAACTTTATCAGCTATATCCAAATTTTTATTTCTTATTGCATCTGTAATTACCAGGTGTTGTGAATATACATTACCTAATTTTAACTTTAAAGACAATGATAGTACACGAATACGTTGAAAATCTGCTTCAACTTGACAAATTGTGTCCCAAGTTCTTTTTTTATTGCAACCTTCAAAAATTGTCTTATGAAATTCCTCATCTGCTTGAAAAAATCCTGTATAGTCATTTTTATCCATACACATTTTTTGAACTTTCAGATTCATTTCAAGAAAAAATATTTTTTCTTCTGGAAACTTATTACACGCAAGTTTAACTACTGCTCTTTCAACATGTTCACGCAAAAATCTTGCTTCCTCTACAACGTCCAAATCAATAAGTGAAACAAAAGTTCCTTTTTGTGGATATACATCTAATAGACCTTCTTGAGATAAAAGTAAAAACGCTTCCCTAACCGGAGTTCTACTTACATCAAACTTTTCTGAAATACCTTTCTCAGAAATAGTAAGTCCTGGCTTTAAATGCAATTTTATAATCTCTTCTTTTAAAATTTGATATAACCTTTTACTTGTTAACTTTTTTCCTGTCTCAAGAATCATTTATTAATTCTCCTTTTTTTTAATCATGTAACCATACTACTATACTACCATACTACCATACAACCATACTTGTATGGTAGTTATGTTTTTATTATAGCATACACTTTCATAAATTCAATATATTTTACTAAAATAATGCAAAAATATGTTTATTTTAAAATAAACATATTTTTAACTCTATTTATTTTTACTTACAAATTCATCAAGATGAACTTTATCTGGATAACCATCATTATCCCCTGCAGACATTACAGCAAGTGCTCCTATAGCATTTCCTCTCTGCACTGACTCTTTAATATCTAAGCCTTCCAACAATCCACTTATGAGACCAACTGCAAAGCCATCTCCTGCCCCTACTGTGTCTACAACTTTTTCTACGTTAAACCCATCTACTGTAAATGAATCATCTTTAGACTTCACATAAGCACCTTTGCTGCCAAGTTTTATAATAACAGTCTTAACTCCCTTATCTAAATAAAAATCTGCAATATCATCTGGATTATCACTTCCTGTCAATATTAATCCTTCGCTTATTCCTGGAAGCACAATATCGCTTTTAAATGCTATATCATTTATTACATGTTTCATTTCTTCTTTATCTTTCCATAGAGGTAATCTTAAATTTGGGTCAAATGTAATTGTAATATTATTTTTCTTAGCAATCTCTAACAATTTATAAACAGACTCTCTACAACTTTTAGATAGTGCTGGAAATATGCCTGTTAAATGAACATGCTTTAATTCACTTGTATCAAGCATTTTCAAATCCTCTGTTAAAAAATGAGATGCTGCAGAATTCTTCCTAAAATAAAATATTTTTGGATCTCCATGACTAACTTTTGATTTCAATTGATAACCAGTAAAATATTCATCAGTTTCTCTTATAAAATCTGTTCCTATTTTTTCTTTTTTTAAGCTTTCTTTTATAAAATATCCAAAAGGATCTTGTCCTATTTTAGTAATATATTGTGTAGAATGTCCAAGTCTTGAGAGTCCAACACATACATTAACTTCTGCTCCCGCTAAAAACTTTTCATAAAATTTCACATCTTTTAGTTCTTTATCAATTTCACTTTCTCCATTGGCACCAAATAATGTCAATGGCTCTCCAATAGTTAAAAATTCGTTCATTATATACCCTCCATTTTTATTAATTTATACACTTCAATGTATTTTATAGAAACCGGTTTACATTTGCTATATAAAAGTTTACTTAGGTACAGTAGATTCTCTTATTTCAAGCTTAGAATTTAAATAAATACATGTATTTTGCTCGCCTTTACCATGCTTTACTCTATCTAAAAGTATCTTTGCTGACGTCATTCCAATGTCATAAGATGGCTGTGATATAGTAGTGATTCCTGGTGATATCAAAGATGCCCATCCCCAGTTATCATATCCACAAATTCCTACATCCTCAGGTATTTTTAAATTAAATTTATTTATAAGCTGCAATACATTTAAAAGCACTACTCCATTAATAGCAAATATTGCCTTACTTCCCTTATAATTATTTAAGAAATCGAACAAATCAAGTTCCACGCTTCCTGTATCATGTCTATCTATAGTATAAACATTAAAATTGGAACCATTTAATTTGTTATTACAAGCATCCAAAAACGCTTTTTCTCTCTCAATCCTTACACTTATCTTATCTACATGTTGGGTAAATAATGCTACATTTTCAAATCCAGAATCAATTAAATAATTTGTAGTTTTAAATGTCATATCGTAGTTATTACTTGTAACAGAATCAAATATATTATCATCTATAATTCTGTCCATAGTCACAACTGGAATACCTTGATCTAATATATCTTTTAGTAATTTTCCGTTATATCCAGTCCCATTTATTATCAATCCGTCTATATTCTTGGATGTAAGTGAAAGAAGATATTCTCTTTCCTTATCCTTATCATTATTTGTATTAGCTATTATAACATTATATCCATATTTTCCACATTCATCATCCACACCTTTTATTAACAAAGATGAAAACGGATTGGTCAAATCTGCAATTATAACTTGTATAAGCATACTCTTCTTAAGTTTTAAACTTCTAGCTATACTATTTGGTTTATAATTTAATTCATCAATTACCTTTTCGATATTTTTTCTAGTCTTTTGTGACATATATTCAAATTTTCCATTTAAATATCTGGATACTGTTGATTTAGACACTCCTACCTTTTTAGCCACATCGTCAATTACAATTTTTTTCTCAGGTTTTATGTATATCACCTCTTCTTTTAGAAACCGGTTTACTAACATTATAGTATCATTTAAAATTAGTACTTTCAATAGTTAATTAAAAATTAGGGTAAGATATGTATTTTCTATAAGCAACCTCCACCTGAGTGTACGAGTCACTTAATAATAACCTATCCTACCCCAATTTCTATTTACTCCTCGTCTTAATAACTATAATATTTTATTTAAAGTTTCATAAGTATAATCTATAATTTCAACACAACTGATGCCACTTTTCTTTAAATCCCTGCAAAGTTCTGTTCCGTATTTTTCTTTTATGTTTATCATCAACTCTTTTGTATACTTTCTAGCGTTATTAACCCACTTTATCATATCCTATTGATTTTTTAGGACATGCTGTAACACATTTTCCACACTGTATGCAATCAGGATGACTTAATAAATCTCCTTTATATTCATAAGGAATTATTCCAAGTGAACACTTTTTCTCACATAATTTACACGATACACAGCTAGAAGATACTTGTAATACTTTTTTATTTTTTCTCACTCTTGATATAAAAGACGCTATAGTTCCCATAGGACAAAAGTGACACCAGGTTCTATGATTATAAAACAAAGATAAAAATATTCCTATTATAGTAGTAACAACAATTATTCTATAAAATACCATACCAATACCATAAAGATTTCCCCAATTTTTCTTAATTCCAAGTGTAAACATTGTTAACATAAATATCATAAGTATAATTCTAAAATAATTGGATTTTAAAAACTTTGGCACTTTTCTTTTGTTACTAAATTTAGAAACTATATTGTCATAAAAGTTTCCCCTTGGACATAAATTGCCACACCAAAATCTTCCTCTAAATATAGATACAATTATAGGTGCTATCATACAAATAGCAGCTACTATTGCAAATCTTAAATCAATCAATCCAATTAATACAAAAGCTATTAACAATATAAACGAATATTTTTTCCACAATTTTAAAAACATATAAAATAAACCCCTTTCAAAATCAGTTATTTAATATTTAAATCATATAACAGTATTATATCATAATATCGTAATATTGCAATATATAAATATAAAATTCATACATATACTCTATCTTTAAACACTAAAAAGAGCTGTAGCACTAAGAAATTCATATACAATATATTGCTTTACAAATTTAAAATTATGGCAATATTATTGTAATATTTATTCTTAATACAACAACCCATTTTATTTAAACTATTATATACTAATTATTAGTATAGCAGTTTGCAGTTCCTCTATTTCCATGACCCATATGTCCCTTTCCTTCATGTCCCATTCCTTTTCCCTCGTGTCTAATTCCTTGACCAGGAATGCCAGTACAGCTTTCCATATTACTTTTCAATTTTTCTTTCATGGAAGCTCCTTCCTCTTTAGTTATCTTTCCATCAGCAACTGCCTTGTCTATAGCCTTATTTCTTTCCTCTAACAATGCTGCTTTAAATTGCTCTTCTGTCATACCTTTATCCTTGGCCAAATCATACATTGTCTTTCCTGAATTAAGGGCATCTGTTATTTCCTTGTCTGTAATCCCAAGTTTATCTTTTAAAATTGATTGTACATAATCATGTCCACTTATACCTGTAACTCTTCCAATTCCAACTCCTTGATGATTAGTATTGTTTCCATTAGTAACACCAGTCGATGCTGCACTTGCATATGCTGTTGCTCCAATACCTACTGCAAGTGCCATAGTTAACGCTATGATTAAATTTTTCTTTTTCATTTTTATTCCTCCAATACATTTAATTTTGTACCTGTCTGGTATAATATAATAATAAAATATATCATGAACAAAAAAGTGTCATAATTGTGTTATATTTATTAAAATTCACATTAACATGTTTACAATTAAATCACAATTATAACAAATTCAGTCCACAATTATTTCACAAATCTATCCTATACTGATGTTATAATCTAATCAAGTGATTCTTAGACTCAGGTGGAGTTTGCTTGTGAGGAATACCTCTTACCTGAGCAAGCTCATAAAATGCCATTTAGACATTTTATTGCCGGAGCAGGGCTCGTAAAATGTCATTTAGACATTTTACCCATCTGAGTCTTAGAAGAACTTATCCAGGCGCGTAGCAGTGCTTATCCCCCACTTGAAAAAGATGAGGGTATTAGCAATGGTAGCGATCGGATAAAATAAAGAATACGAGGTGATGAAAAATGGATAAAAATATTTTGATTGCCGATGATAATATAGAAATCATTAAAATTTTAAAACCTTATGTAGAAAAAGAAGGCTTTACTTTAGTTTCTGCTCTCAATGGAAAAGAAGCATTGGATAAATTTGATATATGTAATCCTCAAATTGTTTTATTGGATATTATGATGCCAATAATAGATGGAATGGAAGTGTGCAAATCAATAAGATTTAAATCCAATACTCCAATAATAATGATAACAGCAAAGAGTGAGGACGCAGATAAAATTTTAGGGTTAAATTCTGGTGCTGATGACTATATTGTAAAACCATTTAGTCCTGGTGAGGTAGTGGCAAGAATAAACGCTGTACTTAGAAGAATTACACCACCTGAAAATATTAAATTAACTACAATTCAATACCCTCCTCTTGAATTAGATATTGAAAATTATTCAATTAAATTAAATGGTTCAAATATTAACCTTACTAAAAAAGAAATAGAAGTTTTATGGATGCTTTCAAGTTCATCTAACAAGATAGTTTCAAGAGATAGTTTACTTGATAACATATGGGGAGTAGATTATTTTGGCGATCCTCGAACAGTAGATACTCATATAAAAAGGATAAGAGCAAAGCTTGCACTTAATGGACAATATAACTGGGATATTAAAACTATTTGGGGTATGGGATATAAATTTGAGGTGAAAGATGTTTAGAAAAAATATTACTTTTAAACTCACTTTTGGTTTTTTACTAATTGTTATTATTTCAACTCTTTTAATAGGTATTATTTCGTTAAACATATTTAAAAACAACATCTTTAATGTAAAAAGAAGCAATATGACAAGACATGCTTTGGAAATTTCAAAAACACTTAAGCCTTATATAACTGAAGATATTAAAGGAAAAGAGTTTACTGATATTATAAACTTACTAGATTCTATTGATAATGCCAAGATTTGGATAGTTGATTCTAATAAAAATATTATATCTGCATCAAATAATAAGAGCCTTAGCCTTACTTATATTACTGATACAAGTGTATTGAAAACATATAATTCTATTTTCAAAAAAACATTAGATAATTCAAAAGAATATGATGAAATATATAATCCTTATTACAAAGAATACATGATGACTGTGTCAGTTCCTATAAAAAATAACAGCAATAATGTAATTGGTGCAGTAGTTATTAATTCTTCCATTACTGATCTATCTAATTCTATGAACAATTTTTTTATATATTTAATTTTAACTCTTTTAGGTGAAATATTTATTGCTGGCCTTATGGGATATTATTTTTCCAAAAATATTACAACACCTATAAAAAAAATAAATTCATCTGCACTTGAACTAGCAAAAGGTCATTATGGAATACTTACAAATGTATATCAAAAAGATGAAATTGGAGAATTGTCAAATTCCTTTGATTTATTATCTTTAAAGCTTCAGTACACTATAAATAAACTTTTCGAAGAAAAAACAAAGTTAAGTAATATTATAACAAGTATGAATGAAGGCATTTTAGCAATGGATTCAAAACTTAATATCATTAATATTAATCAGTCTGCTCTTTCTCTATTATCTCTTAAGGATTATGAATCAGGCTTAAAAATTAATACAGTGTTATCAGAATTAAATATAATTGAAGAATTTGAAGCTACTATATATGAAGATACAAAAAAATCTATATTAAAAAAATATCTACACAAAACATTAAATTTCTCCATGTCACCTGTAAAAAACAATTTAAATGAGACTATAGGTGGTGTAATTCTTATTCAAGATGTTAGCGAAAAAGAAAAACTTGAACAAATGCGTAAAGACTTTGTTTCAAATGTTTCCCACGAATTTAGAACTCCTTTAACAATTATAAAAGGTAATTTAGAATCAGTCATAGATGGAATGACAAAAACAGAATATATAAAAGATACTTGTATTACACTTTTAAAAGAAACTAATCGCCTTGAAAGAATGGTTAAAGACTTACTTAATCTAAGCAAATTAGAATCTGGAAAATTGGAAATTGTTTTTAACGAACTAAATATTAATATGCTTATTAATGATATTTTAAGAAGTCTTAGACCATTGATAAAAAATAAATTTATAAATTTACAACTGTCACTTGAAAATAATCTGCCTATTATATCTAGTGATTATGATAAGTTAAAACAGTTGCTTATAATATTTTTGGATAATGCTATTAAATTTTCTTCAAATGAAGGTATATTAAAAATATCTACTTATTCAGACAATAAGAATATTTATATAATTATTGAGGACAGTGGAATTGGTATACCTAAAAATGAAATTGAATATTTAGGCGAAAAGTTCTTCAAAGCTGACAGGGCGCGAACTTCAAATGTTGAAGGAACTGGACTTGGACTTTCAATAGCAAAAAGATTAGTAAGAATTTTAAATGGACATTTTGAAATAGAAAGTGAATTAGGCAAAGGAACAATTATAACTATTTCATTTTCCAAAATTTAAAAGTGGAAGGAGTAAAATTATGGGACATAGACATGGATATGGTCATCACATGGGAATAGGTTTTTATGGTTCCTATATCTTAATATTTTTGTTATTAACTATTTTAATTTTAATATTTTTTCTACTGAAAAATCGATCTCCTGCAAGTCCATTTATAATAAAACTCATTGGCATACTTAAAGAAAAATATGCTTCTGGCACTATTTCTGTTGACGAATATACTGAAAGAAAATCCATCATTGAGCATACTAAATATTCAAATTCTCATACTCCTATACTCCTAGAAAGATATGCTGAATGTTTAATAAGTACAAAAGAATTTTTAAATATTAAAAATGAAATTGAAAGTAATAAAAATGATTCTCTTATATGCGAACAACTTGCAAAGGGTGAACTTTCCTATAATGAATTTAAATCAAAATAAATTGTATAAAAAACGAGAGTTATTTTACTAAGCTCTCGCTTTTAATATGATAGTCTTTTCAATTATCCTAGGTTGAACTTTCTGTATTACACCATCGTCTACAAAATGCGGCTTTTTTACTACACACTACTCTCTGAGATCCACAATTAGGACAAGCTAATTTATCATGCTTATAATTTATTTCATAGGTTTCCCCACAATCCATACATTTGAATTTGCAGTGATTTGTAGTATAATATCCCCCACTAATTCTTATAGCTTTTCCTTCTGTTAGTGCTATTGCAACCTTTTTTCTAGCACTATCAATTATGTTTTGAAAGGTTTGACGGGATATTTCCATTTTTTCAGCACATTCTTCTTGATTTAGCTCTTCTATATCCTTAAGCCTCATCGCTTCAAGTTCTTCTACCTTTAAAACTATTTCTTCAGTTTCACATTTAGGTTTTCCCCATGGTACAAAATAATCATCTTTTGGAAAAAACTCAACTTTTCTAAATTTAGTTGGTCTTGGCATTTTTATCCTCCCTGCATTTATTACATAATCCAATTAGCATTATATCAGCATCAGATACAATTAAATTATTTTCCTTTTCAATTTTACTATTTAATTTCAAATAATCCAACTCTAAAAATTTATTATCTATATCTATTATACTATTACATTTAACACATTTAAAATGTATATGCAGAGGTTTTCCACTAAACATTTTCATTTCATAATAATTTGTACCATTTATATTTATTTCTTTTATTATATTTAATTTACTAAATACCTTTAAACTTCTATAAACTGTGGCAATGCCAATAGAATACTTTTTAACATCTTTACATATTTCTTCAGCACTTAAATGAATATTAGATTTAATTAAAGTTTTTAATATATATTCCTTTTGTCTAGTGAACATATAACCATTATCTTCAATTATTTTTTTTAAATAAATTAAATCTTTCTCCATTTAATTCTCCTTAATATTAATCTTCGCAGTGGCCTTCATGCTGATGTTCTGTGCAAACACTTCCTGTAGATTTTAATTCTCCATTTACATACTGATGTAGTAAATTATCACAATCACCCATTGCTCCAACAACTACTTCTATTCCATTTTCCTTAAACAATTCTTGAGCTGTTTCTCCCATGCCACCTGCAATAATAACATTTGTTCCTAAATCCTTTAAAAATACTGGTAAAAATCCTGGTCTATGTCCTGGATTTTGAACAAACTTCTTATTTAAAGCTTTTCCTTCCTCAACTTCATAAGTAGTAAAACCTTCACAATGACCAAAATGTCCACTTACTAATTTTCCTTCACTTGCAATTGCTATTTTCATTTTATATTCCTCCTAAAATTCATTTATGTTTTTAATAAATAATGGCTTTTATATTATTCCACATATGTTCTATTGCAATTTTTGCCTCACTATTTTCATAATAAATTATAGGCTTTAGTTCATTAATGGATTTCATAACCATATCATCATAAGGTATTTTTCCTACTAATTTAAAACCTTTTTCATTACAAAAAATTTCAATTTCTTTTGCTATTTCTTCATTAATATCATATTTATTGATACATACTAATGCAGGAATTTCAAAATGTTGACAAAGAGACATTACTCTTATAAAATCCTCCATACCTGACTTTGTAGGCTCTGTAACTATTAATGCAAAATCACAACCTGTTATTGATGAAATTACTGAACATCCTATACCAGGAGAACCATCTGTTATAATCAAGTTGGATTTCTTATTGAACATACCTTTAAAGCTATTTATTAATGAATTGCTACTGTCTTCTTTTTTATTAAATTCTCTACCATTTTTTCTTAATATGCTAATAAGTTTTCCTGAACCTTCACTTCCAATTTCCATTTTTGCCCTGGACAGTATTCCTCTTGACGTTTTTGTTATAAATACATCTGCACTTTTCTCTTCTAATAGTTTAACAGCCTTTTCAGGACAAACAATAGTGCAAGCTCCACAGCCTTCACATTTATAAACATTTATCTCTAAATTTTTTATAGCACCAAATTTACAATAACTTTCACATATGGCACAGTGAGTACAAAGATTTTTATCTATTACAGCCTTTTTATCTCCAAAAAAATCTTCCTGATGTAAATCCTCTCCATCATAAAACAAATAGAAATTAGGAGCATCTACATCACAATCCACTCTTATAACATCCTTAGCAAGCTCTGACAAAGCAACAGCAACTGTAGTTTTCCCTGTCCCACCTTTTCCACTTAATACTACTAATTCCATGCTGATGCCTCCTTTATCCTTCTAGCAATATCCTCAAAAAAGCTTCTATACTCTTCATTTTCTATTAGCATTCTGCCTGTTGAATAACACTGTGCAATATCTCTTCTATAAGGTAAATAACCTAATATAGGAATATTTTCTTTTTCACAATACTGAGTTATTATATTTTTACTGCCTGAGTTTTTATTTATCACTATACCCATAGGTATATTAAATTTTCTAATAAGTTCTACTGCCATTTTTAAATCATGTAATCCAAATTCTGAAGGTTCTGTTACAAGTACAGCTAAATCTACATTCTGAATTGTATTAACTACATTACAAGAGGTTCCAGGTGAACAATCGAATATATTAATTCCTTCATTTAAATCCTTTAAAAGTTCTTTAATAATTGGAACTGCCATAGGTTCACCTACGTTCAACAATCCTCTTTTGCTCTTAATACTACCTGAATTTCCTTCTTCAATTATTCCAATACTTCTCTTTTTATACTCTATAGCTTCATGTTTACATACAATTTTACAAACTCCACAGCTGTGACATAATTTTTCAAAAAGTATAATACATTCATTAACTCTAGCTAAAGCATTAAATTCACAAGCATTAGAGCACTCCCCACAATGTATACATTTGCTATAATCAATAAGAGGGTAATCAATTTGTATTTCTTTACTTACAATATCTGAAGGTTTTAGAAATATAAATCCATTTGGCTCTTCTACATCACAATCAATATAATTAGCTTTTAAAATCAATGCAAGATTAGTTGAAATTGTAGTTTTACCTGTTCCTCCTTTTCCACTTAATACTGCAATATTCAAATTCTACTCCCCCTTACGGATTATTGACCCATTCCATTATGTGCTGGACCTGCAAGCTTTATTTCATCTAATTCATTATTATTTAATTTTTGTAAAGCAGCTTTTACAGTAATGTTTCCACACTTATATGCTTTAATTCCTGATTTTTCAATAATTGTAAAAGCATTAGGTCCCAAACTTCCTGTAATTATTACATCTACCTTTTCATCAATTAACTGCTGAGATGCTGCTATTCCTGCTGCTCCGTTTGCACTTTGACCCTTATTATCAACAACTTTAAAATCTCCATTTTCACTGTCATGAATTTGAAAAAAGTCACACCTTCCAAATCTCATATCAAGTAAACTTTCAATATCCTTTCCTGTGGCAGAAACTGCAATTTTCATCTATTTTTCCTCCTCTAATTTTTTCAAAATATTTCTTACTATTGGACTAAACAACTCATCTAAGCTTTCACTTGAATTTTCACATCCACAGCTTGATAAGTTACAAATTTCACTAACCATTGGTAATTCACCAAGAAGCTCTAAATCGGCTTCTTCTAAAAATTTATCTATGCCATCTCCAGTAAATAACTTTATCTTCTTATTACAATCTGGACAGACTATATAGCTCATGTTTTCTACAACACCTAAAACTTTAATATCCATTTTTTTTGCCATATTTATAGCTTTGGAAACAATCATTGAAACTAAATCCTGTGGTACAGATACCATTACAAGTCCATTAATAGGAATAGACTGCATAACAGTTAATGCTACATCTCCTGTTCCTGGAGGCATATCTATTATTAAATAATCTAGTGCTCCCCAAAGTACATCAGTCCAAAATTGCTTAACTGCTCCAGAAATTATTGGGCCTCTCCATATTACTGGCTCATTTTCATCTTCAATTAATAAATTTAATGACATAACCTTTATCTTATCTTCTGTTTCTACTGGATATATAATTTCCTCTCTAACTTCTGCATTTTTACCTTTTAAGCCAAGTAATCTTGGTACACTTGGTCCTGTTATATCAGCATCCAAAATTCCTACTTTATATCCTGATTTTCTTAATTGTTTAGCAATCATTACTGATATAGTAGACTTTCCAACTCCACCTTTACCGCTCATAACCCCTATAACATTTTTAATACTATTCATTGGATTATTTTCTATCATACATTTCTCTTTATCCTTACTGCATGAATCGCCTGATGGACATGAATTACAATTTGACATAATTTCCACTCCTTGTCTATTTTTATTATTGGCATTTGCTAATTATATATTACACCAGCTTTTTATTATTGTCAAATGCCAATAATAAAAAATTTAAATGCCTTTAGAAACTTTACATATCATGTAATTTTTCTAAAGGCATTTTTTCAATAAATAATCATGGCTTTATATTATTTTAATCATATTTTCAATACTTCTATATAAAAGTACTCATTATTTTAGACTATTATATATTAGTTCTAAATTTCCCTTCATACTTTGAATATAATCTTTATTATCTTCCTGGTTTTCTAAAGTATAAATTTTTTGTACTTTAGCTCCAACTTCTTTAGCAAGAGTTTCTGAAACTTTAGGACTTACCATATCCTCTACAAATATAGTTTTTATTTTATTTTTCTTGGAATAACTAATTAGTTCTTCCATTTTTTTAGTTGTTGGCTCACCTTCTGCAAATACATCTTCTACACTATTTTGTTTCAATCCAAAATCTCTGCAAAGATAGGCAAATGCCGCATGACCTGTAACAAAATTTTTATTAGCTGCTGTATCAAACTTTTTCTTATAATCATTATATAAGCTATCAAGTTGAGTTGAAAAATCTTTATAGTTTTTTTCATAATAATCTTTATTAGATGGATCAACCTTTACTAAAGCTTCTTTTATGTTTTTTGCTTGAAATTCTGCTCCTTTTAAGCTTAACCATACATGTGGGTCATTTTGTCCATGTTCTTTAATCTCACCTTCATCAGTATTTTTTATTGGATCAAAGCCCTTTGATGCCTCAACTGTAACTAGTTGTTTGTTATCCAGTACTTCAAGAGATTTATCTACCCAAGACTCCATTCCAAATCCATTATAGACAAATACTTTAGCTTTATTTAAATCTTCAAGATTCCTCGCCTTAGGCTCAAAATCATGTGGTTCAGTTCCATTTGGAATCATCGTTTTAACTTCTACCTTATCCTTACCTACTGCTTCAACAAATTCTCTCATAGCATTAAAAGAAACTACAACTTGTATTTTGCCCTGAGACTCATTTTTATCATTAGTCTTATTACTGCCAACTTTACTAAAATTACCGCATGCTGAAAAAGTTATAACAGTACACATTAAAATTAAAATTGAGATTATTTTTTTATACATTTTTTCACTCCTTAAACAAAGTTGTTGCAAATCATTTGCATTTAAATATATAATATACATATATGCCACAATTGTCAATAGATTCCACACTAAAATTTACATTAATAAATAAATTACGACACAAGTGAAAATTACTTTGCTTACATTCACTTGTGTCGCATTATGCTTTTTTATATTAACTAGAATCACTACTTATAATTAATAATGATTGCTTCCACAACTATTTGTTCCATCATAATTTCTAATTAACTTCAATGATCTTTTTTCCATTTCTTCAAGAGCTTTTTCAACTGAATAGCCAGCACCAAAGAATCTTGTCACTCCTGCATCTGCTAAAATATCAAATGCTGTTTTTTCTATATCACCTGTAATCAATGCCTCACAATCATACTTCAATATATCATCAGCAAGACTTTTAGGGTATGAATCTTCAAACAATTCATCATTTTTTATAACTGTAATATTTAAATCATTCATATCAACAATCAATAAATACAAACATTTTTCAAATTTTCCAGACACCTTGCTACTTAAATTTTTTCCATTTGCTGCCACTGAAATATTCATATTTTCACCTCGCTTTATTTATATAGATATCAAATAATTCTTAGACCCAGATAGAGCTTGCCTGTGATGAATACCTCTAGGTAGATAGAATTTTACTAATTAAACATTTTTATTATTTCGAGCAAGGACAAAATCTTTCAAGCTTCATTAAAGCTGCTGTACCTGCAAGAGTAGTTCCAAAAAATATAGTTGGCTTATCTAATAAAACATTAGTTATTGTCTTATTAGCTACAGTGCTGCCTGTAGCAACCACAATATCACACCAATTCAACAAATCATCAATTGATTTACTTCCATCCTCAACCATTACTCCATATTTAACTTTTCCTATATTATTGTCATCTAAATCCACAATCCTTACCTTATAATTTTTACCCAAATTTTCTAACATAGCTGGTTGAAATCCTATTAATGCAATTTTAGGACTGCCATATTTATTTTTTATATATTCTACTAACTCCAAAGCACAGCTTTCTGGTTCTCCATCTTTACAGTGTACTGTATTATCTGTCATTCCTAAATATCTGCATACAGCATTTAAAGTGGCAATGTATACAGCTGTATCAAAGTTTGTGTTAAGTGGCATTTCAATTATTTGTTTTAAATTTCCCAGGAAATTATTCGGCATATCTGTAAATGCTTGGCCTTTAATACCTTTAAAATCTGCTTGCAGCAATTTTTCTTTTCCTTTTATAATGGGAAAATCTTTTCTTTCAGTATTTCCTATAGCTTCTTCTGTAGTTAAAGCTCTTCCTGTTATTTTTACTTCTTCATTTAACAATCCATTATCTTCTACAAGCTTTTTAAACTTACCAAATAAATCATTATAAAATTCATTTTTGTTCATTTAAATACCTCCCACAAATATAATTAACTCAGCTTTACAAAGTTTTACACCCTGTAAAATTTGCTACAAACTCTGATTTAGGATTTTTAAATATTTCCTCAGGAGTTCCTATTTCACAAATTTCACCATCTTTCATAATAGCTATCCTATCAGCTAAATATACTGCCTCATTAAAATCATGAGTTATATGAATAGTTGTAGTCTTTAGCTTTTCATGAATTTTTTTTAAGTTATGTTGAAAAATTTCTTTAGTACGTGGATCTAAAGCACTGCTTACTTCATCCAGTAATAATATCTTTGGTGAAGTCACAACAGCCCTTGCAAAAGCAACTCTCTGTTGTTCTCCTCCACTTAATGTCAAAGGATTTCTATTCAATAAGTGATCTATACCAAGCATTGTACTTATTTCCTGTAAAGCTTTATCCATATCAGCTTTATTTACATTCCTAGCTTTCAACCCAAAAACTATATTTTTTCTAACAGAAAGGTGAGGAAACAGCAAATAATCTTGATATACAAATCCTATGTTTCTTTTTTCTGGTGGAAGGTTACTTATGCTTATGTTGTTAATATATATATCACCACTATCTGGAGCATATATACCAGCTATAGTTTCCAATATTATTGTTTTTCCTGTTCCCGTAGGCCCTAGTATTACAAAATATTCTCCTTGATCTACCTCAAAATTTATATCTTTAAGTCTAAAATCTCCAAGCTTTTTATTAATATGCTCCAACTTAAGCATACTTTTAACTCCTTTTTCATTAAATTATTTAAAATCTTTTATCTTTTCCTAAGCACTCAAATATAAATAAACAAACTACAGATATAATTATTAATATAGCAGCTGCAGCTAAAGCCTTATCTAAATTTCCACTTGATAGATTTAAAAATATTGCTGCTGGTAAAGTTTCCGTTTTCATTCGAATGGCACCTGCTAGCATAAGTGCAGTACCAAACTCACCTAATGCATTTGTCCAAGTTATTATAATTCCTGAAACCAAGCCATTTCTTGCTAAAGGAAGTGTTACCTTAAAAAATGCTCCCCAACTACTGTATCCCAATGTTCTAGCTACAAATTCAAGTTTAGGATTAATATCTTCAAAGGTTATTCTAAAAATTCTTATCATATATGGAGTATTGATGAAAAAATGTGCCAATATAATCCCTTTAACAGAAAAAACAGGGTCCATACCTAGATTATTTAAAATATTCTCCATTGGTTTTGTGCTAAATAACAATAACAATGCAATTCCTGATGCAATAGGTGGAATAGAGTTTGGTATTTGTATTATGGAACTAATAAATCGTTTACCCCAAAATTTAAATCTAGCTAGTCCATAAGCTATTGGCACAGAAAATATCAAACAAATTATTGTAGACACAGTTGCCGTATACAAAGTTAACTTAATTGCAAATTGAATTTCTGTATCCTCAACAATTTCTTTAAGTATAAAAAAGCACTTGCCTAAAACTATACCTATAGTAAGCGCTATAAAGGTTATAAAAATCGTTATAAATAGACCTATAATTATCTTAAAACAAATATCTTTATAGTTTTTATTAAACATCATAAGCTGCCTTTCAAATTACTATTTAAATTATCTTCAATTATAAAATTGTATTTACATAATAAATATGGGCTCTTACTCTATAATGATTAAAATTTCACTTCATATTACTTTAAAGGCTTTAAATTGTATTTGACAAATATAGCTTTTCCTTCATCCGAAGCAGTAAAGTCTATAAACTTTTTACATAACTCAGTTTCTTTAGAACTTTTTAAAGCCGCTATAGGTATTACCTTAATTAAATTTTCTTTTTCAGGAATTTGTACTATATCTATATTTTTAGCCGCATTTAGAGCATTATCCTCCCATACAATAGATGCATCTGCTTTTTTTGCAGAAAGGAATGTTACTATTTCATTTACTGTAGTAACTGTAGAAACAGTATTATTCTTAGTCTGCTGCTCTATCCCAGCCTTTACAAATAACTTATATGCAAGCATGCCTAATGGTGATGTTTTAGGATCTCCTAAAATAATTTTAACTCCAGGTTTAGAAAGATCTTTTATATTAGTTATACTAGCAGGATTACCTTTAGGTACTGCAATTACAGGTATATGATAAGCCAAATCCTTTTTTTCTAAAGTAAGATTTTTTTTATTAGCTGTATTATAATCCTCATCAGATGGCAATACGCAAATATCACCTTTATGTGAAACTTCCATTTGGCCTATAAGCTGTGAAGCATTAGCATAAGTATATTGAATTTTAACTCCATATTTTTTTTCAAAACTTTTACCAATTTCCTCCATAGGTTTATTTAATCCTGCACCACAATAGATTAGCAACTCTTTTTTATCCTTACTGCTGCTTTTAGTAGTATTCTCCTGCTTTTGACCACATCCCATAAATGCAATGGAAGTTATCAAAAAAACTAAAACTGAACTTATTAATTTTTTTGTTTTCATAATACTTATCCCCCTTATTTTTAAATATATTAATTATTCTGATTTTATTGTTTTTACAAAATCGCCAATATTTATTTTGCCACCTCTAATTACTATACCAAATCTACCTTCTCTGCTAACTATGTAAGGTCTTCCATGTTCCTTGTACTCTTCTTTACCTATATGTTGTATTTTAATTACAGCTTCTCCAACTTGAATTACATCTCCAATTTTAAGATCATCAAGCAAAATACCTGATATAGTAATATTTTCAGTAAATCCTCCATTTTTGACTTCTTCCATCTTATTAGAAGGAATCTTACTCATAGCTTCTATAGGAAGAATACTTATTTGCCTATCCCAATTTCCAGCATGTGCATCACCTTCAATTCCAAATCCTTCAATAGCATTAACAAAAGAAACTTGAGCTTTTTCAGTCCCTCTCTTTTCACTAATGTTTAGAGAAATTACTTCACCCATAAAAATCTCCTTTCAAAATTTAGCTGCATATTTATTCTAAATACTACTATTTATATAGCTTATTTTTATAGTATCCATCTGAAAGATATAATGCACCTATAGGATTATGTGCAAGTACTCTATCCTTAACTGCAAAAACAGTTATTGGTGCATCAGAATATTTTATAAATAATGAATCGTGACCTACACATAACCCTAAAATAATATTTAAATCCGTCTTAGCATTATTTAAAAAAATAGCTTGTCCTACAGGATTACACATAGCTTCGTAGCTACCAGGTTTTACCTTTTCACTATCCTTAATATTCAAAAATTCTTTAGGTATACTTCCATTTTTACAGACCACAGAATTGACCTCAAATCCATTATGTTTTAATATTGTACATAACACTTTTGCTTCATTGCTTAATCCTACACAAAAAGCTACACCTAATTTTTTAAAACTGCATTTATTAGCAAAATCCATTATCTCTTCAAGTCTTGTTTTTTTACAATATCCTTCTGCTTCAACTAAAGCAGAATTATGTGCTAATTTATAATTTTCATCTTCAGAATATAATTTTTTTATTTTTTCTTGCTCCTCTTTTTCATTACAAGGACAATTAGCCGGTAATTTTTCAAGTTCTCCTTTCTTACAATAATGTTCACTACACATAGCACAAGTATACATATTCCCACCTCAAACCTTCTTCGTTTTATTTTAAATATTAATCATGCCTTTAAGATAAAATTTATTCACAAAAAGCATAACTATATTAATTATCTAAGCAACTATTAGCATATGCTATAAATATAATTATAGCATATGCTAACTATATATCAATTTCTATTTTACAAAATATTGCTGAGTTAATTTCTGTTTAATATATCAAAAAAACAATTAGAATAGTTTTTAAAATTATTCTAACTGTTTTTTTATTCTCAATAAAAACTAATATTTTGTTTTTATTATATTTTAAATTTTATACCATAATGTTCATTATTAATATTTACTTCTTCTAAAAATGTAAATTTTAGAGGTTCAACTAGGCTTTTTATTTCTTCTTTTGATATTCTTTCATTTACTGATGGACCATTTTTCATATTCCTTTTATCCCATTCAATTATACAAAAATATCCCTGATTTTTTAATACTCTTTTTACCTCAGCAAAAAATCTCACTTTATCCTCTATTTCATGTATAACATTGCATACAAAAACATAATCAATAGAATTATCTTCTACTGGAAAAAAGTATTCTTCGTTCTTTCTAAATTCTATATTCTTTATATTTTCTACTTTTCTCTTTGCAATATCAAGAATTTCTGATGTTATATCTATACCAATTACATTTCCTTTATTAATAATTTTTGCTGCTGGTATAGTAAAATATCCTATACCACAACCTATATCAAGTAACGTACCCTTGTTATCTACTTTAAACTTTTTTAGAGTTTCTTCAGGAGGCATGCTCTCTCTTCTTTTAGGATTATCTAGTTTTTCTATTTTTTTTAAATCAAATTTATGCATCTTACTCACTCCTCATCTTCAAATTCTAATGCACCCATAGGACAATAGTATACACATTTGCCACATTTTACGCATCTCTCTTCAAGTACATTAGGTGAACCAAACCCTGTTTGTTTTAATGCATATACTGGACAAATTTTTACCGCTAAACATGAATGATCTTGTGTGCAAATATCCTTATTTACTTTTATTATCATAATAGTCACTCCAACCTATAATATTTTAATAGCCTTATGATGAATTTACTTTCTTCCATTAATTTTTTGTAATGTGCTTTAAAATATTTTCCACAAATTTAAAAGCACATACAACTATCCTCTTTCATATTTATTATTTCCATTACTTAATACGATTATATTATAATATTACAATATAGAGATTCTAATTTCATACTAAATTTTTTATTCAAACTTTTAATTTAAGATTAGAGTTTATCTACAATGTGAAAAAATGCTTTGCTTTTAGAAACCAAGATTGGGTGAAATATAGACATTAAATAAAGCTGTTACATTAAGAATAAATGTTACAATATATTGTATCCAAATCTCTTAGTGCGACAACTCCATTAATAGGTAAAAATAAATACTATTTTTTATGATTTTTTTCATTGTTATCATCAAACAAAGTAATAATACTTGTGATTTATCTGTTTACTCAACTTTCCCAAGTATAAAACTTATAATTAATATTATGAAAACAAAAGAAGTGATTTTTACATATAAAGAGTCCTTTTCCTTTGCAAATACAATAATTGAAACACCCACACGAAATACAGGAGTTGCAATTAAAATCATAAGTCCAGTTAATATTATTGCATAGGATTTAAATGCCAAAGCTCCTTTTAAAATTGATATAGGTCCTGTTGGATATGTACTTCCTGGATATCCGCTATTTCCAGTTATCAAAAACATTAGAAAACCTATGAATATTACAAAAGCACTTAATAAAACACCAAATTTCAAAAATTTACTTATAACAATTTCCATTTCTTCAATTTCATTTTTATGCATCATTTAAACCCCCAATCCTTTTATAATCATTTCTACTGAAACATAAACAACAACTGGTATAAATATTTTTCTTATAGTTTTGCTCTTTAAATTCTGCATAACTTTAGTTCCAATAGTTGCTCCAAACAAAACTCCTAAAGCTACAGGAGCAGAAATTTTAGGATCTATGTCTCCTCTAATTAAATACACACCAGCACTTGCAGCTGCAGTTACTCCTATCATAAAATTACTAGTAGCACTGGATACCTTTAGAGGAAGCTTCATAAATAAATCCATAGCCATAACCTTAAATATACCACTTCCTATACCGAGTAGACCTGATATAACTCCTGCCACATACATCATACCAAATCCACCATAGACACCAGTGACATTATATTGAATTTCCTGATTTAAAACTTTATCATAATAAGATCCATTTAGATTAAGTTTTTTAGCTATAGGATGTGTTTCTACATTTTTAGGAAGTTCACTTTTTGATTTTTTAATCATGTTAACTGCAGAATATAATAATACTATACCAAATATCAAGTAAAGATATTTAGTGCTAATCATTCCACTTAAAAACGCTCCTGTAATTGCGCCTGTTGTTGTAGCCATTTCAAGAAACATTCCTATCCTTATATTTGTTATTTTGTCTTTTATGTAGGCAATAGCTGCTCCACTTGAAGTAGCAATTACTGATACTATACTTGCACCTATAGCATATTTTATATCTATTCCAAAGAATAAAGTTAGTACTGGTGTAATTATAATGCCACCTCCAAGTCCAAGAATTGAACCTAATACTCCTGCTATAATTGATATGATAAATATTTTTAAAGCTATTATAACCATTTTACTTTCCCCCAATGCCTGTTTTTTTTAGATAATTTTCTATTACTATTAATCCTGAACCGACTGCTATGGCATTTTCTTTAAATTCACCTCCATCACTAAATATAACCTCATTATTTAAGCAGTTATTTTTATTAAATGCATCAATACATTTATTGTAATACAATTTATAATTTTTAATTAAAGTTCCATATAAAATCACTAATTGAGGATTTAATATTCTCACCATATTGGCAAGTCCGACCCCTAGAATTTCAGCACCTTTATTAATAATTTCTACAGCAGTTTTATTATTATGCACTGCCAGCTCTAATATTTTCTTATAATCTTCTTCTTTTATTTCTTCATTTACACTATCACTATTATTTTTTAATGTTGAATTAAAACTTTTAACTATTGCATTAATAGATGAATAACTCTCCAAGCATCCTTTATTACCACAACTACACTTTTCACCATTGAAGTCTATAACCATATGTGCAAATGAATCTTCTGAATCCCTCATAGTTCTAATAATAATTCCATTATTTATAACTGCTGATCTTATTCCAATTCCACAATGTATATATACAACATTTTTTAAATCTTTTCCTTTGCCAAATAGGTACTCAGCTAAAACAGCAGCATTAGTTCCATTATCTATGAAACATGGAAGTAAAGTTTTCTTCTCCAACATATCTCTTATAGGAACATTACCCCAATCTTCATTGAAAAAATTTTCAGGATTTAGCATAATACCTTTTTCTCTATCCAATTGTCCTACAGTGCCTATACCTATACCTAATACCTCATTTTTATCTATTGACAATTTTAATAATTCTTCATTTATTAAATTTCCAATTTTTTCAACAGTTTTCTCTGGAGAAAAAGTATCATTCATAAAAAACTCTTCTTTTGCTAAAATTGTCATTTTCAAATTTAATATAATTATTCTTACATAAGTTCTTGATATATCGACTCCTATAGCATATAGCCCATTTTCTGCCACACTATATTTTACTGCCTTTCTACCTCCTGTTGACTTTGATATGCCTGCCTCAGCTATTAATTTTTTATCTTCAAGACTTTTCATTACTCTATTTAAAGTAGTCAATGTCATATCTGTTATAGCTTGTATACTTTTCTTTGTAATCAAACCTTTTTTTTGAATTATATTTAGAGTTTCTAATTCTCTATTTGACAATTCTCTTAAAATTTTCTTCATATAAACCTCCTTTTTTACATATTTGTCATAACTTCATTATACAACTTTTAACCATTTTGGCAATAAGTTTTTTGTATAATTTATGACTTTATTTTTAAATAACTTTTTATATATGCTTTATAATTAAATATTCAAATGCAAAAGATCAAGCTATAATGTACTTTTACAGCTTGATCTTATATCATGTATTACTATTTTAAAATTTATGAAATCAACTAATCATTTTTTTCTTTATTAGCAAAACCAAAAACATAAATACCTATAAAAAATATAAATATACAAATAAATTGTGAAGTTGATAAAAATCCAACATTACCTCTTTGGTCTCCTCTAAATATTTCAATAATAAATCTTCCTATACTATATAAAATCATATAAAGTCCTGACACTTGTCCCTTTCTTTTAGACTTTGATGAGTAATAAAGAAGTATACCTGCTATTATAAAATCTCCCGCACTTGAAAAAAGCTGTGTAGGTATTAGTGGTACTCCATTTGGTGCATATAAAGATTTTTGAAACACTATCCCCAAAATGCTATCCGTTTCTCTTCCAAAGCAGCAGCCTGTTTCAAAGCATCCTATTCTTCCAAAACCTTGAGCTAACGCAATTGCTGGTACTATTAAATCTAAATAGCCCCAAAAATCTAACTTCTTTTTTTTACAATAGGCATATCCTGTTAAAATACCTCCCATTATACCTCCATATACTACAAATCCGCTAGTTAACGTTTCAAAAATATATTTAGGGTCATGAATTACATTTTGGAATTCTACCATCCAAAATAAAAGTTTAGATCCGATAAAACCTCCTATTATTCCATATATGCCTAAGTCTATAATTACATCTTCGTTAAAACCTAATTTCCTCGCTCTGTATGTTGATAGCAGCAATGCAGCTATTATACCTATGGCTATCATAAGGCCATAACTGTATATAGTAATTGAACCAAATTTGAATAGTATTGGATGCATTTCTATACTCCTCTTTTCATATATCGTGTACCTTCTTAATACATCGATTGATTTTTTTTACCTGAAATTAACCTAATTATTAACATTTCTTTTAATACTTTTTTATTTATAATATAATTATATATGTTTCAACCGTTTTGGCAATAAGTTAATTGTCAAATAACTTCTAGAATTTATTTATACTTTACTTCACAACAATTCATAAAACGCTGCATTATTTCTGTCAAATATTTGTTCTTATGATATATGATTTTAAACTGTCTTTTAAATTTTATACCTTTTATAGGTATCTCACAAAGAATTCTAGAATCTAATTCATTTATTACTGAATTTCTTGAAATCACTGAAACTCCTAACCCTTCTACAACTGCAGTTTTTATAGTATCAGTATTATTACAAACCCAGGCAACTTGCCATGTTAATTGGTTTTCTATCATTTTATCCTCAAAGGTTTTACGCGTTCCGCTTCCTTCTTCACGAATAATAAACTTTTCATTTTCAAGCTCATGAGGTTCAATGTAAGATAGTTTTGAAAATCTATGATTAGATCCACAAATAAGTACAAGTTCATCATTCATAAATGGCTTGTTTATAATATCTGAATTTGTTGTTTCTCCTTCTACAAGTGCTAAATCAATTTCATCATGAAGAAGCATTTTTTCAATTTTCGTAGTGTTTTCTTCATACACTTGTATATCAACTTCAGTATTTTCTCTTTGAAAATGTGAAACAAGTTTAGGAAGTACATAAGCTCCAACGGTAACACTTGCACCAATACGTATAGATCCTTTTTCATTCAGAGTTTTCATTTCATTTTCAAGCTCTATATTTAATTTAATAATATATCTAGCATAGCTGAGCAATTTTTCTCCTGCCTGAGTTATATAAAGTTTTTTCGAAAGCCGTTCAAAAAGGCGCAGCCCATAGTGATTTTCAAGTTCAGAAATTGCCTGGCTAACTGCCGATTGAGACATAAATAATGTGTCAGAAGCCTTCGTCATGTTCATTTTGTCACATACAGCAACAAATATTTTAAAGTGTCTTAAAGTCATAATATTCTCCTTATACATTAGTATATACTTATTATATTGATTAAATAATAATATTTTACTTATACAATGTCAAGGTGTATCATAAGAAACAGATCGGAGGAGATATTATGAAAACAACAAATAACAAATTATATGGGATTATACTTGCTCTAATTATAGCAATTCCAGCATGGATAATTGGAAATGCTTTTCCTATTATAGGAAGCCCTGTACTTGGCATCTTATTTGGAATGATTTTAGCCTTTTGGAAAAGACCAAGCTATTTTAATACAGGAGTAACCTTTACTGCAAAAAAGTTACTTCAATATTCAATTATTCTTATGGGATTTGGCATGAATCTTTTCAATGTTTTTAAAGTAGGAAAGCAAACAATTCTTTTAATGCTTTTTACACTAACAGCAGCATTCATTACTGCTTATATTGCAGGTAAATTATTAAAAATAAATGGGAAAACAGCAGCCTTGATTGGTGTTGGTTCTTCCATATGTGGTGGTTCCGCTATTGCAGCAACAGCTCCAGTTATTAATGCAAATGAGCAAGAAGTAGCTCATTCTATATCAACCATATTTCTTTTTAATGCTATTGCAGCCTTTTTGTTTCCATTCCTTGGTCATTTATTTAACATGAGCAATCAATGCTTTGGACTTTGGGCCGGAACAGCTGTTAATGATACTTCATCTGTAGTAGCTGCTGGCTATTCTTACAGCACTGCAGCAGGTAATCTTGCAGTTATAGTAAAACTTACAAGAACCTTAGCAATTGTTCCAATTACTTTGGCACTTGCTATTTATACTTCTAAAAAAGAATCTAAAGGTAAAAAAGGATCTTACAGTATTAGCAAAATATTCCCTTGGTTTGTACTTGGATTTGTAGCTGCCTCTGTAATAAACACATTTATTCCTATACCAGCTGCACTTACTAAGTTTTTATCAGAAGCTGGAAAATTCGTAATTGTAATGGCAATGGTGTCTGTAGGATTAAATACTAATATTGTAGAACTTGTTAAGAATGGTGTAAGACCAATTGTATTAGGTTTTACATGTTGGGTTGTTTTAGCACTTACTTCACTTGGAGTACAGCATTTTATAATGGGAATTTTTTAAGGAAAGCAACTTTCTCAGAGGACAGATGACAATTGACAAAGGAAAGTGTAGGTAGCCATCAGATAAATTAGTTTTCTGACGTAAGGAGGAAAACTCACCTTCATTGTCCTCTGTCAATTGTCCTCTATTTTAGGAATCCATTTAATATCGTGTCTTCTGCTTCTTTTTCTGAAAGTCCTAAAGACATAAGCTTTATGAGCTGGTCGTTAGCAATTCTTCCTATGGCAGCTTCATGTATAAGTTGAGAATCTGAATGGAATGCTGATATTTTAGGTATAGATTCTACTCTAGCTTTATCCATTATTATGGAATCGCATTGTATATGACCTCTACATCTTTCATATCCAGACATATTTAAATGAAACATTTGCCTTGAATCATCTCTAGCTACAGAACGAGAAATTATTTGTGCAGAAGAGTCTTTCCCTACCATTTCTACATTTATTATAGACTCTGCATCTTGATTCTTATATGTAAGAAGTCTTTCTATTACTACAACTTTAGCATCTTTATGAAGTTTTATTTCTGTATCCCTTTTAGTACTGTCTACCCCTTTTATTTGAATTAATTCTAGTTCTGCATATCCTCCTTCTTCAACCTCGATTATTGTTTTAGGATTCAATACTCTTTCACCATTTCCATTACCTTCTCCAAAGTGTTTCTCTACATATTTTATACGAGCACCTTTTCTAATAAAAAATTCATGAACTCCATCATGTTGAGATTTTGTATCACCTGGATTATGTATACCACAGCCTGCTACTATAAGCACATCTGATCCTTCACCAATTTCAAAAGTATTATATACAACATCGTTTAAGCCTTCCTGTGTTATAATTACAGGTATATGTACACTTTCATTTTTAGTCCCAGGTTTTACTATTATATTTATACCAGGTTTATCTTCTTTTGTTACTATGTCTATATTTGCTGTAGTGTTTCTTGCAGCCTTTTCTCCATTTTTTCTTATATTATAAGCACCGATTGGCAATTCATGAAGTCCTGACATTTGATCTAACATACTTTTATCTAACGCATCCAACATCTAAAAAGTCCTCCCTTTTTCACAAGTTTCACCACAATTACAACTGTCATTTTTTATTATTTGTGCAAGTATATTTTCTTTTGAAGTTATTTCTTTAATTGTACCATCTGACAATATAATAACTTCATCTGCTAAATTTAAAATTCTCTCTTGATGAGATATTATAATTATAGTTGTTTCTTGCTTTCTATTCATATTTTCAAAAGTTTCAACTAATTTTTTAAAGCTCCATAAATCTATTCCTGCTTCTGGTTCATCAAATAATGCCACTTTAAGATTTCTAGCAAGTATAGTTGCTATTTCTATTCTCTTAAGTTCTCCTCCAGAAAGGCTGGAATCCACATCTCTATTCACATAATCTTGAGCACAAAGTCCTACATCTAAAAGCAATTTACATATGTTTACTTCATTATCCTTTGCAGCTAAGTTTAATAATTCATTTACTTTTATTCCTTTAAATCTTGCCGGTTGCTGAAAAGCAAATCCTACACCTTGTCTAGCTCTCTCTGTAATATTTAAATTTGTAATATCCTCTCCATCTAATAATATATTTCCAGAAGTAGTCTTATATATTCCCATTATTGTTTTGGCTAGAGATGATTTACCGCCACCATTTGGACCAGTAATTGCATATATTTTATTTTTTTCAAACTTCAGATTTATATTTTGTAGAATATTAACTTTTTTATTATCATTTTCTAATTCTAAAGATAGATTTTTTAATTCTAACATTCATATAGTCCTCCTGTTTTTTTAATCATAAAATTGTTTTACATTTATGTTTAATAAATACATCACATTAATTCTCAGTAGTTATTATACCATACATAATAAAAAATACTAAATTTTGTACAACTGCTTACTATCTAAAATTTTATACAATTACTATCATTGCTAATACTCCCACCTCAGTATAAAAATCACTTGATTTTAAACTCCAAAAATATCTATTCAAAACTTTTAATATTTTTATAAATTCTTTCTTTTTCAATAGATGAAATAATTTTATCTGTAATATATGCAAATATATAGTAATCATAAACTTCCATCACAAAAGCAATTATAAAAGAAAACACAAGAGTATAGTTGAAAGCTAATTCGCTTACATACTCTTGTGTCAAATTGTTCTTTTATTATTTACTTATTATAACTTTGCAATAAATAGTTGTTCATCCTAATTTTAATACTGCTGCAATCTAGCTTTAAGTATTTCCTTAGGTTGAAAACCTACCATCTTATCAACTGCTTTACCATCTTTGAAAATTATTAATGTTGGTACACCTGTAATTCCATATTTTCCTGCCAAATCACCACTTTTATCAACATCAACTTTAAATATTTTAGCCTTTCCTTCAAACTCTGTACTTAATTCTTCTAAGACTGGAGATACCATCTTACATGGTCCACACCATTCTGCAAAAAAATCCACTAATATTGTTTCATTACTATTTAAAACATCCTTTTGAAATTCACTACTATTTATTATTTTTGCCATAACTAAAAACCTTCCTTTCAAGTATAACTTTTCATTTTATTTAATATTTTCTTCATTCTTTAGCATGAAGAAGCATTGCCTCCAAGTATAGTAAACCCTCGTCTAAACCAACCAGTTGAATAATCAATAGTTGATTCATCCACATATTCCTTCAAATCTGAACTATAAACAACATTTATACCTTCTGATTTAACAATTATATCATCGTTATTTTTTGACTCATCCAGAGTTAACTGCAATTTTGGACCACCTCATCCATAACCTGCAAAAACAACTCTTAATATTGCATTTTCAGGATTTTTAGCTTTTTTTCTGATTTCATTAAATTTTTCAGCTGCTTTTTTAGTAACTTTAATCATAATAATATCACCTTTCTTTCACATTTTTTATTTCAATCAATATTTATATAATTAATTTCTGCCTAGCTTATAATTTTTATAAGTATGAAAACATGCTGAATTAACAACTATTCACATCAAATTGTGTATAACAACACATTTTCGAATCCAGCTTCAATCTTTATATTTATATATTACGATATTATGATATATATGTCAATACATTTTTTATGTAAAAAAATAGTCTCACTTAAGAGACTATACAAACTTAAAGCTATTATTATTTTTTTATTTCCTTAAAGTATTGACTTGGAACCATTCCTACACTATATAATTTATCTTATATTCAATAATCTTTTTACATCTATTAATGCTTTTTCTGTTTCTGATGTCTTTATTCCAACCATATCTATAATTATGCCCTTCTCTTCTAAGGCTTTTGTAAGTATTTCAATAAATTTACCTCTTGATTATTCTTTAAAGTAGTATTAATACCGCAACTTGGTGATGGATTTTTTCATTATTCCTACCTTTTTTATCCTACTCTTATATTCATACATACGATTATCCGCAATTTTTATCAGTTCATTAATTTCCACTCCGTCTCTTGGAAAGTTCACAATACCATAACTATAACTGCAAATAATTTTGTCTTTGCCAAAATTTATTGGATTATTTTTAAAGTGTTTAACTAATTCTTCAAATTTATCAATTAAATTTTCAAAATCTAAATTAAAGAAAACTCCAATAAATTCATCTCCCCCAAATCTTCCTATAATATCTGAAGCACCAGCTAATTCACTCAATCGTTTTGAAAATATTTTAATTAATTCATCTCCAGCTAAATGACCATAACTATCGTTAACAAATTTTAGTCCATTTAAATCAAAAACCACTACAAAAAATTCTTTTTTATTTATGTTATCATTGATATTATCATAAAGTAATTGTTCAAAATAGCTTCTATTATATACATTAGTTAACTTATCATATCTAGATAGATATACAGTTTTTTCATAAAGTTTATGCTTTGTAACTGCAATAGAAATCTGACTTGCCATATATTCCATTAATTCCAAGTATACTTCATCAAATATATTATTAGATGTACTGTCAATGTTTAGAAAGCCATACAACTCATTATTTATAATAATAGGTGACCTAATTACAGATTTTATTTTTTTTCCTTCTGCTGTATCTAGCATAATTATATTTTTTATTTTATCTACATTATTGTAAATAACTGTTTTGTTTATACTTTCTTCACCATCACTCCATTTAAAACGTTCTTTAAAGTTAACTACATATTTTTTAATATCTTCAGAATTATAACCTTTAGATGCAACTATCTTTAAATTTTCATCCTCATCTAAAAGTAATATTGAACCATTTCTCTTCTCATCAATACAATTGATAAGCTTATCTAATATTAATTGAAGTAAATCATTAATATCTGATATTTCATTAATAGAATACCCAATATCAAGCATAACTTCTTTTAACTTTAATAACTTATTTATTTTCTCTATATTTCTTTTTTGCTCTGTAACATCTATAAAAATAAGTGTTTTGCCAATAATTTCACCAGTATTTTCATATATACTATTAATATTAACCTTATAGTATATTAAATGATCTTTACCTTTTGTTGTTATTAAACTTTCATTACTAAAGCCATCATTCACTGCATTTAGTAATGTATTATGGTCTTTCAATACTTCATCAATCTTTTTATGGCCTACTTCTAAATACTTCAATTCTGAAATAATATTTTTTGATGCATTATTAAAATTAACTATATTATTTTCAGAATCTAATATTATAACTCCATTCAGCATATTAGAAAAAACCTTCTCTAGTTCAATTGGTGTACGCTTTAAAAATTTAAATTTTAATATGCGAATCAAAGATATAACAACATATTTCTTATCACTTTTACATGCAAAATACCCTAAAAAAAACAATACTAGTGCAGATACTAATAACATAAAGCTTAAAAGATTGCTTACCTTCAAAGAACTCACCTCGTACAACTATTATACTAAATATTTATTACAAACATGTAGAACTTTTTTATAGTCATAAAAAAATTCTCCAAAGAAACTTCTTGGAGAATTTATTATAACCTACTTATTCAAAACTTCAATATATTTTTTCATATATAAAGGTAAATCCATTGGTCGTCTGCTGGAAACAAGATTCTTGTCTACAACTACAGCTTCATCAATCCAGGTTGCACCTGCATTTTCCATATCATCCTTTATTCCAGGCGTACTTGTAACCTTTTTTCCTTTTAAAATCTTTGCTGAAATTGCTACCCATCCAGCGTGACATATTTGTCCTACTACCTTGTTTTCATCATTCATCTTTCTTACTATGTCTATAACTTCTGGAAATCTTCTTAGTTTATCTGGAGCCCATCCTCCTGGTATCAAAATACCATCAAATTCTTCTACATTTATTTCTGAAAAAGCACAATCTGAGTGTGCAGGAACTCCATACTTACCAATATATTTTTCATCAGCTTTTTCACCAGCTACAATTACTTCTACTCCTTCTTCCTTAAGCCTTAAAATAGGATACCAAAATTCTAAATCCTCAAAATCACTATGAATAAGACTTAAAACTTTTTTATTATTTTCCATACTAATTCCTCCTCATAAAATTAATATTTAACTTTAATAAATATATTATCAATCACATGTAAAAGTTGTCATACTTGACATAGGAAATACTAATGTAACTTTAGTTCCTTTATTAACATCAGAAGCAATGTCAATTTTTAATCCTAATTTTAAACAAAGCTTTTTGCATATATACAACCCCATTCCTGTACTTTTGCTAAATCTTCTTCTATGAAATAAAGTTAATACTAATAATTAATATTAACTTTATTTCATGTAATTTATTTTATATTATTCTTCTCATATCATCAATTTAAATATATTTCATTAACATTACATTTTTGTTATGTTAATATCAACTAATTTTTTTAATTGTCTTTTATCTAATTTACTTCATCAGAGCCTTATGGTAAGTCTTTTTACCTTTACGTATTTTAACACCATTTTTTAGTTGTTCTAAAGTAATATTACAATCAATAGAATTAACTTTATCATCACCAACAAATACACCACCTTGTTGAACTAAACGTCTTGCCTCACTCTTAGATGCAGTTAAACCACATGCTACCATTAAATCTAAAATAGTAATAACACCGCCGTTTAGCTGGTCATCTAAAATTTCAGTAGTTGGCATATTAGAATCATCTGTACCACCTGCAAAAAGAGCATGAGAAGCATTTTTTGCCTTTTCAGCTTCTTCTTCACCATGAACAAGCTTAGTCAATTCATATGCCAATATTTCCTTGGCCTCATTCAACTTACTTCCTTCCCATTTGTCCATTTTATCAATCTGTTCAAGTGGCAAGAAGGTAAGCATACGTATGCACTTGAGAACATCAGCATCAGCAATATTACGCCAATACTGGAAGAATTCAAAAGGTGATGTTTTATTAGGATCAAGCCATACAGCACCATTTGCAGTTTTTCCCATTTTTTTACCTTCAGAATTCATAAGCAATGTAATTGTCATAGCATATGCATCTTCACCTAACTTATTGTGAATAAGTTTCGTACCTCCCAACATATTAGACCATTGATCATCACCACCAAGCTGCATATTACAGCCATAATTTTTGTGAAGATGATAAAAATCATAGGACTGCATAATCATATAATTAAATTCTAAAAAAGACAAACCCTTTTCCATCCTCTGCTTATAGCATTCTGCACGTAACATATTATTTACAGAAAACCAAACTCCTACTTCACGAAGCACTTCAATGTAATTCAATTTTAAAAGCCATTCTGCATTGTTAAACATGATTGCCTTGTCATCACCAAATTCAATAAATCTTTCCATCTGTTTTTTAAAACAATCACAATTATGCTGAATTATTTCAGGTGTCATCATAGTACGCAAATCAGTACGTCCAGACGGATCCCCTACATGGCCAGTTCCGCCACCTAAAAGAACTATAGGTTTATTCCCAGCCATTTGTAATCGTTTCATAAGGCAAAGAGCCATGAAATGACCTGCGTGCAAAGAGTCAGCAGTTGGATCAAAGCCAATATAAAAAATTCCTTTACCATTATTAATAAGCTCTTTAATTTCATCTTCGTCAGTAACCTGGGCAATCAAACCACGAGCTACTAGTTCATCATAAATTTTCATTGTAACAACTCCTATCAAATATTTAATACTGAACTCATCATTCTTATATTGAGATGAGTAAGCAATCATTTCAAAATCATAGATTTTGGATGTCTGCTTAATAAAAAAGCCTTCTGTTCCAATTGGAACAGAAGGCAAAAATTGCGGTACCACCTCTGACTTAGAAATTCCTCACAGAATTTCCCTCACTGAGTGCAATCACACTCTCACGCTATATCGGGCGTCTCCGTCAAACCTTACTATAATTCAGGCAGCAGCTCCAGGATGTATTTCGAATCAGTGCATTTGCATCTTCTCACCAACCAGATACTCTCTTACTAACATGAAACTGACCTACTTCTTTCCTCTCATAGCTTTTTAATAGTTTAATTATATTATAATTTATAAATTGAAAAAAGTAAAGCCACAAAATATCACATATTGACATTTTATAACTTTTTAATCAATATATTAAAAAACATCTTTGGACAAAATTTCTTTAAGCAGTGATATCATTTTGCTCTTTTTCATTCCAATTTATAATAATCTTGTAAAAAATAGAATGCTTGAATTGATGCATCAATTTCATCCTAATATCCCTCTTCAAATATTTCCTTTGAAACATATTCAATTTCAGGAAATAATTGAGCATAGTTTATCCCATATTTTCTAAGTTGTTCTGTAATATCTTCTCTTGAATCTTTGCATATTATAAGTTCCTCCATATAATCAGAACTATCTGGAAGTTTATCAAACTCAGTCATATTATTGGTATATGGAAAAATTGTAAATACTCCTTTCTGAGCCACAATTCTTGGACTATTCAAAGGCCCATACACTGCACAAGGCTTTCTATTAACAAATCCACTTTGTTCTGGTCCAAACATCTCATATACTTCTTTTTCCTCTACATTAGGAATATATCCTAAAGGATAGAGATTATTAAACTTAAAAGCTTCATTTAATTTAATTGGATTCAAACACCAAACTGCAGGATCTTTAGCCAATTCTTTGGGTGTTGCATCTAAATTAATAGCAAAAATAAGTGCAACTAATGCATCCTCAGACCAATCCATAAGTCTTGTAGGTACACCATAATGTTGCATTAAAAACATCCAGTCCCAATAACCAGTAAGTCCTTCTGAAAAAGGATATGATGGTGATTGTCCTAAATAAGGTATTGCTTTTGATTTAAACTTTGATAAAAATATTGTCTCATAATTAACATTCAAATCATTTCTAGAAATAGAAGGCAACATATCATAATCCTGATCTCTAACACCCCTATACCATATTTTGGAGTTATATTTAATCGTGTTATCATTCTGAACTTCTCCCCAGAATTTTTTATAAACACTATCTATAGCATTAAGATATTCTTCAACAGTCTTTATCTTACCTTCACACTGATCCACTTTTTCTTTCTCTTTTTCTTTTTCTACTTTCTCTACTGGTTCAACTTTTTCATTATCTATATTAACTGAACTACTCATACGATTTCTGCTCATCTTTATTCCCCCCTAATAACTTCTTGGTGTATAATATGTAGAATAAACCTGAACAGTGATAATAAAAAATATGGAAACATTAAAATCTTTAGTATATACTGTAGAATGTATATTGATATTTGATTGAAGATTATAAATAAATGTTCTAGTATTAATTATCTTTAGCCAATATCCTCAAATCCAAATAATGCTGCTCCAATTGCTCCAACTATTTCTGGTTCATCTGAAATAAATAATTTTTCCCCTATTCTTTCATCTAAAGCTTTTACAACTCCTATATTTTGGGCTACTCCCCCTGTCATCATAAATTCACTTTCTCTCCCTACTCTTCCAAGGAGAGCATTAGTTTTACTGGATATAGATTGATTCAAAGCATGAATAATATCAGCTTTTTCTTTATTTTGTGCAATAAGTGAAATTACTTCTGACTCAGCAAAAACAGAACACATACTGCTTATTTTTATATCTTCTTTCCATTTTAAAGATTCTGGTCCCATATCTTTTATATCTATTTCCAATGTCCTAGCCATCATTTCTAAAAATCTTCCTGTTCCTGCAGCACACTTATCATTCATTACAAAATCAATTACTTCACCCTTTTCATTTAGCTTAATAACCTTACTGTCTTGACCACCAATATCTATTATTGTTCTGATTTTAGGATTTATATAGTGAGCACCTTTTCCATGGCAGCTTATCTCTGTTACTTCCTTGTCTGCAAAAGTTATACTAACTCTTCCATACCCTGTAGATACAATTAATGAAAGCTCTTCCCTATCTAGTCCAGCCTTTTTTAACACTTCATCTAAGGCTCTTTTAGCACTCTCGCTGCTTTTAGCTCCAGTTCTTACTACAGTATAAGCCACAATTTTCTTATCATTGTTTAAAATAACGGCATTAGTTGATGTTGAACCACTATCAATTCCCATTATATATTTTTTCTTTTCACTATTTTGTTTAATATTTTTTCCCATAATATCATCACCTATTTCATTTTTAACCTTTAATGCTTCAATAAAAGCTTGAACTCTTGTTTTTATTTGTCCTTCACACTGCTTAGTATAATCTGTTTCTACTTTTAATAAAGGAACATCATAATTTTCTTTAATATCTGCATATTCATAAGCATAAATATCACAGAATTTAACCGTATGATAAATGATTCCATCTAAATTTTCCTTCTGCTTCTCAAGAAAATCACTTCTTTCACCAATATCTGTCATGTGCAAACATGGAAATTTGCTTAACAATTCTTTTATATATTCATGATATATATTTTCACCTTTTAAGTTGTATTTACGTTCATCTCCAGTGCATGAAATATTAAATAATACATTAGCATCATATTTCTTAACTAATTCAATTATCCCATCATTACACCTTGCACCCATTAATCCTATATTTAACCCTTTTGAAGTCTTAATAGATGGTATCTTTAAAGAATCACATACTTCTTTAAGTTTTTTCTCATCAAAGCTTTTCCCGCTAAATCTTTCATAATCATATATCATTTCTTTAACTGTATCTTCATAAATTTTTATAGCTTCTTCATTCACTTTTCTTGGTAAATCCAATATATAAATAAATTTGTCTTGGAAATTATCTTTTAATGTATCATAAAGCCTTCTGGTGCTGTCACAGCAGCTAGTTAATATTATCCCTTCATAATCATTAATAATCACATCTTCTACTACACCCTTAACATAAGAACATAAATTAGTATGCATTATGGTTTCTGCTTTATCATAACTTGTCACATTAGGTTCAATTTTCTTTACCTGGACTCCCAAACTTGTAAATATTTCTAAAGGTGTATATTTGCATGCATATCCAATCATCTACTCGCCTCCTTATTCTTCAGTATTTCTAAAAATGCTTCTAATCTTGTTTTCAACTGGCCATCATGACAATTTCGTCTGTCCATACAATCACCATCTAAAATAAGCATCGGTATACTTTTTTCCTTCATAGTTTGTTTAAGCTGCATCACTCCACCTGAAGACTGTTTACAGCCCCAGTGACAAAAATGAATGACTGCTTCGGATTGAAGAGTATCAACAGCCTTTTCAATTGCTTTAATCTTTCTTTCATAAGGACCATTATATATATTTAAAATAAGCTTTTTAGCTAATGCCTCAAGTGGATGTTCTATATCTAATTCCTCCATATAATCAAAGTTTATATCGTAAGATTGAATTTGGTATTTAGGATTAAAATTAAAATATTCTTTCATTGTTTCTTGATAATATGGTAAAAGATGAACCCAAAACATTTTTACTCCTTCACTTTCAGGATACTTTTTTATATCCTCAGCTAATAGTTTGTAAAAATCATAAATTTCTTTAGTTCCTATTCCTACATGAGCTGCAAAGAGCATGTACATATGTAAAGTTAAAGAGCTTGGGTAATACTTTGTCCTTTGATATTTTAAGTATTCTTTAAAAAACTTCTTAGATTCATTTTCCCTTTTTAATATTTCCTTTAACTTATCCTCATCAAATTTTTTACCACTCTTTTCTTCAAGCATATCAATCATTTCTTTCAATTGGGTTACAACATATTTTTCGCTTTTTAAAGAATATTCATAAGGAATATCCAATATATATGAATCTAAACTATGTTTTTTTGCAAGGTAACGTATTGTATTAACATTACCATCACAACAAGTAGATGTCGTAAATGCAAATTTAGGTTTGGGAAGTATTCCACTTTCAACTGTTCCAATAAAACCTTTATGATAAGAGCACAAAGTCTCAGCTATACCTATATTTTCAGCATATTCATTTACAAAATCTTCACATTCAAATCCTGACATAAAACATGCCATACATTCTATTGATAAAGGATTTATATCAAAGCACTGCAATATTTCTACTGGAGTAAAAATATTAATCCATGCAGAATTCTCTGGCTCCTTTAAAGCTCTTAAGATTGAATTAATAGCTATTAAACTTAACTTTGTATAAGCTTTAGGAACTTCCTTAGATGATAATTTTACTATTTGCTTTTCCAAAAAAAGACCTAATTTAATCATCTTGTATGCTTTTTCGGGATTAGTTTCAGCTTCTTTCTTAGTTAATTCTTCATATTTTTTTACTATACTCATACTTCACCTCATTTTTATGACTAATTTTCAAGTTTAACACATTATTACACCTTATTCATATAAATCTCCTGCTAAACCTATTAAAATATCTCTTCTTACTATCTCATAGTTTGCATTTTTCTTTTCAATTGCTCCTCTTTCAATAAATTTATTTAATGTTCTTAATAAATGCCTATAACTTGTTCCTAATAGCTCTGACATTTCTGTTAAATTACAATCCTGTATGATTTTAGTCTCTTCACCTTCATCATTAATAGATATAGCTAAAATATAGCTTGCTAATCTATTTTCCAAAGGGTACAAAAGATTTATTGAATTATTATTTGTATTTCGAGTAAGTTTTTTACCTAAACTATTTATAATGTATCTTAAAAACCTACCATCATCCATTAAACACTCTCTAATAATATTTAAATCAATAGATATACAATGAGTTTCCTGAATAGCCTGTATATTGCAATGAAATTTATTTAACTTTATACATTCAAGATCCCCAATCACCTCTAAAGGATCATTAAAACTAAGCAATAACTGTTTACCATTACTTAATATAGTGTAGACCTTTGCCCTTCCTAATACTAAAAAATATAATTTAGTTATATTTTCATCTGACCTACAAATATGTTCTCCTTTATTAAATTTCCAAAGTTTCATATACATTTGCATATTATCTGTAAACATGTCATTTAGATTGTATTTTTTAACATAATAATCAATCTTAACATCATCAATAATTTCTATCATCACATCTCACCTTTACCATCTCATTATATGACGGAATTTTTAACCAATAAGCTTAATCAAAAAACTTACATTGCTCCACTATATAAATATAACATATATTTCATCATATATGACATATGTCATAGTATTGAATTTTGTTATTATGGTAATTTAATATTAGTTATTTTAGGAGGTCATAATATAATGTACAATCTTTTATCAATTTTAACAGGTATTTTAGTTACTATAATGGTAAGCTTTAACACAATAATTTCAAAAAATTTTGGAAACTACTCTTCAGCTATTATAATTCATATTGTTGGACTAATTGCAATTTTACTTGTGCTAGCTGTTAAAAGGTTGAAAATTCCTTTTGATAGATCAATATCTCTATTTACATATACGGCTGGTTTTATAGGGGTTTTCACAGTTCTATTCTGTAATTCTTCAATGATAGCTCTCGGAGCATCTCTATCTGTTGCATTAGGCCTTTTTGGACAAGGAGTTACTTCAATTATAATAGATCACTATGGACTTTTCGGAATGGAAGTTGTGAAATTTAATAATAAAAAATTAATTGGATTTGTAATAATGGTTATAGGCCTTGTTGTAATGACAATTTATTAGGAAGGAGAATTATAATGATATTAAATATAATCCTTGCTTTGGCAAGTGGACTAACCAACGTTTTAGGTAGAATTATAAACTCAAATTTAGCTAATAAAATAGGTATTTTACCTGGCACATTCTATAACTATTTAACGGGCTTAATAACTTCGGCAGTTTTCTTTATGTTTAGCAGTAATACCTTAAGATATTCTCCTGATAAATTTTTAGGCTTACCTGTATATGCATATATTGGTGGTGCTATGGGAGTAGTTGTTGTAGGAATTTCTAGCTACATAACCCCAAAAATCTCTGCTTTATATGCCACAATACTTTTATTTATCGGGCAACTTTTTGCTGGAATAATCATAGATTATTTCACATTACATGTTCTTTCAACAGGAAAAGTTCTTGGTGGAGTTCTAGTTTTATTAGGATTAGCTTATAACGCATTTGTAGATAAAAAGGATTTTGAATTACAACGTAAAACACTGTAAAATTCATTTGAATAATACAGTGTTTTTTGCGATTAATAATATTATTAATTTTTATAAATTTTGTTTTCACTTAAAATTTTCCTTAAAAAACTTAAGCGTTGCAAGAGCATCCAAATCGAAATCATCCGAATATGCTTCAATGCTTACTCCACCATCATAATGAATTCTTTTCAGAGCATTAATGAACGTCTGGTAATTCTTATCTTCAGACATATCTTTCGGATAACGGCGTCCTTCATATCTGGCAAAGTGCGTATGAACGATATTTGCTCCATAATGTACAACATTCAATATTGGTTCATTTTCTGCAGCAATATGGAAATAATCTACAAGTACTTTAATATTGGGATGATTTACGCATTCTGCCAGCTTTCCAACTTCATGCAACTGATTGAGAATATTGGTCTCTGCTTTGTTATTGTGCTCTAGCGCAATAACAATATTGTATTTTGCTGCAACACTAGCAATTTCCTTGTTCAACTCAACCAACTGCTGGTAAGCCTCATTTTTTGAGAAACCAACCGGTACTGCTTTAGCCCATGGACTTCCAAAAACAATAAACTTAACTCCAAGTAAGCTGGCACGTTTAATGGCTGCTGTATGATATTTTCTAACTGATTTATGATCCACATCGGGCCCGGTCAATTTAAGATTTTTCGGAAAGAAATTGTTACAGACACGACATGGTATTCTCGCACTCTTTAGTCTAGCTTTCAAACCATCAAACTCAGCTTCACTGAGCATCATTATTTCATACAGTGGTAATTCAATGTAATCATAACCAAATTCAGCGATTTTTTCAACAAAACCTATACCAGTATCTGTGGGTGTGTTTTTTAACATATTAACACAAACACCAAATTTCAATACCTATACCTCCTTAAAAAAAGAATATCACATTTTATTTTACTTGAACTCTATTTTGATTCAGATACAAAACCTAATTCACTTGATATTCTCTTAGCTGCTTGACAAACATACTCTACATATTGTCCATAATCCTTGGGAAATCTGAATCCTGGTGTAGATATAGCTATAGATGCTACAACCTCTCCACGTACACCAAAAATAGGAGCAGCAATACAACCCACTGTATCGTTTTGTACATTATCACGTAGTGCATAGCCTTGTTCTCTCACTACCTGCAAATTTTCAACATATTCTTTTATTTCTTTATCTGTACCTTGTGGATAGCATAATTTAGCAGCTTTTTCCCAGACTGTGTAATCCATAAATGCTAAAATAGCCTTTCCTGAAGCTCCATACCAAATAGGCTCTGTGCTTCCTACTTTTACAGATTGCTTAATTGGTTGGGGGCTTATAACTTGATCAATACAAATTCTTTCCCACTCACGAAACTCATACACATGTGAGGTTTCCATTGTTAAGTTTGTAAGTCGTTCAAGATAAGGTCGGCATATCTTTCTTATGTCAACATTTTCCTTTGCAACCTGCCCTAAATAATAAATACGGCCACCGAGATAATACTTATTATTAATCTCATCTTTACATAAAAAGCCCATATCTACTATTGTATTTAGCAATCTTGAAGCTGTTGATTTTGCCATATTCATATTTTTAGCAATTTCTGTGAGCGTTAACTCTTTATGATTCCAATCAAATAGCATCAATATTTTAAATGCTTTCTCAATAGTTTTTACATTTTTTGACTCGCCTTCCAATTTAAAATCTCCTATCATCATCTAAATTACACTTTAGTATATCAGATGACTTTTCATTAATCAAGAAAGCGGTGCTTATAGCACCGCCATTTATAAGCTATTCATATCATAATTAGAATCATCAGTAGGATAATATACCACACTAATCTCATTCGCTTAGGATTCGTAGATTTCTTTTATATACAAGTCTAATGCTCAATGTAGAAAGTTGATATGTCATTTACATTCTTCCTATTTATTCTGATAATTTTTGAACCAAAATTCCAATCCTTTTATACCTGCAACCATTGTTTTATTAACAGGTGTTGGAATACCACTTCTCTTACCCCATCTTACTACAGAACCATTAATATAATCTACTTCAGTAACAGCACTTTTCTCTATGCTTTGCAAAATTGATGCCTTAAATGTAGGTGGAAGTCCTGCAGAAGCTTTATACCAAATTTCTTCAGCATTTTCTGTTGATAATTTTATTTTATTTGCTTTAGCAACATTTATACCTTCATTAATAGCTTCTAAAGCTGTTTCTTTTAGTTCAGGTAGTACTTCATGCTCATATGTATCATAAAGTCCACCATAAGGTAAACGAGTAAGTCCACTAATTGCTCCTGTCGCTACATTAATAAGTAACTTATCCCATATCATGCCTTGAATGTTATCACTTACTATTGCCTCAATACCTGATTTTGTCAAGTTTTCAGCAACTTTCTTTATACGATCAGTGATTGTTCCATCCATTTCGCCAATATAGGTTTTTTTACCTTGAGTTGTAGATAATACTTTACCTGGTTTTAGCAATACGCCACCTACATAGGTTTTCCCACCTATAACTTTATCTTTACCTATAACATCAATGATTTCTTCTTCATTACCTAAACCGTTTTGAAGAGACATAACTAATGTATCAGGCCCAATAATAGAACTTGCTTTTGCTTCTTCAATAGCTTTACGTGTAGCAAAAGATTTAACAAGGACAATCACTAAATCAGCTGGTCCTATGCCATCATAGTTTGTTTTACCTATGACTTTAACAAATCTGCCTGGATCTGTATCAAGATTTGTCACCATGTGAAGACCGTTTTTATTTACTTCATTAATATGATCCGCCCACTGATCTATAAATATAACCTCATTTCCTGCCTCAGCAAGTGTTCCGCCAATAGAACTTCCAAGAGAGCCAGAACCTAACATGCAAACTTTCATAAAAAACCTCCATGCAATAATAATTTTATTAATAGACTGTGTAATCACACAGCACTATTTTAAATACTTTCATATTTAATTTTAGTATCAACACTACTTCTTACAAGATTATTCTTCTATTGGAAAGAACTTTAATATGTGATTTGCTGCAACAACTACTTGTCCATGTTGGTTTGTAATTTCAATTTTAGCAACCGATTTTAGATTTTCATTATCTATTTCAGTAATAGTGTATTTTGCTGTTACAGTATCTCCAAAATAAACTGGTTTGATAAAACGAACTCTATCATATCCGTAAGATACGCTTGGAATAGGTGATTTTGCTTGAGTTTGAATTAAAGTGGATGCTGTAGAACCTAACGCAAATGTTAACACACCGTGTACTATTCTTGTTTTATAAGATGTTGTATTCATGAATGCTTCATTCATATGCATCTGACTAAAGTCACCTGTAATTCCAGCAAAAAGATATACATCTGATTCGCTTATTGTCTTAGTATAAGTACATGTATCCCCTATTTCAAATGGTACTTTTGGTTGTAATTTTTCACTCATTTTATTATCTCCTTTTTTTATATATTTAATTTAGAGTTCTAAAACTTCAACTGTATATTTATATATATGTACAGCTATTGCTTAATCATTAAGTGATAGGACATATAAATATATCTTAATTTAAGTAGTAGAACTATATTACCTTGTAAAATTCCATGGTTCTTTATTTATTAATCCCATTGGACCAGACTCAAATATTCGTTTATCCATTTCCTTTAAGTCCTTTGAAATTATTGGCCTGAATTCCATATGAGCAATGACATCCTTTTCAATATCAAGTCCAGGTGCAACCTCACATAATTCTAAACCATCCTTTGTAAGTCTGAACACTGCACGCTCTGTTATATACAAAACTTCCTGTCCATTTTTCACTGCTTCTTTGCCACTAAAAGTAATTTCTGGAACTTTATTTACAAGTTTTTCAAACTTACCTTCTTGTGCTATCTTAATAGTTCCATCTCCCACTAAAGTTTTTAATCCACCAGCTTTTAATGTACCACAGAAAACAGCTTTTTTTGTATTTTGACTTATATTTACAAATCCGCCTGTTCCCATAATTCTTCCGTTAAACTTATGCACATTAACATTTCCACATTGATCTAGCTCTGCAAAACTCAAGAAGCAAACATCTAAGCCACCACCATCATAGAAGTCAAATTGGGATGGCATATCCAAAAGTGCCTGCATATTTATACTTGCACCAAAGAAAATTCCCTGAGCTGTAGCACCACCAATAGGTCCTGTTTCAACAGTTAAGGTAAAATCTCCACTTATACCTTCTTCTCTGGCTACAACACCAATTCCATCGGCAATACCCACACCAACATTACCAACGTTGCCTGGTTTAACTTCCAATAAGGCTCTTCTTGCAATAACTTTTCGTTCTGTCAATTTCAATGGTGTAACTGAGCCTTCATCCATCTTATAATCACCAGAGATAAATTTATTTACAGGTGCATTATACATCTGAGGCTGATCTGGTACTTCCACAATGATATCAATAAAGTATCCAGGAATACGTACAAGTTTAGGATGAATAGTCTTAGCTGCTACAACTCTTTGTACTTGACAGATGACGAGACCACCATTATTATGAGCTGCCTCTGCCATAGCCAAGGCATCAACAACCGCAACTTCATCTTCCATACTAACGTAACCTTCAGTATCTGCTGTTGTTCCACGTATAATAGCTACATCAATGGGGATTGTAGGATAAAAAAGATATTCCTTTCCCCCTAACTCCATTAATTTGATTAACTCTTCTCTTGTACAATCATTGAGTCTGCCACCCTTATTTCTTGGATCGATAAAAGTACCTAATCCCACATGAGACAAAAGTCCTGGCTGCTTTGCTGCTGCAGCTCTTAATAATTGTGCAATCATACCTTGAGGAAAGTTATATGCTTCTATTTCATTTCTTTCTGCCATTTCTGCAAGTCTTGGAGATTGTCCCCAATGTCCTCCAATAATTCGCTTAACCATACCAGGCTGAGCTAAAGGAGACATTCCTTTATTATCTCTGTCACCTAATCCAGTTCCATGATAGTAAGTTAGATTTTTTGGTTCTAAAGTTTCCTTATAACGATTTGCAAGGGCATTAATTACTTCTGTTGCTTCACATATACCTCCTCCGGCACCACAAAAACCAATGGTAGCACTATTAGGAATGTACTTCACAGCTTCTTCTGCACTGAGAATTGGTACTTTTGTTCCTTTTCTTTTTGGTCTGTTCATAAAAACCCTCCTTTTGTCATAATGTATCTTAATAATAGTTCCACTATTCGGAACTTAGTTCCTATATATAGAACATATCATTATTTTCACCTACTTGTCAATAATGATATAAAAAAAAATTACAAGAGAATATTTAAAAGTTTTTCTTTCAATTCCCTTGTAATTTTATTTTAATAATAAACTATTTAATTTCAAAACCAATGTTACTTACTTTCTTGTGCAAAAAGCTTTCGATATGCTAAAGGTAAGCAATTTAAACGTTTTACAAACATATTTGTAAAATGAGTAGGATTATCATAACCAACTTTTTGTGATATAAAAGCAAGAGGCTGTTCAGTATTAATCAATAGCCATTTAGCTTCACACATTTTAAGATCGATTGCATAATTAATAGGGGAAACCCCATATTCTTTTGCAAATGTATGACTTATATGACCAGGACTGATGTGAAAAACCTCTGATAGCTGTTTTAGTGTAATAGCTTCTCTATAGTGTTCTCCAATGTATATAAGTATGTCTCTAGCAAAAGAGGATTTAGTATGTTTCTCGAATTCCTCTTTCCTTGGCAATAATTCAAATACTACAGCTCCTAGGGCAGCTGCCATAAGATTACATATAGAATTGGAATGAGGCGTTTTTTGTAAACACAAAAAATAAATTTCTTTCATTGCATATTTTATAAAGTTTTCACTTGCACCTGCAGAAATTATCTGATAATTATTTGAAAAAAGCAATTGTGTATCGTCTTCAAAATCTTTTAATTTATAATTATTTATAACACATGTCCATGCATCCACTGGTTCATCCTTATCAGAAGTAATAGAGTGTACAATACCTTTCTCAACAACAAGTATTTGCCCTTTTTTTAAAACATGTTTAGCCATATCAATTGTATATTCAGCTTTTCCATCAGCAATATAAACAATTTCTGTTGCATCTTTATGAATGTGATAATTATAAGTCCATCCCGGATTGTCATGGTTATGGCAAAGCCGTGCTATCTCAGGATATCTTTTATCTTCAAAAATGTCCTCCACTGATTTGTCAAAGTTATGTGAAAACATAAGCCAACCCCCCATATTTATATAATTTTATACAAGTAAATTTTAGCTATATATCTATTTTCTTTCTATAGCAAAATACCTATAAAAGCAAAATATTTTTTAAAAAAAGCAAGATATTTAAGTATTTTAATCCAAAATACTCAAAAACAGTATACAAAATCGAAAATATAACAGCAAGATAATTTTAATCAAAAGCAGCATCATTTCTATTAAAATATTTAAAAAATTAATATAATTAAAATCAATGACAATATAATAACAAACTAAAAAACATAAAATTTTTATTAAAAATAAAAGGAGGATTTTTATGTCATCTTATTTAGAACATATGGCTTTGCGTGTTAAAGATTTAAATTGGCATTTGAAATTTTTTAAAGAAGTATTAGAAATGGATGTACGTATGACAAATGAAAAAGAATCTCCAAATAGACAAGTATGGCTTTATGGAGGTCTTCAATTAATTGAGGATTTATCCTTTAATGGCGTTGAGGGAAGATGTGCACATCTTGGAATTATGACAGAAAACCAAGAGGCAGTTCTAGAAAAAGCTTATGCAAGAAATGTAAAAGAGTTGCCTCAAGGGCACAATTGGTTTCAATTACCAGATGGCCTATGTATCGAGGTAATTCAAGTAAAAAAAGATGGAGTGCAAAAATACTTGGACATTGATCCATGGTTATAAAAGAAAGGAAGAGTACAATGAAAAAAGTAATGTTATTACATGGTATTAACCATAATATGTTTGGAAAAAGGGACCCTAAGCAATATGGAACTATCACTTTAGATGAAATCAATGAAAAAGTAAACACTTTATCAAAAGAATTAGAAATAGAAGTGACTAACTTTCAGACAAATAGCGAAAGAGAATTTGTAGATAAAATTCATCAAGCTTATCTTGAAGGTTATGATGGTTTAATGTTAAATGCAGGTGCTTGGACACATTATAGTTATGGTATGTCAGATGCCCTTGCAATATTAGAAGTGCCAATAATTGAGCTACATATGTCAAATGTTCATGCAAGAGAAGAATTCCGTCATCATTCAGTTATTTCACCATTAGCTACAGGAATTATTGTAGGACTTGGAGCACAAGTTTATACATTAGGATTACAAGCATTTGCAAACATATTTAAAGAACAAAATAAATAGGTTAATAAGTATAGATTAGGGGGAAATAGTTATGGGAGAAAGAATTACAGGATATACAGAACTCATTGGACTTATGGCGTATCCAATTCGTCATTCAAGTTCTCCAGCAATGCATAATGCTGCATTTGCAAAATTAGGCTTGGATTATGCATATCTTGCTTTTGAAGTAGATAATGATACATTAGAGAATGCTGTTAAAGGACTTAGAGCTTTAAAAATAAAAGGATGCAATGTATCTATGCCAAATAAAACAGTAATACATAAATATTTGGATAATATTTCACCAGTAGCTGAAATGTGTGGGGCTGTTAACACTGTTGTAAATAATAATGGTGTTTTAACTGGTCACATTACAGATGGTATAGGATACATGATGGCATTAAAAGATAATAATATAGATGTTATTGGAAAGAAAATAACAATTGTAGGTGCAGGCGGTGCTGCTACAGCTATTGAAATTCAGGCAGCTTTAGATGGAGTCGCTGAAATGTCAATCTTTAATCAAAAAGATAAGTTTTGGAACAATGCAGAAAAAACTGTTAAGAAGATTAATACAAATACAAAATGTAAGGCTACACTTTATGATTTAGCTGACTTAGATAAACTAAAAGAAGAAATTGCAAATAGTTATTTATTTGCAAATGCTACAGGTATGGGGATGAAGCCTTTAGATGGTAAGACTTATATTCCAGATAAGTCTTTTCTAAGACCAGAGCTTATTGTAACAGATGTAGTATACTTTCCAAGGGAAACTGCTCTTCTCAAGATGGCAAAAGAAGTAGGATGTAAGTCAATGAATGGACTTGGAATGATGTTATTTCAAGGAGCTGCAGCTTTTAACCTTTGGACTGAAAAAGATATGCCAATAGAATACATGAAAGAATTGTTAGATATTAAATACTAATAACAATAATCAGTGCTTTATTTACTTAACTAATAATACGAACAGGCTGATAGAAAAATCTAATCAGCCTGTTTATTTTTAAAAATGTTACCACATACAATGCATAGTACTTAAACTCATATTCTAATACCTAAACCTACATTTGATACATCCAAACCATAATTGGCATTGTTATAATACATACAATAGTTGTAATTGCATTTATAACACTAGCATATTCTTCATTCTTACCATAAATTTGAGCCATTTGTGTAACTGCTGATGCAGATGGAGTAATTGTTGCAAGCAGGCTGATAAGCAAAATAACCTTTCCATCAGACAGTAAGCTTGCCATTCCACCATATTTAAGCAAAATCAAAATTATAAAAGGACATACTATCATCTTAAGAAAAGTAACTATATAAATTCGCTTATAAGCAAATATCTGTTTAAAGCTCATATTTCCAATTAACATTCCCATTATAATCATGGAAATAGGTCCAAGCATAACACTTACTGATTCCATGGTTTTTATTACAATATCTGGTAGTTGAACTTTTGTAACAAAAAATAAAATTCCAAGAAATATAGTAATCATATTAATATTTAAAAGAATTTTTTTTAAATCTACTTTTTGTTCTTCACATAGCATCATCTTTCCATGAGTCCATAAAAGAAATAATTGTACGGATATAAAAGCACTTGAATAAATAACCCATTCCTTTCCAAGTACAGAAGTTACAATTGGAATGATCAGATTTCCAGCATTTGAATATATCATGGATGCTTTTTCAACTGCATCCAGGTTAAATATCATTCCAAGCATTTTTACTAAAATCAATAGTACAACATGAATCAATACTGCTGCCACAAAAGCAAGAATCAATCCATTTCGTATACTTTCTGTATATTTAATCTGGAATGCATTGATAATAACACAAGGCATTATTAGATAAAGGGCAACTGCTGAAAGTGTTTTACTCTCTTCTGCTTTTAATAAATGTGTTTTTACTAATATAAATCCCATGAACATAACTAAAAAAAGTTCAGTAATCTGTTTTATTAATAATAGACTAATCATAATTTTACCTCCACAATTCAAAGGAAACAGTCGTATTTTATATATAATTATTTACTCAATTTTTTCAATTTTAAAAAATTGCTTGTTATATAAAATTAAAGCTTTATATGTGCAAAAATTGAGTTCTTTTTAATAAACTCTAATTTTAATACAAGGAAAGCCTGTCCATAAATTACAGCAATTAAAAGCTAATTATATCATTAGATTTCATCAAATCATTAATTTTTCAGAAAAATTGGAATAAATAGAAATTATCTATTGACATATATAGATTATCGATATATTATAAAGATATATATAGATTATCGATATATATATATATAGAAATAATAAATATAAAAATTTTTAAGATATGAAAGAGGTGATTAAAATGCCATCTGACAACATTTTATATTCTGGTGATATGACTATGCTTATCTTAAAACTACTTGAAAATAAAGATATGTATGGCTATGAAATGATTGAAACTTTACAAATTAATTCAAATAATATGTTTCAATTTAAAGCGGGAACTTTGTATCCTCTGCTGCACACCTTAGTAAATAAAAACTATTTAGATTGCTGTGAAAAAGAAGCTAATGGGAAAATTCGTAAATATTATTCCTTAACACGTCAGGGAAAAAAATTACTACAGGATAAAACCTCCATATGGAAAAAATATGTTAAAACCATGGCATCTGTGTTAGAAGTAGAGGTGTATTAATTATGAAAGCAGATGAATATTTACATCTTTTAAGTAAAAATATTTCTAATAGAAAAATGCGAAAGGAAATCTGCACGGAAATACGAAATCATATTGATGACCAAAAAGAAGTCTATATTAAAATAGGATACTCTGATGAAGATGCAGAAAAAGCTGCTGTAAAAGACATGGGAGACCCTAAAACTACAGGTAAAATGTTAGATTTTGTACATCCTCCAACAATTGATTGGATTCAAATTATTGCATTAATTTTAATAACTATATTCTTATATTTATCAAAAATGGCAGCGGAATTTAATGGTTTAGATTTTATATCTATAGCACCAATCGATATATTTAGAATTCTCGGAATATTTTTCTTATCATATGGTTTGATATGGTTAGGAATTGAAAAATATTCAGATTTGCCATTTTTTTATGGAAGAAGTCAACACGGAGGCTCAAACGCCAATGGGGTATTTATTTGTTCATTAGGAATTGTTATGATATCTCACACTTTTTTACAAGCTATGATATTGATGTGCATTTTTATTCCAATAGTAGCTATTGAACGAGCTATTATCGAAGCCAAAAGAATAAAAAAAGAACAAAAGTTTCTTTTGCAGAAGGGTATAGCTTCTGAGAATTTTAATTATAAAGGTAAAGCTATATTTAACAATTCTCCTCAGAAAGTCTACAGTAAAAATGAATCAATAAAAAAAGGAGACCATATTATCATAACTAATGTAGATGGATTTAACCTAGTTGTCAAAAAAGCTAAACTTTGATATTGAAAATCTATAATATAAAAAAGTATATAAATTAAAGCTTTCTATGATAAATAGCTCATAGAAAGCTTTCACTATTATCATGTTACTAGCAATTTAGAACTATTATATTATATGTTTTATTACATTGTAAATTTGCATTTTTTACAAAAGCAACTTGGTAGTTGTTACTGATTTTCTTTTATTTCTTCAAATCTTTTTTCTGCTGCTTTTATTGCTTCAACACCTGTTTTACACATAACATTAATACCTTTCACAATAGTCACTATTACAAACGCTTCTACTAATTCTTCCATAGTTAAACCTGCATCTATTGCAGCAACAGCATGTTGTTTTGCACCACTTACTTCGTCATCTAAACTATCCAATATTGTAAAAATCAATTCTGTTGTCTTTTTAGGTAAATGTCCATTTTGAACTGATTCGCGCATTACTAAATATCCTTTTAAACCTTCTGAATCATATTTAGAAAGTATTTCAGCAAAAGGTGGATGCCATTTTAATTCATCCTCATAATAACTAAGTATACTTTGAAATTCATTCATAACTAAATTCCCCCAATTTTAATATTTTTAAATGATTTCTCATAATACATATTTATTATAAATCATTACGCTGTGTAATGTGCAAGTATAATCTTATTCCACCTTTAAATTAAATATAGATATTAGAAAGATTTTTTTGTAATAAACTTCATTTATTTACAAATTTTTATATAACATTAAATCTATTTATTCATAATCTAGCATTTTATATATACTAAAAGCCTTTTCCAAATAATTCTGGTTTTGCATAAATTATTACCTTACTATAAAAAAATTAAAAATCAAGCAGAAAAAGCTCGAATTTTAAAAATTTAAGGTCAATATTTTCTTAATTAATGATATAATTAGACATACAATATGCATTTATAAAAAAATCCTTAAAAAGTATAAATTTTTTTGCATGTTACTAATGTAGAAACATTGGAGGATTTTCATGGATTTATATATTTTTATTTTACTTATTTTATCTGTTACTTTACTTACTATATCTATTTTTCTTTTTAGAAGACATAATGTATCAGGGACAAAGCCTTTTATTATATGCATTTTGTTAGTTTCTATATGGAATGGTTTAAATATTGTTAATTTGCTATTGAATAGTCTCGGTGCTAAAATTATGTGCTTTGAAATTAAGATGGCATTTATTGTATATATACCTGCATTTTGGCTAATGACAATATTAGATTCAATGTATGAAAGAAATTTTAAGAGCAAACTAAATCTTATCCTTATTATTTTTCCAACTATTACTGCAATTATAGTTTTAAATTCAAAATATAATAATTGGTTTGCTTATAATTTCTATCTTGAATCTGTGGGTAACTATAAAGTTTTAATATTTAGTAAAGGTTTTTGGCTATGGATTAATGCCAGTTATAATTATTTATTGAATGCAGTTAGCATAGGAATATTACTCAAATCTGTGTTTTCAAAACAATATGCTCGAAAAAGACAAGCTTTAATAATGATAATTGGAATGTTTTTTCCAATTGTGACTGATGTCTTATTTGTAGGTAATATAAATCTTTATAATAATTTAGACATTACTTCAATTTCATTTTTTATATCCTTAGTAGTAAGTGTTTATGGAATGCTTCGGTATAGATTTATGGATATAGTTCTTGTTGCCAGAGAATATGCTTTTGAAGATATGGATGAACTTATGATAGTGCTTGATGAAAATAAAAAAGTTGTAGATATGAATAGAAAATCATTAAAAATGCTGAATACTAATATTTCAAATGTAATTGGAGTACCTATTGACCAAATTATAAAGGATATTTATAAATATGATTTTTATAATTTGCAAAAATCAACCTTAAAAATCCAGTTTAACAGCAAAATTTCAGACAAAAATATTAATTACTATGGATCTTTAAGTGCAATTAAAGGAAATAAAGATTATATAATTGGATATTTAATATTATTATATGATATAACAGAATTAGTAGTTACCCAAAATAAGTTAAAGCAGGCTAATGATAAATTAAGAAAATTAAATGAAGAGTTATATAGTAATTCAATTAGAGATGGGTTAACAGGAGTGTATAATAAAAAATATATTACTATGTTATTACATGAAAAAATTAAAAAAAACTCTATTCCTCTCACTATAGCTATGATTGATATAGACCATTTTAAAAAGATTAATGATACTTATGGACATCTAATTGGGGATGAGATATTAAAAAAATTAGCTGATTTAGTTACTTCTGAATTAGGAATTAACGAGAAATTTGGTAGGTTTGGTGGTGAAGAATTTTTAATATTAATGTTTGATACACAGTTAAATGCTGGTTATAAGCTATGTGAGAAGATTAGATCTAAGGTTAGCAACTATAGATTTGAATATGAATGCTCACATATTACCATCAGTATAGGACTAGCAGAATTAAAATGTACTGACAGCAGCAGCTCATTAATCAAAAGAGCAGACGATTGCTTATATAAAGCAAAACTTAATGGAAGAAACAAGATAGAATTATGTTAATTCAACTTTCACACATAAAAATTGGTGGCTAATATAAGCACATTGCGACGTAAGCGAAGTAACTTTTAACTGTATTCCGGCTGATATATGCTGTGAAGGAAAACTCACTTCATTAAGAAGTTCTAATGCTTGAGATATTGAAAAATGACTACCTCCTTGTATAATGTAGCCATAACATTCAATAGAAAACTATCTATACCATTTGTGAATATTACAACTCAGTTTTTTCTTATTATTCGTAATTCTTTTACCCGACAGGGTGTATGTTTCTACTCTAACTTAGTTTTCTATTTTCCCTTAAGGGGAAACCAAATTAGTAAATATTGATGTATAATATCTCCTGAATAGAAGATAGATGGACACCTCCTGGGAAGTGATTCTATCGAGTCATTATTACCCGTGACTGAGCATGTCATTCCATCAGTGAGAATTCTGTGTTTAGCTGGTTAGGTTTCCCCTTGGGAATTACCTGTGTCACAAACAAGGTTACAAAATTACTGATAGAAATGGAATATCTATTCTATCTCTTACAAACAAAGGAGATAATGTATATGAGTAAATTTTTTTATAGACCAACAGTTGGAATTGATGTATCCGCAGATTTTTCAGTAGCTGCTATACTAGCACCTAACGGTGAAATTTATAGAAAGCCTTTTAAGATTATGCATAATAGAAATGGTTTTGATTACCTAGTAGATCAAATAAAAAAAGTGGAAGAAGAGTTTAGCATGAAAACAGCCATTTTCATGGAATCTACTGGTGTATACCATCTTACTCTTTTCCACTTTCTTAAAGATACATTTGAAGTATGTATCCTTAATCCACTCATTACTAATTGTAACAAAAATGTGGATATAAGAAAAGTGAAAAATGACAAAAAAGATGCATTAACCATTGCTACTATAGGTAAATTTCAAGATGTCAAATATTCTTCTAATTTTGATATTGAAATCTACACTTTAAAATCTCTTTGTAGAGACTACTATAAATTTACTGATAGTAAATCTACATTTACGAAAAAACTTTCTACGGATTTAAGAGTCATTTTTCCTGGTTATAGATCTGTCTTTTCAAGTATTACAAGTAAAACATCAATAGCCGTTTTAAAAAAGTATTCTAGTGCTGAAGCAGTTTTAAATGCTGATAGAGTTGAACTTATTAATCTCATTTCAAGCAATTCTAGAAAGGGACTAGTATATAGTGAGAAAATATATAAAAAGTTATATGCTGCTGCTGAGGAAGCTGCTTACATTGGTCTTAAATCACCAAGTCTATTTGTAAAAGTAATTAATACTATTGCAATAATAGAATCATTGGAAATCCAAATTAGGAACCTATTAATTGAAATTCATATATTAATGCGCAGTAATAGAATTTCTGATGAATTTAAGAAAAATGTACAACTGCTTTACTCGATACCTGGTGTTGGAGATTTAACATCCATCACAATAATGAGCGAAATCGGTAATATTAAAGGTTTTGTTAAACCTAAGCATTTAGTTGCATATTTTGGCTTAGATCCTTCCGTTAGCCAATCTGGTAAGTTTAATAGTAACAAAAATGTTATGTCTAAACGAGGTACCAGAATAGGCCGAAGAGCTTTATATGTTGTCGCGTTAGCATCTGTACGTAAAAGTAGAAACGGTGAACCAATAAATAAAGTTTTACTTAATTTCTATGATGAGAATATGAAAGGTAAAAGTAAAAAAGTAGGCTTAGTTGCAATAATGCATAAGCTAATTAACTACATATTCTCTGTTCTTAAAAATCAAAAAAAGTATGAATTACGTGACCCTAAAATACATACAAAGATGTATCTTAATAAGCAATCTAAACCAGCAGCCTAACGGCTAAAATAATTAGGAGTCAATTTCCATTATTCGTGTTTTTTAATGGATTTTTTGTGATGCCTATTTTTATTAATAAAATTTTTTATAAAAACTTATTGACTTTTACTAGCTGGTCTCAAATGCGACGTCCTGTCGCTTTCGGAGCTTTTGCCGTCCTGGCAAAAATTACGCCATTTTTCAATATCTCAAGCAAAGAACTTCTAAAATTCATTCGCATCTTCCTTCACAGCATATATCAGTCTACATACAGTTGAAAGTTACTTCTTAGTGCATTACGTGTATGTATAATACTTTCCTGACATGGTTCTAAATAAAAAGCGTAGCTTTCATAATAGTTGTTATCTAGTTTATATGTATATTTCAGCTAGTTTAATAATATCTTATGGCGTAGCCTGAAAAAATAGTATGTTAGTTGATTGTTAAATGTATTTGAAATACTTGTATGTTTTAGCCTTATATTTTTCAATCACATAAATAATAAGTCTATTTTAAGACATTTCAATAGAATAGAAAGCAGCTGCTTTTTAAACTAAATATGTTAAACCAACAGCAGGCTCCGCCTTAATCTTTAGGCGTTGTAGGTTATGATTATAAATATAATTTGGCTTATTAAAACTACTTATAACAATGTAATTAGGTGCGTATACTTGAACTTGATAGTTTGGATTTTAACTTTTAGGTAGTGATATATGCTAAGTGTGTCATCACATTAGCTAAATTGTTTTAGTATTATTCTTAGCTCAAAATTTTTGAAAGCCTTAGAACTTTAGTCCTGTTTGAGGTAACCGAGTTTGACAAAGTTCTTAGGCTTTCAAAAATTTCGAGCTTTAGAATAATTAAAACATTTAGCCGTGATGACACACTTAGCATATATCA
>NZ_JIBU02000004.1 GCF_000633595.2 Clostridium drakei | reverse complement strand
ATTTAAAAATAAAAATTTCTAGATTTCTAATGCTACCGCACAGAATGTAATTGTAAAAAATTTAAATTAAATCAATAAAAAGGATAAAACCAAAGGCTGCCGCCTTATTTTTAGAGAGCGACAGCAACAACGAGGCCCAAAGGCCTCTTTTTTACTGTTCTACGATTTGTGTGGTAAGCTTAAATGCGAGAGGACCAACTGCTAGTACAATAATGTAACCAATAACAAATACTATTGGATAAATAGAAAACCATGCAGGAATTAACACTGGAGTAAAACCAACGTTAATCAGTGTCATACCAAAACTTACAATTGTAACATAAATTCCGGTAACTATAAGATTACTTAATGCTGCAAAAATAAAGCTATTTTCCTTCGCACCACATTTTTGGGCAAATATTTCACCAAATTTATTAGCTGGTATAATGAGACCAGAAATAAAGTTAATAGAAAATGCTTCTAATGTAGATATAATAAAGGGGATCATTGGCAACGTACCAGTATTTAAAAGTAAAACTACTACCGACATAATTATCGCCAGAACTGCCATCATCCACATACCCATTACAAGACCAAAATACTTCTTATTAATCATGGAGAAGCTCCTTTCAAAATCTATTACAATTTTTTAGGATAGGTTTTACTTTCTCACTTACTTTAAGCACTAATATTATTGAACTTTACCTAAATTCCAATAAGTAGTTATTTTTTCTTTCCATACAAAGCTATACTTTTCTAATAAATCTTTAGGGTCTATTGGCTTTCTGCCAGTTAATTTTTCAACAGTATCTGTTTCAACTGCCATTAAACCATCTCTAATACCAGATTCATTTGTTACCATATCATTAGCACACCATGGCACTGGTGATTTTGAATAATTTCCATGTGAAGTACGAGGAATATATATTGAATCTAAATAATCATAATATTCTTCTTCATTAAGTGTTATATATTCATAATTAATACCAGATCGTTTTGAAATCATATCACAAATTTCATGCTGACTGATTAATTGACCTGTTACATCATAGTCTTTATTGTGTTCTCCCTTACCTAATAGCAATGCAGTAGCAACACGGCCACTATCATCTTTTGCAATAAATGTTGCTTTTCCTTCTCCTGCTGTAGTAACCCATCTATTGTTATCTAAGTTAGCCATCATAACAGAATTAAGTAAGTAATTTTCTAAGTAAAGGTTGTTTCTCATAATATTGTAATCTACACCAGATGCAATTAAATATTCTTCTGTTGTTGTATGATCTGGTAATACATATTGTGTATATCCTCTATTAGCACCAAAGAATGAGGTATAAGTAATATGTTTTACACCAGCTGAAATAGCAGCATCAATTACATTTTTATGTTGCTGAACACGTTCTGGTCCTATTAATACACCAGATACCATATAAAGACGGTCTCCACCTTTGAAGGCTTCTATCATTTGTTCCTTGTTGTCATAATTTGCTTCTGTAATCGTAACACCTTTTTCCTTCCAAAGATCTTCCCTTTCCCTACGTAAACGATTTAAGTCTGGATAGGTAAAAATTAATTGTTCTCCTGATACCTCATTCAACATATTAGTTGCCACTCTTCCGCCTAGTTGTCCATCTGCTCCTGTTACAATATAACGCATATTTTTTCCCTCCGTTTATTTTTAATTAAAGGTATTAATTGAATAACACAATAAGTTGCTAGCTAAATTTAAATTGTTACTACAAGTAACTCCCTCTTTGCTAATATGTTAACATCACGCTGATTGGAACTCCAATTGAAATATGTTATTATTAATAGAAAACTTTTATAAGTACAGGAGGTCAGTTTACATGCATATTAAGCAACTTGAATGTTTCGTTCATCTAGCTGAAACTCTCAGTTTTTCCAGAACTGCAGAACTTTTATATATCACTCAACCTACTGTTACTCATCAGATTAATACTCTAGAAGATGAACTTAGATTAAAGTTATTTATTAGAACAAAGAGAAAAGTAGAGCTTACTCCAGCAGGTGTTTCTTTTTATAATGACATAAAAGAAATTTTAACAAGAACAAATATCGCAATAGCAAAAGCAAGGCACTGCTATCTGTCATTTGAATCAAATATATCAATTGGTTATGAAGGAAATGTAGAAGTAAAATACCTTCCAAATATATTAAGTACCTTTAAAGAAAAATTTACCCATGTACATATCTATTTAAAAATGGCTGATTTTAAAGAGAAAAGAAATCTATTTACAAATCATAACTTTGATTTGATTTTTACTGTGAAAGAAAGTATTGAAGGTTTATCGGATGTTGGTTATGCAGAACTTTTTACCGCAAAATTTGTCTGTGTATTACCTAAAGACCACCTATTAGCTTGCAAAACTATCATTAAAATAGATGACTTACAAAATCAATCCCTGATTCTATTAGACCCTTTGAAATGTCCCTCCGAAATGGCACGTGTACAAAAGGATATCCAGATAAAATGTCCGACGTCTACTGTTTATTTTGGTGATGGACCACTCATCAGCTATACAATGATTAAAGGAAAGCTTGGCATTGCGGTGATGCCAAACTTTGTATGCCCGCAAGATCCTGAGCTATCCATCATTCCAATGGATATAAGTGATTTAATTTCTTATGGAATTGCATGGCATAAGGGCAATGAACGCAATGAGATAAAAGGATTTGTTGCAATTACAAAGCAAATCTATAAAATTCATAAAGTAGAATAACAGTTTTAAATTATTAATTCTATTGATTACATCTTAACAACAACCTGTAATAACTAAAACAAAAGTATACAGGTTGTTGTATTTTTATGGTATTTTGTGGATAACCTTAAAGAAATCATTTAAGGCATTCTCTAAGCATATCAAATCATCATCATCAAGATTTCAAAAAAATCATCTCCTGTTAACAATATTTAAACATTAATCCATGGTATTGACAATATGGTGTGCAAGTTAGTAATGTTAATAGTAAATAAAAGTTTACTATTAATTTACAATAAACAAAAATTGATGATAAATAAAAGTTTACATTATATAAAGAAATATAGTCAATATAAATGTTATTATAAATAATTTTGGAATTCTAGAATAGGGAACATATGAAAGCATATACAGTAAAAGCAAGAAAGGAGTTGTTTTGTTTGTTATGTAAATCGGGATAATTATAAAAATGCCCTCACAAGTATTAGAGGATACCCGATTTTGATAGCAGAGGATGAAGAACTAAGAAAGCTGAAAAAGAGAATGGCTGTAGCTATTGATATATTTATGTTATAATTACCAAAGAAAAGTATTTAAGCAATCAAAAGCAATCACTTGATTCCTAACCGGGATAATAAAATTAAGGTATGTGAATTATGCATAAAGTTATGCTTTATAATTATAGGGGGATGATTATGTTGGATGAATTAAAATGTATCCTCATTTGTGATGATCAATTTGTTGTTCATGAAACAATTAGTGCCTATTTAAAGGCTGAGGGATTTAGATATGAATCTGCATATGATGGAGAAGAAGCAATTAAAAAAGCACTTGAAACAAAACCTGATTTATTAATTCTTGATATTATGATGCCTAAAATTAATGGTATTGAGGTATGTCGAGCGCTAAGAAAAACCTCTGATGTACCTATAATAATGCTGACTGCAAAAGGTGAGGAAATAGATAAAATTTTAGGGCTTGAGATTGGTGCTGACGATTACATCGTAAAACCTTTCAGCCCTCGGGAAGTAGTTGCTCGTGTAAAAGCAGTGTTAAGGCGTAGGACATCCAAGGTGAAGGAAAATAGTCCGATTTTGCGATATGATGGATTGGAAGTAAATGTTTCCACCTATGAAGTGTTTATTAACGGTAATCTGATTCACTTAACACCTAAAGAAGTTGAAGTAATATATATGATTGCATCACATCCGGGACAAGTATTTAGCAGGGAGCAGATTATTCAGAATGTATGGAATACAGATTTTTTCGGAGATATAAGAAGTGTTGACACTCAAATAAAGCGTATACGTCAGAAACTATATTACGAAAACATGAAGTGGAGTATTAAAAGCATCTATGGAGTAGGGTACAAGTTTGAAGGAAAGAGTACATAAGAAATGGATTTATAAGAAATAATAATTATATGTTTGATAAGGGAGAGTTATCTTGAAAAAAAGTATACTTATTCGTCAAATTCTTGTCTTGGTAGTGGGAACAATAGTTTTATATATAATAATTAATATACCAATATTCCTATTTATAACTAATAATATGTTCAAGGATATGCAGATACAGGATCTAAAGCCGCGCACTAAAGCAATATCAGAAATGATAGCCACATATCAGAACGAAGCCATATCAAATAGAGAACTTGAAGAAAAACTGAAGAGTTCTTATTCTTTATGGAACGATATTTTGTACATTTACGATAAAAATGGTAATTTAAAAATAAGAGTTGAAGGGAATACTGATGCAAAGATTAATAAGGATAAGAAATTACGTTTTGATAGTGAAATTAATGAAACATTTAAAAAATATCTACCGTTGATTTTGTCAGGAAAGCATATTGAATCCAATGAAGAACTACTTACTTTGGTAGGAGAACCTATAGTGAACAAAGGAACTGTTACGGGGGCGGTTTTTCTATCTAAACCTCCAGAAGAACTCAGAGCTGCATTTTTTGGACTTAGTGGATCAGTATTGCTGAGTGTATTTGGTGTGTTTTTACTTATGATATTTCCTGTTTATAAGGTAGCTAAACGTATAACTAATCCCCTTAAGGATATGCAGAGTATTGCTATGGAAATGGCTCATGGAAATCTAACATTAAAGGCGAATGAATCCTATAAAGGGGAAATCGGCGAACTTGGTCAATCATTAAATTATTTATCCAGCAAGCTATCTGAGACAATAGCAGATTTGAAAATTGAAAGAAACAGACTGAAACAAATTATTGATGGATTATCTGAAGGGATTATTGCAACTGATCCTGAAGGTAATATAACACATGTTAACCCGGCAATTTGTGATATTTTCAACACATCAAGAGAGAAAGAGCGTATTGAAATTTTGCCAGTTAAGGAGCTCTGGGATGATTTTGATATTGTTCTTTCAAAGGGATATGCAATAGCCAGAAATATAGAATGGAATCATAATATTCTAAGGGTTACCATATGCCCCTTAGAGAATGAAATGAATGAAATTGCTGGCGCTGTAGGGTTATTTCAGGATATAACCGCATCGGAAAAATTGGAGCAAACTAGAAGAGAATATGTGGCAAATGTTTCTCACGAATTACGAACTCCCATATCTGCACTAAGAGCATTACTTGAAACTATCATTGATGGTATGGTTACAGATGAAGAAGTAAAAAAACGATATCATAATCATATGCTTCATGAGACCATGAGACTTTCAAGACTAATAAATGATCTGCTTACTTTATCGAGACTACAGACAGATTCAATTTCCATAGATAATGAAGAGTTTGCAATAGGTGAAATTATGGCAAATGTGGCAGAACGATATTCTGTACTTGCTAATGAAAAAGGAATAAAATTCTCTTTTGTACTTCCGCCTGAAGACCTTGTTGTAATGAGTAACATGGATTTAGTTGAGCAGGTGATTATTATCATTCTTGATAATGCTATAAAATATACTAAGGCAGGAGGTAGTGTTTCACTTTATGCTCATCTAGAAGGTAGTTTTGTAAAAATATCCGTAGCTGATACAGGCATGGGAATATATCCTGATGATTTGCCACATGTATTTGAAAGGTTTTACAAATCTGATAAAGCACGGGTATCTCAGGGAACAGGATTGGGTCTTGCTATAGCTTATGAGATTATTCAGCAGCTGAATGAAAGCATTTTTGTAGATAGTATACCTGAAAAGGGAAGCACATTTACGTTTACATTATCAATGACAAGTATTAACTAAATATGAATTATATTTTATTAACTGGCTATAACCTATTAAAGGTTATGGCCAGTTTTTTTTGACATAAACTTTCTTTTTTATGACACATTTCAGCCACAATTATACGGTACTATGCAGTTAATAAGTGGTAGGGGAGGGAAAACTATTGCAACAGAGCATAATTTTAGTTTGTATCACTAATCAGGTAGATGGCGAAAAACTTATAAAAGAAGGGTACTGCATGGCAGACAAAGGAAATTTAAAGCTAAAGATTCTAAACATACAAAATAGCAAACAATCAAAAAACATTAAAGACACAAGGTTAGAATATTTGTTTGGTGTATGTAAATTTTTGAATGTAGATATGCAGGTTTATTGGGGAAATAATTTTAGTGATATAGTAATTGATTATATTAACAGAAATAAAATAAAGCAGTTGCTTCTAGGGAGAATTCCAAAATCAGAACAGGATAATTTTATTTCAAAAATCCAGGAGACCTTCCCTAGTATTCAGGTATTCATTCAAAATTAAATAATATCCTAGTATCAATGTGATAGCTATAGATATTATATTTACAAGTATTTAGATTTAAAGGTAAAAGATCACTTTAAACCATGTCTTAAATAGTAAAAAAGAAAGTAGAGGTATAAAAATGATTAAAGGTATAAAAAAGAGTAAGAAAAAGTTAGCTGTTTTACTGGTAATTATTATTGCTTTATTTATTGGAAAAATCGCATTTTCGGGAAAAACAAATAAAACTACAGCTACTTCAAAAAGCAAGGTATCTATTAAAACACAAAAAGTACAAGAAGCTACAAGCGGTGCAAAAGCAACATTCAAGGCTTCTTTAGAAGAAGTACAATCGGGAGATATAGCTAATAAAGTTGGAGGAAAGGTTACTCAGATATTGTTTGAAAATGGAAAGACAGTAACTCAAGGGCAAGCTTTAGTAAAATTAGATGATACTGATGTAAGAAATAATGTATCATCTTCTGAAGCACAGGTTTCTTCTGCAGAAGCACAATTAAAAGCTACAGAGAATCAAGTGACTTCTTCTGAATTATCAATGCAAAAAATGCAGACAAGCTACCAGTCAGCCCAGCGTGATTATGATAGAAAGAAAGCTCTTTATGATCAAGGGGCAATTTCCAAATCAGAATTTGAAAGTGCAGAAGATGCCTTGAAAAACGCACAATCAGATTTAGCTTCAGCACAGAATAGCATAGAATCAGCTAAACTTAGTATTGAAACACAGAAGGCTAATATAAATTCAGCGCAGGTAAATCTAAATACACAGCAGAATTCACTACAGAATACAACTATTACAGCTCCAATAAGTGGTGTTATGGATGGAAAAAATGTTAGTGTAGGGCAGTATGTAAATATCGGAACAGTACTTGGAAAGGTAAAAGATACATCTAGTATAAATGCTGTTATACAAGTAAAAGATACTGATTTAGCATACATAAAAGTAGGTGGAAAGGCTATCTTAAAGCTTGATACAGAAAATTCTAAGGAATATGAAGGCATTATTCAAAATATAGATGCGGTAGCTGATTCCTCAGCTAGAGTGTTTAGCTGCAAAATTAAAATTGATAATAAAAATGGTGAATTAAAATCTGGTGTTTTTGGAAAGGTAGAAATTGAAACAGGTACTACTAAAAAATCTATGTCATTACCAACTCAAGCACTAGGTGGTAGTGAAGGAAACTACTACGTTTTTGTAAATAATAAAGGTGTAGCTAAAAAATGCACTGTGACTACAGGAGAGGTTAGTCAAGATAATGTAGAAATCAAATCTGGAATACGGGCAGGAGATGAAGTTATTATTACTAATGTAAGTACATTATTGGATGGTGAGGCTATAACAGTAGTTTCTAAATAGGAGGTGAAATTATGTTTATTGCAAATCTTAGTATAAAAAGACCAGTATTCATCACTGTAATAATGATTGCAATGTTAGCTGTAGGTATAGTTTGTTATACAGGTTTACCAGTTAACAATATGCCAGATGTAGATGCCCCTTATGCTTCAGTACAAATAACTGAGAATGGGGCGGCTCCAGACCAGATGGAATCAAAAATAACCAAAAAGATAGAAGACGCAGTAGCCCAAATATCGGGAGTAAAGCATATTACCTCTACTATAACAGATGGTAATTCAAATACTACAATTGAATTTTCACTTGAAACAGATGCTAATCAGGCATTACAGAATGTTAAAGATAAAATTGATAGTATTAAGGGGCAACTACCTCAAGATATAGATACTCCTGTTGTGTCAAAGATGGATATAAGTGCATCACCAATTGTTTCTCTTGTTCTCACTAGTGATGATAAGTCTAATGGTGAATTATCTCAAATAGTTGATGATAGCATTTCGAAAAAATTAAGTGCCATAAAGGGAGTAGGTTCCGTTAAAGTTAACGGTAAGCAGGATAGAGAAATCCATATAAAATTAGACAAAAATAAGTTAGCTGCTTATAATATAGCTCCTTCGGAGGTCACACAAAGTTTAGGTAATGATAATATTAACGCCTCTAGTGGTAAGGTTTCTAGTGAAGATAAAGAAATTACTTTGAAAACTAATAGTACTATAAAAAACGTAGATGATTTCAACAATGTTTTAGTTGCAAAGCGAAATGGTGTGGAAATTAGGGTTAGAGATATAGCTACTGTGGAAGATGGGTTAAAGGCGAAAGATAGCTTAACTTATTATAATGGAAAGGAAGCCATAGGTATCGATGTTGTTAAGCAATCCGGAACTAATACAGTACAGGTAGCAGAAGATATAAAAAAGGGAATTTCTAGTATCCAGCAATCTTTACCTAAAGGTGTAAAGCTTCAAATTGTTACTGATAACTCAACAGATATAAAAGATTCTGTAAATGATGTTAAACGAACAATAATTGAGGGTTGTGTCCTTGCTATACTTATAATTTTTATGTTTCTAAAGGAATGGAGTAGTACTTCCATTAGTGCTATAAGTCTTCCAGTATCTATTATCACTACATTTATCGGACTAAAACTTATGAACTTTTCCCTTAATACAATGTCCTTAATGGGATTATCCCTTTCTGTTGGACTTTTAATTGATGATGCTATTGTTGTTATTGAAAATATTTCTCGTCACCTGAATATGGGTAAATCACCTATTCAAGCAGCAAAAGATGGTACTGCTGAAATTGGCTTGGCAGTTATGGCAACTACCTTTGCAGTAGCAGCAGTATTTACTCCTATAGCTATGGTTAGTGGTATGATTGGTAAGTTCTTCAAACAATTTGGCCTTACTGTTGCTATTGCTGTGTTAATTTCACTATTTATATCTTTTACGCTAGTTCCTATGCTTTCATCAAAGTACTTGAGGCATGAAAAAGATAAAAAGATACCACTTATTGGAGGTTTTTTAGATTGGTTTAATAACTGGTTTGATAGTTTGTCTAACATATATGCTAAGATTTTAAGAGTATCCTTGCGCCATAGAAAATTAACTATCATAATACCTATAATGATGTTCTTTGCTAGTCTGCTGTTAGCTACTCAGCTAAATACAAGTTTTATTACCGCATCTGATGACGGAAATATTACTGTAGAAGCATCGCTTGATTCTGGAGGTACTTTAAATAATGCTTCAAACACTACAAAAAATATGGAGGCTATTATTAAGAAGAACTCATCAAATATAAAATATGTATATTCCACAGTTAAATCTGGCAGTATAAATATTTCAGTGAAATTAATAGATCAGAAAAAAAGAAAAGAATCTACTAAGGAGATTGCAAACAAAATTCATGATGATTTATCAAAAATGTCAGGAATTCAGTTAGCTGTTAATACAAGCACTGGAATGGGCTCTGGGAAGTCAATTACATTTCATCTACAGGGACAGGACTTTAATCAGTTATATGAGTATGCTCTAAAAGCTGAAAAAGCATTAAAAAATACTAAAGGAGCAATAGATGTATCTCTTAGTTATAAAGCTGGACAACCACAGGTAAAACTAGAAGTAGATAGAGATAAGGCTGCAGACTTAGGTGTAGATGCAAATTCTATTTCTAGAACTTTAAATATCCTATTTAATGGTTCTACAGTAACTAAATTTGAAACTGATAAAGACAGATATGATGTTGTTGCAAAATTACAGGATGATCAAAGAAAAGATTTTGACAGTTTGCAGGGTATCTATGTATCCAACTCAGAAGGTAAGATGATTCCTATTGATCAAGTTACTAAAAAAGTTTTCACTACCGCTTCATCTACAATTAATAGATACGATAAAGCAAGGGAAATTAAGTTAACTGCAAATAATACATCAGATGTTACTTCAGGAACGATTAATATGGAGTTTAATAAGAAATTAGAAAACGATCTTAAGCCTCCAAGTGGTGTAACTACAGGTGCTGGTGGAGATCAAGCAGATATGGTAGATAGCTTTAAAAGTTTAGCTACTGCACTTGGAATGGGTATTCTATTTATTTTCTTAGTGCTTTCAGCTCAATTTGAGAGCTTTATAGACCCATTAGCTATTTTATTCTCTTTGCCGCTAGCAATTATTGGTGCTATCTTGGGATTATTTATTGGTAACAAAGATTTAAATATAATGTCTGCTATAGGTATTATAATGCTTATGGGATTGGTTACTAAGAATGCCATTTTGCTTATCGATTTTGCAAAGCAAAAACGTGCTGAAGGAATAGAAAGATCAGAGTCTATAATTCAAGCTGGACATACTCGTTTAAGACCAATTCTTATGACAACCTTAGCAATGATTTTTGGTATGATTCCTACAGCGATTGGTAGTGGTTCTAGTGCATCAACACGTTCTCCAATGGCCTATGCAATTATAGGAGGATTAATTACTTCTACATTGTTAACACTTTTTGTTGTACCGTGTATATACACAATATTAGATGATATGAAAGGATTTTCCAGAAAAAAGAACCTGAACAAATTGTCAAAAACTGAAATGCATAGAAATAACTAGATATATTAATTACCAGCTTACTTAGTGGTAGGTAAGCTGGTAATATTAAAAATAATAAGAAAAGGAGATAATGAGAATGGATATTAAAATTGGAGGAACAAATAACAGCACGTATGAAAGTCTAAGGGTTAAGAATTCTCAAACAAATGCACAAAAAACAGATAACCAAGAGAGCGTGGAAAAAGATGATAAAAGGGCAAAGTCGGCAAATAATATCGACATAGCAACTAAATATGTTTCGTCCCAGGGAGATACTGTAGAAATTAGCAGAGAAGGTGCAAGTGCATTGGAATCTTCTAAGATTAAGAATTCAAAAACAAATGCACAGGAAACTAATAATACTAAGAAGGTTGAAAAAATTCAGAAAGATGTGACATCAACAAATAATACAGACCTAGCAACTAAATATGTTTCGCCCCAGGGAGATACTGTAGAAATTAGTAGAAAAGGTGCAAGTGCATTGGAATCTTCTAAGACTAATACTTCTGAAAATGCATCAAAGTCTACTGATGAGGATAGTAGCAGTAATGAATCCACAACAAATCTTTCACAATATACAGATTCAGAACTTAAGGAATTATATGCGAAAGGAAAGATATCAGCATCACAATATAATAGTGAATTAGGAAGTAGAGGACAAGATTCATCTAATATAGATACAAGTCCAGGGAAATAGCAAATTCGCTACGCTCATTACCATCGGTGCAAAGGTCATCAACTTATAATTCAAATTATTTACAACTAGAAGACTAAAGGATATAATTTAGACTTCTAGGTCACTAAAAACAAAACATTAGATATAAAAATTGTTAGAAGTTTATTTTGAAGCATAATGGAATTTTGCAACATTACTCTTATAAGTGTTAGGATCAATATATTTGTCAAATTCTGATAGTTGTAATGTTTTGAACTTATAAATGTAGAATGTGAAACAAGAATTGATTATCAAAAACGTAGAATCAATTATGTTATGAAAGAAATGGAAGACAGTGAACACTTACAGAATATAGTCTGTACTTATCATTCATATTTATAAAATATATTTTATCATTCATAGTTACTATATCGGCTACATTATCTTTTATTAATTCTTGTGGTTCACCACCATCTTTACTAATACTCATTAGTTTGGATGTGTTTCCAATGTAAAATAGTCTATCTTTTGTTTTTACAATTCTTCTGGAGGAATACGTAATATTATCAAATATATTATCTGATTTAAATGAATATATTACATTTTTTGTCTTAGAACTTAAGTCATATTTGCAAAGTTGATTAACAGCACTGTTAAATTCAACTGTTGTATAATAAAATGTATTGTTATCTAAAATTATATTATTGATTCCATATTTATCGGAATATACTAATTCTTCTTTTTGAGAATTTAAAGCAATCTTTGAAATTGATGAATCTTTTACATAGTAAAGTTCATTATTTTTAACAAATATTTTAACTCCTGATACTTGTTCATTAGATAAATCTTTAATTGTTTTTTCTTGAGAGTTTTTAAGATCATATTGATAAATTTGATACTTACTATTATTATAACAATTAACAAAATATAAATTATTATTATCCAAGATAATTTGTTCTATGCTGTCTAATTTCCTATCAGTAACTAAACTATCTTCTGATGTTGTTTTATTAAATTTTTTTATTTTTCCATCAGTTCCATAATAAATATATTCTTTATCATCGCAATAGTTATATTTATCCCGAAACAATCCTATATTTGTGTTATTACTTAAAAATTTAGTAATATTTTTTGTAATATCAACTTTTGGTTTAGCAACTTCAGTTTTATTTTCATTATTAACTGAATCAACTGATTTTGAGTTTGATGAACAGGCTGTAAAAGAAAGAATTACAAATATAGTAAATATATACAATTTTATTTTTTGATGAAACAACCTTAAGTTATCATGATTTATATTGTACAAATAAATCTAAAATTTCGTTAACATCTGTAATTTTTAAATCCTAGTAATAAAATAAAAATACATACGATATTATAATTTTACACGACTAATCGTTTTTTTTTAACATAAAATACCAGTTTTTATAAACATTTTAAAACAATTTATTTATTTCATATACGAGTATTATTTCATATTTAATTCCAATTTTATATCAAACTTAAGTATTTCAATTATTATGATGTCTAATATATTACTAACGTAAGCCCAATATTTTTGATATTATGAAGCACTTTCTATAAAACAAAACACCCTAAGCTTAATTATAAGTTTAGTATATTTATAATTCTTTAGAATCAATAATATTAACTGTTAATCTTAAAACTATAATACTTTACAACTATGAACTAAATGTTTAGGAAAATAATTATATCCCACAGTGATAGTATAATATTATTTCTTTTCTTTTTTGAATAAGCGTTTAATTTTAAAATTGTTATCTATAACAAGATGTATTTTAGCAGAAAAAATAAGCTTTAAGTACTCATTTAAAGTATCTAAAGCTTATTTTTATTTAAATGTTAATGAATAAATATTCACTTCCTGGTAACCCTCAAAGTTGTACCAGGAAAGGTCGAAGTTGTTTCAGTAACCATCAAAGTTGTACTAGTGAAGGTCAAAGTTGTACTTGTTCTAATATTCATAGAAATACTTTATTTATTAGCTGCAGCCAGTAGTAGAGCCACAATCTAGGCAAACCATACAAGTACCATTCCTTACCATTCTGGTACCAGAACAATTTGGACAAGTAACATTATAGAGCCTTTCGCCATCGATTTTTTTTATTTTAAGTTTATTTTCTGGAATATTGGATGAAGATACAGCAGTTTCTGTATTTACATTTAAAGTATTTTTATCATAATTTTCGGGCTTAACCTGACATCTTGAAAAATCTCCAAGTTCAATATCGATAACTTTACTTATTAAATCAGATATTGAAGATACATGCTTTATATAAGGATGTTTTTGTACAAAACCATAAGGCTCATATTTTTGACCTCTTAACATTCTTGCAATGTCTTGAGGTGGTACATGATATTGAAGCATCACAGAAACAGCCTTAGACAATGAATTTAAAAGTCCTGTTATTATGGTACCTTCTCTATCTGTAGTTATATATATTTCTGATATTTCACCATTTTCACGTCTATTAACAGTAGTATATATTTTAACGTCATCAATTTGAGCAGGGTGAGTAGTGCCACATCTTATGCCTATAGGTTTATCTCGTCTTGAGATCCTTATTCCTTTTTGTGAATTTCTAGCTTTTTGAAGGAGCTGCTTGTAAGTTAAATCTTCAAGCTTTAAATCCACATTATCAGTAAGCGTGGTGTTTAAAGGTTGAGCAGCTTTAGAAGAATCCCTATAAAGTGCCACACCCTTTACCCCTAGTTTCCAAGAAGATAATACTATATTTTTAAAATCATCTATGCTAGCAGTTTTAGGTAAATTTACAGTTTTTGATACTGCTCCAGATATAAGTGGAGTTATGGAAGCTACCATAAGTACGTGTCCCATAGGAGATATATATCTTTCTCCGCTTCCACATCTATTAGAAGTATCGAAAATAGGTAAATGTTCTTCTTTTAAATGTGGTGCACCTTCAATCTTACCATCTAAAACTTTTTCGTATGTAAATCCATTTTCTGTTACGGTTTCTTTTTCAAGTACATAGTCTAAAATATCTTCTACTTCATCATTTGAATATCCAAGATTTTTTAAAGTTACAGTTATAACAGGATTTATTATGGTCAAAAACCCACCACCTGAAAGTTTTTTATATACTATATGACTAAAAAATGGTTCGATTGATGTAGCACCACAGTCCATAGCAAAGGAGATAGTTCCAGTGGGAGCTATTACTGAAACTTGTGCATTTCTATATCCATACTCTTCTCCATAACTTAAGGCCTTACTCCAACAATCTTTAAGGCATAGACTTATATATTTTAAATCTTCTTTATCTAAAATATTATGATCTACTTTTATTGGAGTATAATTTAAGTCTTCAAAATCATTACCATATTTAGTATTACTATTTTTGATAACATCATCAGGATTAATTCCTGCAGTTCTTACATGATTTCTAATAACTCTCATCATATAAGGTTTATTTATTTCAAACTTCTTAAAGGCACCAATTTCTTTAGAAATCAAAGATGATGTATAGTATGAATAACCTGTAAGAATTCCTATTAATGAGGATGCTAGATTTCTAGCCTCATCAGAATCATAAGCATACCCCATTACCATAAAAAGTGATGCTACATTAGATATACCAAGTCCAGTAGGTCTAAATAGGTAACTCTTTCTTGCAATATCTTCTGTTGGATACTGACCCCAGTGTATAGAAGATTCAAGAATTAATTGAACTATACCTATGACATGCAGATATCCATCTATATCAAATTTATGTGTAGTATTATTATAAAATCTATATATATTTATAGAAGCTAAATTACAAGAAGAATCATCTAAAAAGGCATATTCACCACATGGATTAGTTGAATTAATTCTATTGTATGGAGTATTTAAAACACCATCTTCTCCAGCTGGACACGTATGCCAAGCATTAAAGGTATCATTAAATTGAGGAGCAGGATCTGCACATTGCCAAGAAGAAGAATTGAAAGCTTCCCAAATATCAGATACACCAATAGTTTTATCTAGTTTTGAATCAACTCTACCTTTAAGATCTATGGTTTCATCAGGGTTATTGTTTAGATTGTCAACTTTATTCATAAAATAATCTGAAAATCTAACAGAGTTGTTGCTGTTTTGTCCGGATACTGTTTCATAAGCTTCACCATCAATGTCCATATCATAACCCATTTTACCAAGAGCTCTTACTTTATTCTCTTCTTTAGCTTTCCAGTTTATGAAGTCCATAATTTCAGGATGGTCAACGTCTAAACATACCATTTTGGCAGCTCTTCTTGTGGTACCACCAGATTTTATGGCACCAGCATTTCTATCTAGACCTTTTAAGAAGCTCATTAAACCAGATGAAAAGCCACCTCCAGAAAGTTTTTCATTTTTGGCTCTTATAGAAGAAAAATTAGTACCTGTTCCAGATCCTCCCTTAAAAAGCTTTGTTTCTGTAACATATTGTTCTGATATGGAATGAGGACCTAAAAGTTTATCCTCTATAGATAATATGAAGCAAGCTGAAGCTTGAGTTCTAGTATAGTTATCAGAGGAATCAACTACTTTTCCTATATTTTCATCAAAATAATGAAGACCTTGTTTACTCCCTTTTATATTATATGATTGAGCAAGACCTGTATTAAACCATTGTGGTGAATTAGGTGCATACATTTGATTTAATAAGGCATATACGCTTTCGTCATAAAATATAGAAGCTTCTTTTTCAGTTTTTATAATACCTTCATCTTTTAAAGCCTCGCACCAAAAATTAACCATCCTATGAGCTATGGATTTCATACTGCTTTCATAGCCATTTTCATTAGGAACACCTGCTTTTCTAAAATATTTAGAGGCTATAATATCACAAGCTGTTTGTGAATATTGCTCAGGAAATTCCAGATCCTTCATGTCAACTAGTACTTTACCGCTTTTATGGTCCTTTAGAAAAACATCTGTTTTCTTCCATGTAAATAAGTCATAGACTGTCTTATCAGAAGTGTTTTCTAATTCCTTTGTATAATATCTTTTGAATAAATCAGTCAGGGATTTCAAAATAAATTTCCTCCTCATATTATAAATCCATACTATATATAGTATGGATGTTGTAATGTAATACTATATGTAGTATATTTATTATAAAGTATATTTATGCTAAATTCAACAATACATATTGTTAATAAACATTGGTTATTTACAAGGAAAGGGCCTAATTTTTAAACGTGGTTTTCTAAAACGTAGTCTAATAGATAAAAGTGAATTTAGACAATACAATTTTAATTTGCTATAATATTATAAAAAATTTTTCCAAAGAGGTGTTAAAGTGATAATTAATTATAAAGATATAAAACCTGTAATAGATAGAAGTGTTTTTATAGCACATAGCGCAGATGTTATAGGAAGAGTTACTCTGGCACAAGATGTTAGCATTTGGTATGGTACTGTACTTAGAGGGGATTGTAATTCTATAAATATAGGAAAAGGCAGTAATATTCAAGATAATTGTATTGTACATATAGGAAATAATAGTTCTGTGGAAATAGGTGAATATGTAACTGTTGGACATAATGCCGTTATACATGGATGTAAAATTGGGAATAATTGTTTGATTGGTATGGGATCAATTATTTTGAATGATGCAGAAATAGGAGATGAGATTATTATAGGTGCAGGAAGTTTAGTAACTGAAGGAAAAAAGATACCTTCAGGAGTTTTATGTATGGGATCACCTGCAAGAGTTATACGTGAACTTACAGAAGATGAAAAAGAAAAAATTAGAAATTCAGCTTTTGAGTATATTGAAGAAGCTAATGATCATAAGTAATAGAGTATGGTTTTTATCTCATACTCTTTTTATTTTAGCAATTATATTAAAGTAGATAATCCTATGTAAAATAAATCCTTGCAAAGAATAAACTAGAAGAATTATAATAAAATTTAAAGAATAGATAAATAATAATGTTTGTTTTTATATATTTCAAGAATCAAAAGGGGGGATATATATGAAAAAAGAAGACAGAATATTTGGAGGATTATTTGGAATAGCTTGTGGAGACGCACTAGGTGGAACATTAGAGTTTCTTTCTAAAAAGGAAGGTAAAGAAGAATATGGATATTTGAAAGAAATAATTGGTGGGGGTGTTTGGAACTTAAAGCCTGGAGAGGTTACAGATGATACTATGATGACTATTGCAGTAGCTGAAGGCATATTAGAAAATCCTAAAGATCCGATAAAATGTATAGGAAAAAACTTTATTAGTTGGTATGATACTGATCCTAAGGATGTTGGAAACACTGTAAAACTTGCAATGGAAGGATATAAAAAATACAATAGTTGGAAAAAGGCAGCTTCTTATGCACATAAACATCTAAATCAACATTCAGCAGGGAATGGAACTTTAATGAGGTGTATTCCTGTAGCTCTTTATTATGATGATTTGAAAAAAATAATAAAAATAAGCAGAGAACAGTCTATGCTTACTCATTATGATGAAAAAGCAGCTGAAGCCTGTGAATTGTATAATACAATAATTTATAGATATTTAAATGGTGAGGAAAAGCTAAAGGTTATAGAAGAAGAAACTTTAAAATATCAAGATTATGAAGATATAATGTCTACTAAAAAAATAGAATTGAATCCTTCTGGATATGTGATTGACACATTACAATGTGCTTTGTGGTGTTTTATAAATAATAGTAATTCAGAAGATGCTATTTGCGAGGCGGCAAATATTTATGGAGATCCAGATACTATTGGGGCAATAGCAGGAGGATTAGCAGGAGTTTATTATGGAATTGATGACATACCTAAAAGATGGAGAGAAAAGATATTAGTTAAAGATAAGTTAATTGAAATTGGAAGGAAAATACAAGATAAGGTGCTCAGAAAAAATTCTATATAATGTTAATTAAATGATAGTAACTATTTAACTAATAGGATATAATAGATTAGATTAAGTTATTATATCTATTTATATAGGGAGTTGAAGTTAAGTGATAAACATAGGAGAGTTTAATGCATTAAAGGTTATTAGAAAAGCGGATTTTGGTTATTATTTAGATGCGGGTACAGGAAATACTAGTGATGATATACTTTTGCCTAATAAAAGTGCGTTAGAAAAAGAAATTTCCATAGGTGATGAAGTTAATGCTTTTATATACAGGGATTCCAAAGATAGAATTATAGCTACTTTAAAAGAGCCTATAGCTAAAGTTGGAGAAATTGCATACCTTAAAGTAGTGTCTAAAACCAAAATAGGGAGTTTCATAGATTTTGGAATGGAAAGAGATATTTTTGTTCCAATGAAAGAACAAGTTTATAGCTTGGAAATAGGTAGCTATTACTTGTTTTATATATATTTAGACAAAACAAATAGAATTGCGGCTACTACAGATATAGATAGATACCTAGAAAATTTAAATGTAGAAGAAACAGATGAGATTTTAAATTGTAAATATAGAGTAGGGGACGAGGTTACAGGGATTATCTATGGTTTTCAAACTAATAGAAGTGTTATGATAGCTGTAGATAAAAAATATAGAGGGGTAATACTTAAAAATGAATATTTTATAGATTTAAAAGAAGGATATGAGTTAAAACTTAGAGTTAAAAAAATATATGAGGATGGGAAAATAGGTCTTACACCAAGAAAAAGAGCTGAGGATGAAAGAACTGAGCTCCAGGAAAGTATAATTCAATATCTTAAGAAAAACAATGGAAGTATGCCTTTTAATGATAAAAGTTCTCCAGAAGATATAAGAAAAGTATTTCATGAGAGCAAGAATTATTTTAAAAATGCTTTAGGAGGACTTATGAAGCAGGGAATTGTAGAACAAGATGAGAATGGAACAAGACTGAAGTAATGTTTGGATAACTTAATAAGTATCATTGATTCAAAAATACATCATTGGTGTTAAAAGTCACCACTGGTGTATTTTTGTTATTTTTCGTACATTTTACAGTCATATTATGATAAAAGAAACAAAAAATAAGTGGGAAATAGAAATTGGAGCTGATTTTAATTGAAAAAAAAATTAATGATACTATTTATGATTATAATTCTCACAACAAACAGTGTGTTTGCTAAGCAAAATAGATATGAAGTACATTTTTTAGATACGGGGCAAAGTGATTGTATATTAATAAAAACAGATATTAATAATTATTTAATAGATACAGGAGCGTCTTATTATTCTGATAAAATTTTAAAATATTTAGATGCAAATGAAATAAATAAGATAGATACAGTGATTTTAACTCATTATCATGATGATCATTATGGTGGATTATTAGCGATAGTAGAAAGTAAAAAGGTAAACAAAGTATTATTGCCAATGCATGATGATAAAGTAAAATATACAATTTATAAACAATTGACTAAAAAAGGTATTAATGTGAAATATATATCCAATAATTATATTTTGAAAGAAGGAAAAATGAATTTAAAGGCTTTAACTCCATTTAAAGAGGATAAAAGGATAGAAAATAATAATTCTATAGTATTACAAGGTGAAATAGATGGGATAAATTATTTATTTGCAGCTGATTGTGAAAAAACAGAAGAAGAGTACATGATAAATAATGGAAAGATAAGTCACTGTGATGTTCTAAAGGTACCACATCATGGTTTAAACACAAGTAGTACCGAAGGTTTTTTAAAAAAAACTTCTCCCAAAATTGGAATAATAACTTCTAATGGGGTGGAGAGTCCAGAAAATAAGGTTTTAAATAGAATAAGTAATACAGGAAGTATAGTTATAAGAACAGATTTGCAAGGAGATATAGTAATTAAAAATGGAATTTTAAAAATGGCAAGATCGGATTTAAGTATAAAGATTAAGTAATTAAGTGAAAATTTATAGTTTGACAATTTAAAATTTCTAAATGATAATTATAATTGGATAATTTTAGTTTTGCAAGGAATAATATAAAGGAAAGGGATGATAACATGCCAACTGATAATTTTATAAGGGTAGCGGCAGCTAGTCCTATAACTAATGTAGCTGACATAAAATTCAATTTAAAAAACATAGTTAATTGTATAGATAATGCTATTGAACAAGGTTCAAAGCTTGTAGTTTTTCCTGAGCTTTGTATAACGTCCTACACTTGTGCTGATCTTTTTTGGCAGCAGTTATTGCTTAATGAAGCTATAGAAGGAGTAGAACATATATGTAGTTATTCTAAAGAAAAGGATATACTTGTAGCTGTAGGAGCACCACTTATACATAATAATTGTTTATATAATTGTGCATACATAATTTTTAATGGGAAAGTACTTGGAATAGTACCTAAAAGTTATATTCCAAATTATACAGAATTTTATGAAAAAAGATGGTTTACAGAAGGTATAGGCATTGTAAATAAAAAATTAAATTTGTTTTTTCAACAAGAAATTCCTTTTGGAACTAACTTAATATTTGCTTGTGATGATTTTAAATTTGGATTTGAAATTTGTGAAGATCTTTGGGTTACTATTCCACCAAGCAGTTATTTAAGTTTAATGGGAGCAAATATTATAGGAAACCTTTCTGCTTCAAATGAAAGCGTAAGCAAAGCTGATTATAGAAAAGATTTAGTAAAAGCTCAAAGTGCTAGATGTATGGCATCATATATATATGCATCTTCGGGTGTGTTTGAATCTACTACAGATTTAGTTTTTAGTGGTGATTTGATTATAGGTGAGAATGGCAGTATTTTAAAACATAATAATAGATTTCAAAGAGAAAATGAAGTAATAACTTCAATTGTAGATGTAAATAAATTAAATAGTGAAAGGTTGAGAAATGTAAGCTTTAGAGATAGTACTAGGCTAATACCTGTTGAGCCTCTACAGATAAGTTTTGAATTTAAAAATTTAGATTACAAGAATTTTGATAGGTATATAGATAAACATCCTTTTGTGCCTTCTAATAAAGAGGAAAGAGATATTAGATGCAAGGAGATATTTAATATACAAACTTCTGGGCTTGCAAAAAGAATAAATCATACAGGAGTGAAGAAGGCTGTAGTAGGAATATCTGGTGGATTGGATTCTACATTAGCTTTATTAGTTATGATAAAAACCTTTCGCATGTTAAATATTCAAAGCGAGAACATAATAACTGTAACTATGCCTGGTTTTGGAACAACAGATAGAACTTACAATAATGCTGTAAATTTATGTAAAAAACTTGGAACGGAATTTAGAGAAATAAATATAGTTCCAGCTTGTTTACAACACTTTAAGGATATAAGCCATGATGTAGAGAAACATGATGTAACATATGAAAATGTTCAAGCAAGAGAGAGAACTCAAATTCTTATGGATATAGCTAATAAAGAAGGTGGACTTTTAATAGGAACTGGAGATTTATCAGAGCTTGCTTTGGGATGGTGCACATATAATGGAGATCATATGTCTATGTATGGTGTAAATTGCTCTATACCTAAGACATTGGTTAGATATTTGGTGAAATATGTAGCTGAAACAGAAGTTCCTAAAGATGTTTCTGATATATTAATGGATATTCTAGATACTCCTGTAAGCCCAGAACTTCTTCCTAAAGATAAGAATGGTGAAATTGCACAAAAAACTGAAGATATAGTAGGTCCTTATGAACTTCATGACTTTTTCTTGTACAATTTCATAAGACAAGGTGCTGAACCTAATAAAATACTTTTTTTAGCAAAGGAAGTATTTAAAGATGACTATGATAACGAAATTATAGAGAAATGGTTTGAAAAATTTATAAAAAGATTCTTTACTCAACAATTTAAACGATCTGCTATACCAGATGGTCCAAAGGTAGGAACTGTAAGCCTTTCACCAAGAGGAGATTTTAGGATGCCTTCTGATGCAAGTTACAATCTTTGGAAATAAATTACAAAATTTAAGCCATATAATTCCAAAGGGGTTGAGTTTTTATATGTTTTAATGATATAATAAAAAACATTAACAAGTTTATTACAAAAAAATAACTTGATAACTAGCCTAAGGAGGAATTGTATTGAAGAAAAAAGCGTTATCTGTTGTTATGATGCTAGTATTAACGTTAATGACAAATAGCACTGCTCTTGCTGCTCCAAGCACTAGCGCATCAGATGAATTAAAACAGGTTCAAGACAACAAGAAAGCCTTAGAAACAAAGGTTAATGACTTAAATAAACAAATTGACGAAGTTATGAAAAAAGTTGATAGCAATAAAAAAGATATGAATAAAGTTGCACAAGACATAAAAAATACACAAGCTAAGTTAGATGAGGTGGAAAAGAATTCAAAAATTCAAGATGATTTGTTTAAAAAAAGAGTAAGATCCATGTATGTAAATAACAATGATGGTTATCTTAATGTAATTTTGTCATCAAACAATTTGAGTGATTTTATGTCTAAAATGGATATGATATCAAAAGTAATGAATTTTGACAAAAACCTTATTAATAAGTTAAAAGAACAAAAACAGACAATAACAAATGAAAAAAAGATTTTAGATGATAAGAATGCCAAGTTACAGCAATTAAAGGCAAGTAATGAAAGTGCTTTATTGAGTTTAAATAAGGACATAAAAGCACAAAAAGATCTTTTAGGCCAAGCTAGTGAAAAGGAGAAGCAGTTAGTAGCTGCTCAAAATGTACAAGCTCCTAGCGTTAGTGTAGCTTATCAAAGTGGTACATTATCTCGTGGTATGTCTAAGTCTGTTTCATATTCACAAGTAATAAGTATGAGATCAACTGCCTATTCAGGAGATGCTGTTACTGCTTCAGGAACTGCAACTAGAAGAGATGGAAGTGGTTATAGTACTGTAGCTGTAGATCCTAGAGTTATACCACTAGGCTCTAGACTTTATGTAGAAGGTTATGGCTATGCCATTGCAGATGATACAGGAGGAGCTATTAAAGGAAATAGAATAGATTTGTTCTTTCCAACAGAAGGTGAATGTGAAAGTTGGGGAGTAAGGACTGTTACTGTTTATGTACTTAATTAAAAGTTTATAATAAAAATAGTCCTACTAATTAATATAGGATGAATAAGCAATCGTTTGGATGTTTGCTCAAAGTTAGGCTGTACCATATTGGTACAGCCTTTTAAATTAGTTAAATGCATGTGATTTTATTAAATAATATATGATTATTCCTATTTGTAAATGTCAACCATCAATCCTGTAATATCGTCAATGGTAGCTGCTACGTTTAAGTTATCTTTTTGTTCGCTCATAAGCATTTGAGTAAGCTCTTCTAATTTATTATCTATGGTTTCTACTGTTATAAAATATTGTGTTTGCCAAAAACTTATATCTTTTTTTACACTGTACATATAGTTTAGTATGGAACTAAGATAGTCCTTAATCATTCTCTTATAAGCTTTAACGTCTGCATAGCATTTTGTTATTGCAAGTCTATTTCCCTTTTTCTTTATATTATCAAACATTTCTTTTAGCTGTTCTTCAGATTTTTTTTCCATCTGAGAATTGAAGCTTTGGGAAAAATCTTTTTTTACTGATGTAGTCTTTTTTTCAGTAGTAACTGTAGAAGGTCTGCCTAGTCTAGATATTTCCATAAAATTACCTCCAAATAAAATTTCAACTAAATATATACTTCAAAGACTCACGATTTGACTTATATATATTATATCGTAATTCTTTTAAAACGACAAAAATTATTTAATAAAATTAAATAAGGACCTTGTTCAAAAATTTGAACAAAGCCCTTATTTTTAGATGTACTAAATTATAAACCTTTTTCGTAAGCTTCTACCATTTTTTTAACCATGTTTCCGCCTACTGATCCAGCTTCTCTTGCAGTCAAATCTCCATTGTATCCTTGCTTTAGGTTTACGCCTACTTCATTAGCTGATTCCATTTTGAATTTGTTTAATCCATCCTTTGCTTCTGGAACTAATGCTCTGTTACTTCTACTTGCCATAATAAATTCCTCCTTTTTGAATCTCTATAATATTTTTTGGATTCTATTAAAAGTTTGTACAGTTTTAAAATTATTACTCTATTAAAATAGATGCAAAACATGAAGGATTTTCTACTTTCCTTAAATTTATACTTAAGTTTTATATTTTAAAAGAAAGCAATGAACAAAATACTTATCTTTAAGATAACTTTTTATGTAAATGGTATAAATGTTTTTTTATAATAAATATTTATAGAATTGTATTTAAGTTGTAACTAAACTGTAATAATAGAAGATTACAATAGGCATATAGATTCAAAGAAATGAATAATTTAAATTGAACATATTAAAAATATGTTAATAATTGAGGTGAATTGGATGAATAATAAAATAATGTATTCTATAGTAGTACCCCTATATAATGAGGAACTTGTTGTTCAGGAAACTTATAGAAGATTAAAATCAGTTATGGATAGTACAAAAGAAAATTATGAAATTTTATTTGTTAATGATGGAAGTAAAGATAAAACAGTTGATTTGGTATATGGTATATGTAGAAATGATGAAAAAATAAAGCTTATTAATTTTTCACGAAATTTTGGTCATCAGGCAGCAATAACTGCAGGAATGGATATGTCGTCAGGAGCTGCTGTTGTTGTAATAGATGCAGATCTTCAAGATCCTCCAGAAGTTATTTTAGATATGATTAAAAAATGGAAGGAAGGATATGAAGTCGTTTATGGTAAAAGAGCTAAAAGAGAAGGAGAAACATTTTTTAAGAAATTTACAGCAAAAGCATTTTATAGATTACTAAAAAGTATGACAACTATAGATATTCCAGTTGATACGGGAGATTTTAGACTCATAGATAGAAAAGTATGTAATGCTTTAATATCACTTCCTGAAAAAAATAGATATGTAAGAGGTTTAGTCAGTTGGGTAGGATACAAACAAACTTGTGTTGAATTTGTAAGACAGGAGAGATTTGCTGGAGAGACTAAGTATCCTTTAAAAAAGATGATGAAATTAGCCTTGGATGGTATAACTTCTTTGTCATATAAACCACTAGTTATTTCAGGGTATCTAGGTGTAGTAACTTTTATAACTGGAATATTTTTAACTATTGGTGTTGTTATAAATCAATTGATTAATGGAAAAAATATAGTAAACTTACCACTGATTTTGGCAATAAATATAACTATGTTTGGTTTATTACTTGCTTGTATAGGAATAATGGGTCAGTATATTGGAAGAATTTTTGATGAAAGTAAAGGAAGACCTATATATATAATAGATAGCACAATAAATTATAAGAGAGTTGATAAGAGATATGAAATTAGTTGCTAATATAACGAATTATGTTTTTGATGGAAAGTTTAAATGTTTAAGTAGGTTTTCTTTAGTCGGTATATCAAATACCATTATAGATTTTATAATATTTACAATATTTCAAAGCTTAATTGGAGTAAATTATACTATAAGTCAGGTATTGGGATATAGTTTTGGTGTTGTAAATAGCTTCATATTTAATAAGAAATGGACATTTCAAGGGGGGAAGTCTAATAAAAAGATTTATAATGAATTGTTTCAATTTATTATAGTTAATATAATCTCACTTGCTATTACAGTAATATTTATGAAGCTTTTAGTAAAAGATTTCAGATTAAATGTATATTTAGCAAAAATACTTGTAACATTTATGGCTCAAATAACCAATTTTATTGCATATAAACTTTGGATATTCAACTAAAGTGGAAATATAGAGTTTAAAAAATCAAGTTGAATTTACTTTTCGATGTAGATATAGAGAAAGGAATGATTATTATGAAAGTAAGAAAAGCAATAATTCCAGCAGCTGGATTAGGAACAAGATTTTTACCAGCAACTAAAGCTCAACCTAAAGAAATGATGCCAATAGTAGATAAACCTGCTATTCAATATATAGTTGAAGAAGCTGTTGCTTCAGGAATTGAAGAAATATTAATAATTACAGGAAGAAACAAAAGAGCAATAGAAGATCATTTTGATAAATCTGTTGAACTTGAGGATGAACTGCAAAATAACAATAAGTGTGAATTATTAAAGGCAGTTAAAGAAATAAGTAATATGGCTGATATTTATTATATACGTCAGAAGGAACCTAAGGGTTTAGGTCATGCTATAAGTCGTGCTAGAAATTTTGTAGGAGACGAACCATTCGCTGTAATGTTAGGTGATGATATAGTTGATAGTAGAGTTCCATGTCTTAAACAATTAATGAATTGCTATGATAAATATAAAACTTCTGTTTTAGGAGTTCAGCCAGTTAATAAATCTCAAGTATCTAAATATGGTATTGTTAATGGAATTGAACTTGAAAATAAGGTTTATAAAGTTAATAATATGATAGAAAAACCTAAAGAAGAAGAAGCACCATCAAATATTGCTATTCTTGGAAGATATATTATAACACCTGAGATATTTGAAATACTTGAAAGAACTAAACCTGGTAAGGGTGGGGAAATACAGCTTACAGATGCATTAAAAGAATTATCAAAACAAGAATCTATATATGCTTATTCATTTGAAGGAATAAGATATGATGTTGGAGATAAGTTAGGATTTTTAAAAGCTAACATAGAATATGCTTTAAAACGAGATGAGTTAAAGGAAGATTTGCTATCATATCTTTTATCAATAAAAAGTGTAAATAATGCTAAAATACATGAAGAGATTTATCATAAGTTAGAATCCAGAAAAATGGCCTTGGCTAAATAAAAGTATTATAAGGTGTTGTTGTATTAAGAAGTTTACATTAAGCGATTCTTAGTACGACAGTTCCTTTTTTATATTATAAAATTTATTGAATAATAAGTAGAGTTGTGACAAAATTGTGACAAAAGTGTTCTATAATAAAATATAGTAGTTTTTCATGGAGGAATATTTATGACTAATAAGAAAATATTGGTAGTTGATGACGAACCATTAATAAGAAAACTTGTAACAGATTTTTTGAAAAGAGAAGGGTATATCACTCTTGAAGCAGAAGATGGTCGGAGGGCATTAGATATATTTTCATTTGAAAAAGATATAGATTTAGTAATTCTTGATGTGATGTTACCTGAATATGATGGGTGGACTGTATGCAGAGAAATAAGAAAGAAATCTAGTACACCTATTATAATGTTAACTGCAAGAGGAGAGGAATTTGATGAACTCTTTGGTTTTGACATAGGAGCAGATGAATATATTGCAAAACCATTTAGTCCTAATATATTAATGGCTAGAGTAAATGCTGTGTTAAGAAGAGCTGTTCCAGTAGATAGTAAAACCAAGGAATTTAATGGATTAATTATTGACGAAAATGCTCATGAAGTTAATATTAATGATTGTCAAATTGATTTAAGTCCTAAAGAATATGATTTATTAATGTATCTTACTGAGAATTATGGTAAAGCTGTAAGTAGAGAACAGATATTAGATAAAGTATGGGGATATGATTATTATGGAGATTTAAGAACTGTAGATACTCATATAAATAGATTGAGAATAAAATTAGACTCAAAAAGTAATTATGTACAAACGGTGAGGGGCTATGGATATAGATTTGAGGTAGAAAAATGATTAAATCTATAAGAGCAAAGCTATTTTTATCTATAACTTTATTACTAATATGTTTTATTTCAGCTTTATGGATATTAAATAGTATGTATCTTGAAAAGTATTATATAGATAAAAAGAAAAATATACTTCAAAAAAATGCTCAGAACTTAGTAAATATATATAAAGGAAACGTAAGTGATATACAAAATGAATTGGATAGAACAGCTAATATAACAGGAAGTAATATTGATATACGAGATAAAAATGGCAAAATAATTTATATGTCTTCAAGAAGACCACCAGAAGAAAAAAGTACGAATAATGTCAATGATAAAAATCAAGCGAAGCCTCCACCAGATAAACCACATAATGTGGATGATTATGATAATAAAGTAAAACAATATCCAGTAGGTAAAGGTATGTTTGAGTATAGAACTGATGTTCAAATGAAAATAGATTTTCTTACTCTTGTAGTAAAGCTTAGTACTGGAGATATAATGGCTATAAGGGTACCTTTAGTTTCTATAAAAGAAAGTGTGGATATTGCAAATCGGTTTGTTATAATAATCGGTTTTGTGATAATATTCTTTGGAAGTATATGGGCTTATTTATTTTCAAGGAAATTTACAAAGCCAATATTAGAAGTAAATAATATTGCACGAAACATGGCCAAATTTGATTTTAGTAAAAAATGTAGTATAAGTGGTAATAATGAAATTGGACAATTAGGGAGAAGTGTCAATTATCTTTCAGAAGAATTAGATACAGCAATTACGGAATTAAATGAAAAAAATCAAAAATTAGAAGAAGATATTGAAAAAGAAAGAAAAATAGATGAAATGAGAAAAGAGTTTATATCCAGTGTTTCTCATGAATTAAGAACGCCATTGTCTTTAATACAAGGATATGCAGAAGGTCTTATCAGCAATGTAAATGAAAGTGAAGAAGATAGAAATTTTTATTGTGATGTTATTATGCAAGAAACAATTAAAATGAATAAATTAGTAAGAGATTTATTAAACTTATCCCAAATTGAATCAGGATATTTTCAAATTGACAAAAGTGAATTTGATATAACATATTTAATAAATTATATGCTTACTAAATATAAATCTATATTTACAGAAAAAAATGTTAATGTAAATACTGAACTTTTAGGTGAAAATTGTATTGTATATGGAGATATGGTAAGAATTGAACAAGTACTTACAAATTATATAAATAATGCGATCAATCATGTTGATGAAAATAGAATTATAAGAATAACCAGCAGCATTAATAGTAATAAAGTAAGGGTTAATGTATTTAATACTGGAAAGCATATACCAGAAGATTCACTTAAAAAGCTATGGAACAGCTTTTACAAAGTGGATAAATCAAGAACAAGAGCCTATGGTGGATATGGATTGGGGCTCTCTATAGTAAAGGCCATTCAAGACCTTCATAAGAGTGCTTATGGTGTAGAAAATGTTGAATATGGGGTAAGTTTTTGGTTTGAGATAGATAAAGTAAAAGATACAAATTTACAAGTATAAATTATATTAGAATAATTATGGAAATTCGGAGAAATGATTAGTTATAATATTTTTCTGAAAATACCTTAATAATAACAATCAAAATGGGGGAAATATATTATGAGTATTTCAGGAGTTTCATCAATGTCATCAAATTTAGCAATATCATCCCAAAAATCTAGTGGTAGTACTAGCAGCAGCTCAAGTAGTAGTAGTCTTGAACAACAAAGATCTAGTATTGAGCAGCAAATACAGCAAGAAAATTCAAGTAATGATAGCTCAGAGATAAAACAACAAAAAATTCAAGCATTGCAGGCTGAATTGCAACAGATTGAGGCTCAAATTCAGCAAACACAGCAAACACAACAAACACAACAAACACAGCAGGTAAGTAAATTAATTGAAACATCTAACAATCAATCAGAATCAGTACAAAGTATGAATAATGAATCAAAAAGTAATAGCAATAGTAATAGTATAATAGATGTATATGCTTAATTGATGGATTATAATAAAGTTTTATTTATATGTAAAAGGGGTAATTTTACCTCTTTTATTTTTATATTCATTTTGAAATGTAAAATTAATGTAAATAAAATTAAGATATTCTTAAGAATTATGTAAGATTAATATAATAAGTTCATGGTATTATATAATTAAAATAGTAGAATGTAAATTGTTTGTTAAAAATAGAGGGGACTAAATTATATGAAAATAAATTATATTAATAGAAAAAGTGAAATACTAATGATTACTAGTATAATAGTTGTATTTCTATTATCTTTATTAGCAGGTTTTAAATTAGCTTCACAGCAAAAGAGTAAGAGTACTGGGGTTTATGTAACTGATGTTCCAGTTAAAATAATAGCTCATAGAGGAAGTAGTAGACGTGCTCCTGAAAATACAGTAAGCTCTATTTTATGTTCAGTAGAAGATAAAGCTGATTATGCAGAATTGGATGTACAACAGACTAAAGATGGTGTAGTTGTATTAATGCATGATAAAAATTTGAAAAGAGTTTCTAAATTAAATAAAAATGTTGAAGAGACTAATTATAAAAACATTGAGGAATTAAGTGTTTATGGAAGTAACTCTAAAAAATTTAAGGATGAGAAAATCCCCAAATTAGATGAAATAGTAAAGAAAACCAAAGGAAAAATAAAATTAGATATAGAAATAAAATCTTATGGAAATGATGTTAATCTACCAGAAAAAGTAGTTAAGATCATTGAAGATAACAATGTTGTAGATAGTTCAATGGTATGTTCATTTGATTACAGAGTTTTGCAAAAGGTAAAAAAGCTAAATCCTAAAATCCAAATAGGATATATAACTTGCTCTAATAGTGATGATATATTTAAGTTAAAAGATGTAGATTTCTACAGTGTTAACAATGCTAAAGTCAACAAAGAGTTAATAGATAAAGTACATAGAAGAAATAAAAAAATTCATGTTTGGACAGTAGACAATGTTAAAGATATGAATAAATTTATAAAAATGGGGGTTGACGGAATTATCACAGACTACCCAGAAAAACTAAGAGCTATATTAATGTAATGTTTTATATTAATATAGCTCTTAAAAATTTTTGATTTTTATCTACTTATGCAAAGTAGAAACAAGATGCATATTATCAACGGAAATTTGTAAATGTTTTTGGATGTACAGGTTATCTGATATTTAGGCATAAATTTAACGTTAAGTAAAAATAAAATTGTAATAATGCATCAGAAACAAATTTAAGTGTTAACTTTTTGCTGAATTATATGTTGATGCATTTGTTAGTTTAGTAGCATTAGAAGAACTTATTCGGGTGTGTAGCAGTGCTTATAACTAACTTGAAGAACATAGGGGTATTAGCAACGGTAACAGTGGGATGAAATGTATATGATTAAGTGCTGTGGTATAAAAATTGCGTATATACTTCTATAAAAATGTACAAATAGTAGGAGGTAATTTTTATGAGTAATTTGGAGAAGTTAAATAAAATAATTTCTGATGCCTTAAATATAAAAAATATAGAGAAAGTAACGGATGAAATGGGTCCAGATGAAATAGAAGATTGGGATTCTTTAGCTCATGTAGAGCTTGTAAACGGTATAGAAGAAGGATTCGGGATTAACCTTGAAGTAGTTGACATATCAAAAATGTACACTATAGGTGATGTGAAAAAAATATTAAAAAAATATGGAGTTGAAATATGACCTTTACGGATTATGTTTTTGAAAAGTCCTTTAATTTAGAAAAAACAGCAGTAATAGATGATAAAGAAACAAAAGTAAGCTATAGAGAAATATATATAAATATAAATCGTGTAACAAATTTATTAGCTGAAAAAAAATATAATAAGAAAGATAGTGTACTTATAGTATCTGATAACTGTCAATTTTTCATAACAACTTATTTTGGAATTATTAAAAGTGGAAGTATTTGTGTACCTATAAATCCTGTAACTTCTAGTGAAGATATAAAATATATTATTGATATATTAGAAATAAAGCTAGTTTTTGTACAGAAAAAGTATAAAGCTAAAATACAGAATATAATTAATGATGATGTTGAGCTTTATACTGAAAAAGATTTAGAAACTATTAAATTTAATGGAGTATTAGATGTAAACAACAACATTAATATAAAAGAAGATACATCAGTAATTATGTTTACTTCAGGGTCTACAGATAAGCCTAAGGGTGTAATGCTTACACATTATAATTTAATATATAATACTGAATCTATAGTAGACTACTTAAATTTAACAGAAAAAGATATTATAGAGGTTGTACTTCCTTTTTACTATTGTTATGGAACTTCTTTGCTTAATACACATTTTAGATGTGGTGGTACTGTTGTAATAAACAATAAATTTATGTTTCCACAAAGTGTTGTAGAGCATATAAATAAGTACAAATGTACTGGGTTTGCAGGTGTTCCAAGTACTTATCAAATATTACTTCGAATGACAAATTTTAAAGAATGTAAATTCCCTTCATTAAGATATATAACTCAGGCCGGAGGAAGATTACCGGAAGTTTTTATAAAAGAATTAAGCGATACACTTAGAAATGTGGATATTTACATTATGTATGGACAAACTGAAGCTACAGCAAGATTATCATATCTTCCACCTTCTAAAATTAAAAGTAAACTGGGGTCTATTGGCAAAGGAATTCCGGGAACAGAGATTAAAGTATTAAATAAAAATGGGGTAGAAGTTAAACCTGGTGAAGTAGGTGAAGTAGTAGCTAAAGGTGAAAACATAATGAAGGGATATTTTAATGACAAAGAAAGTACTGAAAAAGTTATAAAGGCAGGATTACTTTATACAGGAGATTTAGCCACTGTTGATGAAGATGGATATGTGTATATAGTATCAAGAGAAAAAAATATAATAAAAAGCGGTGGAAACAGAATAAGTCCTAAAGAAATCGAAAACTTAATAGTTAAGATACCAGAAGTAGTGGAGTGTGTAGTTATAGGAATAGAAGATGATGTGCTTGGAGAAGCAGTAAAGGCTTTTGTAGTATTAAAATCAAAGGAAGTTAGCTTAGATTTCAAATTTATAGTTGATTATTGTAAAAATAAGTTGCCAAAATATAAGGTGCCTAAATATGTAGAATTTTTAGATACACTACCTAAAAATTCTTCTGGGAAAGTTTTATTAAAGGTTTTAAAAGATAAGGAAAAGCGGGAGACGCGGCGTTATGATTAACAAAGATTTTATACAGGATATTGTATTAGCTAATCAATTTGAAATATCTCAAAATGACAAAGAAGAAAAGTTATTAAAAATTATAAAAGAACAATTAGAAAATTTTAGTATAAATTCTAATTTAAGAGCTATGTATAAAAAGAGCGGGATAGATATTTCTAAAATTTCTAAATTAGAAGAAGTTCCATTTATACCTGTTAATATGTTTAAAGAGTTTGATCTTTCAATTTGTTCTAAGGAAGATGTAATAAGAATATTAAATTCCAGTGCTACAACAACTGGAAAACCTAGTAAAATATACTTAGATAAAACTACATCTTTACATCAAACTCAAGGATTAATATCTACCTTGGTAAGTTTTTTAGGAACAAAAAGAAGACCTATGCTTATTATAGATGACAAGAATATAAATGGACAAAGTGGTGTTTTGACCGCTAGAGGTGCAGCCATAAGAGGTGTGAGCAGTTTTGCAAGCAAGATAACTTATGTAATGGAAAAATGTAATGACAATTTAAAATTAAATATAGATAAACTTAAAGAATTTGAAAGTACCTATAAAGATAGAGAAATTTTGGTGTATGGTTTTACTTATATAATATGGTCTAAATTTGTGAAAGTTTTAGAAGAAAAAGGGATTAATTTATCTTTACCTAACTTAAAGCTTTTACATAGTGGAGGCTGGAAAAGGCTTAATTCTGAAAAGGTTCAGAAAGAAGAATTTATGAGGAGAACAGCAAAAGTATTTGGTACTAACATGAGAAACATAATAGATTTCTATGGAATGGTAGAACAAGTAGGAGTTGTTTTTGTAGATTGTGAATATGGACATAAGCATGTTCCAGATTTTGCAGAGGTTATAATAAGAGATATTAATAGTTTAGAGGAAGTTAAGCCTGGTGAACAGGGAATTATAGAAGTTATGAGTATTTTAGGATCAAGCTATCCATCTCAAGCTATTTTAACAGAAGATATAGGAGAATTAGTTGGCATAGATAGTTGTAAATGCGGAAGAAAAGGTAAATATTTTAAGTTCAAATCCAGAGTAGAGAAAGCTGAAACTAGAGGATGCGGAGATACTTTTGCAGAAAGGGAAAATATTAAATGATAACTTGTTATTCATTAAATGGAAAAATATATAATGAAGGAATAAAATTTAATAACTTAGATAATATATATTCTTCACTAAAAAATAACTTAAATTTGTTAAGGGATATACCAATAGAAGTTATTATTTTGTTGTTAGATGAGTATAGTAAAAAAATATGTTTAAATAAAGATATTTTAAAAATAGAAGGAGCAGCATTCCTTTCTTTCTATTTTAAAAGAAAAAACATTGATAAATTGATAAATGATAGTTTAGGAGATAAAAGTTATTTAGATAAATTTATTGAAAAGGGAAATGGTAAGTTTATTAAAGCACAAGGACGAGGAATTGCTTGCCATTGGATAGCAGGAAATGTACCTACACTTATGTTTTATTCAATCTTTCAAGCAATAATAGCTAAAAACTCTAATATTGTAAGAGTTCCTAAGGCTAACATCAAGTTAGTGCTAAAACTGATGGAGCCTTTAAAAGACATAGAAATAGAATGCAATTCTAAGAAATATTCTTCAAAAGATATATTGAAGAATATTTCGCTTGTATACTTTAACAGCAGCGATAAATTGTTAAATGAAAATATGTCCAGAGCAGCTGATATAAGAATAATATGGGGAGGAGAACAAGCAGTAAATGTTATTAGCAGCTTGCAAAAGAAAACTACTTGTAAAGATGTTATTTTTGGACCTAAATATTCTTTTGCTGTTTTTGATAAAGGTGTAATAGAAAGTAAAGATTGCAGTAATTATATGGATAGATTTGTAAAAGATGTGGCTGTCTTTGAACAAAAGGCATGTACATCACCTCAAGTACTATTTATAGAAAAAAGTAAAATACCTTTAGATGAAACTATGAAAAAGTTATGCAGCAGTTTTGAAAAATTGAATAAGAGATATCCTAATATTTTAGATGAAAGTACTTCTTCGAAAATTATAAATACAAGAGGTCAATATAGTCTTAGTCTAAATAAGAATTTATATTGTAGTAAAGGTCTTGATTATACAATTTTAATAAATAATGAAATAAGTTTGGAGGAACCTCTAGGTGGAAGATGTTTGTTCGTAAAAGAAATAGAAAGTGTATTTGATATAAAAAATTTAATCACAAATAGAATACAAACTATAGGTGTAGCTTTCAAAGATAAAAATAAAATGGTACAGTTTGGAGAACTTGTAACGCCATTGGGAGCAGATAGGGTCGTAAGTGTTGGATTGATGAATATATATGATTATCCGTGGGATGGATATTTCGTAATAAATGAACTTGTGAGATGGTGTGCAGTTAATACTAATTAGAAAGATGATAATATATATATAATGAACTATACAAAATTAAAGTTAAATTTTTAGCTTTAATTTATGTATAGTTTTTTAAATTTTGTGTTGAAAGATTTTCTGAATTTTAATAATTATGACACTTGTTTTAAAGTTGTAGTATAATATCATTAATTGTAGGTTTTTTAACAAAATGGAAGGAAGGTAATTCTATGGAAAACAGGAATTTATTAAATTTCAGTGAGTTATTAAATGGTGATGATGAAACTTTAAAGCTAAGAATAAAGAGTTTGTACAATATAATTGAATGCTCTTATGATGGAATATACATAACAGATGGACAAGCAAATACTATATTCTTAAACAGTGCCTATGAAAAAATTACAGGAATGAAAAAAGAAGAAATGCTATGGAACAATATGATTGAGATTGAGAAAAACGGATATATATCAAAATCAGCTACACTTATGGTATTAAAGACCAAGAAAAGTATAACAATTGAACAAAAATTTAAAACAGGAAAGAAAGTATTGGTGTCTAGTAACCCTATTTTTGATGAAGAAGCTAATATAGTTATGGTAGTTACTAATGTAAGAGATGTTACAGATTTATATGAGTTAAAAGAACAATTAGATAAGAAAGAAAATCTAGCACAAAAATATTATTCTCAAGTAGAAGCGATGAGAAGACAGCTTTTGAATTTTTCAGATATTGTTGCTGAAGATGAAAATATGTTAAAAATTTTGACTATGTGTAAAAAGGTTGCTAACGTAGACACTACAGTACTTTTGCTTGGAGAAACTGGAGTAGGAAAAGAGGAAATATCTAAATATATACACAAAAACAGTAGTAGAAGTAATAAAGGTTTTATAAAGGTAAATTGTGGTGCTATACCTGAGAATCTTATAGAATCAGAGCTTTTTGGATATGAAAAAGGGGCTTTTACAGGTGCAAGTAAGGAAGGGAAAATTGGTCTTTTTGAACTGGCTGATAGTGGTACTATTTTTTTAGATGAGGTTGGGGAATTACCATTAGATATGCAGGTAAAACTACTTAGAGTTCTCCAAGAAGGTGAGATTAAGAGAGTAGGTTCAATAAAGACAACTAAAGTTAATGTAAGAGTCATTGCCGCTACTAATAGAAATTTAGAAGATATGGTAAGTAAAAAAACTTTTAGAGAGGATTTGTACTATAGATTAAATGTTGTGCCTATTACAATTATACCTCTTAGGGAAAGAAAAAATGATATTGAACCTTTGATAGTACATTTCCTTAATAAATTTAATAAAAAGTATAACTTCAATAAAAGCATTACAGAAGGAGCTATGCAGCAGTTAAAAAAATATAAATGGCCAGGAAATGTTAGAGAACTAAAAAATATAATAGAAAGAGTTATAATCATGAGTTCTGATAATAAGATAATTAGAAGTGATTTACCAATAAAGGATAATAATTCAAATTTCAATATTGATGATAGAAATTGTACGTTAAAGGAAGCAATTGAAAATTTAGAAGTTAGACTTATGAAGAATGCCTTTGAAAAGCATGGAAATGTTAGAGCAGCAGCTAATGAATTAGGTATAGATCCATCTACTTTTGTAAGAAAGAGAATAAAATATAAGAAAAAATCAATGTTGCAAAAGTAAACTTCGGTGCAATTTTACACATGCATTAGAAATAGCCATTTATTAAATTATTGATGAGATAATGCAACAATTTTCTGATTTTATATTAATTAGATTGAAAATATTTATATTAACATTTTATATGAAAAATATTATTTTAAAGGTGTAATTTATTAGTTTTAATAAATTACATCTTTAATTTTAAGTATAAAAGCTCTTAAATAAGTAGGTAAAGCCTTAGTTTTCAACTTTTACTTTATGATTTTTCTGAAAAGTACCTATGTCTTGTGAAAAAGTTGGCATTATAATTGCTGAATATATAAGCAAGAAAATAAAAATTATATTTTAAAGTATGAAAGGAATGATTTTAAATGGCTTTAATGACAGGAGAACAATATGTAGAAAGTTTAAGAAAGCTAAAATTACAAGTTTATTTATTAGGAGAAAAGATAGATAATCCAGTGGACAATCCAATACTTCGCCCATCACTTAATTCAGTAAAAATGACTTACGATTTAGCACAATTACCTGAGTATGAAGATTTAATGACTACGAAATCAAGTCTTACAGGAGCAAAAATAAATAGATTTACTCATTTACATCAAAGTGCAGAAGACTTAGTAAAGAAAGTTAAAATGCAAAGATTATGTGGACAAAAAACTGCGGCATGTTTCCAAAGATGTGTTGGTATGGATGCCTTTAATGCGACATATAGTACTACTTATGAAATAGATAAGGAACATAATACAAAATATCATGAGAACTTTAAAAAGTTTTTACAGTATGTTCAAGAAAACGATTTAACTGTAGATGGAGCTATGACAGATCCAAAAGGAGATAGGGGTTTATCACCAAGCAAACAAGTTGATCCAGATTTATATTTAAGAGTTGTTGAAAGAAGACCAGATGGTATTGTAGTGAGAGGAGCAAAAGCACATCAAACAGGTATATGTAATTCTCATGAAGTTTTAGTAATGCCAACTATTGCAATGAGACCAGAAGATAAGGATTATGCGGTAGCATTTTCAGTACCAACAGATACAAAAGGAATAACAATGATAGTTGGTAGACAATCATGTGATACTAGAAAAATTGAAAAAGATACAGATATAGATGTTGGTAACAAAGAGTTTGGAGGAGTAGAAGCTCTAACAGTATTTGATGATGTATTTGTACCAAATGATAGAATTTTCTTAAATGGCGAAACTGAATTTGCAGGAATGTTAGTTGAAAGATTTGCAGGATATCATAGACAAAGCTATGGTGGATGTAAAGTTGGAGTTGGTGACGTATTAATAGGAGCTGCTGCACTTGCTGCTGACTATAATGGAGCTGCAAAGGCATCACATCTAAAGGATAAATTAATAGAAATGATGCACTTAAATGAAACATTATATGCTTGTGGAATTGCATGTTCAGCTGAAGGATATCCAACAAAAGCAGGAAATTATCAAATAGATTTATTATTAGCTAATGTATGTAAGCAAAATGTAACAAGGTTCCCATATGAAATAGTTAGATTAGCAGAAGATATAGCAGGTGGACTTATGGTTACTATGCCATCTGAAAAGGATTACCATAGTCCTGTTGTTGGAAAATATGTAGAAAAATATTTAGTAGGAGTAGCATCTGTACCAGTAGAAGATAGGATGAAGGTATTAAGATTACTTGAAAATCTATGTCTTGGTACAGCAGCAGTAGGTTATAGAACTGAATCAATGCATGGAGCAGGTTCACCACAAGCCCAAAGAATAATGATTTCAAGACAAGGAAACTTAGGCAAAAAGAAAGAATTAGCAAAGGCTATAGCTAGAATCAAATAAAAAATTGGGGTGCATTGCACCCCCCTTAAAAATAAGGTGATGCAATTATGAATGAAAATATATTAAAAGTAATTGATAAAAAAGTAAGACCATATTTGAATGGGCATAATGGAGATATTCAAGTTTTAGAAGTAAAAGATGGTATAGTCAAGATTAGACTTTTAGGACAATGCAGTGGTTGTATTTCTGCAAAATATACTGTTCAAGATATAGTAGAGAGTTCATTAAGAGAAGAAATTCCTGAAATTAATAAGGTAGAACTTGTAGATAGCCTCAGTGAAGAAACTTTAGATATGGCGAGAAAAATATTAAGTAGGAAATGTTAAGTAAAAAAGTATGCAGGGTGATATAGCTTGAATATAGGGGTTAAGTATTGTGGAGGATGCAATGCTAAATATGATAGAAAAAAATTTTTATGTTTATTAAAAAAAGAATTTAATTATGATTTTGAGATAGCTAAATTAGATAAAATTTATGATATGATTATAGTTTTATGTGGTTGCACAAGTTGCTGTGCCAATCATTATGAACTTAAATTTAAATTTGAAAAAATATTAGTCACAGGAAAAGATGATTATTACATGGTTAAAAAAATTTTAAATAAATATTCAAATATATAGAGAGGATGATTTTCATGAGTTGGAAGGACATATATGAAAGCAAACTAATTACTGCTAAAGAAGCTGTGTCCAAAATAAAATCTAATAGCAGAGTAGTTGTAGGACATGCAGTTGGAGAACCTTCAGAACTTATTGATGCATTGGTTGAGAATAAAGAGAGCTATGAAAATGTAGAAATAGTTCATATGGTAGCTATGGGAAAAGGTGATTATGCAAAAGAAGAAATGGAAAAATACTTCAAACATAATTCAATATTCGTAGGTGCTAGTACTAGAGATGCTGTTAATTCAGGTAGAGGAGATTATACACCATGTTTCTTTTATGAAGTACCAAAGTTATTTAAAGATGGATACATGCCTGTAGATGTTGCTTTAATTCAAGTAAGTAAACCTGATGAACATGGATATTGTAGTTTCGGAGTATCTAATGATTATACTAAACCAGCAGCAGAGTGCGCTAAGCTTGTTATTGCAGAAGTAAATGAAAATATGCCTAGAACTATGGGAGATTCGTTTATACATGTGTCAGATATAGATTGTATAGTTGAAGTTTCACATGAAATAATAGAGTTGAAGCCGCCAAAGATAGGCGAAGTAGAAAAATCTATAGGAAAATATTGTGCGTCATTAATTGAAGATGGTTCTACACTACAACTTGGTATAGGTGCCATTCCAGATGCAGTATTATTGTTCCTGAAGGATAAAAAAGATCTAGGAATACATTCGGAAATGATATCTGATGGTGTAGTTGAATTAGTAGAAGCAGGTGTAATTACAAATAAGAAAAAAACACTACATCCAGGAAAAATAGTTGTAACTTTCTTAATGGGAACAAAGAGATTGTATGATTTTGTAAATGATAATCCTATGGTAGAAACTTATCCTGTAAGTTATGTAAATGATCCCACAGTTATAATGAAAAATTATAAAATGGTTTCAATAAATTCATGTGTTCAAGTAGATCTAATGGGGCAAATATGCTCAGAGAGCATAGGAATGAAGCAAATAAGTGGAGTAGGAGGACAAATTGACTTTATAAGAGGGTCGAGTATGTCTAAAGATGGAAAATCAGTTATTGCTATACCATCAACAGCAGCTAAAGGAAAAGTATCTAGAATAGTTCCATTGTTAGATGAAGGGGCAGCAGTTACTACTTCAAGAAATGACGTGGATTATGTGATAACTGAATATGGTATTGCAAGGCTTAAAGGAAAAACTTTAAAGCAGAGAGCTAAAGAACTAATAAATATTGCGCATCCAGATTTCAGAGAGGGATTAATAAAAGAATATGAAATTAGATTCAAATGCAATTTTTAAAACTAATATTTTTAAAGGCTAAAAATAAGTTCTTTAATTCATATAAGTAAAGGTTAGAACTGTCTATTGTCTAGCCTTTACTTATGATAAATAATTTTATGTTATATGACTATTGAAAAAATAAATTAGTAGAGGAGAATTTTATATGGCTATGATAAGAGAAGATGGAAAAGAACAACCATATACATCAGCAGGTCCTTTCAAAATACGTATACCAGGAATTCATTATAAATTTGAAATATCAGATTATATTCAAGGACTTTTAATGTGTGCAGTATGTCTTGCAGCAATTCCTATGCTTCAGCAGTATTTGGGAATGCCATTTAATGTTGCTCTGGCTATTGTTACTCTTAATGGAATATTGTACTGTGCTCATGTATTTTTAGGTGATCCTGTTGTACCAGGATGGGTTACACCAGCTATACCACTTTTGATGTTATATGTTAGTACTTATCCAATGGGACCACAAAGAGTCCAAGCTTTAATTGCATTTGAAATGAGTCTTGGTATATTAGCTGCTTTTTTAGGTATTACTGGACTTGGTAAAAAGGTAATTTTACTTGTTCCAAATGCTATGCAAGCCGGAATAATATTAGGAGCTGGGTTAGCAGCTGTAAATACTGTATTTGGAAAAGGCGGAAAATTCGAAAGTTATCCTTGGACTATTACTATATGTATAGGGTTAGGATTTTATTTGTTATTTTCAAATCAATTTAAGAGTATTAGAAATAAGAACAAACTACTTCAAACAATCTCTAATTTGGGTGTTCTACCTGTTATGATATTAGCAGTAATCATAGGACCTATTGTAGGTGAAACTATAGTTCCTACTATTAAGTGGGGGCTTTCACAACCAGCTTATGGTGAATTATGGGGCAAATGGACATTTTGGAGTATAGGGTTTCCATCACTTAAGATGTTTATAAATGCTATTCCTATGGTTTTCTCAGCATATATAATATTATTTGGTGAAATGATTCAAGCACAAGCATTGTTAGAGGATGCAGGAAAAGTACGTAAAGATGAAATTATAGATTATAATCCTAATAGGACTCATTTAATATTTGGACTACGTAACGTATTAATGTCAGTTATAGGGCCTGATATAACAATGTGTGGACCACTTTGGGCAGCAATGCAAGTTGTTGTTTGTGATAGATATAAACATGGTAGAAAAGCTATGGACTCTATAAATGGAGGAGCAGCTTCATTTAGATTTGGGACTTTAACTGGATATTTCCTTTTACCGATAGTTACACTTGTTACTCCTATACTTAATATAGCAATGGCTTTGACAATGTTGATACAAGGATATGTTTCAGTTAGAATAGGTGTATTAAAAGCACGTACTATGAATGACCTTGGAATTGCAGGAATTATGGCAGCTGTGATTATAGCAAAAGGAGCAGCTTGGGGACTTGGAGTAGGAATAGTATTATGCGGATTAATATTGCTTGGAAACAAAAAAGAATATGATGTTAGTGTTTTTAAAGAAGAAAGCGCTTAATTTATTTAGATATCCTGTTTTTTAATAAATTGTACTAATTATATTTTATAATTATACTGATAACTACAATTAATAATTTCCATAGATTCTTATATAAAAATTTTTTTGTTGATGTTATAAAATTAATTAGTACAATTATAATATACAATAGAATACATCTTGTTGAATAGTGACGTTATACATAGCTTACATTGCTAAAGTAAGTAAAATTTAATTTTATTAATATAGGTTACTATATATGTGGATCATATCTTCTCTTGAAAGTGAGATGTAATTGTTTACTAATAATCTTTGCTGACCTGATATTACACTATCAGTAAAGGTTTCTATTTCTTCTTTTTTCATACCATATTCCCTTAATGGTTTTCTGACCAATAATTTATCTAAGACTTTTGATAAATTTTCATATACATTCATTATACTGCACTCTAATATATCAGCTATAATCTTATTTAGTTTTTTAATTTTTCCGTTTGGATTCTTCTTATTATATTCTTTAAATACTTCAATAAACATTTGATAATTTGCTTCACCATGAGGAATGTGATAACTTCCACCTAGTGGATATGATAAAGCATGTACAGCACCTACACCTGCGTTACCAAAAGCTATACCAGCATAATTGCTGCCTATAACAAAATCTTCGAGAATTTCAATTCTATAGTCTTCACCTTTCTTAATAATTGACATATATCCTTTTAAAATCAATTCAATGGCTTTTACACTATATAATTCTGTATAAATATTAGCTTTTGGCGAAACATAAGATTCTATAGCATGAATTAAGGCATCTATGGAACTCGTTACAAAAAATTTGTAAGGAAGACCTTTTACAAGTTCAGGTATCAACACAGCATAATCTGCATATAATTCGTCTACTGCAAGTCCCATCTTTGTATGTTTTTCTTTTATTTCAGCTATGGAAACATTGGTAACCTCAGATCCTGTACCACATGTTGTAGGAACAATTATAAGCTCCTTATCCTTGATTATAGGAACTTTTTTTTCAAATAAATCTAATGTAGTTTTTGCACTTTTTAAGGAAAGTAATTTGCATATATCTATAACGGTACCACCGCCTATAGCTATAATTCTCTTATAATTTTTACCTTCCATTGTTTTCATGATAGCATTAATCATTTCATCAGAAGGTTCCCCTGAACCATACTTCTCTTGAAATACAACATCTGCTTTTAGATTAAAAGATCCCATAAATGGTGTGTATATGAAGTCATTAGTTAATATAAAATCTCCCTGTCCTATTTTAAAATATTCTGCAAAATCTTTACAATTATTAAAATTGTGTATTTCTGGTTTTATTTTAAGTAATTTCATAGTATAACACTCCTTGCTTGTTTATATTTTGATTTTATTGATTATTATCAGCAAGTTTCTTGCCAAAAAAAATGTATACAGTTTTAAGAGACGTAGGCTTTAAAAATTCATTTTTGAATATATTTATTATGCTTGTTCAAAGTCCATTATTAAGTGATAAGATAACTAAAGCTTAGATTATTAGCTACTATTCATAAATAAAATATCTATTCAATTTTGAATAGATTATATCTTTTAAGAGTTATTAAGAAAATTATAAGGTTATTAATGAAATAAATAAGTTAATATTGAGAAGGAAAAATATAATTTATGTTGAATAATTTAACATAGTAATAATCATCCTTTATTTTATTCATGATATTTTTAAAATTTAAATAATCTTTATCAGCCGCTACAAAATCATTAAATTACCTTTAATAGAGATTTTTTTAATACAAGTGTTCTTTACATTTTATCCCCTGTAAAAGTAAAATTAACAAATAGGGGGTTTTAAGTTGAACGATTTGATAAAATCAATACCTATTCCAGCTATACTTTATAAGACTACAGAGCAGTATATGATACCTAATGAAAAAGCATATGAAATATTAAAAAATAATATTTCTATTGAAAAAAATTTAGAGAATATGCTTAAGTATATTTCGAAAAAAGATTTCGAAGAATATTTGAAGGATATTTATATAATTGGAGAAAATGAAAATTTAATTTCTTTCTATTGTTTAAAATTTAATGATTCTTCTGAATATAAAATTATAATAATACAAGATATAAGTATGGCCCTAGTTGAAACTATAAAAAACAAGAGCAATAATGTGCTCTTAGGATCTACTAAAAATAATAATATAGACATTATTGCAACAGATGGAAAAGGTATTATTTTAAATATCAGTTATTTTTTTGAAAAGTATTACAATGTAAATAGTGAGGAATTGTTAGGTAAAAGTGTTTTTGAATTAGAAAAGTCAGGTGTATTTTATCCTTCAGCTACCTGTAAGGTTTTAAAAACTGGACAAAGAGTTACTATACTTCAGAAAAATAGACTAAATCATGAAATTTTAGTAACTGCACTTCCGATTAAAGATGATAAACAAAATATTTCTAGAGTTGTCTGTTTTTCTTATGATATTACAGATTTATATAAAATAAAAAAACAAATTGGAGATTTAGAAAAAAATGCTGAAATATATATGAGAAATCTAAAATCTTTGGAAAGTAAGAAAATAAATTTTCCTAATGTAGTTGGAAAGAGCAAAGAGATGCAAAAAATATTTAAGCTCATTACTAAGATAGCAGATTTTGATGTGAACGTTATTATTACTGGAGAATCTGGTGTTGGGAAAAGTTATTTTGCTAAGTTAATTCACAACATTAGTAGAAGGAATAAAGAACCTTTTATTGAAGTGAATTGTGGTGCTATACCAGAAAATCTTTTAGAATCAGAATTGTTTGGATATGAAGGTGGCTCGTTTACTGGAGCAAAAAAAGAAGGTAAATTAGGATTAATAGAGTTAGCTCAAAATGGAACCCTTTTTTTAGATGAAATTGCTGAAATGTCTTTAAATTTACAGGTTAAACTTCTTAAAGTAATCCAAGATAAAACATTTAATAGAATTGGGGGAAGGAAAGTTATTAAAGTAAATTTTCGTCTTATTACAGCAACGAATAGAGATTTAAAAGATTTAATTAGGCAGAGGAAATTTCGAGAGGATTTATTTTATAGATTAAATGTGGTAAGTATCCATATTCCAGCTCTTAGAAGAAGAAAAGAGGATATAACTGCCTTGATTTTGTATTTTATGGAAAAATTTAATAAAAAATACAATTTAAATAAAAAATTATCTCATTGTGTAATGAATAATCTAGTTAGTTATGAGTGGGTTGGAAATATAAGAGAATTAGAAAATATGATTGAAAGAACTTTATTGATTTCAGATGGTGATATCATTACTGAAGAATTTTTACCAGACAATATTAAAAGTTCACATAGAGAAATGAATGGTCAACAAAAAAATACACTTCAAGAAGATCTTGATAGCTATGAAAAAGATATTGTAGTAAAAGCTTTTGAAAAGTACAAGACTACTGTAGCAGTTGCAAAAGCTTTAGGAATAAGTCAAGCTACAGCTGTAAGAAAAATAAAAAAATATGTACGTAAATATTCATAAATGAATATCAGGAGTTATAAGTGAATAATTATTATAATATGCCTGATGATTAAATATAAACAGAAAAACTATTCAAAATTGAATTATATTTATTGAAGCATATTTATGATAATTATTAAAATGTGACTGTTACATTAAGAAATTTATTCTTAATGTAACAGCCTATTTATTTTTTGGCATAAGTTTTGCTAATATAAACTTTCGAATGCATTCAAAATATATTATTTAAAATTTAATAAAAAATTATGCTGCATGTATTTGCAAAATAAATATACATTGGCTGATATAGTAACTTTGAATTTACTTATCTTATATTAACTTCCTTTTGGATTATAAAAGTATGTGAAAATTTAAGGAGGATTTAAAAAATGACATTAGGAAACGAATTACCTAAAATTATTACTAAAACAGTTCCAGGACCTAAAGGACAAGATATTATAGATAGAAGAGCAGTTGCGTGTGCAAAAGCAATTGGTTGTAGTTATCCAGCTGTTATGGCTAAAGCAGAAGGTGCAATGTTTCAAGATCCAGATGGAAACGTATTCCTTGATTGGGTTGGTGGTGTAGGTGTAACTAACCTTGGATACAGTAATCCTGAAGTTATTAAGGTTATACAAGAGCAATCAGAAAAATTTTGTCATGCAATGTTCAATATCTATTCTCATGAAGGATATGTTAAACTTGCAGAAAAATTAAATAAAATTGTTCCAGTAAAAGGTGATATTAGAAACACTATGTTTGTTTGTAGCGGATCAGAAGCTAATGAAAATGCTGTAAAGATTGCTAAAGCTTATACAGGAAGACCCAACATAATAGTTTTTTCAGGTGCTTTTCATGGAAGAACAAATTACACAATGGCTATGACAGCTAAAAAAGGTTATGCTGTTGGTCAAGGTCCTTTCCCAGATGGTGTATATAGAGCAGAATTTCCATATTTATATAGAGCTCCAAAGAAAATGACAGAAGCAGAAGCTATTGATTATTATATAACTAGACTTGAAAACATGTTTATGGAAGCAACTCCAGCAGAATACTGTGCTGCCATAGTTTTTGAGCCAGTACAAGGTGAAGGTGGATTTGTTCCAGCTCCTATTGAATGGGTTAAAGCAGTTAGAAAAATATGTGATGAAAAAGGCATATTACTTGTGGCTGACGAAGTTCAAACAGGTTTTGCTAGATCAGGAAGAATGTTTGCTACAGAATATTGGGAAGAAGCAGGATGTCCACCAGATATTGTAACAATGGCTAAATCAATAGCTCAAGGCATTCCAATAAGTGCTGTTACAGCTAGAAAAGAAATATTTGATAAGGTACCAGCAGGTACAATAGGTGGTACTTATGGAGGAAATGCACTTGGTTGTGCAGCTGCATTAAAAGTTATTGAAATCATGGAAAGAGAAGATTTTCCATCAAAAGCGCGTCATATTGGTGTTAAGATAACTGAAAGATACAACCAATGGAAAGAAAAATATGACGTTGTTGGAGATGTAAGAGGTATTGGCTCAATGGTTGGTATTGAATTTGTAACTGATAAAGCAACTAAGACTGCAAATCCAGCAATAGTTAAGGCAATAATCCATGATGCAGCTCAAATGGGATTGATATTAGAAAATGCGGGTAATAAGGGAAGTGTTGTAAGATTGTTAGCTCCACTTTGTATGACTGATGAGCAAACTGAAGCAGGTCTTAAAATATTTGAAAAAGCTATTATAAAGAATTTGGATGTAAAATAATAAGTTAATTTTATATGTTAATTTTAATATTAGAACCTACATTCAGCAGGTTATTTTAGAAAGTAAGGAAGAATATTAAATGAGTGTTAGTTAAGTAAATCCCTTACATAAGTTAAAGTAAAATAAGTATTTTACAAGCTGAGTGTAGGTTAAATTTATATGAAGTAGTAAAAGCTACTTGGTACGTTTGAAATATTCTCAATATTTTAAATGTTCAACCGAATTTACGAGAAAATTTGAAAGGAGTAATCAAAATGACTGAAATAAATTTGAATACAAATTCTGAATCTCATTTAAAACGTGTATTACCCCTTAGTTCCTTAATTTTTTACGGACTAGCATTCATGATACCTCTAACAATTTTTACAACTTATGGTCTTGCTTCAGTGGCTACCCATGGAATGATTCCATTAACATATACAGTTGCAACTATAGCAATGGGATTTACAGCATTTAGCTATTCAAGAATGGTTAAATCATTTCCAGTAGCAGGAGCAGCTTATTCTTATGTGACTAAATCTATGAATCCTTTTATTGGCTTTTTTACAGGTTGGGTAATTTTACTTGGATATATTATGTTACCACTGCTAAATTATGTTGTAATGGGAATTTATTTTAATGCGCTAATTCCAACAATTCCATCAAATATATTTATTGTAGTAGCTGTAATAGCTATTGCATTAGTTAATCACTTTGGTATCAAACTTGCATCAATTGTAAATAATGTTATAGTTTGGTTGCAATTTGTATTTTTAATTGTACTATTAGTACTTATATTTAGGTACGTTACAGGTGGTGGTGGAGCGGGTACATTAGTTTATGGCAATGCATATTTTAATGCAGTAGAATTTCATAAACCAGGAGTTGGTATATCAGCTATATTAACAGGTGCATCAATTTTAGCACTTTCGTATCTTGGATTTGATGCCATCTCTACATTGAGTGAAGAGGCAATTAATCCTGAAAAGAATGTTGGAAAAGCTATATTAATTGCCTGTATTGGAGCAGGAATAGGGTTTGTGGTTATAACTTATTTTTTGACACTTTGTTGGCCACAGGCATTTTCTGAAATAGCTAATTCTGATTCAGCATCAGTTGAAGTATTAAAGAGAATTTGTAATGAACCATGGCTACAGATCTTTTTTACGGCTTGCTTTGGTGCAGGGCTTCTGGCATCATCACTAGCAGGAGTTACTTCTGCTTCAAGAGTACTTTATGGGATGGGAAGAGATAGGATTCTTCCATATCGAGTATTTGGGAAGTTACATGAAAAGTATAAGACTCCAACTTATAGTATTATAATTATTAGCGTAATTGGTTTGCTAGCAACAGTCGTTCCTTTAGCAACAGCTAATGGTATATTAAATTTTGGTGCATTACTTGCTTTTGTAATGGTTAATTTATCAGTTATTGCTTGGTACTTTGTTAAACAGAAAAAGAGAAGTGGATTTGATGCCATAAAGTATTTAGTTATGCCGATTATTGGAGCAGTTATAAACCTTGTAATTTGGTCAAAAGTTGACTTTAAAGCAATGATGTTTGGTTTATTTTGGTTAATACTTGGATTAATATATCTATGTTATAAGACTAAATTTTTTAGAGAATTGCCACCAGAAATAGGTGTATGATTAATTTAAAACGGATGAAGTATAACTTCATCCGTTTTAAATTAATTATTATTAAGCAATTTATTATATATAGATAGTAAAAAATTTCTGATAAATAAGCATTAAATATAATAAAATATCATCTATTGATATTTAGAAATATTGAAGATATGACAAAAAATTTCAACATATAGCAATATAAAACACAAAATATTGAAGAAAGTAGTAATATATTTTAAATAAAATGAAGCAATTTAAAGTAAAATAAATAATTTAAAGTTTATTTGGGTTTGATTATATATAACCAATTATAATAAGCTTATACGATAAAAAATAATGATAAAACAGTTGATTTTTAAAAAAAAACACTTATAATTATTTATATAGTTCTTAGCCAAATATATCCATTTTATACATGTAAAGGATAATTGGCTGTGTTTAATGTAGAAATTTTTAGTTAAAAAAGTATATATCATTAAAAAACTATAATAAATAATAAATAATTTACTTATATTTAAAATTGGGGGAATTAAAAATGAAAATTTTAATGATTTCTTGGGAGTATCCACCTAAAAATGTAGGTGGTTTATCAAATCATGTTTACTATTTATCTCAGGCATTAAGTAAAAAAGGACATGAAATACATGTAATAACCTGTGAAGAAGGTACATCACCTGAAGAACAAAATGATAATGGGGTTTTTGTTCACAGAGTTTCACCGTACAAAATAGATACAAATGATTTTATAAAGTGGGTTATGCAATTAAATTTTTCTATAATAGAGAAGGCATCAAGTCTTATAACTAAGTTTGGAAAGTTTGATTTAATACATGCACATGACTGGCTTTCTGCTTTTAGTGCCAAAAATTTAAAGTGGTCCTTTAAGATTCCTATGGTGTGTACTATTCATGCTACAGAATATGGTAGGAATGGAGGTATAAAAACTGATATGCAGAAATATATATCATCTACTGAATGGATGTTAACCTATGAATCCTGGAAAGTAGTTGCTTGTAGTAATTATATGAGGCAGCAAATAAGTGATATATTGCAATCACCTTGGAATAAAATTTGGGTAATACCTAATGGTGTTAATACAGAAAAATTTAATTTTGACTTCGATTGGATTAATTTTAGAAGAAGATTTGCTAGTGATAATGAAAAAATTGTATTTTATGTTGGAAGACATGTATTTGAAAAAGGAATACATCTATTGATAGAAGCATGCCCTAAAATATTACAAAGCTACAATGATACTAAAATTATTATTGGTGGTACAGGTCCTATGACGGAAGAACTAAAAGATAGAGTGCAGCAAATGGGTATAGGATCAAAGGTGATTTTTACAGGGTATATAAGTGATGAAGATAGAGACAAAATATATAGGGTAGCAAATGCAGCTGTTTTTCCTTCTTTATATGAACCTTTTGGTATTGTAGCTTTAGAAGCTATGGCAGCAGGGTGTCCAGTAGTTGTATCTGAAACAGGAGGATTAGGTGAAATAGTTCAGCATGAAATAAATGGATTAAAGGCTATAACTGCTTCTTCTGAAAGTTTAGCAATAAATGTAAGTAGACTCTTATTAGATAAGGGCTTATCAAATTATGTGAAAGAAAATGGACTAAAAACTGTTCATGAGAAATATAGTTGGGATAAAATAGCTGACTTAACCATAAACATGTATAGTCAGGTTCAAGAAGAAACAAAAGACAGTCAGTGGGAAGTAAAAAGTGAGGAGAAAGTTAAAAATGATATTATAAAGAATTTAACTGAAGAACTTAGAGATAAAGTTAAAGAAAAATTAAAATTTGAATTAAAGGATAAGGTTGAAAAAAAGTTGGAAGAAGAATTAAAAGAAAAAGTAGAAAAGAGTTTAATGGATAGATTAAAAAATAAAATAACTGATAAAACAAAAGATATAGTAGGAGATGCTGTAGATGTAAAAGACAAGATAACATCTCAAACTATTGAAGTTTTAGAAGGAGTCAAAAATTCAAAAACTGTGGAATCTGTACAGAAATTGAAAAGTTCTAATATGATAAAAAATAAGACTAAAAAAAGCTAAAAAGGAAATAAGGGGATGATATTAAGTGAAAGCTATAATAATGGCAGGGGGAGAAGGAACTAGATTAAGACCATTAACATGCAACATACCAAAGCCAATGATGCCTATAATGGATAAGCCTGTTATGCAATATGCCATAGAACTTTTAAAAGAAAATGGTATAAATGATATAGGAGTTACACTGCAATATTTACCAGATGAAATTATCAATTATTTTGGAGATGGAAGAGAATTTGGAGTTAATATAAGATATTTTATAGAAGAAATACCACTAGGTACAGCAGGTAGTGTTAAAAATGCAGAAGGATTTCTTGATGATACTTTTATAGTTATAAGTGGGGATGCCTTAACTGATATAGATTTATCCAAAGCCATTGCTTATCATAAAAAGAATAATGCTATATCTACTTTAGTATTAAAAGAAGTTGCTGTGCCCTTAGAGTTTGGAGTAGTAGTAACAGATAATGATGGAAGAGTAACAGGTTTTTTAGAAAAACCAAGCTGGAGTGAAGTTTTTAGTGATAAAGTAAATACAGGAATATATATATTGGAGCCTGAGATATTTTCTTACTTTGAAAAAAATCAAAAGTTTGATTTTAGTAATGATTTATTTCCAATACTTTTAAATGAAAAGAAGCGTATGTTTGGCTATGTAGCTGAAGGATATTGGTGTGATATTGGAAACATTGAGCAATATATAAGATGCCATTTTGATATATTAAAGGGTTTAGTAAAAGTAAATATAAAAGGTGAAAAATATAAAGATGGTATATGGATGGGGGAAAATTGTCAAATAAGTAAAAATGCTTTGATATGTTCTCCAGTTTATATAGGAGGTGGAACAAAAATATATGATGGGGCAGAAATAGGACCCTATACTATTCTAGGAAAAAATAATATAGTGTCAAAGCATGCAACTATAAAAAGAAGTATAATTTTTGACAACTGCTATATAGGTGATAACTCACAAGTAAGAGGTGCTGTTCTTTGTAGAAAAGTTCAATTAGAACCAAAAGTTTCTGTATATGAACAAGCAACTATAGGTGATGACACTCTTATAAGAGAAAAAGCAATTATAAAACCTAATATAAAGGTATGGCCTAACAAACTTATTGAAGCTAGTACTGTAGTAAAATCGAATGTAATTTGGGGAGGAAAGTTTTCAAAGGCGCTGTTTGGAAAGAGAGGTATAAGTGGTGAAGTTAATGTAGATATAACACCAGAATTTGTATCAAAATTAGGAGCTGCTTATGGTTCGCTTCTAAAAGCTGATTCAAAAGTTGCCATAGCTTGCAGTAATGATGGTGCAGCTCAAATGTTTAAATATTCTCTTGCTACTGGATTACTTTCTATGGGAATTGAAGTATTAGATTTGCATAGAATGCCAAGACCAGCAGTAAGGCAGGCTACCTTGTTTTTTGGAGTACAGGGAAGTATTCACGTTTATATAGATAATGAGGATTCTCAAAAGGTTGATATAGTATTTATGGATGAAAATGGCCTTGATATAGATAAAGGCATAGAAAGAAAGATAGAAAATAGCTTTATAAGAGAAGATTTCAGAAGGGTTAAGACAGATAGTTTTAAACAAATCAATCATATATATAATTCTATAGAATATTATATAAGGCATCTCATAAATGAATTAGGAGTTAAGAATATAAGAAAACAAAAGTATAAGGTCGCATTAAGTGTTAAAAGTCCTATGATATTAAATATAATTCAGAATATATTCCAAGAACTTAAAATAAGTGTTAAATTATACGATGAATTTAATAATATTTTAGGATTAAGAAAAGAAGTAATAGAAAGTAGTTCAAATTTAGGAATTAGGATTGATGATGAATGTGATAGAGCAATTTTTATAGATGAAAAGGGAAATATAATAAAAGATGAAGCTTATGATGCAATAAATGCTCTTGTTATGTTAAAAAGTACAAATATAAGTACATTGGTTGCTCCAGTGACAGCATCTTCTACCATGCAGGAAATTGCAAGTATGTGTGGATGTAAATTTATAAGAACTAAAACTTCACAAAAATTTATATTAGATAACTATCTAAAACATGAAAATAGAATTACTAGGAGAGAGGTTATAGGTTCCTATTTAATGACACTAGATGCTATAAGTGTAACTATGTTAACTATTAATTTTATGGCGGCAAGCAACTTGACACTTTCGATTATAGGAGAACAAATTCCCAAATATTACACTGCTAGAGAAGAAATAGAATGTCCATGGAATCTAAAGGGAAAAGTAATGAGAAATCTTATAGAAGAAAATCATTCAAAATCTGTAGATCTAATAGAAGGAGTTAAGTTGAATTTTAATGATGGGTGGGCATTAGTTTTACCAGATGCAGACGAACCTCTTTGTAGAGTCTATGCCGAATCTAAGAATTCAGATGAACTGAAAAAACTTACAAATCAATTATTAAAGAGAATTGAAGCTATAACATTACAATAATAGTTTTTCATCGATACTTATTTAGATATTATGGAGTGTAAAAAAGGATATAGGATCAAACTTTAAGCCTATATCCAGCACCCCAAACAGTTTCAATATATTGAGGGTCAGATGGAGTGGTCTCTGTTTTTTCTCTTATTCTTCCAATATGTACTGTAACAGTAGAAGTATCTCCAATAGCATCAAGTCCCCAAACTTTTTCGAATAATTCCTCTCTACTAAACACTCTATTAGGGTTTTCAGACATATAAAGTAGTAGATCAAATTCTTTTTGAGCCAAAGTTACTTCGTTACAATTTACAAATACTTGTCTAGAATCTTTTCGTATTTCTAAACCTCTTATTATGATAGTATCATTTTTTTTATTAGTATCAAATTTATTTTTTATTCTTTCATAGTTTTTTATATGTGATTTAACTCTAGCAACTAACTCTGCTGGACTAAAGGGTTTTGTTATATAATCGTCAGCACCAAGGTTAAATCCTTTTATTTTGTCAATTTCTTCTTTCTTTGAAGAAACAATCAAAACTGGAATGTCTTTACTATCTTGTATGCTGCGAAGGATACTAAAACCATCAATTTTAGGAAGCATAATATCAAGAATTAATAGATCAAATTGATTTTCTTTTAAGCAGTTTAAAGCTTCTACGCCATCCATGCATATCTTAACTTCAAATTCTGAGAGCTCCAGGTAGTCTCTTTGAAGTTCAGCAATACTTAAATCATCTTCAGCTATCAAAATTTTTTTCATAATATCCTCTCTATTCTTCTGGTATTTTAGATAATGACATTAATATGCTTGTACCTTTATTTTTATGACTTACAGCCCATATTCTACCATTGTGCCCTTCTACAATTTGTTTTGCAATAGCAAGTCCAAGACCACTTCCACTTGCACCAGTTCTTGCAGAATCACCTCTGTAAAATCTATTAAATATTTTATTTGTATCGTTTTTATCAATTCCATAGCCGTTATCTCTTAGTTCAATAACAATACTGGAATTAGTTTCTCTAAGCATTATTATAATTTCACCATTATTTTTATCCATATACTTACGGGAGTTATCAATAATATTTAATATTACTCTTTTTAATCTGTCCCTATCAATCATAACATATTTCGAATGGGTTAAGTCATTTTTTAAATGAATTTTTATATTAGATCTTTCAAGTTCAGGCGAACTTTCACAAATACAATAGTTAAAGTATTCAATAATATTTGTTTTTTCAAATTTAAAAGGAATTTGATTTAGATCTAGTTTTGAATATAAAAGTAAATCATCAATCATAACATCAATTAGCTCAGCCTTTGAATAAATAGTTTTCAAATAATGTTCTGCTTTTTCAGGAGTGTTTGCAACACCATCTAAAAGACCATTAGCATATCCTTTTATGGAAGTTATAGGTGTCTTTAGATCATGAGATATACTGGAAACTAACATTCTTCTGTTATCATCATATTTCATTTTCATATGAATAGAATTTTTCAACTCAATTCTCATATGTTCAAAATCACTACATAATTCCCGGATTTCTTCATCACCAGTTTCAATAATTTCATAATCTAAATCGCCTTTACTAATTTTTGCAGTAGCATTTTTCAAAAGAGATATTGGATTTAATATTCTCTTGGAAAAAAGATATGACATAACTGTATTAACTAATGTAAAACAAATAAAAAATACTACAATAATTGCTATAATAAATCTTTCAATAAACTTATATTCTTGGTTATCTGGTGCTAATAATATCACATTACCAGAAATTTCATCCTTAAACTTGAGAGGTACCACTTCAATAATATAAGAAATATCATTAATTTTGATGGTTTTTTGTAGAGGATGATTTTTCATATCTTCTAAGCATTTGGCTATATCAATTTTGCTTACATTTTTTGAGGCGAATATAACATTATCGTCTTTAGTAAGTATAAATTCTCCATTTATACTTAAAAGTCTTTTAGATAAATATTTTTGCAAGTTTACATCTTCAATATCTGAAGAAGTTTGTTTTGATATATTTGTATTTAAATCCAATAATTCTGATTTTATGGTTAAAAGCTTTTTGAAATTATCATAACTTATATCTCTACTTAGAGATGCTGAAGAAATAAAAATAAACATATAAGCGATAATTATTGTAACAATAAATGGAATTATAATAGTTATAGAATTAAATGTTATTAGACGTTTTTTTATATCCATTTTTTCACCTTAAAAATCTTTTTTATCAAATAAATAGTAACTTCCTGTAAATAAAATTATATCATAACTTAACATCAGTATAAACTGACGAAGAATTTTAAAAAAGGGAATGTTATCCATAATCCATAAGGTATACCAATTAATCATAGATGTGAAAAATAAACCAGAGTATCTGTAAAAAATAATTTCTAGTGCTTTAAAAACAATAAAAACAAAAATAGATAGAAAAAATACACCTACACTGCTTTTGATTATGTTTGTAAAAAATGCAATAATTAAAGATAAAACTATCATAGGCATTAATGTGACAGTATAGGAAAGTAATATTCTAATAATACCTTTTAATGTAAAAGAATTTGAATTAAATAACAATCCTGCTATAATAGAAAAAATCATCACAAATACAAGATTTGCAAGTACAAATAATATTATGGCAGTTAACTTTGCCGTAAAAAATTTAAGTCTACTGATTGGTCTTGTAAGTGAAATTTTCATAGTGTTGTGAGAAAATTCTCCAGAAAAGCTATCTATAGTAACAAGTGCAGTAAATAAAGGTAAAATTGTATTAGCAACTACAGAAAGTACAAGTATAGGAAAGTCCATACTGGAAACTCCACGTAATCCAAAACCATTTCTTAGAGCAATAATAGATAATTGCCCAAGTATAATGAAAATAAGGGATATTATTACTGCTACTAAAACTTTCTTCTTTTTATATAGTTTTTCAATTTCATTAATTAAAGCTGCTTTAAATCCTGCCATTTGGTTCCACCTCGCTAACAAAATAATTCTCAAGTGAAGCATAGTCATTTAAGATGTTTTTAGTTGTATCCACATTAAGAAGTTTTCCATCGTACAATACACCAATACGGTTACAGGTAAGTTCAATGTCATGAATAAGATGACTTGATATAAAAAATGTTGTCTTTTCTGTTTCAGCTAAAGTTTTTATAATGTTTCTTATAGTTATCATTCCTTCAACATCAAGACCATTTAAAGGCTCATCTAGAATGATAACCTCAGGTTTTGATAAAAGTGCAGCAGCAATTCCTAGTCTTTGCTTCATACCAAGAGAGAATTTTTTGGGTTTTTCGTCTTTATATTTTAAAATACCTGTAAGTTCTAGAACTTCATCAATTCTTTTGTCATCCACATTTTTATAATATCTTGAGAATTGCTTTAGATTTTCAAAGGCAGTTAAATAAGTATAGGATTCGGCATTTTCTATAATGCAGCCTACTTTTTCTATAGCTTGTTCAAATTGTTCTAAGATACTAAATCCTAAAATTTTAACATCACCACTATCTGGTTTTACAAGTCCAGTCATGATTTTCATAGCAGTAGTTTTGCCAGCACCATTAGGGCCCAAAAAACCAAAAATATCACCCTGACATATTTCAAGGTTAATATCCTTTATACCTCTTCCATTTTTGTATATTTTCGTAAGATTATTTATTTCTATAACTTTTTTCATCTATATACCTCCCTAGTAGTTTAAACTGTAAAAAACAGGATAAAGATAACCTGACATACATTGTATGAACAAGTTATCTTATGATAGTTAATCAAACATTCTATCGAAATTATTATTAAATAGTATGCTTCCGTTTGACCTTTGTCCATCTATATTAAAATTTATAGATGAAGAACTAGTATTAATAAATATATGTCCCTTTACAGTTTTCCCGGAAGAATTAGTATAGTTAAAACTTGCATCACGATGAGATTGTTTATCAAACTTTCCATCAAAGTTAAAATCATTTTTACTACTACTATAGCTTTCATAACCCTTTATATATTCTTCATGGCAATTTCCCATAACACTATCCTCGTCTATATTTGTAATAGTTACAATTCTTTCACCTATTTTAACAAATTTATTATCTTTTTCTATTACAAGATTACTTTTGTATTTTCCGATATAGGCTTTAGCGTTAGATATTTTATTATCATCTCTTTGAACTTGTGTTTCAACTTTTTTATCAGAAAGATCAGGTTTGCTAACTGTAGTTGAGTTAATATTAGTTACTTTTATCAACATTTCAAAAGTTAGTATATGTTCTGATCCTTGTTCATCTTTTCCAGAAAGTATTCCAGTGAAAAGAAGATTTTGTGCTAATCCATCTTTATTTACATCCATAGTACCTTTAATTTCTTTTACAAAAATGTCTTTTGTGATTTTAGACATTTTTGCTCTAGGGCTACTAGCTTCATCAGGATTATAAATTCTAAATTGGTTTTTAAATTGAAAAGATGCTAATGCATTTATGATGGCAGGAATTTGTGCTTCAGTTAAAGAACCAGATAATTTTTTACTTCCATCAGTATTCTGAGTAACCACAACAGAATCTTTTAAATTACCTACAAGAGCATCTGATATTTTCTCAATATCTGCTGCTTGTTTTTCTTTAAAAGGGTCTGTAAAAATTTTTTTATCTTTAGAATCTTTAGAACCTTTTAAGTCAATTACACGATAAAAATCTTCATCACTATTATGTGCGATAGAAGAATTTTTATCATTGTAGTAGTAGCTTTCTCTTGTATCATTGGCATTCGGAGAGTTAGTATATTTTGATGTTTGTTCTTTAGCATCTTTTGATAAATCACATTTATTTAATACACTTGTAGAAGAAACAACAGTATTGTTATCTTTAATAACAAATGACATATCAATAGTGTAGTTTGAAAGTTTACTACTTAAGCTATCAGATGTATACTTTAAAGAATCTTTTAGTTGATCATATCCACTTTTAGATGTAACTTCAGCCATAGCGGTGCTGGCAAACATTAAAGTACCTACAGTAAAACTTAAAATAATCGCCAGCTTTTTATTAATTTTCATTTTAAGACCATCTCCCTTTAATTTGTATGACAAATCTTTCTTTAATTATATTTTAAAATAAGTATCTTGATTTTTCGTAAACTAAATATAAATAAAGTCTAAACAGATTTCTTATATATATATAAATTTTATATGGGTTTGATATTTAATAAGTATTTTTAATATACATTTCTTTTTGATATAATGTTACAAGAAATTACAATAATACTAAATTTATTACGCTTTAAGGGAGGAGTAGTTTTGTTTAAATTGTTGCATTTTTTAAAACCATATAAGAAGCAAGTTATATTAGGTCCTATATTTAAATTATTAGAAGCTATTTTTGAACTTTTGATACCAACAATTATGGTAGTTCTTATTGACAATGGTATAAAAAATAATGATATTTCTTACATATTAAAAATAGGAGGAATAATGGGAGGTATGGCTATATTAGGCGTTATATCTTCTTTTACTTGTCAATATTATGCATCAATAGTTTCTCAAGGATTTGGAACTAGGCTTAGAAATGCATTGTTTGAAAAAATAGGAACATTTTCACATAATGAACTTGATAGTTTTGGTACGTCCTCTTTAATTAATCGTATAACAAATGATGTTAATCAACTTCAAGTATCAGTGGCAATGGTTATTAGATTGGCTATAAGAGTACCATTTCTGTGTATAGGAGGAGTTATAATGGCTATGTTTTTAGACATTAAACTTTCTACAATTATGTTTTTAGCATTGCCATTATTTGCGTTCGTTTTATATTTAATAATGAGTAAGTCAATTCCTCTATACAAATTAGTTCAAAAAAAGTTAGATAAATTAGCCTTGATTCTTAGAGAAAATCTTTCAGGAATTAGAATTATAAGAGCATTTGCTCGAGTAGATTATGAAAAGAAAAGATTTGAAAATTCAAATGAAGATTTTGCAAATACTGCAATTAAAGTTGGAAAAATTTCAGCATTGATGAATCCTATGACTAATATTATAATGAATTTTTCAGTTATTGCCATATTGTGGTTCGGAGGTATGCGTGTAAATGTAGGTGCAATGACTCAAGGACAGATCATAGCTTATATAAATTATAATACATTGGTTTTATCTGCATTAATTGTAGTGGCAAATCTGGTAGTTATATTTACAAAAGCTGTTGCTTCAGCAGGACGTGTAAATGAAATTTTTGAGACATCAGTTACAATAGCGGATAACTCAAATTTTAAAAACTATACAGCTTTAAATGAAGATGATGCTATAATTAAATTTAGAAATGTTTCTTTTGCCTATAATAATTCTAAAGAATATGCTATAAAAAATGTTTCTTTTCAAGTAAAACGTGGACAAACAGTTGGAATAATAGGAGGAACAGGTTCAGGAAAAACAACACTTATAAATTTAATTCCTCGTTTTTATGATGTAAATAAAGGAAGTATAATGTTTAATGGAATTGAAGTTAATCATTATATGCAAAATGAACTTAGATATAAAATAGGAATTGTTCCTCAAAAAGCAGTTTTATTTTCAGGTACTGTGGCGGAAAATATAAGATGGGGCTTAAAGGATGCTTCCTATAAAGAAATAGAAAAAGCTGCAGAAATTGCACAAGCTTCTGATTTTGTTGAAAAACTACCTAAAGGCTATGATACTAACATATCTCAAGGTGGAGTGAATTTTTCAGGAGGACAGAAACAAAGACTTACAATTGCAAGAGCTTTAGTACGTAATCCTGAATTGCTAATATTAGATGATAGTTCTAGTGCTTTAGACTATGTTACAGATGCTGCACTAAGGAAGGCTATTAAGAGTGCTAAGAATAATATGACTGTTATAATGGTAACTCAGAGAGTAAGTACTATAAAGGATGCTGATATGATAGTTGTTTTAGATAATGGAGAAATGGTTGGAGTTGGAACACATGATGAGTTAATTGAAAATAATAACATCTATAGAGAGATCTACCTTTCCCAATTAGATAAAGGGGGAGACGATAAAAATGAAGAACAAGACATTGTTGAGGCTGTTTAAATATATAGGAAAGTACAAGTTACATATGTTTGCTATTATAATTTGTGCATTTGTAAGTAATTTATTAATGGTGATAGGTCCCTTGTTGGTAGGAAGAGGAATAGATTATATTGTAGGTTATGGAAAAGTAAATTCTAACTACCTATTAAAGTTAATATATATATTAGCAGTACTTTATGTAATTAGTGCAGTATTTTCATGGATTTTTTCAATGATAGCAAATGTTATAGCATTCCATACTGTACAGGATATAAGAAAAGAAGCTTTTGATAAAATAAGCATACTTCCTTTAAGTTATTTTGATAATAATCCACATGGAGATATTATGAGCAGATTAACAAATGATATTGATGCTATATCTGATGGGGTACTTCAAGGTATTACACAATTCTATCCAGATATTGTTACTATACTATCTTCTTTAGTGTTAATGGTTATACTGAGTCCTAAAATAACACTTGTTATTTTACTTATGACTCCATTTTGCTTTTTTATTGCATCTTTTATTACCACTAGATCTAATAAAATGTTTAAGGAACAGCAAAGAACTGTAGGAGAGTTAAATGGATATATAGAAGAAATAATAGGTAATCAAAAAGTTGTAAAAGCTTTTGGATATGAAAAAAGTTCTCAGGAAACGTTCAAAGAAATTAATGAGAGATTGTATAAGTGTGGACGTTTTGCACAATTATATTCATCATTAACAAATCCTTCAACTAGATTTGTTAATAATATTACATATATTTTAGTTGGTGTAGTTGGGGGAATATGTTCGGTAGTAGGTGGACTAAGCATAGGTAAAATATCAAGCTTTTTAACATATTCAACACAATTTTCACAGCCTATCAATAATATAACTAGTGTTACTACTCAACTTCAAGCTGCAGTTGCAGCCGCTGAAAGAGTGTTTTCTATTTTAGATGAAATACCAGAAACATCAGAAATAAAGAATTCATATATACCAAAAGAATGTCATGGAGATATAAATTTTAAAGATGTATGCTTTTCTTATAGAAAAGATGTGTCCCTAATTAAAAATTTAAATATAAGTATAAAATCAGGTAGTACAGTAGCTATTGTAGGACCTACTGGTGCAGGTAAAACAACTATGGTAAATTTATTAATGAGGTTTTATGATATAGATAGTGGAAAAATTTTTATTGATAAAAAAAATATAGGGGAAATAACACGTAATAGTCTTCGTGGTGCATTTGGTATGGTACTTCAAGACACATGGCTTTTTGCAGGTACTGTTAGAGAGAATATAAGTTATGGGAAACCTAAAGCAAGTATTAGGGAAATAGAAAAAGCTGCAAAAGCCGCTCATATTCATAATTTTATTAAAAGTTTACCTAACGGATATGATACTATTATTACTGAAGGTGGTGAAAATCTTTCTCAAGGACAAAAACAGCTTTTAACCATAGCTAGAGTAATGATGATAGATCCTCCGATGCTTATATTGGATGAAGCGACTAGTAATATTGATACTAGGACTGAGTTAAGTATACAAAAAGCCTTTTTATCTATGATGAATGGTCGTACAAGCTTTATAATAGCACATAGACTTTCAACTATTCGTGATGCTGATTTAATTTTAGTTATGAATAATGGAGAAATTATTGAAAATGGTAATCACAAAGAACTTATCAAAAAAGGAGGTTTTTACGCAAACCTTTATAATAGTCAATTTCAAGTTACTAATTAAGCAAAAACATAGGAGATGATTTTCATGAATAATCATGATGAAACAAATGAAAAAAGAAAAACTATAAGGAGAAATAGGATAATTGCAGCAATTTGTATGTTAGTTGTTGTGGGTATTGGTTTTTTTGCAGTAAATAGAATGATAGGTAGAAAAAATGCAGTTGTAAATGCAGCAAATTCAAAGAAGAATTCTAAGGAAAATTCTCAAGATAAAAGAGAAAGTCAGATTCCTAAAGATGATAAAAATGAATCAGGTGAAAATTTGGCCGCTGGAGCATATAAACCTTGGGCAGCAAAAAGAACGGATGGAAAAAAAGTAGCTTATTTAACTTTTGATGATGGTCCATCACCAAATACTACTAAAATATTGGATATATTAAATAAAAATAATATAAAAGCTACTTTCTTTTTGATTGGAAAAAATGCTGAACATAATCCTGAACTTGTAAAACAGGAAATAGCTCAAGGAAACGTAGTAGGAAATCATACCTATAGTCATCAATTGAATTATAAAGAAGGTCCACAAAAGTTTGTAGAAGATTTGGATAAAGGTAATGTTGTGATTAAGTCCATAGTAGGTGATAAGTATGATTCAAAGCTTATAAGATTCCCAGGTGGGTCTTTTGGAAAAAGATTAGAACCTTTTAGGGATGCTGCTACAAAGGCTGGGTATCATTATATAGATTGGAATGATGAAACAGGAGATGCTGAACATAGCAATGTTCCAGTTAACACTTTACTTAGTAACCTTAAAAAATATACAAGTTCAGATACTGTAGTAATTTTAATGCATGATGCTGGAGCTAAGGGTACAACAGTACAAGCTTTACCTCAGGTAATTGAATATTTAAAATCAAAAGGGTATACTTTTGATACACTAAAATAGAATTGACAATGGAAAGTTGACAGTTAAAAGGGCTGAAATGCTAATTAATTAGTATTCCAACCCTTTTTGTTTATATTTAAAATATTAAACTTAAGTAAATGATATAATATTAAGAAGGAAATAATTAGTTAAACTTTCGTATTATTTTCAAATTGCGAAAGTTGGGTTAAGAATTAATATTGAAAAGTTCAGTATACATATTACATATTGAAGGAGAATATATTATGAGTTTGAGATTTATATATGGAAGAGCAGGCAGCGGTAAAAGTCATTTTTGCCTAAATGATATTAAAAAGAAGATAGATGAAGGAGAAGATAATCCTTTAATTCTTTTAGTGCCTGAACAGTTCTCATTTCAAGCAGAAAAAAATCTTATAAAAATTATTGGAGAAGCTGGAATGCTTAAAGCACAAGTTTTAAGTTTTAGAAGGATGGCATATAAAGTATTAAACGAAGTAGGTGGACTTACAAGAAAGCATATTAATTCTTCAGGAAAGAGTATGCTTATTTATAAGATAATGGAGGAAAATAGTAGTAAGCTTAAGGTTTTTAAAAAGTCAGTAAAAAGGCAAGGATTTATTACTACGGTTTCTGATATTATAACAGAATTTAAAAGATATGATATTACCCTGGAAAATTTAAATAGTACTTTAGATAGAATAGAAAATGAAAATTTAAGAAATAAAATGGAAGATTTAATATTAATCTTTTCACAATTTCAAGAAAGACTTCATAAAAAATATGTTGATTCAGAAGATGATTTAACTATTTTGGCAGAAAAAATGTCAAAATCACATATGTTTGATGAAGCAGAAATATGGATAGATGAATTTTCAAGCTTTACTCCTCAAGAATATAAAGTTTTAGATAGGCTTATGGATAAGACCAAAAGAATTAATATAACTTTATGTACAGATTATTTAGACTGCAGCTTAGTGGATAACAGAACAGATGTATTTTTACCAACTAAAAGTACAGAAGAAAAAATTTTAAAAATTGTTTTAGAAAAAAATATAAAGTATGATAAACCAATTGCATTAAAATGTAGTCCTTGTTATAGATTCAAAGACACTAAAGAACTTCAACATTTAGAAAAATACTTATTTTCTTATCCATATAAGATTTATAAAGAAAAATGTGAAGATATAAGTATTTTTAAGGCATTAAATAAATATACAGAAGTAGAAGACACCGCTAGGGATATAGTTAGAATGTGTAGAGATAACGGATTTAGGTTTAAAGATATTGCAGTAATAAGCGGAGATCTTGGTGGATATGAAAGTTTGTTTAGTGCAATTTTTAAAGAATATGATATACCTTGTTTCATAGATAAAAAAAGAAAAATAAATGACAATCCTATTATAATGCTAATAATGTCTGTAGTAGAGATATTATCACAAAATTGGAGCTATGAAGCTGTATTTAGATATTTAAAAACAGGACTTTTGGAGTTAAATAAGGAGGATATAGACTTAGTAGAAAATTATGTACTTAGCAGTGGTATAAAAGGAAATGCTTGGGTTAAAGAAGAACCTTGGGATTTTGGTTTAAGCTATAGTTTTGAAAAAAAAGAAACATCAGATTATGAAAAGGAAACTCTGAATAAGATAAATTTAATTAGAGATGAAATAAGAGAGCCTATTATTAAACTATCTCAAGATATAAAAGGAAGAAAAAAAGGAAGAGCTATATGTGAAGGAATTTATAATTTTTTATGTAGTATAAAATTAGATAAAAAGGTAGCTGCATGGATAGAATATTTTAAGGAAAATGGAGAATTAGATAAAGCTAATGAATATAGTCAGATATGGAATATAGTAATGGAGGTTTTAGATCAAATAGTAGAAGTAATGGGAGAAGAAACTCTATCAGTTGGGACTTTTTCACAGGTTTTATCTAAAGGTTTTGATGAGTATGAAATAGGAGTAATTCCACCAGCTTTAGATCAAGTTCTCATCGGTAGTGTTACGAGACTTAAAAGTCATGATGTATCTGTATTATATATTGTTGGAGTTAATGACGGGGTTTTTCCAGCTGCGCTAGCTCAAGAAGGTGTATTAACAGATAGTGATAGAGAAATTTTAAAGGAAAGAGGAATAGAAATTGCAAAGGATACTAGAAGTAGAGCCTTTGAAGAACAATTTTTGGTGTATACTACCTTAACCACTGTAAGTAAATATTTAAGACTGAGTTATTCTATAGCAGATGAAGGTGGAAAAACAAAAAGACCTTCTATAGTAATAGGTAGAGTTAAAAAGATATTTAGCAATGTGGAGGAACAAGGCAATTTAATAGAAATACAAAATGATGAGGAAAGATTAAAGCATGTAACAGGACCTAGAGCAACCTTTAATAAGCTTATATCAAATATTAAGAAGGATTATAATGGATATATAACGCCTATGTGGCTAGATGTGTATAGATGGTATAATAAAAATGATAAATGGAGCAGAAAACTTGAAAATGTATTTAATGGTTTTTCATATAGTAACGAAGCAGAAATTATGGATACAAATAGAGTAAGAAAACTTTATGGAAGGCATTTGAATATAAGTGTATCTAGACTTGAAAGGTTTGTAAATTGTCCATTTTCTTATTTTATACAATATGGACTTAATGCAAAGGAAAGAAAAGTATATAAATTAAATTCACCTGATTTGGGAAGCTTTATGCATAATGTACTCCAAGTATTTTCAAGCAAACTTAAGGAAGAAAACTTAAGTTGGAAGGAAATTGATAGTGAATGGTGTGAGAGAGAAGTTTCTGAAATAGTGGATGGAATTTTAGAAAGTATGCCTAGTTCTGTATTTAATAGTTCTAAAAGATATAAGCATATAACTAATAATGCAAAAAGAATTCTCAATAGATCAGTTTGGCTTATAACTGAGCATATGAAAAGGGGAGGCTTTGAACCTTCTGGATATGAACTATCATTTGGTAATTTAGGAGATTTCCCCCCTATTTCTCTACAGCTTCATTCTGGTGAAACTATAAGTCTTATAGGAAGAGTTGACAGAGTAGATAGTATGAATAGTGAGGAGCATACTTATTTAAGAATAGTAGATTATAAATCTGGAACAAAGGAATTTAAGCTTTCAGATGTATATTATGGTTTACAAATGCAGCTTTTAATATATTTAGATGCTATGCTCACGGAACTTGAAAAAGAAATGAATAAAGAGGCTATTCCAGGAGGAATTCTTTATTTTAAATTAGATGATCCAATAGTAAAGACAAAAGGAGATATTACTGATTCAGAAATAGAAGAAAGAATAATGAAAGCCTTAAAAATGAATGGATTATTATTAGATGACCCTGATATTATAAGAGGAATGGATAATGAAATAGAAAAAAATTCTGATATTATACCGGCTTCTATAAAGAAGGATGGTACTTTGTCTAAAGCTTATTCTTCAGTTGCTACAATAGATCAATTTAATCTTTTAAGAAGATATGTAAGGGATACTATAGCTTCTTTGTGTGAGCAAATACTGGAAGGTAATATAGGTGTGAATCCTAGTAAACATAAGAGTGGAAATGCTTGTGAATACTGTATTTATCCATCTATATGTCAATTTGATACATCTTTAGAAGAAAACAAGTATAGGATAATAAATGATAAAAGTGATGAAGAAGTTTGGAATGAAATAGAAAATAAGTATAAAAAATAACCTTAATAACAAGCTCTAAGATTGGATTGCATGAAAGGTTATATAGTATAACTTAGAGCTTGTTTTTTAGATTGGAGGTGATAGGGAAATTTATCGATATATGGGGGTATCTTGAATAATAAATTAATCTATATATTCATTATATGTAGATCACAAATTTGTGTGAATAAAATTTATATTATGATACAATAAATTTTGGTAATGAATTTATATAATTATGGAGGCTAATTTATGAAGTTATTGTTGACTAATGATGATGGTGTTAATGCAAAGGGAATATATACTTTAGCCAAGAAGCTAGAGAAAAATCATGAAATAATTATTGTTGCACCCAGTGTTGAAAGAAGTGCTTGTAGTCATTCTATAACTATGAGAGAACCATTAATTGTTAAGGAAGTTAAATTGAATGGTATAAAATCAAAAGTATATAGTGTCAGTGGTACACCAGCAGATTGTGTAAAAATTGCAGTAAATAAAATTACAAATGGAAAAGTAGACATGGTTTTGTCTGGAATAAATAATGGTGTAAATGCAGGAATAGATGTACTTTATTCAGGGACAGTTTCTGCTGCTATTGAGGCTGCTATTTACAAAATACCATCTATAGCTGTTTCTTCAGAAATTGAAGACGGAGAGGATAACTATGAAGTTGCAGCAGAATATACATCAGATTTAATAGAAAAAATTAAAAATAGATATCTTATGGATGATGTTGTATGGAACTTGAATGTTCCTATATTAAATAAAGAAAAAATCAAAGGAATAAAAATATGTAAAATAGGTGGAAGAACTTACAATAGTTATTTTGAAGAACATACTACAAATGATGGCAAGAGTTTTCAATTAAGAGGGGAATTAAATAATGTTCAAGATATAGATACAGATGTACATTTTATAAAACAAGGATATGTTACATTGACACCTCTTCACTATGATCTGACAAATTTTAAAATATTAGAGGAAGTTAGAAAATTATTTTAAAAAAAGTGGTTGTCGCACTAAGAATCAAGTGATTCTTAGACTCAGGTGGAGTTTGCTTGTGAGGAATACCTCTTACCTGAGCAAAAGCTCGTAAAATACCATTTAGGCATTTTACCCATCTGAGTCTTAGAAGAACTTATCCAGGCGCGTAGCAGTGCTTATCCCCAACTTGAAGAAGTGGGGGTATTAGCAATGGTAGCGATCGGATAAACTTCATAACATATTGTATGTAAATTCTTAGTGTGACAGCACTTATTACAAAAATTATTTCATTGGAGAAGTTGACTCTCTAATGATAAGTTGGGGATCATAAAGAATAGAGTCATTAGCCTCAAAATGATTATTGTTATTTATTAGTTTAATAATCAGATTAGCAGCATCTCTACCCATTTGTTCTTTAGGATGAGTTATAGAAGTTAAAGTTGGGTGTACAATTACTGAAAGCTGTGAATCATCAAAGCCTATTATTGATAGCTCTTCAGGAATTTTGATGTTTAGTTTATTAGCAATAGTTAAGACTATATAAGCTATTTCATCATTATAACAAAAAATTCCGGTAGGTTTCTTTTCAGATTTTAATGTATACTCAATTTTAGAAGGTAATGATGAATTTATTTCTTCAGATAGATAAGTTAAAATCTGTCCAGAGTATGGTGGAATATTATTTTCTTGACATTCTGAAATAAATCCATTCATTCTATTTATACCTTGCAAATCATCGACTTTAAAAATACCCATTAATGTTCTATGTCCTAAAGATATGAGGTAATTTGTTGCCAGTTTACCTCCTTTAAAATCATCTGTTCGAAGACTAGGTACATTAATTTCAGGATAAGAAGCGTTTATTGTTACAACGGGTATATTTTTTGATATTATATTATTTAAGTATGCAATATTTGGACTTTGATATGCACTTTTAGTTGGTTCTAAAATAAGGCCATCTATTTTATGTGCTAATAAATTTTTTAAGTTTATGTCTTCAAACATAACATTGTTATTAGTGGAAGACAGCAAAAGAGAATAAGTTTGGGAATAAAGAACATCTTCCATACCATTAATTATATTAGGGAAAATGTAATTAGATATGTGAGTGGTTAATACAGCCACATTTTTAGTATTTTTAAGATTTTCGCTGTTTTCTGTCCAATCGGAAATGTATATGCCACTTCCTTGTTTTCTATATAAATATTGTGTTGATACAAGATCGCCTATAGCTTTTCTTATGGTATGTCTACTGACATTGAACATTTGCATAAGTTCTGATTCAGTAGGTATTTTTTCATGTGTTTTATATTTACCTGTGACGATCCAGTCAATAATATTTTTTTCTACTTCTTCATATTTGTATTTCATTAGTGTTATTCTCCTGTAAAAATAAATGTTTTTTTATATAATAGTATATCATAAGTTTATATGTTTAGAAACAGTGGCAATTGTAATTAGTACGTATGAATATGAAAAGCATTAATATTTAACGATTAATTTGAAACATAAATGGGAGAGCTATTGTTCAGTCAGGGTTTGTCAATAAAAATTATGGTAAATAGGATTATATATAAATATAAATTCTTATAAAAATAATCAAATAAAAGAAAATAGGTACGTACCTTTGTTAAAATTTTTCTTGACATGTACGTACATGAGTGGTATATTTATTTAAAAGAAACCGTTTACTAATATTTTAAGAGGAGGTCATTCTAGTGACTATAAAAGAAAAAATAGTAGAAGAAATTCAAAATGGTAAGACATCACTAGGAATAGAGTTTGGTTCTACTCGCATTAAAGCTGTTCTTATTGGAAACGATTTTCAACCGTTAGCTAGTGGCAGCTTTGAATGGGAGACAAGCTTAGAAAATGGGGTTTGGACATATTCATTGGAAGAAATCTGGAAGGGATTACAATATAGTTATCAAAAACTTTTTGCTGAGGTAAAAGAAAAATATGGAGTTACACTTTCCAAAATTGGGTCTATTGGTTTTTCAGCAATGATGCATGGATATATGGCATTTGATGAGCAAGGAAATCTACTTGTGCCATTTAGGACTTGGCGTAATACAATGACAGAAGAAGCAGCGAAAAAGTTAACAGAGTTGTTTAAATTTAATATTCCAGAGAGATGGAGCATAGCTCATTTATATCAAGCTATTCTTCATAATGAACCTCATATTGAAAAGATAGATTTTCTAACTACTTTAGCTGGATATATTCATTGGCAATTAACAGGTGAAAAAGTTTTGGGTATTTGTGATGCATCAGGAATGTTTCCAATTGATATGAATACTCATAATTATGATAATAATATGTTAGAAACCTTCAATAAGTTGCCTGAAGTTAAAAAATATTCATTAAATGTAGAAAAACTTTTACCAAAGATTTTAGTAGCCGGAGAAAGTGCAGGTGTTTTAACTCCAGAGGGAGCTAAAAAGCTTGATGTTAGTGGAAACCTTCAAAGTGGAATCCCGTTATGCCCACCTGAAGGAGATGCAGGAACAGGAATGGTTGCAACAAATTCAGTTGCACCACGTACAGGAAACATATCTGCGGGTACATCAATTTTTGCTATGGTTGTTCTTGAGAAGCCACTTAATGAGGTTCATACAGAGATCGATATGGTAACAACACCTATAGGTGATTTAGTAGGAATGGCTCATGCAAACAATGGCTATTCTGATATAGATGCATGGGTAAATATCTTTGATGAATTTACTAAAGCTATAAATGTTAAGATTCCAAAGGATCTTCTTTACATGGGACTCTATAGTCAAGCATTTTTAGGTGATCCTGATTGTGGAGGAATTCTTACATATAACTATTTAGCAGGTGAAAACATTACAGGTGTTTCAGAAGGTAGACCTCTAGTTGTAAGAAAACCAAAAAGTAATTTTAATTTGCCAAACTTTATGAAAGCACATCTCTTTACTTCTTTAGGAGCACTTAAAATTGGTATGGACATTCTTCTTAAGGATGAAGGAGTGAAACTTGATAAGTTACTTGGTCACGGTGGATTATTCAAGACGCCTATTGTGGGACAAGAAGCAGTTGCTGCAGCAGTAAATACACCAGTATCAGTTATGAAAACTGCAGGTGAAGGTGGTGCATGGGGAATTGCACTCTTAGCAAGCTATTTGAAAAATAAAGAAAATGATTTAACATTGTCAGAATTTCTATCAAAAAAGGTTTTTGCTGGCTATGTAGCCGATGAAGTAAAGCCTGAGTCAAAAGATGTTGAAGGCTTTGAGAAATTCATGGATCGCTATAAAAAGGGAATTCCTATTGAACAAGCAGCAGTGGATTATTTAATTTAAATAAATACCATATGTATAGTTAAATATAATTAAGGTAATATTAGAAACTAACTCCACTAAAGAAAACAATAAATATTATTTAACCAATGAGTAAGGAGGAAAATTACAATGAAGAAAAAAATATCTCCAACATTAATTTACTTTTTTGGAGCTTTTGGAGGATTCATGTTTGGGTATGATATCGGAATAATTAACGGTGCTTTACCTGGAATTAAGACAACATGGCATATTAATCCATGGTTAGAAGGGTTAATTACTTCTGGATTGTTTGTAGGAGCTATGATTGGTGCTTCACTAATGGCTTCATTAGCAGACCGTTTTGGTCGTCGTAAGATGATTATGTGGAGTGCTATTGTATTTGCAATCGGTGCTATCGGATCTGGTATTTCTAGCAGTACAAGCTTTCTAATTGGTGCTCGTATTATTTTAGGGGTAGCTGTAGGTGGTGCTTCGGCATTAGTTCCAATGTATATGGGAGAAATTAGTCCTGCTGAAACACGTGGAAAGCTATCGGGATTAAATCAATTAATGATAACAGTTGGAATGCTTATTGCATATGGTGTAAATTATGGATTTGCAAATGCATTTGAAGGATGGCGTTGGATGCTTGGTGGTGCTATGATACCAGCTATGGTTTTACTGTTTGGAACATTTGTGTTACCAGAATCACCAAGATTCTTAGTTCGAATTGGAGAAAAGGAATCTGCACTACAAGTGTTGCAAACGTTACGTTCTTCTGAAGAAGCTCAAATTGAATATCAGGAGATTATTAATTCAAAACATTCTGATTCAGGTTCATTTAAAGATTTGTTTGGTAAAACAGCTCTACCTGCTGTAGTTGCAGGTTGTGGTTTAACACTATTACAGCAAATCCAAGGTGCAAATACAATTTTTTATTACTCATCACAAATTCTAGAGAAGGTTTTTGGTTCAGCAATTGGTGGAGTTATTAGTACAGTTGGTATTGGTGTTGTTTTTGTATTAGCAACTATTATAACTTTATTAATTGTAGATAAATTTAAACGCCGCAGTCTATTTATGTCAGGATCTATTGGAATGGGAGTATGTCTATTATTGGTTGGATTAATTTACCCTTCAGCTGAAGCTAATCATACATGGGCAATGTGGACTGTATTTTTCTTTATATGCTTGTATGTTGTTTTCTATGCATATTCTTGGGCTGCCGTTACATGGATTGTAGTTGGTGAATTGTTCCCAAGTCATGTTAGAGGAATTGCTACTGGTATTGCATCAACAGTAAATTGGTTTGGTAATATTTTAGTTGCTTTATTCTTCCCAATATTGCTTCAAACAGTAGGTTTATCTGTAATATTCTTTGGTTTTGCTGCAATTTGCATTATAGGGTTCTTATTTGCAAAATATGTTCTTTATGAAACAAAGGGAAAATCATTAGAAGAAATTGAAATGTATTTATACAATCGTTCTATTGGAAAAGTTTCGTAAATTATTTAAGTTTCTTAGAATATATACGTACCTTTTAAAATGAAGTCGCTTATTAAAGCTATTAAATAATAAACAGGTACGTACATGTTAGTGAACGCATGGAAAACTTTCATTCTATGAAAATAAATTTGGACATAAAGGTATAAGAAACATCAGAAAACCTTCATAATTAAGCTTTCTATATGGTACTAAAGATGAATGTGAATATAATGTTTTTGCATAAATAAATGTGAAAAATAGATTTGAAAAAATTTATACGTATAAATTTTAAATTTCGTTGACTGTTATACGTATAAATAGTATTATATATGTAAAATCGTTTTTAAGATGTAGATTTAAAATTATAATTCAAGAAAGAAATTTAAATGTTATTAAGTATCTAGAGCAAATTAATAAAGTTACAGCTAAGGAGGATTAATTTATGCTAGAGGATTTGAAGAAAAGAGTACTAGAAGCTAATCTGATGCTTCCAAAGTATGGAATGGTTACATTAACCTGGGGCAATGTAAGTGGAATTGATCGTGAGAAGGGGTTAATAGTAATTAAGCCAAGTGGAGTTGAATATACAAATATGAAGGCTGACGACATGGTTGTTGTAGACTTAAATGGCAATGTTGTAGAAGGTAATTTAAATCCTTCTAGCGATACGCCAACTCATATAGTTTTATATAAGAAATTTACTGATATTAAAGGTGTTGTTCATACACATTCACCTTGGGCTACTTCTTTTGCTCAAGCAGGAATTTCTATTAAAGCAGCTGGGACTACTCATGCAGATTATTTTTATGGTGACATTCCTGTAACACCACAAATGACTGCAAGTGAGATAAATACAGAATATGAAAAGCAGACAGGAGACGTAATTGTTAGGACTTTTAAAGATAATGATATTGATCCTAATAATATACCAGCAGTATTAGTAAATGACCATGGTCCTTTTACTTGGGGAACAGATCCAGAAAATGCAGTACATAATGCATTAGTTTTGGAAGAAGTAGCAAAAATGACATATCATTCATTACAATTGAATCCTCATAATATCAGAATGGATCAAGTTTTATTGGACAAGCATTTTAAAAGAAAACATGGGAAAAACGCATATTATGGACAGAAAAAATAAAAAAAGAGGGATGATTAAGATGTTAAAAAATAAAAAATTAGAATTTTGGTTTGTAGTAGGAAGTCAACATTTATACGGAGAAGAAGCATTAGCTCAGGTTAAAAAGAATTCTGAAGAAATTATAAAATGTTTAAATGCAAGCGGAAAATTACCATATCCTATTGTATTTAAAGCTTTAGCAACATCTGCTGATAAAATTACAAGTATTATGAAAGAAGTAAACTACAAAGATGAAGTAGCTGGTGTTATAACATGGATGCATACTTTTTCACCTGCTAAAATGTGGATTGCCGGAACGAAATTATTACAAAAACCTTTATTACATTTAGCAACTCAATTTAATGAGAACATTCCTTGGAAAACAATAGATATGGACTATATGAACTTACATCAAAGTGCTCATGGTGATAGAGAATATGGATTCATCAATGCTAGATTAAACAAACACAATAAAGTAGTTGTAGGTTACTGGAAGAAAGATGACGTTCAAAAGCAAATTGCTGAATGGATGCAGGTAGCTGTAGGTTACATTTTGAGCCAAGATATTAAAGTTGCACGTTTTGGTGATAATATGCGTAATGTTGCTGTTACTGAAGGAGATAAAATAGAAGCTCAAATTCAATTTGGATGGACAGTTGATTACTTTGGTATTGGTGATTTAGTTGCTGAAATGAACAAAGTTTCAGAAAAACAAATTAATGATACTTATGAAGAATTTAAGAAGCTTTATATAATGGAACCAGGTGAGAATGCCCCTGAATTCTATGAAAAGCAAGTAAAAGAACAAATAAAAATGGAAATTGCTTTACGTAATTTCTTAAATGCTGGTGGATATACTGCATTTACTACAAACTTTGAAGATTTATATGGAATGAAACAATTACCTGGACTTGCAGTTCAACGTTTAAATGCTGAAGGTTATGGTTTTGCAGGTGAAGGTGATTGGAAAACTGCTGCATTAAGCCGTTTAATTAAAATCATGACTAAGAATGAAAAAACTGGATTTATGGAAGACTATACTTATGAATTAAATTCTGGCAGCGAAACAATTTTAGGTGCTCATATGTTAGAAGTAGATCCTACTCTTGCAGCAGACAAACCTAGAGTTGTTGTTAAACCATTAGGTATTGGTGGAAAAGAAGATCCTGCACGTTTAATATTTAATGGAACAACTGGAGAAGGTATCACTATATCTATGCTTGATCTTGGAACACACTATCGCATGCTTATTAATGAAGTAACTGCTGTTAAAGCTGCTGAAGATACACCTAATTTACCTGTAGCTAAGATGGTATGGCAGCCACAGCCAAACTTTGCAGATGCTGTTAAAGCTTGGATTTATGCTGGCGGCGGACATCATACTGTTCTTACTTTAGCTTTAACTTGTGAACAAGTTTATGATTGGGCTCGTATGGTTGGATTGGAAACAATTATAATAGATAAAAACACTAATTTAAGAGACCTTATTAAAGAAGTTTCAAGATAATTATTTAATAGCTAATAGTAATGCTTATTATACTTTAAGAAAAAATGACAACTATGGAATTTGTAATGGATCCATAGTTGTCAAAAAAATATTCTAATTTGTACGTATAAATAATTTAAAATTTTAAATATATGCGTATAAAATAAAGCGTTCATAATACATAATAAAATGTTGAATTACAATTAACAAAAATGAAACACTTGTTAAATATGACATCAGATGATTTCACAATGAAAAAATTACAAATCAGGAGGAATATTATGAAAGTTATAACAACAAAAGAACATACAGGTGAAGGAAATATTACACCAGAATACTTAAAAAAAGTGGATGCTTATTGGCGTGCTGCTAATTATTTATCTGCAGCACAATTATATTTATTAGACAATCCTTTACTTAAAGAACCTTTAAAGCCTGAACATTTAAAAGGAAAAGTAGTTGGACATTGGGGAACTATTCCTGGACAAAACTTTATTTATGCTCATTTAAATAGAGTTATAAAAAAGTATGATTTAGACATGATTTATGTTTCTGGACCAGGACATGGTGGTCAAGTTATGGTATCCAATGCTTATTTAGATGGAACTTACAGTGAAGTTTACCCAAATGTTGCTCGTGATATTCCTGGTTTAAAGAAACTATGCAAACAATTTTCTTTCCCAGGCGGAATTTCTAGCCATATGGCACCTGAAACTCCTGGTTCTATACATGAAGGTGGAGAATTAGGTTATTCTTTAGCTCACTCATTTGGTGCAGTTTTTGATAATCCTAGTTTAATTACTGCTTGTGTTGTTGGTGATGGTGAATCTGAAACTGGTCCACTTGCTACTTCATGGCAGGCAAATAAATTTTTAAATCCTATTACAGATGGTGCAGTACTTCCAATATTACATTTGAATGGTTACAAAATTAGTAATCCTACTATATTATCACGTATTCCTAATGAAGAATTAAAAAAGTTCTTTGAAGGAAATGGATGGAAGCCTTATTTTGTGGAAGGCGAAGATCCTAAAACTATGCATGAATTAATGGCTAATACACTTGATATAGTAACTGAAGAAATTCTTAGAATCCAAGAAAATGCTCGTAAAAATAATGATGCTGCTCGTCCTAAGTGGCCAATGATTGTTTTACGTACTCCAAAGGGATGGACAGGTCCTAAAATGGTTGATGGAGTTCCAAATGAAGGTTCTTTCCGTGCGCACCAGGTACCTCTTCCAGTAGACCGTTGTCACACAGAACATTTAGATGATTTGGTAAAATGGTTAAAGAGCTATAAACCAGAAGAATTATTTGATGAAAATGGTAGATTAGTTCCTGAACTTCAAGAATTAACTCCAAAGGGAAATAAAAGAATGGCATCAAATCCACATACAAATGGTGGTTTATTATTAAAGGAACTTCGTACTCCTGATTTTCGTGATTATGCTGTAGATGTACCTACTCCAGGAGCTACTACTTCACAGGATATGATTGAACTTGCAAAATATCTACGTGATGTAGTTAAATTAAACGAAGAAAATCGTAACTTCCGTATCTTTGGACCAGATGAAACTATGTCCAACCGTTTATGGGCATTATTTGAAGGAACTAAACGTCAATGGTTACCAGAAATAAATGAACCAAATGATGAATTCTTAGCTCATGATGGAAGAATTGTAGATTCAATGCTTAGTGAACATTTATGTGAAGGTTGGTTAGAAGGATACTTATTAACTGGACGTCATGGTTTCTTTTCAAGCTATGAAGCTTTCCTTCGTATTGTAGATTCTATGATCACTCAACATGGAAAGTGGTTAAAAGTAACTTCAGAACTTCCTTGGAGAAAAGATATAGCTTCTTTAAATTTAATAGCTACATCTAATGTATGGCAGCAGGATCATAATGGCTATACACACCAGGATCCAGGTTTACTTGGTCATATAGTAGATAAGAAACCAGAAATAGTCAGAGCTTATTTACCAGCTGATGCTAATACTTTACTTGCTGTTTTTGATCATTGTCTTCATATTAAACATAAAATCAATGTATTAGTTACATCAAAACACCCAAGACAACAATGGTTAACTATGGAACAAGCTGTTAAGCATGTAGAACAGGGTGCTAGTATTTGGGACTTTGCAAGTAATGACCAGGGACAAGAACCTGATGTAGTTATAGGTACTTGTGGTGATACTCCAACTTTAGAAGGATTAGCAGCAGTTACAATTTTACGTGAACATTTACCAGAGCTTAAAATTCGTTTTGTAAATGTAGTAGATATGATGAAACTAATGCCTGAAAATGAACATCCTCATGGATTAAGTGAAGAAGATTATAATACATTGTTTACAACAGATAAGCCAATTATATTTGCTTTCCATGGATATGCTCATTTAGTTAATCAATTAACTTATCATCGTGCTAATCATAACTTACATGTTCATGGTTATCAAGAAGAGGGTACAATTACGACTCCATTTGATATGCGTGTTCAGAATAAATTAGACAGATTTAATCTTGTAAAAGATGTAGTACAAAATTTACCTCAACTTGGAAATCGTGGTGCACACCTTGTTCAATTAATGAACGACAAAATAGTTGAACATAATAAATACATTCGTGACTTTGGTGAAGATCTTCCTGAAGTTGCTAAATGGCAGTGGCATGTGTAATTGCTAACGGATTATTATAATGATAAAATAGGAACTATTATACTAAGAAATTAGTATAATAGTTCCGTTTTTGTAAAAATATGATATGAGGGGATGAGTAACATGGTTCAAAGTGAACTATTTGGACATATTGGAGAAAAGGAAATTAGAAAGTATACAATGACAAATAGTAATGGAATGAAAGTTTCTTGTATTTCCTATGGAGCTAAATTAACAGAAATTTTTGTAAAAGACAAACAAGAAAACTTATCAAATGTTTTATTAGGTTTTGATAATTTAGATAGTTATTTAAAAGATAGAAGTATGTTTCTAGGGGCAGCCATAGGAAGAGTTGGTGGTCGTATAGCTAAAGGCAAATTTCAAATTAAAGATACTTTATATAAGGTTCCAACTAATGAGGGAGAAAATACACTACATGGTGGAGAAAATGGTTTCGATACATTAATATGGAATAGCGAAGTAGTAGAATCTAAAGATGATAACAGTATAATTTTTTATAGAACAATTACAGCTGAAGAAGATGGTTTTCCAGCAAATTTGAAGGTGAAAATAATATATACACTTAATGATAATGATGAAGTTCTAATTACTTTTAAAGGTATATCTGATGATTATACACTTTTTAATCCTACAATTCATTCATATTTTAATTTAAATAATGATTTTAGCAAATTGTTATCAGGACATACATTACAAATTAATGCAGATAACTATACTGAACTTGCTGATGATTTAGTACCAACTGGCAAATTAAATGATGTATCTGAAACACCATTAGATTTTAGAAAACAGAAAGATTTATCACAGGCAATTAAAGATGTAAAAAAACATTTTAAAATAAGTGGAATTGATCATCCTTTTAAGGTAGATAATAGTGGAAATATAGCAACTTTAATTAATCATGACACAGGTAGACGTCTTGATATTGAGTCAAATCGTAATGGATTAGTAGTTTATACTCTTAATGTTGTAGATCAGATTTGGAAGGTTCAAAATAAGAAAGTAGCGCCTGAATTTGGAGTAGCTCTAGAAGCTCAAACATTACCTGATTCAATACATCATGAAAACTTTGGAGATATAGTATTGTCACCAAATAAGCAAGAGGAATATTATATTAAATATAAATTTACTACAATATAGTAAACTTATTTTTTATACAGTAAATACCTAACTTTTACACATATAAAATTTTCACTTAATATAACATAATGCGACACAACTTTTTTAGAGGACATTTGACAGAGGACAGAGGACAATGAAGGTGAGTTTTCCTCCTTAACTGTCCTCTGAAAAGGTTGTGTCACATAATTATTTGATACATTTGTAAATGCAATCTATAGCATAATTAATTTCTTCTTCTGTGTTAGTATGACTGAAGCTCAAGCGAACAGTACCTTGAGGATAAGTGTTAAGGGTTTTATGTGCTGATGGAGCGCAATGAAGGCCACATCTGTTAAGTATTGAGTATTCACTTGATAGTTTAAATGAAACTTCCGCATTATCGCTGTTTGTAAAATCAAGAGATACAACAGCAGTTCTATTATCTATTCCATTTAAGCCTACCAATCTTACATTGTCCATGTTTTTAATCTTATTTATAAAAAGTTCTGTAAGATGAAGTTCTTTTTCTCTTATAGTTTTAAGACCTATGTCCTTTAAATAATTTAGTGAGGCATTTAATCCAAATACTCCAGGAATGTTCATAGTACCAGCTTCATATTTATCTGGCATATAATCAGGCTGTTTTTCTGAAGACGAAACACTTCCAGTACCACCTTCTATAAATGGATCAACTAGTGGTACAAGATTTGTATCTATTATAAAGCCTCCCATACCTTGAGGTCCAAGAAGTGCCTTATGACCAGTAAACGCTATAGCGTTTGCATTTAAGGCTTTAAAGTCTAAATCTAAAAATCCTGCAGTTTGAGCACTATCAATTAAAAAGTATAAATTATGTTTCTTACAGAATTCTCCAACTTGTATGAGAGGTAAAATAGTACCACATACATTAGAAGCGTGAGTCATAATAACAGCTTTTGTATTTGGTTTTAAGTATTTTTCAAGATCTTCTAAATTAAGTGTACCATCAATATTACAAGGAATCCTGGAAAATTCTACAGAAGATTTTTCCATAGAGGTTAGAGGACGCATAACAGCATTATGTTCCATAGAAGATACTAGTACATGATCACCAGGTTTTAGTAAACCTTTAATTAAAATATTTAAACTTTCAGTAATGTTTTTTGTAAAGACAACATTTTCAGGAGTATCAAAGTTAAAAAAAGAACAGATTAAATTACGAGTATCAAAAAGTACTCGTTGAGCTTGAAGAGCAGAGGCATAAGCACCTCTATTTACATTACAGCCTATATTTGTTATATAATTTACCATACTTTCAGCAACTCCTGGTGCTTTAGGAAAACTTGTTGCGGCATTATCAAAATATACAGAATTCATTATTGTACCACCTCTTAAGTAATTATAATTTTAAAGTAATTATAACATTATAAGAAGAAATGCTAAAGCTAATAAAAATATTTCTTATATAGATATTATTTTGGAAAATGAAGAAATTTTTGAAAAATTTAAAATATTTCATGCTGAAACCATTAAAAAAATATAAATTGTGTTGAATAATATTTAAAAGCGTTATATGATATTAAGTAACACGAGAATATATACTAATATTTATAATTAAAGGTGGGTATAAAATGATTGATAACTATGGAAGAAATATAGACTACCTTAGAATTTCCCTTACAGATAGATGTAATTTAAGATGCATATATTGTATGCCTGAACAGGGTGTACTTAAAAAATGTCATGAAGATGTCATTAGATTTGAAGAAGTTTTAAAGATTATAAGAGTAGCAGTTCCTCTTGGAATAAAAAAAATAAGGTATACAGGTGGAGAACCTTTAATATTAAAAAATATAAGTTCATTAATAAGTGAAACTTCTAAAATACAACAAATTAAGGATATAGCTATAACTACTAATGGAATACTTTTATATGATTTAGCTGATGAGTTAAAAGAAGCAGGCCTTAAGAGAGTAAATATAAGTTTAGATACTTTAAAAGAAGATAAGTTTAGTTATATAACTAGGGGTGGAGATTTAAATAAAGTATTAAAAGCAATAGAAAAATGCATAAATCTGGGTATTAAAGTAAAAGTTAATACAGTACTTATAAAAGGTATAAATGATGATGAAATAAAAAGTTTTATAGATCTTACTAGGGAAATACCTGTAGAAATAAGATTTATAGAACTTATGCCTATAGGAGAAGGTGAAAAGCTTTATAAAAATGGATTTATGTCTTCAGAAGAGGTTTTAAATGAGTTTCCAGAGCTTATACCTTTAGAATCTGATAAAAGAAGTACTGCATCTATGTACAAGCTTGTTGATTCAAAAGGTAAAGTAGGATTTATTAGTCCATTAAGTTGTAAGTTTTGTAGTAATTGTAATAGAATAAGGCTTACATCTATGGGAACAATTAAGCCTTGTCTTCATTCAGCTAAAGAAATAAATATAAGAGAATATTTAGATAATGAAGGTTTACTCACTTCAGTTTTAAAAGACATTATATATAATAAACCTTCACAACACCATTTAGAATGTGATAATAAAAGTCATAGTTTAAAAATGATGTATCAAATAGGTGGTTAAAAAAGAATAAAAGTAAAAATAGTGGCTATAAGGTAAAACTTAATAGCCATTAAGTTGTTTTAACCAGTTTAAGGATTCAAAATAGCATAGTGATAAATCTTCATCACTAACATTTAATTTTTTTGAATATAAATCCACCTCGTGCCAAAGTCCTTTTTCATAAAAAGTTATTAATTTAATTATTGAACTTAATATATTTTCTTTATTTAATAGAGCATCTTTAATTTCAACTGATAAACACAGATCTTTTATTATTATTTCAATGGGTTGATTTAAAATTACATCAATAAATGAAAGTAAACCTGTAATGTACGAACTGTAACTTTTGTATTTTAAGCCCATTTTAATACATAGTAATTCTGCAAATTTAGCTCTAATAAGTGTACAATTTATTAATTCATTTGGTTTATTTTCTGCTAGAGAACGTATTATAACTACATATATCCATTTTTTTATTTCTCTTTCTCCAAGCAATGAAATTGCTTGTTTTATTGAGTTTACTTTGTTTTTTAATGAAAATGCTGTTGAGTTTACTAATCTTAATAATTTAAAGGAAAGAGAAATGTCTATCAATATAAGCTTTTCTAAGCCCTCAATATCAAGGTTTTCCTTAGTTAATTCTTTTAAAATCTTAAAGTTAATAAGTTTATCATGTGGAATATCCTTTCCAGAAAGTATTATAGGTTTACTAAAATAGTAACCTTGAAAATATGAATATCCTAATGATTTTGCTTCATTAAATTCATCTATAGTCTCAACTTTTTCTGCAAGAAACTTAATATTATTTGAGTTTACTTTTTTTATTATATCTTTTCTTTCATATCCTTTAGTTATGGAGAAATCCACTTTTACAATATCAGCAATCTGTATAAGATTGATGTGTTTTTCATCAAATATAAAATCATCGAGGGCAATAGTATATCCTTGTTTCTTCAATTTTTTACATTCTAATATGATTTTTTTACTTGGATAAACATCTTCTAATATTTCAATTGTCACAACATTAGGAGGCAATAATGCAATAAAGTCATGATTTAATAAGTTTTCAGTAAAATTAATGAAAACATTTTTTCCATTTGTAACATTATCTATTCCTAGAGTATACAAACTATTTATTACATTTAAAGTAGCAGTATCTCCATCTTCATTTGTATATTTATTATCATAGCTATTTCTAAAAAGTAATTCATATGCTATAACTTTATTATTTTTGTTAAAGATAGGTTGTCTTGCTACAAATATGTCCATTAATATTTCACCTCCGCATAAATGCTTTATATAGTAATTATTGCATGGCATATAAAAATTTGCAATAAAATTCATTGATAGTAAAAATTAATATACATAATTTTTGAAATATTATGATTAAATATAAATAAATTTCACATATTAGTAAAAAATGTAATATTATTAAATATACTTTTGTAAAATTACATTTTTAAAAAAATTTTGATATGAAATAGTACACATATTTAAAAATAATGTTAATTTACAAAATAAACAGTCGATATATATGTATATAATTTTTATAAAAGGGGTGAAGTTATGAATTTAAAAAAAGTAAAACTAACAAGCAAGCTTTTATTTAGTTTTGGTGTTATGATGGTTATGCTTATTATCATTTCAGCTGCATCTATAGTTAAACTTAAGGAATCAAACGCATTATTATATCAAATGATTAATGTAAACAATAGAAAAGTAAAATTAGCCACTGATATGAGGGGATACATTAATAGAATAGCAATAGACGTTAGAGACATTGGAGTTAGTAATGATACGAATTACATGGCTTCAAAGAAAAAGGAAATAGACGAAAATTTATCACAATATGAAAATGCACAAAATGAATTACAAAAACTACTTTCTACACAAAAAGGTAAAGAAATATTTGATAAAATGAAATCTAGTAAAGAAGATGTTATCCCAATTATTAATGATACTATAAAAAATGGAATGAGAGTTGGTGTAACTAACGAAGAATTATTGATTATGTTTAATAAAATGGAAAAGCCTCAAAATGCTTTGATTTCTAATATTCAAAGTATGGTAGATTTACAAGATGAATCATCTAAACAGCAAGGAGCAGAGGCTAATGCTTCTTCACAAAAAGTTATACAATTGATGATTATTATTGGTATTGCATGTTTAATTTTAATTGTGATATTCTCATATGTTATTATTAAAAGTATAAAATCACAGATGAAAGAATTATCAGAGGCAGCAAATAAATTAGCTCAGGGAGATTTTAATTTCGAGATAGAAGTTCTTGCAAATGATGAGATTGGTCAAACAGTTAAAGCATTAAATGATGCTGTAAAGGTTTTAAAAGGAACAATAGTTGAAGTGAAAAATCAGAGTGAAAGTACAACTGAAAGTGTAAATAGAACGGTAAAAATGTTTGAAGAGGTAAACTCTCAGGTTCAGAGTATATCAGCATCTACAGAGCAAATATCAGCAGGGATGGAAGAGTCTGCAGCATCATCAGAAGAAGTAACATCAATGGCAACTACAGTAAAGGAAGAAGTAAATGTTTCAGCTGAAAAGGCTAAAGAAGGATTAAATATTGCTATTGCAATAGAAAAAAAAGCTGATGATATAAACAAAAATTCTTCACAGGCTAAGGAAAATGCAGAAAAAATTTATAAGTATGCCAAAGATAAATTAGAAAAAGCTATAGAAGATTCTAAAGTAGTTAAAAATATATCAGAAATGGCTAATAGCATTTTAGATATAGCAGAACAAACAAATTTATTATCATTAAATGCAGCTATAGAAGCTGCACGTGCAGGAGAACACGGAAAGGGATTTGCAGTAGTTGCAGAAGAAGTGCGTAAACTTGCAGAGGAATCATCTAACGCAGTTGTTGAAATACAAACTAATGTTAAAAAGGTTTTAACTGCTGTAGAAGAACTGTCTAATTCATCTAAGGAAGTTCTAGTGTTTATTGAAAGTGATGTTTTAAAGGATTATGGAAATTTAATAGAGATAAGTAAACAATATAAAAATGATGGAAGTACTGTTAAATCTATAGTGGAAAATTTTTCGGAAGTTTCAGAAAGTATTTCTAGTGCTGTAGATCAGATTGTAAAAAGTATGGAGGAAGTTGCTGTTTCTGTAGGTGAAGTTGCAAAAGCTTCGGGAGAAATAGCAGAAGGTGTATCTGCAGTAAATGATAAAAATATGCTTATAACACAAGAAGTTGATAAAAATGCAGAAGAGGCAGAAAAGCTATCAGTAATTATGGAGAATTTTAAAATAAATTAGGAATCATTATATAAAGCCGTTGGTATTAGCAAACCTTCAAAGGTTAGCTGTTAATATCGACGGTTTTAAAATTTAAACAACAAATATTATTCAAATAAAGTAAATTGTTGTTAAATTGTTATGAAATTGTTATGAAATTGTGATAAAAAAGTATTAATATTAGTAAATAAAGTTAATATTAAGTATAAAAAAGGAAGGTATAATAAAAATGAAAAAACATAATTTATTTAGTAAATCTGTTATGTGTTTAGTTACAGTCGCTATGTCAGTATCTCTGTTTGCAGGTTGTGGTAGTAAAAGCAGTACTAGTGCTAGTAGTACTAAACAAACAACGTCACAGAGTAGCAATAAAACAAGTAACTCAGATGAAAGAAAAACACAGATACAAGAAAGTCTTAAAACTCTTGTAACAGCAGGAACTATAAACCAAACTCAATCAGATAAGATTCTAACAGCTCTTACAACTAAACCAGATAATAAAGGTGGAGATAACAAACCACCACAAGATAACGGTCAGAACAATAATCAAAATCAACAAAGTAGCCAACAAAGCAATCAGCAATCAAATGGACAAGCTAGCTTACAAGGAAACGATCAAAATAAAGGTAAAAGTCCTTTAAGCAAACTAGTAACTGATGGGGTTATAACTCAAGCTCAAGCGGATGCTGTTATGCAAAAGATAAGTGCTAATATGCCTCAAAAGAACAATGGACAATCAACTTCAAACAGTAGTAGCCAAACATCTCAAAGTTCTAATTAGTGAAAAAGTTTTACCTAATGGATGACGACTGAAACATTTCCACTAAGTAAGGTTTATTGATAAAAAGAGGAAGATGACTTTACCTTCCTCTTTAGTCTTTAATATATGCTAGTTTATAAACATCCAAAGCTAGTGTAACTTATTTACTTAGTTAATATAGCTAATTAAGCGAGTTTACATTATGTATATATTAAATTTTTATTGGATATTTATAAATAAAATTTTATTTTGTTATTCTAGCTTTCTTGATTCTGGGATGAATTAGTTTCAGTATTTGATTTATTTATATTTTCATCAATAGAATTTATAATAGTATCTTCTTGATCTTGAGTTATAACGTTTGAATTTACTAGGTTATCTAGTGTAGATTTTACTGTTGTATTTAAATTATTTTTATACATATTAGAAAGTTTGTTTGGTGGGGTAGGAGTAAGGCTTCCTATTGAATTAGCTTGATCCTGAGATATAATATTTGCACTTACTAAATCTTTTAAAAGGTCAGGTTTACCTTCAGATTTCTTTTGTTCCAAATAAGATTTTCTATCACTAGCACTCATATTTTTAAGTGTATCCATTTCAGATTTTCTTTCTTCATTTTTTTGTTGAATAAAATCTTCAATTTTATCTTCTTGATCTTGAGTAATAGTTCCAGCAGTTACAAGACTACTAAGTTTTGATTTAATTCCATCAGATAAGTTAATGTTAGGGGCAATAAAGTTATTGATGCTATTAGTATATGGTTGTCCATATTTTATTGATGATGTTGTAGAGCTTAAAGTGTCAAGAGCTTTTTTGCTTAATTGAATTGAGTCAGTAGTTATATCAGTATTTGAGTCATTTGAATCAGAGTTGTTAGTACTATTAGTTGTTAAGTTGTTATTATAAAGAGGATTAAGTAAATATTGATAAATGTCATTTGTAGTATTAACGTTCATAATATCACCCTTTCTTTAAAAATAATAATTTATCTCATAATAATTATAATTGTAGATTGTTACAGGCATGTTACAATTATGTCACAGTTGGCATATTATGGATAAATTGTGCGTTTAATTATAAATTACGAAAACTAGGTGATTTTGATTAATGGCAATTCAATTATAAACAATGCTCCTGAATCAGAATTTTTAGCGATGATTTTTCCATTATGTTTTTCAATAATATTTTTGCTGATAGGCAAGCCTAAACCAAAGTTACCTTTTTTACCTTTATAAAATCTTTCAAATATATTAGGAAGATCATTTTCTTGAAAACCTATTCCATCATCAGATATAGTTAAGATTATTTTACTATCTATAACTTTAACTGTTAATATAACAACACTAGATGCATATCTGATACAATTACTTATTATATTAGCAATTGCTCGAGAAAGTTTTTCTTCATCTGCATTTATTTCAATTTTTTTATCTATGTTGTTTAGAATGATTTTTATATTATTATTTACAGTGATAGTATTCATGCGTTTAACACAGCTTTTTATTAAATCGTTAAAATCCAAATTATTATAATGATAATTATCATCTATTGTATTAAGCCTAGATAAGTAAAGTAAATCTTCAACTAAATGAGTTAATCGTTTTGTTTCATCAATTATAATGTCCGCAGCCTCATCGGTATCAACCACCTTATACTTTATGCCTTCGGCATAACTTTGGATTGACATAAGTGGAGTCCTAAATTCGTGAGATGCATTCTGAAAAAAGGTTTTTTGTGCTTTATCATATATTTCTAATTTTTCAGACATAATATTGATATTATTTACAAATTCACGTAATTCATCATCTACAGACATATTAATTTTGGTATCAAAGTTTCTTTCAGAAATAGATCTTATATGCTGACTGAGTGTAGAAAATGGAGAAGATATTTTTTTTGATAAAATAGATGAAAAAATTAAAATAATCAATGATGAAAAAATTAAAATAATAGAAAGAACAATATTTATTCCAATTTGCAATTGTTTTACTTTTTCAATGTTTGAATATATGATTATCCATCCTAATCCAAAGGAATTTTTTTCAGATACAGGTTTAACTAGTGCTATATATTCAGTACCAGATAAATAAAAGTTCAAATAATTTTTAGAACTAAGTTTTTTTGATTTACTTGCAGTCTCATTTATTTGTTTTAATATATCAGCTGAATTTACAGATGATTCTCTTGGAAAAGGAGTTAATATGTTTTTAGATTTATCAAGTAAAATATAATTTGCATTTAAAACAGTAAGAGAATCTTTTAATGAACGATCTAGCATAAAATAAAAATGTATAAGGCTATTACTGTTTTGAGGTGAAGGAGGTGGTGGTGGAACTTTTTCTGATTTTACAAAAAAGTCTGGACCATGTTTTAGGGCTATGCGTTCAGTATTTGATGCAATTTTATTTAATTGTATAAATAAATCTTTTTCAAAATATAGACGAATAGCAATATTAAATATTATTGTAGTTAGTGTAATTAACATAATAATTATAATAATATTATATTTAAAAATTCTCCATTTAATTGTAGTTTTTTTCATAATATCATTCCTTAAATTGTATTTTAAAGCCAAAGCCCCATACAGTATCAATTTTTAAACAAGAACCAGCATTTAGCAGTTTTTTTCTAATTCTTTTTACCATATCATCAGTAGCCCTAGTTTCTACATCATTTTGGAATCCCCAAACTTTATCTAATAGTTCACTTCGGCTTACTGCTCTATTTTTGTTTGTTATAAGGTAATAAATGAATGAAAATTCCATACCTGTAAGGCCTATATTCTTTCCATGAAAATGTATTTCTTTTATATTAATATTTACAGAAATATCTCCAATAGTAATAATTTTGTTATCTTCAATATGTTGCTCTTTATCCAATTCAATTCTACGAAAAATGCTTTTAATCCTAGCTATGAGTTCCATAGGGCTAAAAGGTTTAGTAAGATAATCATCACATCCTAAAGTAAGGCCTGCTATTTTGTCAGGCTCTGTGTCTTTAGCAGATACTATTATTATTGGGATGAAGCTTTTTTGGCGGATTAATGAACAAAGCGAAAATCCATCCATTTCAGGCATCATAATATCTAGTATGATCATATCTGGTTCTTTAGTATTAAAAGCTTCAAGAATAGAAAGACCATCATTAAATGCTTCTACTTCGAAGCCTTCTTTGATAAGAAAAGACTTTATTATGTTGCAAATGTTAACTTCATCGTCGCCAATATATATCAGTTTCTTATTCAATTAACTCACCTCTTAATCAATTTTAACATAAGCGTCTTGTAATAGCATTTGAAATTGTTTGGTATTTATAGTTGCCACAATTTTGCCGCAATTTTGCCGAGATTTATATAAAGCTATTAGAGTAGAATTAAAATGTGGATAAAAATGACTTAGTATAATTAAAGTTCAAATTAAGGAAATGATAGTGACGATAAACTAGATTTGGAGGTTTCTGAGCATGAAAGAAAAGATTTTAAAAATATCGGCTGTAATAGTTTTAATAATTATAGTTGGCTTTGGAGGATATTATGCATATAAAAAAAGTACATCTAAAAATGTACTGTCATCTACTAAATATTCTTTATCAAAGGCAACAAAAACTAATTTGGATATTACTGTAGAAGCTACAGGTGCTGTTACAGGAGTGAATGAAGTAAATGTTTTTTCCTCTAACACTGGTACAGTAGATGGAATGACAGCAAAATTAGGTGCTTCTGTTAATAAAGGTGATTTATTCTGCAAAATTGATGACAGTACAACTCAACAGGCAGTGGATAGTGCTCAAATTTCGCTGCAGCACAGTTATTTAGAATTGCAAGCATTGAAAAATCAGTTAGATGATCTTGTAGTAAAGGCTCCTATAAGTGGAAAAGTAAGAGCAGTGTATGCAGGAGCTGGAGATGAGGTTAGTTCCATAAAGTCTACTTATGGGGGAATGGCTATGATAACTGTAGGAACTGATAATTCTTATGAAACAGCTGTTCCATTTCCTTCTAGTGGAAAAGTAGCAGAAGTTTGTATATCAGCTGGCCAAAGCGTTAATAAAGGAGATATATTATTTAGGCTTGATGCTAAAACTTTAAATAATACTATTGCTCAAAAAGAAAATGATATTAAGTTGGCACAAAAAAATTTAAGTGACAAGCAAGCTAATTTAGCTAAGTCTACAATAACTACTCCTATAAGTGGAATAGTAACAGTATTAAATGTTAAAAATGGTGAAATAGTAACAAATGAAAAGCTTATTGCTACTATATCAGATACATCTAAAATGAGAGTGACACTAGCTGTAGATGAATTGGATATTAACCAAGTAAAAGTAGGACAAACAGCTACAATAAAATTGGATGATATTAAAGATAAAACTTTTAAAGGTAGTGTTGAATCTATTTCACAAAGTGGTACAACTACCAATAATGTAACAACTTATAGTGTAATTGTGACTATAGATAACCCAGAGAATGTGAAAATAGGAATGAATGCAAATGTCAGCATTGAAGTACAAAATAAAACAGATGTGTTAACAGTTCCAGTGGAGGCTGTTACAGAAAAGAATGGAAAGAAATACGTCATGGTTTCTGAGCAAACAAGTAGATCAGCTTCGTCTAATAGAAAAGCTTCTAATAATGTAAGGCCAGGAAAGCTTGTAGAAGTAAAAACAGGACTTAAAAATAAAACTTTAATTGAAATAACCAGTGGACTTAAAGATAATCAAGTTGTTATGACAGAACTTACACAAACTACTAATACAAATAGCAATAGTAAGTCAAATAAGACTAGAATCAATCAACAAGGTGGAATGCCAAGTGGAGGAATGTCTGGTGGAGGAGGAATGCCACGAAATTAACTAATATGTAGTTTAATGGAGGTAGAATATGAATCTTGTTATAGAGATGAAGAATATTAATAAGGTCTATAAAATGGGTAGTAGTGAATACAGTGCTTTAAGTGATGTTAATCTGAATATAGAAAAAGGTGAATTTGTATCAATAGTGGGGCCTTCTGGAGCAGGTAAATCCACTTTAATGAATATAATAGGTTGTTTGGATGTTCCAACCTCTGGAGAATACATTCTTGATGGAGAAGATACAAATTGTAATGATAATAAGTTATCTGAGATTCGTAACAGAAAAATAGGCTTTATATTTCAAAATTATAATCTTCTTCCTAAAATGAATGTGCTAGGCAATGTGGAATTGCCTTTAATATATCAAGGATTAAGTAATAAAGAGATGAAAGAAAAAGCTTTGAAATCACTAGAAAGAGTTGGGTTGATATCTCATATTAAACATAGGCCTGCGGAACTTTCTGGAGGACAAAAGCAGAGAGTTGCTATTGCAAGAGCTCTTGCTACAGAGCCTGAGTTATTATTAGCAGATGAACCTACAGGAGCATTAGATAGCAAAACAGGGAAAGAAGTTATTGAAATGCTTAAGGAACTAAATAAAGAAGGAAATACAATTGTACTTATAACTCATGATAATGAAATTGCACATCAGGCAAAAAGAATAATAACTGTAAAAGATGGATATATTCAATCAGATGAATTAAATTGTGAATATAGTAAGGTGATTTAAATGAAATTTAGTAAACTTATAAAAATGGCATTTTCATCGGTTTTAGCCAATAAAATGAGGTCTTTCCTTACTATGCTTGGTATAATAATAGGAATTACTTCTGTTATAGCTTTAGTAGGTATGGGTCAGGGAACTAAACAAGACGTAGCTTCTAAAATTTCAAGTTTAGGAACTAATCTTATAACTGTAAATATCATGGGAAGAAGAAGTATAACAGTAACAAGTAGTGAGTTAAGTGAACTTAAAAAGAAACCAGGAATAAAGGATATAGCACCTTCAGCATCACAGCAAAATGCCACAGTAAAATCACAATCCAGTTCAAAGAGTACTACAGCTTCTATTGAAGGATGTGTACCAAGTTCTGCAACTATAAGAAAATTAGGCGTAACTAGTGGCAGATTTATTACTCAAGATGACGTAGATAGCAGGTATAGAGTTGCAGTAATTGGTACAAATGCTGCGGATACTTTGTTTGGAAGTACAGATGTTGTTGGAGAAGAAATTAATATAAACGGAAGTATATTTTCCATAGTAGGCGTTCTTGCTACTCAAGGTGGTAGTGGACAAGATTCTCCAGATGACAAAATAATAGTACCTTTAAGTGTTGTTCAAAGGTTATTTAAGATTTCAGAGATAAAAACTTTCTATGTGGAAGCAGAAAGTCAGGATTCAATATCAGAAGCAAAAGGATATCTTCAGTTATTTTTAAACAATAAATTTAGCAGTGATTCTTCAGAAAATACTAATTATAGAATAATGGATCAGTCTAGTTTGTTGGAAACAGCCACTTCAACAAGTGATAGTATGACTACTATGCTTTCAGGAGTAGCAGCTATATCTCTGCTTGTTGGTGGAATAGGAATTATGAACATTATGCTTGTTTCAGTAGTTGAAAGGACAAGAGAAATAGGAATAAGAAAAGCCATTGGTGCCAAGAGAAAAACTATTCTGATGCAATTTTTATTAGAATCTGCAGGTATAAGTACTTTTGGGGGGATTTTGGGTGTTTTAGGTGGATATGTAGCAGCTTATGTAATGAAAACTTTTTTTCACACATCTGTTGTAATATCTAATAATGTGGTAATAGAAGCATTTCTATTTTCTATTCTTGTAGGTATAGTTTTTGGAGTATACCCTGCTAATAAGGCTTCTAAATTGAGTCCTATTGAAGCATTGAGATTCGAATAAATGTGAAATAAAAAAAGTACTGACAATATATTTTGTCAGTACTTTTTTGTAAAATAAATGTTTGAAATCTTTTAAATGGAATACACATATAAAATGTGGAAAAGTAGCTAAAGTTAAGTTTAAATTGTAACTTAACTGTAACAATTTAATATTAAAATATAAATATAAACTTAATGTAAAAATGTAGTAAACAATAAAGTACCAAAGACAATAGAAATACAGAGGAGGATAATTACATGAATTTTTTTAGAAACTTAAAAATTGCACAGAAAATTAGCTTTCTTGCTATTAGTTTTCTTATTTTTTTACTAATAATGGGGGTTGCTTCAGTAAAACAATTGTCCTTAGTTAATATTGGGATTAAAGAACTAAGTGAATCAAGAATGACTCCAATTGTTAAGTTAGAGAATATGAAATCAAATGTGGAATATATTCGAACTAAAAGCAGCTCATTAATGGATGCAAGTGATGAAAATACAAAAAATGCTATAAAAAGTGATGTTGCAAATAAGGTAGCATCAATTGACAAATCATTATCAGAATATAAAAGTGACGCTGATTACAAAACTTTATTAGATAATTATGATAAGTTTATAGCAGCAAAGGATGAATTTATAAAAACTTCTGGTCAACAAGGAGCTATAAGTGGGGCTAATGGTAGTTCAGGACCTAATGATGCTGCTAATTTTGATAAAGCTAAAACTGCATTAACTGCATCCTTTGATGAAATTATAAATAATCATGTTAAAGCAGCAAATAACACTTATGATCAAAGTAAAAAGATTTTTGGTCTTACATTAATGATATTAATATCAATTTTAGTAATATGTATGATTATAACTTTGATCTTATCTGTAATTATAATAAGGGAAACTGTTAATCCAATTAAAAAAGTTACCAAGAAGTTGAAGGAAATTTCTGAAAGCAATGGAGATTTAACTCAAAGAATAGGTTATAACAGTAAAGATGAGATGGGAGATTTAAGTAGAAGTTTTGACATGTTTATGGACAAACTTCATTCAATTATTAAGGAAGTATCAGTTTCAGCTGAAACTGTAACATCTTTAAGTGAAAATTTAAGTGATGCAACAACAGCAACAACACAGTCATTAGATAGTATAGCAGATACTGTTTCAGAAATATCCTCTAGTACATCAGATGGAGCTGCTGTTTCAGAAGAAACTTCAGCAAGTCTTGCAGAAGTAGCTAAATTTTCTGAATCAACTTCTGTAGCAACAAAAAATACTTCCGTAAACAGTAAAAAGGCAAAAGAAATAGCAGAAGAAGGAGCAGGAAAAATATCGGAAGTTGTTTCTTCCATAACAGATATAGCTTCTTCATCAAAAGAAGTGTCAATGATAATAAGTGATCTTGACATATCTTCAAAGAGAATAGGAGAAATTATTGAAATAATAACAGGAATTTCAGCTCAAACGAATATGTTAGCTTTAAATGCAGCCATAGAAGCAGCTCGTGCAGGTGAAGCTGGAAAAGGCTTTAGTGTAGTAGCTGATGAAATTAGAAAGCTTGCAGATGAAAGTAATAATGCAGCAGCACAGATATCTGAATTAGTTAAAGAAAATCAGTTAAAATCAGCTTCAGCTGTAACCTCATTTGAGCATGTTGAAGTAAAGGTGTCTCATGGAGTTACTAAAGCATCCGAGGTTGGAGAGAGTATGCAAAGTATAATATATAATATACAAGATATAGTAAATCAAATAGAGCAAATAAACAATGCTAATGAACAGCAAGCAAAGAGTACAAAAGAAATTGAAATGGCTATTAATACTATAGCTAGCAGTTCAAGTGAAATAGCTGGTGGGACTGAAAATATAAGTACAAGCATAGAAGAACAGCTTAGCACTATGACTGATATAGAGAAAAATACAAAACATTTATCAGAGATGTCAAAGAAACTAATTAAAATGACATCTGGATTTAAAGTGTAATTATAAAAACTAAAAAAATGATTGTAAATAATTTACGGTTAAATATAAAATTATAGTATAATTATTAAATATATTTAATAATTATACTAATAATAAACAAAAAAAATTATATGCTTTATTTATAATATTAATGATATTTTAAATTCATTTTGCTAAATATAAAATTATTTAAAATAATTATGAAAAATATATAGTTTTTCGTAGAATTTATATATTACTTGCATAATTAAGTATTATTATTTAAAGTATATTGTTCTCAAATAAGATATTTATAAATATAACTAAAATTTTATAATTTATTCATAAAAATGGGTTAAAAATGTATTAGAAAAGTGTTATAATGATTTACATAATAAAAAAGTATATAACTTCGGATGAAAATAATGTGAGATAACTTTTGTTAACCGAAGAAGCAATGTTAAACATCACAAGTTTAATAGAAACTTTCAGGTAAATGTAACATTATAGGACGAAACTCTGAAATTCTATTTTTAACCTTTTATGATTATATTTAAATGTAAAAGTTTTTAAATAGGATAACAGAGGATCATGTGGGCGTTTATAAGTGATATGTCTAATGGTCCTTTTTTTATTATTATGAATACATAGGAGGTAACAGTATGGAAGCGTTGAAGAAAACTCCACTATATAATGTTTATGAAGAATATGGTGGAAAAATAGGCAAAATTGCAGGCTGGGCTTTACCTATGCAATTTGAAGGAGTAGTGGAAGAATATAAGGCCGTAAGAAAAAAGGCAGGATTATTTGATATTTCACATGTAGGAAAGATTCAAATAAAAGGTAAGGATGCCTTTCATTTTATTCAAAATTTAGTAACTAATGATATTGAAAATTTAGAAGAAAATAGAGCTATGTATACTCTTATGTGTTACCCTTATGGTGCAGTTATTGAGATAGTATTGTTATATAAATTAAGCGATAGCAATTATCTAATTACTGTTAATTCGGGAAATGTAAAAAGAATTTTTAAATGGCTTATAAATAAAAAGAATAAACATGATGTAAGTATTATTAATATTTCAAATGAAATCTGTCAACTTGCATTGCAAGGACCTAAATCAGAGACTATATTGCAAAAATTAACAGATATAGATCTTAAAGAAATTAAATATTTGAGTTTTAGAAGAGATGTAAGCATTTGTGGGACAAAGTGTCTACTCTCTAGAACTGGGTACACAGGGGAAGATGGATTTGAGATTTATATATTTCCTGAAGACTTAAAATTACTTTGGAATAGTATACTAAATGCAGGAAGAGAGGAAGGCATAAAACCTGCAGGATTAAGTGTGAGAGATGCATTAAGATTAGATTCTAATCTACCTCCTTTTGGAGATGAACTTTTGGAAGATATAACTCCATTTGAAGCTGGATTAAAAACTTATGTAAATTTAAGAAAAAGTGATTTTATTGGTAAGAATGCATTGAAAAAAGAAAGTGAAAAAGGAATTAAAAGAAAGATTGTAAAATTTGAGACAGGAGATAAATGCAGCAGTGAAATTTCTGGTTCTAATGTTATTTTTGATGGAGAAAAAGTAGGTATAGTTGCTACAGAACGTTTTTCACCTAAAAAGAAAAAAAATTTGGGCTTAGCCTTGGTAGATTTAAAATATTCTAAATTAGGAACTACAATATTTATTAAGAATATGAATGATTTAGTTAAAGCTAAGGTAATAAGATGATTTTATTATAATATTGCAATAGACTTTAAATGCAATTTGAAATTGTATTTAAAGTCTATGTATTTTTTATTGCATATTTTAAGGAAATATATTTACAAATTTAATTGCATAGATATCACATAATACATTAATATTTGTTCCTGTTTCTTTTAGAATAATATAACTAATTCCAACATCTGTTAAAATCCCTTCTCTATCTTGTACTATATTAGTTCCAATTAAGAAAAATACCCTAACTCTTTTCCCTATTTGTGTTCTTAAGTATCCTTGTGTATATTGAATATCTTGAGCTATTGGTGAACCAGGAGCTTGTTCAAAACCTTGATCTTGCGTGGTTGGCTGCTGTTGACGGAAGTTAAAAGTATTGGAAGAATCATAGTCCATTGCATAAGGATTAAAGCAATTAAAACAACACTGAGGAAACATAAATAAACCTCCTTATATAAAAATTTTTATTTTATTATTTATGAAAATAAACATATGGTTTAATTTTAGGTTTTAGCATATAGTTCAGTAGGATTATAGAAACAGTGTTTTATTACTTTTATTTGAAAACTGCCACTTCCGTTATATGGGAAAGTATATGGACAAGGAGCAAATGGATTAAAGTACCATAACGAATAACCTATTGGAAATAATCTATTTCCTGCTAATGCCCAATCTGCAATATCATAATGTATTTGTTCTGGTGGATTTGCCCAAATTGTCTGAGGATTGGCAACACCGCCTAAAACTGAACGCATACAATCATATTGGCCCTTTTGATAAATTATTTTTCTAAGATCTCCTTGACCGATTCTATGATATTCGCCATATGGAACTCTTACTCTATTCATAATAGAAGTAGCAACAGCTTTCATGCCATTTTCGCCTTCGCCACCAGCTTCACATTTAATTAATCTTGCTAATAATTCTCTATCTGAATAAGCCATATATTATTCACCTCGATTATTCTCACTATAATAATAGTTTATTCACATATATGGTAATTGTTACATTTTTAATAAGATTATTATATTTTTAATTATTGCTATAATTAAGTACATTTCTTACATTAAGTAAATATATTAATAAAAGAAGATGATGAAATTTTGGGAAGAAGGGAGAAAACAACTATGAGTTGTGTTGATGTGAGTAAATATAAATATTTAGGACATGGGAAGAATGGAAAAGTGTATTTAATGCCTGATGGAAAAGTAATAAAAATATGCAAAAGGGAAGATAGATGTTTGGAAGAATATAAAGTTTTAAAGATAGCTGAAGGAAGTAGTTATTTTCCAAAAGTATATGAAAGAAAAGGGAAAAATATGATAAGAGAATATGTAGATGGATATGATCTAAATACTTATATAAAAAAGTATGGACTAAGCAAAAATTTAGTATTGAATTTAATAGGAATGGTTGAAGAATTTAAAAAGCTTGGATTTAAAAGATTAGATATGAGAGGAGTCCATATATATGTAACTAAAGATGAAAAAGTAAAGGTTATAGATCCTTCTATGCAGCTTATAAAGACAGTAAAATATCCTGAACTTATGATAAGAGATTTAAAAAATTTAGGAGTAATAGGTAAATTTTTTAATGTTTTAAAAGATGAAAGGCCTGATTTGTATAAAAAATGGAGTAATTAGCTTATAACGTACCATCTTCAGTTTCAAGAAAGAACTTGTTAATATAAAATAGTTTGAATTTAATGAATATTGAAATTTTGTGTATCGAAATTAGTGAATTTTATGAAATTTTATCCAAATTGTGTTATTATTAATTTGGATCATTATAGGGGATATGGGAGATGGTAAAATGAGAATACTTTTATTGCTTATGGCTTTTGTTATAATTCAATGTATAATTTTGATGCTGATTCATAATAAATTTATAAAGCCAATAAAGATAGCAACAGAAATTATTAATGTGACTGCTAATTTAGATTTAACAGTTCAACAAAAAACTAATGAATTGCAATTTTTCTTAAATGGAAAAAATGAAATTAGCAATATGGTAAAGTCTGTTTATAGTTTAAGAGAAAAGATTAGAAGTATAGCTAAAATTATTAAGGAAAATTCAGAGGATATTTCAGAATATTATAAAGAAGTTTATACATCAAGTAAAGAAGCAGTATCTTCAATTGAAAATTTAATTGCCATAATAGAAGAGCTATCAAAAAGATCGGCGGAAGAAGCAAAGAATTCTGAGAGTGGAAATGAAAAATTATCAAGTTTAGCTGAGGAAATAAAAATAGCAGTACAAGGATCTGATAGGGTTAGAAAGTTATCTAAGGCGACTCAAAAAATTAATTTAATGGGCATGGAAGCAATGAAGAAGCTTATAGAAAAATTTGAAATAAATAATAGCAGTGTAAAAAAAATATCTAATAATGTGGATTATTTATCTAATAAGTCAGGAGATATTGGTGAAATTGTTAATGCTATAGAATCAATTGCAAGCCAAACTAATCTTTTAGCACTTAATGCAGCTATAGAAGCAGCAAGAGCTGGTGAGGCTGGAAGAGGATTTGCCATAGTTGCAGATGAAATAAGAAAACTATCTGAAGAAACAACAAATTCTGCAAAACAAATAGAAAAAATAGTGAAAGATATACAAGGTGAAATAGAAAATACTAAATTGAATATGGAACATAGTAACAAGGCTACTGAAGAGGCCAATGCTGCTATGGCAGAAGCTGAAAAGTCGTTTTTTTCAACTGGAAAAGCAGTTAAAAATACAATGAGGCAAGTAGAATGTCAAGCATCAAGTATTAATAAAGTAGATGAAAATAAGGAAATAGTTATTAGCTTCATAACAAATATATCTGATAGTACACAAAAATCAGCAGCATCAACACAAGAAATATCTGCATCTATGGCAGAGCAATATGAAGCTATTGAAAAAGTATCTAATAGCTTAGAAAAGCTTGACAAAATTTCATCAAAATTAAATAAAGTCACAGAAAAGTTTAAGCTTTAATAGTTTAAAAATTATGAGATACAAGCGCATGTAAGCGAAGTAACTTTCAACTGTATTCCGGCTGATATATGCTGTGAAGGAAAACTCACTTCATTAAGAAGTTCTAATGCTTGAGATATTGAAAAATTCCTACCTCCTCAAATGCGACGTCCTGTCGCTTTCGGAGCTTTTGCCGTCCTGGCAAAAATTACGGAATTTTTAAATATCTCAAGCAAAGAACTTCTAAAATTCGTTCGAATCTTCCTTCACAGCATATATCAGTCTGCATACAGTTGAAAGTTACTTCTTAGTGCATTACGTGTACACATAATATTTATTACCTAGTTTATGTATATTTCAGTTATTTTAATAATACTCTATGGTGCAGCCTGCAAAAATAATAAATTTGTTGATTATTACATTTATAAGATACTTGCATATTTTTTTTATTATATTTTTCAACAACCTAAATAATAAATTTATTTTAAGGTATTTCTATAAATATAGAAAGTAACTTGCTTCTAAATGAAATATATTAGCCTAGCAGCAGGCTATGCCTTGATTTTTAAGCATTATAAGTTAAGGTTATAAATATAATTTTCACTTACTAAAACTACTTATGACAATGTAATTATGTGCGTACACTTATCATATATCACGGAGTAAAAGTTAAAATCCAAACTTCCACTGCACCCTTACGTTACATTATGCTTTTTATGTTAAGTTATTGGATAAAAATTTATCTATTAATTTATAAAGTGTAGTATAGTCAATTGGTTTGGAAATATAATCGTCCATGCCTGCTGATAAAAATTTTTCTCTATCGCCTATCATGGCATAGGCTGTCATTGCTATAATTGGAATATGATCTTTGGTATCTGTTTCTATATTGCGAATACGTTTGGTTGCGTTTAGTCCATTTAAATTAGGCATTTGAATATCCATAAGGATTAGATCAATTTTGTTTACTTGATTTAATAAATTTAAAGCTTCAATGCCGTCGAAAGCAGTAAAATAATTATAACCTCTTTTACTTATTAGGGTAGAAATAAATCTTTGGTTTATTTCGTTGTCATCTACAATTAAAATGTTTTTAGAGTTATTAAATTGTTTTATATTTGTCGTTACTTTTTCAATGTATTTTGAAGTACTTGTAAGTTCATTATCATTTTCTAAAAAACATTTTGATGAATTTTCATCTTGAGAAAATTCTGCGGTAAAGTAAAAACAACTTCCTTGGTTATGCTTACTTGTTACCCATATATCTCCGTTCATCATATTTACAAGATTTTTGGATATTGAAAGTCCTAATCCAGTACCGCCATATTTTTTAGTGTACGAATCATCTATTTGGCTAAAGGTTTTAAAAAGCCTGTCCATTTTATCTTCAGGAATTCCAATTCCAGTATCGCTAACAGAAAATTGAATTTTAATTTTATCTTTAGGTCCTTCAACTTTTTTGGCGCAGACTATTATATTTCCTCTGTCTGTAAACTTAATAGCATTGCTTAGTAAATTCATTAATATTTGGTCCAATTTTGAAGGATCACCTATAATATTACCTTCATCAATATTAGGATCAATGAAATACATAACTTCAATAAACTTTTTATAAGCAAGGACAGAGATATTTTTAACCATTTTGGAAATCCTTTCTTCAAGGTTAAAAGGTACTAAGTCAAGTTTAAACTTTCCGGATTCAATCTTAGATATATCTAAAATGTCATTTATTATATCTAGTAAGTGTTTTGAAGAAGATTTTACCATATTTAAATATTCTCTTTGCTCATTTGTTAATTCTGTCATCAAGGTTAAATCTGTCATACCCATTATTCCATTTATTGGAGTTCTTATTTCATGACTCATATTAGCTAAAAATCTACTCTTTTCAATATTGGCTTCTTCAGCTGCAATTTTTGCTTTTTTTAGTTCTTCCTCGTTTTCCATTCTCTTAGTTATATCTCTTCCGATAGAATAAATAAGACTATATTCTTTTATTACGAATGAGTTCCATTCAATCCATTTATAGTTTCCGTTTTTACAAATGCATCTATTTTTAAATATGTGCCTGCCATGTTTTAATAAATATGAAAAATCGTTTACGCAGCCTTGAATATCATCGAGATGAACAAAATCTTTAAAGTTTTTATATAAAGCATCTTTTTCATTCCATTCCAAAATTTTATTCATACCGGCACTTATTTGAAAAAATTTACCATCATAATCAAATATAGAGAATATATCATCAGATAAATTAGTGAAATTTTGAACTTTTTTTTCTACAGTTTTAATTTTGGTAATGTCTTGTACTTGTAATAAAATTGCAGTTAAATCTTTTTTTTCATTTAGTATAGGAGCAGTTACAATATCAAAATAATAAATCCTATTTTTGTTTGTTTCAAAGTCAGCGCGCTGATTTAATTTATATTTGCAAGTAACACGAGAAGGCTTTTTATTTTTAATTCTATTTTTTACACTTTCATAAATATGAGGAGTATTAAAGAAATTGGAATATTTGAATTCTTTTATATCATCTAAGTTAAACATCTTGCAGAAGGATTCATTTGAAGATATAACTTCTCCATTAGCATCAAAAAGCTCTATTCCTATAGGAGATTGTTCATATATACTTCTGAATTTTTTTTCACTATTATATAATTCTTTATGAAGCTTTTTATTTTCAGTTATATCTCGAGCAATAACAGAGTCACATACAGTATCTCCGCTGTAATTCTTAACAGGTGATATGCTTATGGATAAGTATATCACTTCATTATTTTTATTTATCGTTTCTATTTCATAGTTTTTAAATCCATTTTTGCTTATTGTACTGTATAAAATTTTATTATTTTCATTATTATCTAATATAGAAAATTTTTTGCCTAAAAGTTCTTGTTCACTATATCCAAAAATTCTTTCAGCTGCTTTATTCCAGCTTATTATTTTACCATCTAAAGTTTTTCCTATTATAGCATCTTCAGATGCATTAGCTATGGCAGCTAGCTGCAAAGCTTTTTTTGTGTATTCATCTTTTTGTAAGCGATAGTTTATAATTAAAAATATTGAATCATTATGTTTTATAAATTGACCATTAAATTTCCAGGTAATGTTATTTAGTTTTACTTCTTTAACAAAAATTTTATTTTGTTTAATACTTGCTTTAAACTTAATAAAATCATCTTCGATAAACCATAAAATATTAGTAAATTTAGAATTAAAAGTTTTTATGTTCTCATCCATGTAAATAGTATGAAGCATTTCAACAGCGGGAGAATTATATTCTTTTATAGTATCATTGCTGTGTATTAAAAAAAATGGTACAGAAATATAAGATAAAAATTTAAAGTGTTGTCTAAAATCTTCTTCGTTTTCAAATATATGTCTCATAATTGATAAAAAATAGATGTTAAATCTACTTTAATGTTCACCTCTTTCCTAAAATTATGACGTTTTCTTTAAAGTATATTACACTTACATACATGTATCAACATGAGAATTAAAGTAATTTTAAGTTAAATTTTATTTTTATAAACATTCGGTTACCAATTTACAAAAAATTCACATTGTTATATAATTTTTATATATGAATATATTTCCAATAGGTTTTAAATTTTAAAGGAAGGTAGATGATAATTTTGTTAAGAGCTTTTAAAAACAAGAAGTTTACATCCTTGGTGATGACAGTACTAATGGTAGTATCACTTTTAACACCAACTGCTTTTACAAATGCTAAAGCAAGTGAATCTGGTAAATTATTTGATTTAATTGAAATTACAGATTTTCATGGTGCATTAGAGGATGCAAGCACACCTCCATTACCTGCAGGAGCAGTACTTGCTAAAAATATTAACAATATTAAAAATGCAAATCCAAATAGAACGCTGATCCTTGGAGGAGGAGACTTGTATCAAGGTTCACCAATGTCAAATGTTTTATTTGGAGTTCCTGTGCAAAAATTAATGAGCAGTATTGGAATGGAAGTAACAGCTCTTGGAAATCATGAATTTGATTGGGGATTAGACAAAATTATAAACACTACAATGAAAGATTCCAAGTATTCAATTGTATGTTCAAATCTTTATAATAAAAATACTGGAGAAAGAGTTTTTGAGCCATATAAAATTATAAATAAAGATGGAGTAAAAATTGCGGTTATAGGTGCAATAACTACAGAAACACCAGGAATAGTTCTTCCAAGTAATGTAGCAAATTATAAGTTTACAGATCCTTTAAATGAGATAAATAGTTTAGCTAAGGACATTAAAGATAATAAAAAGGCAGATGTAGTTTTAGCACTTATGCATGAAGGAAGCAATCAAGATTGTAAAACAGGTAAAGTTTTTGACATAGCAGACAAGCTTTCCAATGTAGATGCAGTGTTAGGGGGACATTCACATACTGCTGTACAAGCTATTAGTAAAACAGGCATACCAGTTGTGATAGGTAAAGCACAAGCAAAAGGTTTTATAGATTTGAAAATGTCTGTAGAATCTTCAGGAAAAGTATCATTTATAAATCCAACTACAAGTTATATAGCATTAGATAATAATAAAGATAATGGATACAAAGCAAAAAATCCAATCACTGATGCTAATGCATTGTCTATAGTAGCTGATGCTAAAAAGCAAGTTGGCTCAACATTTAATGAAGTTGTAGGCAAGACAGATAAAGATTTAACTAGAAAACAAGATACAGCTCCTTTTGGAGAATCTTATTTGGGAAATTGGACAGCGGATATTATAAAAAATAAAGGAAATGCAGATGTTGGACTACAAAATAATGGAGGCATAAGAGTTGATATACCAAAAGGTGACATAACAGTTGGAACAATATTTTACTTAATGCCTTTTGATAATGTAGTAACTACAGTAAAGATGAATAAAGCTCAGTTAACAAAGGTATTTGAAGAAGCCTTTGCAGATAATGGAGTTGGAGTTCAAATGTCTGGACTTAAGGTTACTTATGATTCAAAAAAACCATCTGGAAATAGAGTAATAGATATAAAAAAGGCAGATGGAACAGCTATTTCTGATAAAGAAACCTTGAAGGTTGCTACTAATGATTTTATGGCAACAGGAGGAGACGGCTTTGTTGTATTTAATGAGCCATCAGTTAAAGAAACTTATAATGATACGCATATACTTGTAAGAGATTCATTAATTGAAAATATAAAAGCAAATAAGGGCATAATAGCTTCAATGGATAAGAGAATAACTACTAATGGAGCTTCACAAATATCAATAGTAGGAACTTCAGACATTCATGGAAGTATATATCCTATAGATTACAGCACAGGAAAAGCTGCAAATTTAGGACTAGCTAAAGTTTCAACTTATGTAAATAACTTAAGAAATGCAAATCCAAATGTAATGCTTGTGGATTCTGGTGATACTATTCAAGGAACACCATTATCTTATTATTATGATAAAGTAGATACAAAGTCAGAATATCCAATGATGAAGGTGATGGGGGCTATGAAATATGATTCATGGACACTTGGTAATCATGAATTCAATTATGGGTTAGAGGTTTTAAATAGGGTAATTAAAGATGCTCAAAAAGAAAATATAAATGTATTATCAGCAAATACTTATAAAACTTCTGATAATTCAGACTTTGTAAAACCTTATATTACAAAAACTCTTAATGTAAATGGAAAAAATGTTAAAGTTGGTATATTAGGATTAACAACTAAGTGTATTCCTAATTGGGAAAATGCATCTAACTACAATGGATTAAAATTTAATGATCCAGTGGATGAAGCTAAAAAGTGGGTTCCAATATTAAGAAATGATGAGAAGGCAGATTTAGTAATAGTTACTATCCATAGTGGAGAAGAAACAGCTACGGATACAATACCTGAAAATCAAGTAAAAGCCTTGGCAACAAGTGTAAATGGTATAGATGCTATAATATGCGGACATGCTCACAAAAATATATCCAGTGATCTTACATTGAAGAATCCTTCTGGGAAAGTTGTTCCTGTTACTGAACCAGCAAAATCAGGACAATATGTTTCACAATTGGATATAAATGTAAATGCAAATGGAACTATTGGAACAATCAATGCTAAAACAGTACCTATGGATGACAAAATTGCAGCAGATGAAGCTATAACTAAATTAGCACAGCCTTATGAGGATACAACTTTAAAATATATGGCAACAGTAATTGGACAATCATCAGGAGAGTTTCCAGGCAAGGGGCAAACAATGGAGCCAACAGCTATTATGGACTTAATAAACAAGGTACAACAAAAGGGAGCAGGAACTCAATTGTCTATAGCAGCACCTTTAAGTGAAAGTGCATATATCCCAAAAGGAGATATAACAATTCAAAATATAATGGGAGTATATGTATTTGAAAATTTCCTATATGGAATAAAAATGAATGGAGCACAGCTTAAAAAGTGGATGGAGTTTTCTGCAAGATACTATCAGCAGGTAAACAATCCTAATGATGCTGTAAGTAAGGATAAAGCTTTAAATGTTCCAGACTACAATCTAGATCAATTATATGGAGCAACTTATGATGTTGATTTAACACAACCGGCATGTACAGTAGATTCTAAAACAGGAGAAGTTAAATCAGTAAACAGAATTAAGAACTTAAAGTTTAATGGGGTACCAGTAAAGGACACAGATGAATTTACAGTAGCTATAAATAACTATAGGTTTAACGGTGGCGGAGGTTTTATGGCTGCAGCTGGCTTAAAACCTGGAGATACATCTATAGTAATGTATGATTCAGCTAAGGCTTTAGGAGATGATGGTCAAGTTAGAAATATGATGACTAACTATATTCAAGAAAATAAAACTATTACACCAACTGTAGATAAGAATTGGAAATTAAGTACTACTCCAATATATCCATTTACAGTACAAACAATAAAGGGCGCTGATAGATATGAAACTGCAGCTAATATTTCTAAAAATGGATGGGATAAAGGTTCTGAATATGCAATAATTGCCAGTGGTGAAGCTTTTGCGGATGCTCTTTGTGCAGCACCAATGGCTAAAAAATTTAATGCACCAATATTATTGACACAACAGAATAAACTTCCTGAATCTTCAAAAGCTGAATTAGAAAGATTAAATGTGAAACATGTAATAATTGTTGGTGGTGAAGGTTCTGTATCTAAAGAAATAGAAGGCAATATACAAAATAATTTAAAGGCTAAACCAGAAGTTAAGAGAATATATGGAAAAGATAGATTTGAAACTTCTGTCAATATTGCAAAAGAAGTAGGAATTAAGGATAAAGCTATTTTTGTTAATGGATACAATTATCCTGATGCTCTATCAGTATCATCAGTGGCTGCATCAAAAGGAATGCCAATACTCTTAACAGAAGGCAATAGACTTCCAGATAGTGTAGCTGCATACATTAATGAAAATAAGGCAAAGGATTTTTATATAATTGGATTAGATGGTGCAGTTAATAAATCGGTAGAGAATTCTTTAGATAAAGTTTTATCTAAGAATGCAGTAAGACTTGGAGGCAGTAATAGGTTTGAAACAAATGTGGCAGTAATGAAAGAGTTCCAAAATGATTTAAAATTGGATAAAATGTTTGTAGCATTAGGAGATGGTACAACTGGTACTGAATTTGCAGATGGATTGTCAGGTTCTGCATTAGCAGCACAAAGTTCTTCTCCAATAATGTTAGTATATAATAATGTTCCAAAAGCAACTACGGATTATATTAACAGTAATACCAATCCTAATAGTATTGTAATACTACTTGGAGGACAAACTAAATTACCAGCAGGTATAGGAAACTAAATAAAAATATTGCGACACAACTTTTGAAAAGTTGTGTCGTATTATTTTAGATAACATCAAGCTTTCTTTCTAGTTCATCAATAAGTTTTTGATATTTATCTTGTATACTATTTAAAGCAGCATTTTTTTCAACTTCTTCAGATTTTTCATTTAGTATTTTTGTGTTTTCTTCTGATAGAGAACGTTCTGCAAATTTGTATAAGGCTGTATCTTCACGTTCTATATGTCGAGTTAGCAAATCTGTATAGGAAATTGAGTTTGCAATTATGTCTAGTTTTGCATCTTCTTTTCCAGTTTCTAATCGCTTTAGTGCATTTTCCAAGTTTGTCATATATAGTCTACCTAAGTCATGTTCTACCAACATTCCCATTATAGGACCATTTTTAATTTTTTCTCCAAACTGATTACTTAAAATATCAAATAATATATTTTCTTCTTTACTATGATGATGCTTATCTGCATAATTTCTAACAAAATCTATTATTTTATAGAAATCATTGTAATCTAAAGCTTCATTTTTTAATACTTTATAGCAATATTTTCTTACTATTTTAAGCATTCTTTTAATATTTGAATGTTCTGCAACCATTATTTCTAGAGCATTCATAAAATCACTTCCTTATTAAGAAATTTTTTTGATTTGTTGAACTCTTTTATTGTTAACTATAATTACACTATATAAAAAGTTGCTATTTAAAGCTTTTACAAAGGATTCTATCCATACATCTCTAAGGATATAAAAGTTATTTACATCTCCATGAACACTGTCCCAGTATTTACTATGAAGACAAAGATTTGTTTTCCACATATAGAGCTCAGAATTATTTTCTAATTCTTCTGAAACTCTATCACAAGGCATACCTTCTAGAATAAAATCATTTATAATATTATAAATTTCTTCTGGTGTATTAGGAATCATATTTTCTCTATATTTAGTTCCTAATTCATTACCTTGGTTTTCAAATATATTTATTAGATCCTCTTTATATTCTTGTGAGGAACTTAGTATTTTGGTAATCCATGCTGCATGCCTTCCTTCTGATTTTGAAATTTTATCTTGAAGCCATCCATGTATATTTGATGTATCTATCATATCTTCTAGAGGTTTATCTTCAATAGGATAACCAAAATTTTTATATATCTCCTCTTTCCAATTGTCTACAGGTAAATTTTTAGCTTCAGCAAAGTTTACTATTTCACTTTCTAAACCTTCAAACCATTTTATTTTATCAAATAACCAATAGTGAATTTTTCCTAAAAACAAACTCATAACTAACCTCCTGAATTATTATTTTAAACTTTAATTTGATATCTTTTATTATATGTAAATATATATTATAAATCAGTAACAAATGTTACTAAAGTTATAATACAATGAAATGTATGTGTGAAATTGTCAATAATAATATTTATATGGTTTGCTGTAAAATAAATAGGTATGCATGAGACATAATAAAGTTAAATTAACACAAAAATAAAGGGAATTTAGTTATATAAATAGAATATAAAGGTGTGATAGCCTTATATGATTAAAAAACAAAAATATATTGGCTTCCATAGGAGGAGGAAAATGTTTAGTGGTAATTGGAGAAAAATTTTATGAGAAGAGAAAAAATAATTATTTAAATTTAGTAAAAAGACAAAATAGAGCTATAAGTATTATGAGTACTGTAAGGCTTATTATTTTTTTTGTTGGAATTATATTAACAGGATTTTTATATACAAAAAAATATATTTATTTAAGTATAAGTTCATTTTTATGTTTTTTAATATTATTTGTTTTTGTAGTTGTTATACATGGAAAAATTAAAAGAAACAGAAATTATTCTTTAGTGCTTAGCAAAATAAATGATAATTGTATAAAACGCTTTAATAGTAAATGGAAGAATTTCATTGATGATGGGGAGGAATTTATAGATATAGATCACAATTATTCCTTTGATTTAGATATTTTTGGTAGGGGTTCTCTTTTTCAATGGATTAATACTGCTAATACTTATGTAGGTAGAAGAAAGTTAAGAGATTCGCTTTCTTCATGCTTAAAAAATGTAGAAGAAATTGAAAAAAGACAAGAGGCTATAAAAGAGTTATCAAAAAAACTTAAGTGGAGACAAAGGTTTGAAGCAGAAGGAAAAATTATAAATGAAGAAATAAATGATCCATCACCTATGATTAAATTAGCAAAGAATAGAAATTCTATCTATACTAATAAATATTTGGTTCTAATATTTAAGGTGTTGCCAGCTATTACAATTAGTATGATTATATTATATTTTGTTACTAATAGTGTATCTAGATCTATACCACTATTATTAATAGTTTTTCAGTTTTTTTTGCTTATTCCAAAGGCGAGTCAAAGATTTAAGAGTTTGGGAGTAGTTTATGAATTTAAAAATAGTATAAAGATCTATGATAAAATGATAAAATTAATTGAGAAAGAAAAATTTCATTCTGCATATTTAATAGAGCTAAAAAGTAAGCTTATAAATGATAAATATAAAGCATCTGAACAAATAAAGAAATTAGTAAAGCTATGTGATGTAATTTCTGATCGTAGAAATTCTATGTATATAATCATAAATACATTATTGTTATTGGATTATCAATATATGTTTGCATTAGAAAAATGGAAGGAAAAATGTGGAGGAAGTTTACAAAACTGGATTAATACTATTGGACAGTTTGAGGAATTGAGCAGTTTATCAATTATAAATTATGATCATCCTAAATGGTATATTCCTAGAATTGTTGAAAATGATTTAGTATTTGAAGCTAGGAATATGGGACATCCACTATTAGGCGAGAAAGGTATATGTAATAATTTAATAATAAAGAAGCCATATAATGTAGCACTTATAACAGGTTCTAATATGTCTGGTAAAAGCACACTGCTTAGAACTTCAGGAATTAATTTAGTATTAGCCTATTCGGGGGCTGCAGTATTTGCTGATAGTTTTTGTTGTTCTATAATGGAAATATACACTTGTATGAGGGTTAGTGACAATCTAGAAAAAAATATATCTTCTTTTTATGCAGAACTTTTAAAAATAAAGAATATTGTTAAAGCTTCTAAAGAAAAAAGAAAAATATTTTTCTTATTAGATGAAATTTTTAAAGGAACTAATTCTTTAGATAGACATACAGGAGCTAAAGTCTTAATAAATAGTTTAAGTAAAGAAAAAACATTAGGCTTAGTATCTACTCATGATTTAGAATTGGGCGATTTGGAAAAAGAAAGTAATAATAAAATAAGAAATTATCATTTTAGAGAATATTATAAAGATAATAAAATTTATTTCGATTATAAGCTTCAAAGAGGTATATCAAAAACTAGAAATGCTCTTTATTTAATGAAAATGGCTGGAATAGAAATTGAAAATTATGTACAAAAATAAATATAAGCTTTAGGAGGGTATAATATGTTTGATTTATTAAAAAAAGATTATTCTGTAATATCGCCTACATCTGGTAAAGTATTGGAGTTATCAGAGGTACCAGATGAAGTTTTTGCTAATAAACTTGCTGGAGATGGCGTTGCTATTGATTGCTCAGGAGATACAATAGTTTCACCAGCAGATGGTGTATTAACTATAATATTTAGAACAAATCATGCTTTTGCTATTACCCTTGATAATGGAATAGAAATTTTAGTTCATATAGGAATAGATACAATACAAGTAGATGGGGAAGGATTTCAAAGAATAGCTCAAGAGGGAAGCAGAGTTAAAGCTGGAGATCCTATAATAAAAATTGATAGGGAAGTTATAAAAGAAAAAGGATTTTCTTTAATTACTCCAGTTTTAATTGTTAATGGTGATAGAGTTAAAAATATTGATAAAAATGTTGGAGTAAATGTATTAGCAGGAGAGGATATTATATTTACTTATAAAACTAAATAATTCAAATATTTAGTTGGAGGTTTTTTATGATTTTTGTTAAGAATGATAATACTAATCCATATATTAATCATGCTATTGAAGAATATATGCTAAAAAATTTTGAAGAAGATTGTTTTATGTTATGGAGGAACGAACGTTGTATATTAATAGGAAAAAATCAGAATACTCTTTCGGAAATAAATATGAATTATGTAAAAGAGCACAATTTACCTGTTGTACGAAGGATGTCAGGTGGAGGAGCAATTTTTAATGATCTTGGAAATTTACATTTTACTTTTATAGCTAATAATAGTGAAAATCGTTTTGCAGATTTTTCTAAATTTACATATCCTATTATAAATGCCTTAAAGAAAATTGGTATAAATGCTGATTTATCAGGAAGAAATGATTTAACTATAGATGGAAAGAAGTTTTCAGGGAATGCTCAATACAATTATAAAAATAAAATTCTTCACCACGGTAGTATTTTATTCTCAGCTGGTATAAGAGATCTAACATCAGCATTAAAAGTAAAGAATATAAAGTTTCAAGATAAATCGGTTAAATCTGTAGAAAGCAGGGTTACTAATATAAATGAACATCTAAAAACTCTAATGAGTTTAGAGAAATTTAAGGAATTTTTAGCTGATTCTATTATGAGTGAACATAAAGAAGTAAAAATTTATGAATTAACAGAAGAGGATTGGATTAATGTAAAAAAGATTTCTGATGAAAAATATTCTACATGGCAATGGAATTACGGAAAATCTCCTAAGTTCAATTATTTTAATGAAAAAAAGTTTTTAGGAGGAATAGTACAAGCTAATATAAATGTGGAAAAAGGATTAATAAGTAGCATTAAATTATATGGGGATTTTTTTAGTGAAAGCGACATTATTGAATTGGAAAGCGTTTTGACTGGAATAAGATATGATGAAAAGAATGTAAGAGCTCTTTTAAAGAATATATCAATTGAAAAATATATGAGTAATATTAATGAAGATAATTTAATACAAGTGATGTTTAATTAATATATAGATTTTTTCAAAGGGGGATAAAATCATGCATCAAAGAAAACCAGAATGGCTAAGAGTAAAAATAAGAGGGGGAGAGATTTCTGGTAATGTTCAAGAAATACTAAAGAAATATTCGTTAAATACAGTTTGCAGAGAAGCAAATTGTCCCAATAGAATGGAATGCTTTAACAAGAGGACAGCCACATTTATGATACTTGGAAAGAATTGTACTCGTAATTGTACTTTTTGTAATGTAACAAAAGAAAAACCAGAAGTGGTTGATTATGAGGAGCCACATAATGTAGCACAAGCAGTTGATAAGTTGAATCTTAAGCATACTGTCATAACTTCTGTAACAAGAGATGATATTGAAGATGGTGGGGCATCACATTTTGTAAAAGTAATAGATGAAATAAAAGAATTAAATAAAAATATCACTATAGAGGTATTAATACCTGATTTTAAAGGAAATGAAGAGGCTTTGCAAAAGGTAGTAAGTGCTAAACCTGATATAATAAATCATAATGTGGAAACAACACCAAGACTTTATAGTGAAGTAAGGCCTATGGCAGTGTATGATAGATCGTTGGAACTTTTACAGCGAGTGAAAGAAATGGATGATTCAATAATGACTAAGTCTGGCTTTATGTTGGGACTTGGAGAAAGTGAAGAAGATGTAATAGGAATACTTAAGGATTTGAAAAACATTAATTGTGAAATTGTAACTATAGGTCAATATTTGGCACCTTCTTCAAAGCATCATCCAGTAGTAGAGTATGTGCATCCAAGCATATTTAAAAAATATGAGAAAATAGCTTTAGAAATGGGATTTAAACATGTTTTTTCTGCCCCTTTAGTTAGAAGTTCTTATTATGCAGAACAGGTATTTAGTTCTTAATTGTTTATTCAATAACAAGAAATTATCATAATGAAAAAATTCTCAAAATGGTACTAAAAAGTATCGTTTTGAGAATTTTTTGCTGTTTTTACCCTTTAAAACATATGGCATAAAAATTGCTTTTATTTTATGGTAAAGATAATCTATTTAAATAAAAAATAAATGTTTTTTATTATAAGTTTTGGGGGGGTAAAATTATGCATATTCCAGACAATTATTTAAGTCCATCAACTTGTGCAGTAATGGGGGTTATTATGCTGCCAGTGTGGACAAAATCGGTGAAAAAAGTGAAAGAAGAAGTAAGCAAGAGAAAAATGCCTATACTTGGTGTATGTGCAGCTGTATCATTTCTTGTAATGATGTTTAATGTGCCGGTTCCAGGAGGTACTACAGCTCATGCAGTAGGAGCAACTTTGATAGCAATATTAGTAGGGCCGTATGCGGCAACTATATCTGTCAGTATATCATTATTAATTCAAGCACTATTTTTTGGAGATGGTGGAATACTTGCTTATGGAGCAAATACGTTTAATATGGCTTTTGTAATGCCATTTGTTGGATATTCTATTTATAGATTTATAAAAAACAGAGTAAATAGTGAAAAAGGGGAATACATAGCAGCATTTATTGGTGGCTATATTGGAATATTAACAGCTGCTTTTTGTGCATCAATTGAATTTGGAATACAACCACTATTATTTAAAGATGCAGCAGGTGCAGCAATTTACTGTCCTTATACATTAAGTGTTTCAGTGCCAGCTATGATTTTACCTCATTTACTTGTAGGAATATTAGAAGGAGCTATAACAGCAGGAGTTTATGCTTATGTAAAAAAGATGTCACCTGGTATTATATATGAAGGAAAGAAAACAAACAAAAAATCTTTATATGGATTACTTGGTGCTTTAATAGTATTATGTCCATTAGGACTTTTAGCTAGTGGAACTGCTTGGGGAGAATGGGATGCAGAAGAAATGAAATCATTAGTTGGATACGTACCTAAGGCTTTTGAAAATGGATTTAATTTTAACGCAATAGCACCAGATTATGCTCCAGGAGGAATGCCTGAAAAACTAGGTTATATTGTTTCAGCCATAGCGGGAGTGGCAATTTTATTAATTATATTTAAAGTAATTGCTTCAGTTAAAAAAGAAAAAGATTTACAAGATAAAGCATCATAGAAGAAGTACTAAAACACAAACTTTAAAGGCTGTGGCTTATACAAATGTATTATAAGCTGCAGTCATTTAAATTTACATTAAAATTGATAGTATAGTATACTTATATTAAATATACTATGGAGGAGAGAGTGTTATATGAATAAAGAATTGTGGGAAAAATGTGTAGAATTTCATGGACATTCATGTCCAGGCTTAGCTATAGGTTATAAAGTTAGTGAAGCTGCTAAAAAAAAGATGGGATTAAACTATTCTAAAGATGAAGAAATCGTTTGCGTAACAGAAAATGATGCTTGCTGTGTAGATGCAGTACAAGTATTAACAGGTTGTTCTATAGGCAAAGGTAATTTAGTTTATAAGGATTCTGGTAAAATGGCATTTACATTTTTCAATAGAAAGAATAATGAAGCCTTGAGAATAGTTTTAAAACCATTAGACAAGTCTGAAGATAGAGAAAAGCGTATGGAGCATATATTGAATGCTGATATCGAAGACTTATTTTTATTTAAGACACCAAAATTTAAAGTGCCTGAAAAGGCTAGGCTTTTTAATAGCATTATCTGTGAAAACTGTGGAGAAAGTACTGCAGAACATAAGATAAGACTTATGGATGATAAAAAGGTTTGTTTAGATTGCTTCAATGATTATTCAAGAGGATTTTAGTAATAATAAAATAAGTGGATAATGTAAAAAATTTGACTTAAAATAAGCACAATGTGCCACAACTTTTTTGAGGGGACATAGGACAATTGACAGAGGACAGTGAAGGTGAGTTTTTCGACGTAAGGAGAAAAACTCACCTTCACTGTCCTCTGTCCTGTGTCAATTGTCCTCTTGAAAAAGTTATGTTGCAATATTTTTAAATTATGAAGGTTAAATTTATAATAAAAACACTAAATTTTACTTATGTAAAGTTTAGTGTTTTTGTTATTCCTTTTTTTGATATCTAAATTAGGATTTTGTAACAAATATCCACTTATGACAATAGAATACCTACACTAAAGGCATAATCTGTCTAATATTTTTTAAAATTAAATCCATACTAAAAACAAAGACTATACTGTTTTGTAAAGTGAGGTGATATGCATGGATAATAAAAAGCTTATCTTACAACAGAATTTGGATGAAATTAAGAATTTAATGGGAAATGGAATACAACTAGTAACTAAGAATTTTGTTATGGGAAGTAAAGAACCTATTGAAGCATGTATTATTTATGTAAATGGTCTGATAAATAAAGATATGATTGATAGGGATATTTTGAATCCATTAATGCTTCACATAGAGGAAAATTTAAGTGGTATACCACAAATTGAAGATTATGTATGTAAAAGATATATAACTATTAGCAATACGCAATTAGAAAAAGATATAAATAAAGCTGTAGATGCTGTAAAGAGAGGAAAAACTTTGATGTTGATCCAAGAAAGCAGCAGTTTTATTATAATAGACACAACAGGTGGAAACTTTAGAGCTATATCTGATCCTATGAATGAAACTTCAGTAAGAGGTCCAAGAGATTCCTTTATAGAAAATTTGGAAACTAATTTAAGTATTATAAGAAGAAGATTGAAAGATAGAAATTTAAAAATGGAGACATTAACTTTGGGGGTGAGATCACAAACAGATGTAGTAATTACATATATAGATGATATAGTAGATAAAAATTTATTAAAAAGAGTGAAAGATAGAATACAGGCTATAGATGTGGATAGTGTTTTAGCAAGCTCTACCATTGAACAACTAATAGAAGAACATCCTTATAGTATTTTTCCACAATCCTTTGCTACAGAAAGACCAGATATAGTTGAAGCGAATTTATTAGAAGGAAGGATAGCTTTAGTTGTAGAAGGAGCTCCTTTTGTTGTGACTTTACCAAGTTTATTTGTAGATTTTTTTCAAACAGTAGAAGATTATTACCATAGAACAATAGTAGCATCTTTTACTAGAATAATAAAATCTATAGCAGTTTTCATAGTAATCACACTTTCAAGTGTGTATATAACCTTAATAAAATTTAATTCGGAACTAATACCATTAACTTTTATACAATCTATTATTGAATCAAGAAAAGGTATAGCTTTAACACCATTTATGTCTATATTGTCTATGAATTTAGTTATAGAATTTTTAAGAGAAGGAGGACTTAGATTACCAAGTAAAATAGGTCAGACTGTAAGTGTGGTAGGTGGAATTATTATAGGAGATGCAGCACTTAAAGCTAAAATTGTAAGCTCACTTACTTTACTTATAGTTGGTGTTACAACTACTGCATCTTTTTTAATACCTAGCTATGAAATGTCTCTTTCTATAAGGATGATAAATTATCCTATGATAATACTAGCTAACTGGTTAGGAGCATTAGGAATAGCTATAGGGTGGTTTTTTTTAATAGCTTATCTTTGTGCCTTGGATAGCTATGGAGTTCCTTATTTATCTTTTCATAAGAGTGATTTAAAAGATATTTTCATAAGAGCACCTATATGGAAGATGAACAAAAGACCTGAAGCTGTACCTAACAACAATCCTATAAGGCAAAAGAATTTTAGATGGAAATTTAGGAGGGGCAAAAATGGGTAGTGAGAAAGTAAATACCATAACTATTACCCAATTTGCAGTTATATCCTTGGGCAGTATGATTGGAATTGGAATATTGACTTTACCTAATGATGTAGTGAAGGTTGCAAAGCAGGATGGATGGATTTCATGCATACTAGGTATAATATATCCTTTATATATGATTAGTATAGCACTGTATATGTCTAATAAGTTTCCCAAAGATAATATACTAACATTAAGCAAAAGGTGTTTTGGAAAGATTTTAGGTGGAATTTTTAATTTTATATTTGTAATGTTTTTTCTATTTTTATTGACAGAGGTAGCAGCAGGAACATGTAATGTTTTTTTAATATATGTAGTTAACTTTTTAAACAGAAAAAAGATAATAGCAATTATATTTTTGGTGCCAGCATTTATTGCATATAAAGGTATCAGTACTCTAGGTAGGTTAGGAGAAGTTATTTTTTGCTGTACTTTTCCTATAATTTTTATTCCTATAGCAGCTTTAAAACAAGGTAGTTTTTTAAATGTTATGCCTGTATTTGGTTCTGGAATAATAAATATAATAAAATCATCTAAAGAAACTGCATTTGCTTATTCCGGAATAGAAGTAATTTTTTTGATATATCCTTTTTTGGAAAATAGAAAAAAAATTAAACAATACAGCATAGGAGCTGCAGTGCTTACTTCAATTGTTTATACTTGGATAACCTTTGTAACTATATTTTATTTGGGAATTGAAGTTATTCCAAAATTTTTATGGTCTGTTGTAACCTTATCTGAATCAGTAATAATACCTGTGATAAATAGCTTTAGATATATATTTATGATGTTATGGTCTCTTATAATGTTTAGAACTATGTCTAATTTTTATTTTGCAATGGTTTGTGGATTAAGCCAATTTACTAAACATATAAGTAGAAAACAATTTGTTTTTTTGATGTACCCAATAATTTTTTATTTATCTATAAAATATGGGAATCCAACTATAAGAAGAAATTTCCTAAGCAAGACAGTTCCTTTATATGTGCTTTTTAATTTAGTATATGTTTCTGCTGTAGCTCTTTTATTGACTATAAAAAAAGGAGATCAATATGAAAAAAAAGTTACACGCTAAGTTTATTATTTCCATGATATTAAGTGCAATTTTCTTATGGAGTTTTATAGGGTCAAAGGGTGAATTAGTAGAAAATTTATCTGTACCTATAGGGATAGGAATAGATATAGTAAAAAATACAAAACAAGATGAATTATACAGGCTTCCCATTGCATTATATGTTTCTGATCCTTCTGGTAATACCACAACAAGTACTGTTATTGTTGGAGAAGCCAATACTCTTGGAGGTACTAGGGAAAACAGACAAGTAAAAAATAATAAAAGGTATTTATTAGGGTTGGAAAAAGTATATGTAATAAGTGAAGAGTATGCTAGAGATGGAGTTCGCGAATTAATAGATATATTAGTTCATAATCCTCAAATAAATGATAAGGCCTTTATGACAATATGTAAGGGGAAATCTGAAGATATCTTAAAATATAAAGTAGAAGGATATGCCAATTCAACAGAGTTTATAGAAGGAATGATCAAAAACTCTAATTACTTCAATTTTTTTGCACCACAATATACTATGATGGATTTAGTAGTGAGAATAGATGCAGAGGGGAGAAATATTGTACTTCCCTATTTGGAAATAAAAGAAAATGGTCTTAAAATTACAGGAATTGCTTTATTTAATGACGAAAAAATGGTGGCAAAGTTAGATATGAATGAAGCTAAAATACTAAATTTGCTTAGAGAAAACAAAGTACAAGGTATGTTAACTATACAGAAAAGTCCAAAAGAATATATAAATTATTATGCAGAATCTAAAAGAAAAGTTAAATGCTATAAAGAAGGTGAAAAATTTAAGTTTATAATAGATTTGAATTTAAAAGGTACTATAGCATCAAATGAACTATACAAAAATTTTAATAAAGATCCTAAGGTATTAAAAGAGTTTACAAATGAAATGGAAAGTTCAATAAAAAAACAATGTGAAAATTTTCTAAGTGTGGCTAAATGTGAGTACAAAGTAGATTTTTTAGACTTAGGAAGAGTAGCAGCAGCTAAATATGGAAGAGAAACAGGAGTAGATTGGAACAAGGCTATTTGTGAATCAGATATAGAAGTAAATGTAAAAGTAAAAGTTGATACTGAAGGTAGGGGAGAATATTAAATTTTTAATGATTGTTAAAAGGTGAAAAAATGGTTAAACATGTGAAAAAAGGTGTTAAGAATATAATGATTAAAATATCTATTGTACTGATTTTTTTATGGAGTTTTATAGGTACTGAAGGTCAGGCAATAGAGGATTTAGCTATTCCTATAGGTATAGGATATGACTTGGAAAAAAGAAATAAAGGAGAAGTATATTATAGCATTCCTATTGCAACATACATAAATGATACTTCAGGACAGATAAAAAGTGAGGTTATTACTGGAAAGGCTAGAAATATAGGTGATACTAGGGAGAAGAGACAATTAAAGTCTGAAAAGAAATTTTTATTAGGCTTAGAAAAAATGCTTATAATAAGTGAAAGTTATGCTCAATATGGTATTAATAATATTATAGATATATTGTTAAATAGTCCTCAAGTAAATGATAATGCGATTATGGTAGTATGCAAAGGAAAAGCTGAAGATATTTTAAAGCATAAAATTGAAGGGTATTCAAATGCTGCAGAATATATGGAATCACTAATTGTAAATTCTAAATACTATAATTTTTTCACTGGTGAATATGATTTTATAAATTCAGTAACAAGAGTTAGTTCGGAAGGAAGAAATTTAGTACTTCCTTATATAGAATTAAAAGAAGATTTACCTCAAATTACAGGTGTTGCTATATTTAAAGGGGATATAATGGTAGGCAAAATAGATCTGCAGCAAGCTAAAATTTTAAATTTGCTAAGAAAAGATAGTGGAGGTGGAATTTTCACTATGAAAAAAGGATCTAAAAGATATATAGATTATGAAACAAAAGTTAAACGAAAAGTGAAATGTTATAAGCAGGGTGAAAAATATAAATTTATAATTGATTTGAAGATGGATGGTATTATAGCATCAAATGAATCATATTCAAATTTTAATAAAGACCCAAAGGTTCAGAAAGAATTTATTAAAGATATGGAAAATTCAATTGAAAAAACATGTCAGGATTTTATAAATACTTATAAATCTCAATATAAAGTGGATTTTTTAAGTTTAGGTAAATATGCAGCTGCTAAGTATGGTAGGCATACTGGTGTGGATTGGAATAAGGTAGTAAGCGAATCTGACATATTCGTAAATGTAAAAGTTAAAGTAAATGCTGAAGGTAGAGGAGAATATTAAAAAACTATTATTACTTTCCGTTGTATAAAACAAAAGCAAATTTTGGGTATAAGTTTAGGAGAGAAGTGAATGAATAATAAAGGTATTTTTTTAACTGAAAATCAATTGACTTATATATTAGTTGGAAGCATGATTGGAAGTTCAGTATTAACATTACCTGTCGATGTTGTAAAAGATGCTCAGCAGGATGGATGGATATCTTGTATATTTGGTTTAATATATCCTATATATATGCTCTTTATTGCAAACTATTTGCATAAAAAGGCTCCTAAAGAAAATATATTAGTTTTAAGTAAAAAGTGTTTTGGTAAAATTATAGGAACCATATTAAATTTTATATTTGTATTATTTTTTTTATTAATATTAACAGAAGCGGCTTCAGGAATAGCAAATATACTTAAAATATATATGATATTTTTTTTAGATAAATATAAAATTTTAATGACAATATTTTTGCCAGCAGGTTTTCTTGCATATAAAGGAATTAAGCCTCTTGGAAAGGCTAATGAAACTATTTTTTATTTGACTCTTGTCTCATTTTTTATTCCTATAGTTGCCTTAAAGGATGGGATGATAATAAATATAATGCCTGTATTTGGTTCTGGTCCAGTTAATATGATAAAGTCTACAAAAGAAACTGCTCTTGCTTATTCTGGCATGGAAATTTTATTTTTGATTTATCCGTTTTTAGAAGAAAATAAAAGTATAAAGAAGTGTGGTTTAAAGAGCTTATTGATTACTGGAACAGTATATACTTGGTTTACTTTTATTGCTATATATTATTTGGGTATTGATGTTGTACCTAAGTTTATATGGCCTGTAGTTACTACGACAGAAGCCTTAACACTACCAATTATAAATAGTTTTAGATATATATTTATAGTAATGTGGACTTTAATAATGATTAAGATAATAGCAAATTACTATTATTCCTTTACATTTGGATTAAATCAAATAATTAAAAAGATACAAAGAAAAGATTTTATTATTATTGTTTACCCTATAATTTTTTATATATCTTATAAATATGAAAACACTATAATAAGAGGTGCGTTTGCTAGTAAGATTATACCTATATATGTGTTATTTAATTTATCATATGTTTCTTTAATAGCATTTTTAATAAGTGTAAATAATAGAAAAATTTTAATTGAAAAATAATTTATTCATCAAGTTGAATATTTACTATTTATGAATTAAAATGTTAATATAGTTTTAATTTTTATTCTATTTGAAGAATGTGGATATTACAAAAGAAAAAATAGATAACTATGAAATTGATCTATTAGAAACATATAATACAATTATAGAATCTCTTGTTTATTAGAGTATACTATAAATTAAATAAAGGAGATTTATATGTTATCATTACAAGATAATTATAATCAATTAAAGAATGATTATGAAAGCTATCAAAAGATGGCGGAAGGTATAATTCAAAAACAAAATGCTAAAATAATGGAGCTAGATAAAAAATTAGATATGATGTCTCTTATAGTAGAAATCAGTGAGTATATAAATAAGGGATTAGGCAGCAGTGAGATTGTTTCTATGATAAATGACATAATGATAGGTATTTTAGGAGTTACATATTCTAGTGTTTATTTAGTACAAAATAGAAAATTAAGATTAAAAGTTTCTAATTTAAAAGATACTAATCATCACTATCCAGTTAAAGAATTTAATGAAAAAATTTTAAAATTAGAAATTAGCATTTTTAATGATATTGAAAATATATCTGAAGATAAAAGCGTTGAAATACATTCTTCTATATTTATGCCAATTTATTTGAAAAACAATATTTTAGGTGCTATTGTAGTAGAACACAATAGGTATAATTATTTGACACAAGAGCATATAAAACTTCTAACTGCATTGAGTAATCATTTAGCTATATGTTTAGAAAATAATAGTCTTTATAATAAAATAAAACAAAATTCACAAATAGATGGATTAACTGGATTATATAATAGAAGTTACTTTTTTTCCATTGTGGAAAATAAACTAAGAGATTATAAAGAAAAAATTACAGTAATTATGATAGATATAGATGATTTTAAAAAATGTAATGATACATTTGGACATCAATATGGAGATTATGTTTTAAAAGAAATTTCTAAGATTATAAAAGAAAACCTCAGAAAAGATGATATCATAGCTAGATATGGAGGAGAAGAAATAATAGTGTATATGTTTGACATGAAGAATGTAAATGATATATACCGTAGAATGAATTATATAAGAAGTGTCATAGAGGAAACTGTAATAAGTTATAAAAATATACAGTCTAATGTTACTGTTTCTATGGGAATAGGTATAAGTAGCAAAACAGATACATCTTTAGAGAAAATTATAGAGAAAGCAGATCAAAATTTATATAAGGCTAAAGAGCTAGGGAAAAATAGAGTGGTTTTTTAATGAAAAATACTGTTTCAATTTTGTAAACAGTATTTTTTTATTGGTAAAATACTATTTAATTATAAATAAGGTTAAAGTAATCTTTATAGGAAATAATAGAGGAGAATAACTTTTTATATTGAATAGTTAATATAAGAAAATAAGTTTTTACTTACATAATAAATCAAGATTGGGTGATAAGTATGGACACAAAGTGGACACAAGAACAAAGAGAAGCAATTTTTACAAAAAATTGTAATCTTCTAGTAGCTGCAGGAGCTGGAGCAGGAAAAACAGCAGTACTTGTAGAAAGAATAATACAAAAAATAACGGATGATGAAGATGATATTGATATAGATAAACTTTTAGTTGTTACTTTTACTAATGCAGCTGCTTCTGAAATGAGGGAAAGAATTGGAGATGCCATCTCAAAAAAATTAGAGGTTGCACCTGAGTCAAAAAATCTTCAAAAGCAGCTGATGTTGTTGAATAAAGCAAATATAATGACCATACATTCTTTTTGTCTTCAAGTCATTAAAAATAATTTTCATGTCATAGATTTAGATCCTAATTTTAGAGTTTGTGATGAAACTGAATCCATACTTTTGAAACAGGAAACTATTGATGAAATTTTTGATGATAAATATGAGCAAAGTGATGAAGGGTTTATACAGCTTGTAAAATGCTATGGAGGAAAAAATGACTTTAAAGTTGAAAATATGATATTGGATTTATATGAATTTGCTAAAAGCAATCCATGGCCTGAAAAATGGATTTCAACAATGGTAGAACAATTTAATGTTGGAGAGAGTTTTAATTTTGAAAAATCTCCTTGGTTTCCTGTAATTTTAGACTATATGATAGTCGAACTACAAGGATGCAAAAGTAAAATAGAAAAAGCAATAGAAATAGTAGAAAATGCTCAAGGTATAGATTATTATTTAGAGCCTATGAAAAAGGATCTAGAGAATATAAATAATATAATGCAATGTAGGAATTTAGAAGAGTTAAAATGTCAATTTGATAATTTACAGTTTGAAAAACTCCCTGTGAAAAGAAATAAGGATGCTGATAAAGAAGCAAAAGAAAAGTCAAAGAAAATAAGGGATGAAGTAAAGAAAAAAATTACTGAAATATCAGAAGATATTTTTTTGAAAATGGGTAGTATGAGTAAGGACTTAAAAGAAATGTATCCTAAAATGAAGTCTTTAGGAAAAATAGTAATGGAGTTTAATGAAAGTTATGGAGCCAAAAAAAGAGAAAGAGGATTAGTTGATTTTAATGACATTGAACATTTTTGTCTTAATATACTTATAGATACGAAGGAGAATGGAGATACGACACCTTCAAAAATAGCATTGGAGTATAAACAAAAATTTGATGAAATACTTATAGATGAGTATCAAGATAGTAATGAAGTACAAGAAGTAATTATGAATGCTATTTCTAAAAAAAATGAAGTACCAAACATATTTATGGTTGGAGATGTAAAACAAAGCATATACAGGTTTAGGCAAGCTAAGCCAGAATTGTTTTTAGATAAATATAATAGATATTCAGATAATAGAGAGGGAAATGAGAGAAAAATAAAGCTTTTTAAAAATTTTAGGAGCAGACCTGAAATAATTTTTGCAGTTAATTATGTATTTAATCAGATAATGTCAGTGAATATAGGTGAACTTGAATATGATGAAGGAGAAATGCTAAAAAGTGGAGCTGATTTCCCAGAATTAGAAGGAAATATAGTGGATGCTGAAAGTAAAATAGAACTTCATTTATTAGATAAAAAAGATAATAATGTATATGAAGAAAATAGCCAAGATCCAGAAGGTACTGCAGTTGAAAATATTAATGAGGAAACTCCAGATAATATACAGATAGAAGCAAGATTAGTAGGAAAAAGAATAATAGATTTAATAAATAATGAGAAATTTAAGGTGTATGATAAGGACGAGAAAAAGTATAGAAATGTTACTTATAAAGATATAGTAATTTTATTGAGGACTACATCAAATTGGGCACCTACTTTTGTAGAAGAACTTAAGAATTTTGCTATACCAGTATTTGCGGATACCAATACTGGATATTTTGATAATATAGAAATAAGAACTATGATTTCTCTCTTTCAGATAATTGATAATCCTATTCAAGATATACCATTACTATCCATACTTAGGTCACCAATAGAGGGATTTTCATCAGAAGAAATTATAGATATAAGAATGGTAGACAGAAACATAGGCTTCTTTAGTATATTAAAAATAATAGTAGAAAATGATGATACAGATGAAAGGATTAAACATATAAGTGAGGAACTTAAGGATAAGGTAAGCAATTTTCTCAACAAGCTTAGAAAATGGAGAAAAAAATCTTTATATATGCCTATTGATGAATTTATATGGTATATTTACACTGATACAGGATACTATGGTTTTGTTGGGGCTATGTCTGGAGGAAAACAAAGGCAGGCTAACTTAAGGATTTTATTCCAAAGAGCTAAACAATATGAAAGCACAAGTTATAAAGGATTATTTAACTTTATAAATTTCATAAATAAGCTAAGAAATAGCAGTGGAGATATGGGAAGCGCTAAAATTATTGGAGAAAATGAAGATGTTGTAAGGATTATGAGTGTGCATAAAAGTAAGGGGTTAGAATTTCCTGTAGTTATACTTTCGGGAACAGGTAAAAATTTTAATTTTATGGATATGAACAGAAGTGTACTCTTTCATAGTGAATTAGGGTTAGGACCAGAATATGTAAATATAGATAGAAGGATTAGTTATCCAACTATCGCTAAGCAGGTCCTTAAAAAGAAAATAAAAGTTGAAACCTTATCTGAAGAGATGAGAATATTATATGTAGCACTTACAAGAGCAAAAGAAAAACTTATAATAACAGGTACTGCTAAGAATTTAGAAAAAACTTCAGAAAAATGGTGTGAAGCTATAAAATATGAAGAAGGAAAAATACCTGAATATGTGGTGATAAATGCTAAAAACTATTTGGATTGGATAGTACCAGCTGTAGCTAAACATTCATCTGGAAAGGTTATAAGAGATATAGGAGGTGTACATGATTTCAAAACTTCATTAGATGATAAGCATAAATGGCATATTAAATTTTGGAAAAAGCAAGATTTAAAAAATGACTTACGTAATGAAGACGAGAAAGAAGATATAATTAAAATAGTGAAAAATGAAGCTTTGAATGATAAAAATAGTGTATATTATGATGAAGTTAATAGAAGGCTAAATTGGCAGTATAAATATAAAGAGTCATGCAATATACCATCAAAATTTTCTGTATCAGAGATAAAGAGAAGATTTGATTTTCTATCAGCAGATGAAGGAAGTTCATTTTTAGTTGATTCTAGTAATTTAAATAAACCTGTATTTCTTCAAAAAACAACAAAGTTATCAGCAGCAGAGAAGGGAACACTGTTGCATACTGTTATGCAACATATAGATTTGAAAAGAGTTTCTAACTATGAAAAGATATGTGAACAGGTGAATGACTTAGTAAATAAGGAATTTATAACTAGAGAAGAATCCAATTCAATTGACATAAATAAAATATTAAGTTTTTTTAGTTCTAATTTAGGAAAAAGAATGATAAAAGCAAAAAAAGTTTCAAGAGAAGTTCCTTTTATTGTAAGTTTGGATAGCACTGAGATTTACAAAGATTTGCCGAAGGATGTATATGAAGAGGAAAAAGTACTTTTGCAGGGAATAATAGATTGCTATTTTGAAGAAGATGATGAATTAGTACTTTTAGATTATAAAACAGATTATGTAGATGATTTGGATAAAATCAAAGAAAGATATTTGATTCAAATTGAGTGCTATAAAAATGCGCTTGAAAGATTGACAGGAAAAAGTATAAAAAATAAATATTTATATTTATTTTTTAATGATAAGATATTGGAACTTTAATTTAAATTTAAGTTAATAAAATTAGGAGGGAAAATAGTAATGAAAAATAGAATAATATCATTGTCTATAACGTTATTCCTAGCTATATTATTAATAACTGGTTTTATAATATCTTATGTTTCACAAAATATGCTTAGAAATATACTTTTATCTAAATTAAGTAATAGTGAAGAAGTAAGTTCTATAATATCTCAATTTAGTTCTAAAGGTACATTTATGGTTTTTGTTTCTATGTTAATATGTACATTGATATTGTCATTTATAATTGTAATGTTTTTAAATAGTATGTTTATAAAGATTGACAAATTAAAATATGATTTAAACAAGATATCACAAGGAGACTTAGCCATAAAATTAAAGTCAAAGGGATATATGTCTACTCTAGCAGATAGTATGAATATTATGGTAGGAAATACTAGAAAAATTTTATGTGAGATAGCGGAAATGTCTCAAAAAACTAGAGATTTGTCTAGCAATTTAAATAAGAATACCAAACAAACTGTATCATCATCAAATGAAATAACTAAATCCATAATTGCTATTAGTGAATCAGCTTCATTACAATCAGGAAATGCAGAAAGCACAGGAGAAAGTGCAAAGCAAATGGTAAGTAATGCTGAACTTATAGCTGAACATGCTGAAAATACTGAAAATATTGCAAGGGAAATGATGAGTGTAATTAAGGAAAGTGTTAAAGTTTTTGATGAAATAATTGTGAAAATTAGAAACACTGGAGATGTGAGTGTGAAGCTTGCTAATAATGTTGAAAGACTTCAAAATGAGGCTGATGAAATAAAAAATATTGCTACAGTAGTAACAGAGATAAGTGAACAAACTAACCTTTTAGCCTTAAATGCAGCTATTGAAGCAGCAAGGGCAGGTGAGCATGGAAAAGGGTTTGCCGTGGTAGCAGATGAGGTTAAAAAATTAGCGGAACAATCTTCAAGTTCTGCAGAAGAAATAAGAAAAATTATAGATAATATAACTTTAAAAATAGCAGAAATAACTAAAGAAGCTAATGAGCAAGTAGAAAGTACAAATAAAGATATAAGCTTTGCAGATGAATCTAAGAATTCATTTTCAAAAATCAAAGAGTCAACTAATTCAACTTATGATGCTATTAATGAAATACATAAGTTAGCTAGTAAAACATCATTAATGTCTGATGAGGTAAATAAATTAATAAATGGCATTATTTCAGCTAATGAAGAATCAGTGGCATTTACACAGGAAGTTTCTGCATCAGCGCAAGAACAGTCAGCATCGATGGAAAATCTTTCTGAATTAATAAAAAATATGAATGATTCAGCAGATAGTGTAGACTTAAGACTTAAAGATTTTATAAATAATATAGAAATAGGAGAAAATGAAAAAAAATCTATTAAATCTGGATTTTTAAAACTGAAAAATATAACCGAGGAAATAGATTCTAAATCTCTGGCAATAGATAAAGGTTCACAGTTATTGAAGGAAAAAGAAAATTTATATAAAGAATTTGAATATATAGGTGTGATGGATGAGAAAGGTATTATGAAATCTGCTAGTAAGCCTATATCATCTGAAAATAATAACTATTCATTTAGACCTTATTTTAAAGAGGCAATGAAAGGAAATGAATATTATACTGAACCGTATATATCAAATGTATCTTTTAATTATTGTATTGCTATAGCAGTACCATTCAAAAATAAGTTAGGGAAAATTAATGGTGTTATTATGGCAGATTTGATTATAGAAAAATAAGACTATATATGTATGCGATTTTTATTAATTAACTGTTCAGAAAAAGTTAATCCTTTATTTTCAATATGTTTTTATTTTTTGCCACAATATATGTAATTTATTGAAAATTATTCATTGATATAGGATCAAAATTATTACATAATAATGAATGAATGTGGAAATTAGTTTTTAATTTGTATTGGAGGAAATTAAAGGATGAGAAAAATTTTATTAAGCAAGAAGTTTTTTAAGGATTTGGATTATATAATGTTATTTGCAGCTATAATTATTGTATGCTTTGGCATAGCTAATATTTTTAGTGCAACACACAATAAGTATGGATTTAGTTATTTTGATTTGCAATTCATGTGGTTAATTCTTGGAATTATAGTTGTATATATACTACTAAATTTTGACTATAAAACAATAGGTTCATATTGCGGAATTATATACTGGAGTGGAATAGCCCTATTGTTGTTTAATGATGTAACAAGTAGAGCTGTTAAAGGTGCTGCTTCTTGGATAAGAATAGGGAATAGAGCCATAGAACCTGGTGAATTTGTGAAGATAGGTTTAATATTAATGCTTGCTAAAAAATTAGATGATATGGAAGGCAATATTAATAATATAAAAAATTTTTTAATCCTTTGTGCATATGCTGCTATACCAATGATTTTAATTATAGTACAACCTAATTTAGGTATGACCTTAATATGTTTTTTTATAACATTAGCCATATTTTTTATAAGTAATTTAAATTTAAAAGTTATAATATATGGATTTATATCAATGATACCATTAAGCTTAATTATATGGTTTAGTGGTTTGATGAAAAGTTATCAGAAGGACAGAATAATCTCATTTTTAAATCCAGAATTATATCAGCAGGATACAGCATTTCAATTAATGCAATCAATTATAGGTATAGGATCTGGAGGACTGTTTGGTAGAGGATATTTAAAGGGTGTACAAGTTTCTGGAGGCTATATACCTGAGGTTCATACTGATTTTATATTTGCAGTAGTAGGAGAAGAATGGGGATTGGTTGGAGCTGTTATTTTGTTGATTTTTTTTGGTATATTGTTGTATAGAATGATTAATGCAGCTAGGGAATCTAAAGATATCTTTGGAAGACTTATATGTGTAGGAACAACAGCATCATTTATATTTTCTATATTTCAAAATATAGGAATGACAATAGGGATTATGCCAATAGCTGGAATTACACTGCCTTTTATGAGTTATGGGGGAAGTTCTATTTTAACTAATTTTATATCATTAGGATTAGTTTTAAATGTTTATATGAGGAGAAGAAAAATTAATTTTTAAGCTTGCAAATATTTATAAATATATGTACAATATAATTGTAATTAAGTAAAAATTTAATAAATTCGTTGTGGGGGTGCTGTAAGGCTGAGAAGAGATTGTTCTCTAACCCTTTGAACCTGATCTAGGTAAAACTGGCGTAGGGAAGCAGATATTTTATGATATAAAATAGTATATTTTAAGTGTATTGCTTTTCTGCGATACACTTTTTGTTTTACTTAAATTAGAACATACTTATCATCCACACAGACATGTAAGGAGTGATTAAAGTGAAAAAAGTCCTAACTATTGCAGGATCAGATAGCTGTGGAGGGGCCGGAATTCAAGCAGATTTAAAGACAATGAGTGCATTAGGTGTTTATGGTATGAGTGTTATTGCAGCTATAACAGCACAAAATACTGTAGGTGTACAAGATGTAATGGATGTTACAGATGAAATGATAGAAGCACAAATAACATCTATATTTACTGATATAGATGTAGATAGTGTAAAAATTGGAATGGTTTCCAATAACAAAACCATAGAAGTAATAAAAAAATTATTGTTGAAATTTAAAGCAAAAAATATAGTATTAGATCCAGTTATGGTTTCTAAGAGTGGATATTTTCTTCTAAAACCAGAAGCACAAGAAGCCATAAAGGAGCTTGTGGCAATATCTGATTTAGTAACTCCTAATATTCCAGAAGCAGAAGTATTAACAAATATGAAAATAGAAAATGAAAATGATATGAAAAATGCAGCAGTGAAAATAAAAGAGTTGGGCGTTAAGAATGTTTTAATCAAAGGTGGTCACAGATGTAATGATGCCAATGATATACTGCTGTGCAATGATGGATTTGTAAATTTAGAAGGACATAGAATCAACACTAAAAATACACATGGAACAGGATGTACACTATCCTCAGCAATAGCTTCTTATTTAGCTAAAGGATATAGCATAAAACAAGCGGTAACACTTTCTAAAGAATATATAACTAAAGCTATAGAAAATTCTTTTTCTATAGGACATGGAGTGGGGCCAGTAGGACATTTTATTGAACTTTATAAGAAGTCAGATATAGATTTTAAGTAATATTGGGGGGAATTGAAAATGAATGATTTAAATAAGATGGATAAAGTGGTCGAAAATTTAGCAAAACTTAGAAAAACAGTTCCATTGGTGCACTGTATAACAAATTATGTAACAATAAATGATTGTGCAAATATACTTTTATCTTTTGGTGCTTCACCAGCTATGTGTGAAGCTTATGATGAAGTTTTTGATTTTGTAAAGTTATCCTCAGCACTATATATAAATGTTGGAACTTTAACCAAAGAACAAGAAGAAGCTGCAGTACTTGCAAGTATATCTGCAAAACAAAATAATATACCTGTAGTATTAGATCCTGTGGCTTGTGGAGCTATACCAAGAAAACTTTCTGTAATAAATAGAATATTTGAAGTAGGACGTGTGGATATTATAAAAGGCAATATTGGAGAAATAAAATTCTTAGCTGGTGAAGCATCAAAGGTAAGGGGTGTAGATTCTTTGGAAGGCTCTGAAGGAGCATTAGAAGCATGCATTAGTCTTGCAAGCAAATATAATTGTGTAATTGCAGCTACAGGAAAAGAAGATTTTATCACAGATGGAAAAAGAAGTGCGATTATTCAAAATGGTACAGAGATGTTTACCAAAGTGACTGGATCAGGATGCATGCTGGGAGCACTTTGTGGTGGCACTGTGGGAAGTTATGAAGATAAATTTATAGCTGCTGTGACAGCTGTACTTTCAATGAATATAGCAGGAGAAGGAGCTTATGAAGAAGCTAAATTCCCTGGATCTTTTAAAGTTAAACTTATGGATCATATTTTCTGCTTATCAGAAGAAAAATTGAAGGAAGAAGGAAGAATCATATGGAAATAGATTATGGTTTATATCTTATAACAGATAGAAGCTTTTTAAAAGGTAGAAGTTTAAAAAATGTTGTTGAAGAGGCAATTTTAGGAGGAGTTACTTTAATACAAGTAAGAGAAAAAAATATTTCCACTAGGGAATTTTATAATGTAGCTTTAGAAGTAAAAGAAGTTACAAAGTATTATAAAGTTCCTATAATAATAAATGATAGAATAGATATAGCTCAAGCTATAGATGCAGATGGAGTACATTTAGGACAAAGTGATATGCATATAAAAATTGCAAGAAAAATATTAGGTGAAGAAAAGATTATAGGTATTTCTGCTGGAAATGTAAAAGAAGCTGTAGATGCTGAAAGGGATGGAGCAGATTATTTAGGAATAGGAGCAGTATTTTATACAGGAACAAAAAAAGACATAGAAACACCTATTGGAATTAAAGGACTTAAAGAAGTATGTAATAGTGTAAAAATACCTTCGGTAGCTATTGGAGGAATAAATGAGACAAATTTTAAAGAAGTTTTATCCACAGGAACTAATGGGATTTCTGTGATATCAGCTATACTTGGAAAGGATGACATAAGACAAGCATCTAAAAATTTAATTAATAGATAAATGTTCAGTGAACAACACAGTGAAAAATTATTTTTTACTGTGTTATTTTTTATATATTAGTTAATACAAAAAATTAGTGGATATTTTTTAGTACACACTTTTTAATTCTAATTCATAATATACATTGAATTAATAATGTGTCAATAATGTACTGCAGCTAAATCCAATCATTAATACTAAATGAAAAATAAAATGAGGTGATGAATGAAATGGCATGTGAAATTAGTTTATGCATGATTGTAAAAGATGAAAAGCAAAATCTTTCAAGGTGTCTTGAAAGTGTTAAAGATATAGTAGATGAAATGATAATAGTTGATATAGGTTCTACTGATAACACAGTAGAAATAGCAAAAAGTTACGGGGCAAAGGCTTATTGTCTTCAATGGTGCAATAATTTCAGTGTTGCAATGAATGAGTCACTTAAATATGCAACAAAAGATTGGATTTTAATTATGAATGCAGATGATGAATTTTGTAAGGAAGATAAAGAAAAATTTAAAATGCTAATTACCAATCTTGATGAGACTACAGTTTATTTGTTTGAGATAATGTGTTATTTTGGAATTCAATCAAGTAACAATTTAACTATAAATTTAAATCCAAGACTTTTTAAAAATAATTATGGATATAGTTATGAAGGGGTTATATACAGTCAATTAATAAATAATGACCATTCTATTAAAGAAAAAGGAGAATTCATAAAAATATATCATTATGAATGCTTGGGTGATGGTTTAATAAGTAAGAATAAAAGTAAAAGAAATATTACTATTTTAGAGGAAGAAATAAAAAAGAATCCTCAAAGTAAATTTAATTATTTTAATTTGGGTAACGAATATTCTTCCATAAATAATGAAAAAAAGGCATTGGAAAGTTATTATAAGGCATATGAGGAATTTGATGAAACTACAAGTTTCGGTCCAAGATTAATTGAAAGAATAGTTATGAGTAACTATAACTTGGAATATTATAATAAAGCTCTTGGATTTATAGAGACTGGACTTAAATACTATTCACAGTGTACAGACTTGTATTATTTTAAAGGTTTAATACTAAGTATACAAGATAAACCTACTTTAGCAATAAAGGCTTTTGAAAAATGCATAGAAATGAGAGCAACACCTTTAATATTTAAATTTATTTATGGAACAGATGGATTTAAAGCAACTTATGAGTTAGCACAAATATATATGAAACTTAAAGATTATGATACAGCATATGATTATTGTATTCAAACAATAAGACTGAAACCTGATTATTTAGTACCACTATACAATATTGCTCATATATTAAAAGAAAAGCAAATACCGATGGATGAATTTAAGAAAAGCATAGAAAAATTTTTCACTGATTTTCCAAGGGAATATTTTATAGCTGCAGATTTATTTTACATGGAAGGATATTATGAAACAGCATTAGAATATATAAATAAATATGAAATAGAAACAGGTATTCCAGAGGAACTTAAGTTCTTTAAAATAAAATGCTTAATAAGATCATCAAAATTTGATGAATGCATTGAATATACAAAAAATATATTTCAGGATAATCTATATTATTTTCAAGCTATGATGTATAAGATTATTTGTTATGTTATTATGAATAAATATGAGCTAGCATTAAAGGTAATAAGTGGATTTAATGAAAATAAATTATTATATCATAATAAAAAGGCATTTCAAGTATATAGGCAGTTTTTTAATATTGTTACAGATAAACCAACATCTACTTTATCTGAAGATGAAAATGAAACAAGCTATACCTCAACTATATTTGAAATTTGTGAAATTATTCTTACAAACAAGGAATTAGATAAATTTGAAAAATCATTGGATTTATTAAACTTAATAAGTGATAAGTCAGTATTATTGCAGCTTGGAAAGTTGTATAATAAACATGGATATATAGATATGGCTAAAAAGGAGATAATAAATTCTATAAAACTGTTTGGTGTAATAGATAGAGAAGCTTTAGAAATTCTTAAAATTGATAGTGTTTGATAAGATAGTATTAATTAATGTCAATGGTTGTTTAGTTGTACTATTGCTTTTATAGTTACTATGTATTAAAGTCTTTTATCTATGAAACGACTATTAAAATAAGGATATAATATGGATAAAACTTACTTAATTTATAGAAAGGTGAAAACTTATGATTGAATGGTATGACAAGCCTTGGAGTGAAGTTGTTAAAAATTTTGGAAGCAACATATATTCAGGATTAGATGAGGAACAAGTAAAGCCTCATAGAGATAAATATGGTAATAATAAAATAAAAGTTCCTAGACCGCCTAGACTAGGAAAGTTAATTAAAAATCAAATTAAAAACTTCTGGATGATAATATTAGTTTTAATTTCTATAGTGTTTATTTATTTACATCAATATATTTCTTCTTCTATAGTTTTTTTTGTAATTATAATTAATTTTTTATTTGTTGTATTAAGTGAATATAATCAAGGAAAAAATTTAAAAACACTACAAAGATTAAATATTGGAAATGCTAGAGTAGTTAGAGAAGGAAGAACTTTAAAAGTACCTGCAGAGAATTTAGTAGTTGGTGATATTGTAATAGTAGGTAAAGGTGAAGTTGTACAAGCAGATTTGAGAGTTATTGAAAGTGATGAATTAAAGATAAATGAGAGTGCTGTTACAGGAAAAAGTTTTATAGCAGAAAAATATGAAACAAAAATAATAGATAAAGAATTAAAACTATCAGATATGAAAAATATACTATTTAAATCATCTTATGTGGTAGATGGAAGTGGTACAGGAATAGTAATAGCTACTGGGATGAATACTCAAATATCTAATATAATAAAATTATTTTTAGGAGAAAAGGAAAATGGTAAATCCTTTAATGAACGACTTAATGGTATATTAAATTTATTTGCCTTATTTATATTAATACCTTTAGCGGTAATTCTGTGTATCGATTTTATGCAAAAAGAAAATATAAAATACTTACTTAAATTTTCTTCAACTATGATATTAAATTCTATACCACAAACAATGATAGTAATTGTGTCCATTGTATCTGCAATTTTACTTAAAATAGCAAAAAAACAATCTATAGTTTTTAAAAACTTATCTGTTATAGAAAAGTTATCTCAAGTTTCGGTTATATGTACAGACAAAATAGGTGCTTTTTCTACTAATAAGATGAAAGTAGCAAAAATATATTCTGATGAGGTTTTGATTGATGCATTAGGTGAAGAGTTGAGACAGGGAATATCTGAAGACAAAGATGTAAATATATATAGAATGACTAATATAGGTTTATTATGTAATGATACAAAGAGTATTGCAGGTAAATTAGAAAATCCTAAGGATGATTTAATGGAAATTGCTTTAGTAAAGTTTGCAAGGGAAAATGGAATAGATAAAAGAGATTTAGAAAGAAGACATAAAAGGATTAAGCAAATATCCTTTGATACTGAAAGAAGAATGATGACAACCTTAAACATTGTAGATGAGAATTGCAGAGCTAATGTTAAGGGAGCAGTAGATTCCATATTAGCTAGATGTACTTATATTATGAAAGATGGTTTAGAAGTAGAAATAACAGATGAGGATATAGAAAAGATAAAACAGGCAGATATAGAAATGTCTAATGAATGTTTATCAGTTATTGCTACAGCATATAGAAACTTCATTTATGAGCCTAGTTTAAATGAAAATATAGAAAGTCATTTGGTTTTTTCAGGATTGTTTGGCTTTGAAAATACTATAAGAGAAGATTCTATAGAAGCAATTGAAAAAAGTGATTTTTTAAATATCAAACCTATTATAATTACTGAAGATAATAAACTTACAGCTCTTGCTTTAGGAAAAAAATTGGGTACTATATCTAATATACAGCAAATATTATCTGGTGTTGAAATAGATAATATGCCTGATGAAGAATTTAAAAGAATTGGAGATAAAATAAATATTTTTTCCAGAATAGATTCAAAGCATAAAGTTAAAATAATAAGAGATTTAAAAGAGTATGGATATATTACAGCTATTACAGGGTCAAAGCTAACAGATTTACCTGCTTTAAGAGTTTCAGATGTAGGAATTACCACCTCAAGTAGTAATATAGTAAAAAAATTAGCAGATATATTTGTTAATGATATCAACTTTTTACAAATTTTAAATTCCATTGAAGATAGCAGAAAGATAATAAGTTTAATGAAGAAGATAATCTTATATGTGATTACTAATAGTACAGCTATGATTACGTTTACCTCTATTATTCATTTGTATAAAAAAGAAGTTCCATTTATTTTAGGAGAGGGATTGATATTTAGCTTTATAGCAATGACTTTATCTTGCATAGCTATTGCATATCAATATAAAAACGAAAAGAATGAATGTGATGGATACATAATAGACAAAACAATTATAAAGGATAATATGTCTTTTATAATATTTAATGGTGTTTTAATGGGGGCAGCAGCATTTTTAGCCTTTCAGTTTGGATATAGTAAAGGAATAATATTTGCTCAAGCTTTATCATTTGGTATATTAAACCTAAATGCAGTTATATTTACTTATAGTTTTTCTAATAAACTATTTTTCAAAAATAAACTTTCAAATTTTATTGTATTTATAAACTTTATTATACAATGTGGCATTTTATATCTTATTTCAGGAAAAAATACTATATTTAATATGGAGTATTTAAGAATTATAGGTATAATTATAGGTATTTGGTTTATAATATGTCTATTTAAAAAATTTGATAAAGAAGAAATATATGATTAGTATTCTGCTATTTGGATAGAATCAATGGCAGGAGGGGATAAATAATGAAAAAGCCATTAGTATATTACACTATTTCATTGTTTATGGGATGCCTCTCTACTTTGATGTTATTTAAGAGTAGTATAGTGGGTGCAGTTATTGCTGCATCCTTTTTTGCTATATGTTTTTTTACCTTAGATAAAAAATTTCTCTTTATAAATGTTTCTTTCTTTTTTGTTGGCGTTTTTAGTTTTATGATATATTTTTATATTGAAATACCTCAAAATGTCAGTATAAGAGTAGCCGAAAAAAAGAATTATTATTACATGGCGAACTATAAAGGAAGAAAGCTAATACTAAAAGGGAACATTGCTAAGATTAAAGAAGGGGAAAAAATTAATGCTCATGGTAAGTTCAAAAAAGAAGTAGATTTTGAAAGAGGAGTAGTAGGAGTATATACACTAAATAGTTGTGAATATTGCAAAAAAGATTTTATTTTTTATTTGTATCAAGTAAAAAGGAATATTTATGTACAATTAAAACAGAATTTAGGCGAAGATAAGGCCGCTGTAATAATGTCTCTTTGTTATGGAGATACTCAATATCTTTCTAAAGATTCTAAAAGTCAATTTCAAAAATTAGGTGTTATTCATGCAATTAGTGTATCTGGATTTCATATTGCAATAATATATAAAGTACTTGAAAAGTTTATAGGATTGAGGCTAGCAATAGTATTTTCTCTTATATATGTTCTATTTACAGGAATGCAACCAGCCACTATAAGATCATTTATTATGATATTGGTATTTAAATTGTCAAAAGTGTTATTTAAAAACTACGACAACATATCATCTTTGAGTTTGGCAGCTTTAGTTATACTTTTAGTAAAACCATGTTATATAACAGATATAGGGTTTATGTTATCTTTTTTATCTACTTTAGGTATACTTATATATTATAAAAAGATTTGCAGAATCTTATATAAAATACCACAAAAGTTAAATGAAACTTTAAGTGTAACATTGAGCTCTCAAATATTCTCAGTTCCTTATATAGCTTTTACAATAAAAAATTTTAGTTCTGGATTTATAATTGGAAATTTGTTTTTACTACCCATATATTCTATTATAGTTATTTTAGGAAATTTGGCGCTTCTCTTATGTGGATCTAAAATATTATTTGAATTTATATGTAAGGTTTTAAATTTTGTAATGATTGCTTTAGATGGAGCAAATTATCTAATTTTAAAAATATGTCCTGAAGTGAGCAATTTAACATATTTAGATGGTACAATTTTAACTTTAATATTTATAAGTTGTTTACTATATAAACATGGATACAGTAAGTATAAATATATTCCCTTTTTGCTGCTTATACCTATGTTTTTTGAAAACTATGATTTTATTCCAAAAGTGTATTGCATTAACTTTCAAAATTCACAAGCAGTTGTTATAAAATATAAAAGAGATAGTACAATGATATGTAATTATGATGAAAGTTCTACTAAAAATATTATAAAGTTAAAAGAAGAAATGAACGTAAATAAAGTTATTAATAATACTGAAAAAAGCAGAATAGTGAAATTAAATAACAACCTATATGTGAAGAATATCCATTATTATAAAAATGATTCTATAAATGTATGCATTTATAATGGAAATCATAAATTTGCTATTTTAAGTAGCAATTTTGAAAAGAAAGATAGAAGTATTTTTAACAATTATAACAAAGTGGAAGTTTTACCTGTATATTTGAAAAAGGATAATAAAACATATTCCAATTATAGCAATGAGGAAAAGTGTATTTTATATGCTATAATATTTAACGAAATATATAAATTAAATTAATAGTTAATGTGGATTTTTTTGCACTATTAATTTTTAATTAAAAATAAGGTATGGAGGGGAATTTTTTGATTGATGTATTTACCTTTAATGAGAATATTAAAAAGGGTATTTTAAATAATTGTTATTTATTTTGTGGAATAGATGAACAGCTTATGAAGGATGGAATAAATTCTATAGTAAATAAAGTTTTAGATAAAAATCTTATGGATTTAAATTATATTAAATTTGATGGCAGCACATTAGAAAGTTTTGAATCTGTTATCAATGCTTGTGAAACACTACCTTTCATGAGTGATAAAAAAGTTGTATTAGTATATAGAGCCTCTTTTTTTCAAGAAGATAAAAATGATAGTATTTTTAATAGGATTTATGAATATATATCTAATTTACCTGGTTATTGTATACTTATATTTTATGATGTTTTCAAAAGTAAAAGAGATAAGCCTGAGAAAAAAATATATAAATTAGATAAGAGAGCGTGTGTGGTAAAGGCTGACAAAATTAAAGGTCAGCAGCTTGAAGGAAAAATAAAAAGTTTTTTTGAAGCAAGAGGCAAACAAATTGGAAGAATTGAACTTAAAGTTTTTTCTAGTCTTATGGATGAAAACAATTTAAATATTATTGAGAATGAAGTTGAAAAATTATGTTGTTATACCTATGAAAAGTCTATAACAAAAGAAGATATAAAAGAGTTGTTTTTAAAGAGTAATGATGATGATATTTTTGATTTAGTAAACCCTATATCCCAAAAAAAAGTAAAAGAAGCTATAGAAGTGTTAAATGAGCTTATATATAGGGGAGAAAAGATACCATATATATTGAACATGATAGAAAGACAATTTAATCGTTTATTTAGGGTAAAGATGTTACTAGAAAATAAAAAAAGTAAACAGGATGTTATGAAAGAACTTAATATAAGGTCTGATTATGCATGTGATATAATTATAGGACAAAGTAAAAAATTCACCTTAAAACAATTAGAACATGCACTACAACTATGTTTAGACTGTGAGCAGAAAATAAAAAGTTCAACTGTAAATGGAAAAACGGAAATAGAATTATTAGTGATAAATACTATTACAGGATAAGTATAGAAAGTGATTATTTAACTTAAATAAGGTACTGTTAATATCCATTTAAAAAATTGCTAATATAACAGTACCATTTCTTATGATTGTTTTATTATCCAATATTTGAAACTGCCAACACCTCCAACGGAATTATAAACAAATCTTATATAATTGGTAAGGTACCTAGAAACTATTGGTATTAATTCACCTGTAGATATAGAATTCTGAGCTTCTGTAGCAAAATTAATTCCATCAGGACTTATTTGTAAAGTTAAATTTATTAAATTTGTACCAGTATTTTGAATGAAGATTGTATAATCAAAGATTTGAGATACATCTATTGGAGAACTTGCTTGTGGTGTAGTAGAAGTTGCCAAATTATTGCTAGTAGTTTCGAATCTTCTTCTAAATACTGTTACTGGATATGAATCTATATATTGTATATTTAAAAATGGTCTCTGCGATAAATTACTTGTATAATTACTACTAAAGAAAGTTTTTGTACTAAGTGGTATAGATTCTGTGGAATTTATTATCAATCCATTATTTGATGCAGAGTTAATCCAGTATTTAACTATAGGTGTTACATCAAAATTTATAGGACCTACATTGCTTATTGGTGTAGAAGTACCTTTTATTGAATAATTTATTAAAGGTTGTGTTGCCCAAGTAGTAGCCTGACTCCAAGGAGAACTTACAAGGTATGGAGTAAATAAATCTTGTACGGTAGAAGATGCTACAGTGGTAACATATATATTTAAAATACAGCTTTGTATTTGAATATCTGATGAAAGAGAGCTTATATCAAAATGAAGCAGACTTCTATATAAATTAGGTGGGGTAGTATTAGCATATAAGCCTGAAATTAAATAGGGACTCCCACCCCATACTATAGAAGGATTTGCTTCATCTAATGTTACACTATAATTTGAATAAAAAATTGCATTTGGCATTTCCTCACATCCTTTATTTAGCTTTTCTTGTGTAAATTAAGTGAAACTTTGATTCTTTTAATGAAAACTTTTATAGAGAATACGTGCACATTCTTTGTCTAATTTGTTAAAAGTATTAATAGATCTTTTTATTTCATTCACAGCAATTTGTACTAATCCATGTTTTGAATATAACTTTGCTAGTTCAAGTAAAGCACTACTACTTTCTATACAATTTAATAATTCTAGAGATTTTTCAAATTTGTCAAATTCCTTAGTATTAAGAAAAGCATCAAGTACATTAATAATAATAGGTAAATATTCGTTAGATTTTTGCTCATCCTCGCTTAGAATTTCTTTATCTTTTGATTGGAAAATATTATTTAAACATAGAAATGTTTTATAAATATTTTTATGGTCGTCAATTTTTTCTATAATGGATAAAACTTTTTCTGTATCCTGAAATTTATTTAAAGATAAATAGCACATAAAAAGTGTTACTTGACTATCTAAATAATTTGGATTATTGGAATTTATTTTTCCAAATTCTTTTATTGCATCTTCGTACATTTTTAGATTATACATACACATAGCTTTCTTGAAAGTCATATATGGAACTCTAACGTTGTTAGCTATTGCGCAATTAGCATAATATAAGGAAAGTTGGTATTGTTGTGCGGAAAATAATATCTCTTCTAAATTAGAATAGTTTAAAGGATCATTTAGATTAAAGAAATTTTCTATATTATTTTTAATATCTTCAGGATCAGTATAAATTTTAGTGAAAACTGCTCCTATTTTAATAATAGCAGGATGAAAATCACTTTTTACTAAAAGGCTTTGATTATAAAACTTTAGGGCTTCTTCATAATCATTTAGTTCATAGAAAATATTTCCCAATTCATAATATGCTTTATAGCTTCCTACTCCTATGATAAAACTAAGTGTAGAAGGAGGTTCACCTAATTTTGAGCATTGTTCAAAACTTCTTATTGCTTTTGTAACATACCCTAATTTTTTATATATACCAGCTCTTATGAATTCAACATCAGTGTATTTAGGGTAATGATCTAAGGCTTTATCTATATACTTTAAGGCTTTATCTAATTGATCAAAAATATCATAGATCATTATAATCCTTATTAAAACTTTAGGCATATATATATCTTTTATATTACCTTTTTCATAAGATGAAAGAAAGCATTCAAGTGATTTTTCTAGTTGATTTAGAGCGAAGTATTCATTTCCAATACAAAACAACCAATATGGATTATTGGGATTATCTTTTAATTCTTTTTTTAATATTCTCATATTTCTTTCACGTTTATTTTGTTCTTTGACACATGAATTTAGATATCCATAATGATATACTCGTATATCAACAAACTTTGTTATAATATTTTTATTTCCAGGAATAACTCCTTCATGTATTCTGCCTTGATATTTGATATCTGGGCTATTTTTAAATAGTCTAACATTAACATTCATTATCTTTTCAATACCAGGTGTATCTCCTACATAACATATAGTATTGAAAACAAATATATCTCCTTCGGTTGAATTATTTATTATATTTAACAGTTTATTTGTATCTTCTTTTTCAAATTCATCGTCACCATCTAGGACTAGAATCCAATTACATGTAGCCTTAGATAGGGAATAATTTCTGGCTTTGCTAAAATCATCTATCCATTTGAAATCATATATTTTAGCGCCATATTGTTTTGCGATTTCTTTAGTGTTATCAATAGAACCTGTATCTACAACTATAATTTCGTCTGCTACATGAGATATACTCCTAAGACATCTTCCAATATTTTTAGCTTCATTTTTTACTATCATACACACGCTGAGAGTAGAATTCAAATTAATCACCCCTGTTTTATTGATTAAGGTAGATAGCAGGTAGGAGAAAAATACTCCTACCATTTTAACTATTAATTTTGACCGTTAAAGTATCCTTCAACAGTTACAGTAGCATCTGAAGTTCCAAGTACACGTAATCTCGTGTAGTTTAAGAATAATCCAGGAGCAAGTACAACTGCTTGATTCGGGGTTAAAGTTATTTCAGCAGTAGTATCATTGACGTAGTAACTTTCTGCAGTTGTTGGACTAACTTGTAATCTAGCAGATACTGTAGCTGTTCCAGTATTTTTTACATAGAAGGAATAGTTATTGTATCCGAACTGTGAAGAGTCAAAACTAAATGAAGTATTTGTAACTGCAGAAGCATTAGCTGTGAGTGTCGCAAAACTTGAAGTAAACCCATGACCTGCAATAGTAGCAGAAACACTACCACTGGAAATATTAACAGTACCTGTAACAGTGGCCGTAATACTACCACCAGAAACATTAACAGTACCCGTAACGGTAGAAGTGATGCTTCCGCCAGAAACATTAACAGTACCCGTAACAGTAGAAGTAATGCTTCCGCCAGAAACATTAACGGTACCTGTAACAGTAGCTGTAATACTACCATCGGAGATACTGACAGTACCAGTAACAGTAGAGGTTATGCTTCCGCCAGAAACATTAACAGTACCAGTAACAGTAGAGGTAATACTTCCGCCAGAAACATTAACGGTACCTGTGACAGTAGCTGTGATGCTACCATCGGAGATACTAACAGTACCAGTAACAGTAGAGGTAATACTTCCGCCAGAGACATTAACAGTACCCGTAACAGTAGAGGTGATGCTTCCGCCAGAAACATTAACGGTACCTGTGACAGTAGCTGTAATGCTACCATCGGAGATACTGACAGTACCTGTAACAGTAGAGGTGATGCTTCCGCCAGATACATTAACAGTACCTGTAACGGTAGAGGTGATGCTTCCGCCTGAAACATTAACAGTACCTGTAACGGTAGAGGTGATGCTTCCGCCAGATACATTAACAGTACCTGTAACGGTAGAGGTTATACTTCCGCCAGAAACATTAACGGTACCTGTGACAGTAGCTGTAATGCTACCATCGGAGATACTGACAGTACCTGTAACAGTAGAGGTGATGCTTCCGCCAGATACATTAACAGTACCCGTAACAGTAGAGGTAATACTACCACCAATTTGTACATTTCCATTATTATCAACTAGTAGTGCTGTTACAGTACCACTAGAGGTTGTGCCATATATTTGAGTTTTAAGATTTTCAGCTACATTATTAAATACTATATTATTGGGCATTGTATCTCACTTCCTTAATTAATTGTAAAACGTATATTAAATTTTGGGCTAGCCTCAATTTAATATATGTAAAACTTAAAGAAATGACATTAAAATTAAAATTTAAATCTCCATACTTATTTGTGTAGAGATATACAAGTTTTATTTATTTAAACGAAGGGCTGCCTATCAGAAGATAGCCAGCCACATTTATAGTAATGGTTTATGGGAAGATAATTGCATTTAATGCTCTAGCAAGGTAGGTAACACCTGTATTTGCGATATTGCTACCAATAACTGTAACTCTAATGCTATAGGTATGACTAGTAGAAGTAGTAGTATCAATCCAAGTCAAGCTAGAGATTTCGCTTAATGTTCGTGCTGTTGTTGGTATACTGACATTATCTTCTTGTCTTTCAATTGTTGTTGAAACAAGTGTAGTTTGATTATCAGTACTAATATCTTTAATTAGCTCATAAAGGATTGTATATTGGTAAGAGGTATCAGTTGTTGTGACTATTTGAGTTTCTATCATGGAATCTAATTTCACTCTTGCACCAACAGTAGTATTCACTGAAATCTGAAGTACAACTTCAGGGGTAAAAAAAGGATTTGGATTTATTGGATTCGAAGAAGTCTGTTGTGCTGGTGAAGGTAAGGAAGTTCCATAACCAGTAGGACCAGTTACACCTTGAATACCAGAGGTTCCAGTAGCACCAGTAGGACCGGTAACACCTTGAATACCAGTATCGCCAGTAGGGCCAGTTACACCTTGAATACCAGAGATTCCAGTGGCACCAGTAGGACCGGTTACACCTTGAATACCAGAGATTCCAGTGGCACCAGTAGGACCGGTTACACCTTGAATACCAGTAACTCCAGTGGCACCAGTAGGGCCAGTCACACCTTGAGGACCAGTAGCACCAGTAGGACCATCTGAAGGACCAGTAGGACCGGTAACGCCTTGAATACCAGTAGCGCCAGTAGGTCCGGTAACGCCTTGAATACCAGAGGCACCAGTAGGGCCAGTTACACCTTGAGGACCAGTAGGACCATCTGAAGGACCAGTAGGACCGGTAACGCCTTGAATACCAGTAGCGCCAGTAGGTCCGGTAACACCTTGACTACCAGAGGTTCCAGTAGCACCAGTAGGGCCAGTTACGCCTTGACTACCAGAAGTTCCAGTAGCACCAGTAGGGCCAGTAACGCCTTGACTGCCAGAAGTTCCAGTAGCACCAGTAGGACCTGTTACACCTTGACTACCAGAGGTTCCAGTAGCACCAGTAGGGCCAGTTACACCTTGACTACCAGAAGTTCCAGTAGCACCAGTAGGACCTGTTACACCTTGACTACCAGAGGTTCCAGTAGCACCAGTAGGACCTGTTACACCTTGACTACCAGAGGTTCCAGTAGCACCAGTAGGGCCAGTTACACCTTGACTACCAGAAGTTCCAGTAGCGCCAGTAGGACCGGTGATACCTTGACTACCAGAGGTTCCAGTAGCGCCAGTAGGACCTGTTACACCTTGATTACCAGAGGTTCCAGTAGCGCCAGTAGGACCGGTGATACCTTGACTACCAGAAGTTCCAGTAGCACCAGTAGCACCGGTTACACCTTGACTACCAGAAGTTCCAGTAGCACCTGTTGGTCCAGTAGGACCACCTGCTGGACCAATAGGACCAGTAACTCCTGGAATTCCTTGCGGACCAGTAACTCCTTGAGTACCTTGAGGTCCTTGTATACCTTGACTTCCAGCTATGCCTTGAGGCCCTTGAGGTCCTGTTGGACCTGTTGTCCCTTGAATACCTTGCAATCCTTGGGCCCCCTGCGAACCTTTAGCACCTGCAGGACCTGTAGGGCCTATAGCGCCTACTGAACCTGTAGGACCTATGGGACCTGTAGGACCTGCCGGACCTCCCGCTGGTCCTGTTGCTCCAGTTGGACCAGTTGGACCTCCTGCTGGACCTGTAGGACCTGTGGGACCAGGAATGCCGCTTACATCTAGAACAGTTAGGTTTGCTTTTATAGATGCAGCAGAAGCATAAGATACTACTCCTAAATTAGAATTATTTAATGTTACTATTACAGGAGCAGTTACTACTTCTATTAGTGCATCTCCATATATTTCTCCTGTCTTCAAAGGCGAATTACCAATTATGGCAGCTCCGTTTGAAGGCTTGATGACGAAATTAGCCTGATTTGCCCCTACTACACTTTGAGTGGCAACCCACCAAGTAAAATAATACTTACCAGGTTGCAAGATTGTAAATTCACCTGTGGACGTATTATAAGTTATATTACTGCTAAGATTGATTAAAATATTATCAAATATAACTGGGCTATTGGGTGATAAACTGCCATCTGTTGTTTTTTGTACTTGAATTCCTATATTGCTCAAATGAATACCCCCCTTTGATCTTAAAAAATTAAATTGTTTACTGTAATATTTGGTTAAGTCGCATAAAATAAGAAATCATAGATTTTGGCTTTCTATTTAACTGAGGGATAAGCACTGCTACGCGCCTGAATAAGCTCTTCTAAAACTCAGATGTAGAAAGGTATTACTTAAAGGTAAGTTCCACCTGAATCTAAGAATTACTTGATAACATTTTTGTATTCTACATTAATAATATATGATCAATATAAATGAATCGTGTAAGTTAAGAATAAATTAGCCAATGATTATATATACAGAAATTATTAATTTTTAATAGCTACTGAGATTTTCATATTGAATATTATAAGAAGGGTTTTTTATAAGTTTTTATTTTTTGAAAGGAAAGTTGTTAATTTACGAAAATTTTTGTTTGGGAAAGATTATGATATATATTATAGAAGGGTAGATTTTGAATGAAAGAAGATTAAAATGAGCTTATATTATATAATAAAGTGATGTAACAGTATATACTAGGAAATCAGTACATTTCAGTATTTTAAGAACAAGGTTGAGTACTAAAATTTCTATGATTAGAATAATATCAGTGAAGTAATTACAAGAACTGTAAATAAAGCAAGAAGTAAAACATTGAAAAAGTATGCGTTAGATAATTTTAAATGAAAAGAGTATATAAAAGAATTGAAAAATAACTATAATTTACATATTAATAACTCCCATTAAACCGTTGTGTACCAAATGGTACACAACGTAGTGTGAGAGATTGCTAAACAAAAAATATTCAGCGCCTACTCGATTAAGCAGTTAAATTTTTTAACTTTGCTGATAATCTTGATTTGCTTCTTGCTGCTTTGTTCTTATGTACTACTCCCTTTGAAGCAGCCATATCTAATGCTTTAACAGCGCCAACAAAAGTAGTTTTTGCTTCTTCAGTATTTCCGCTAGTTATAGCAACTTCAAACTTCTTTATAGCAGTTTTTAATGCAGATTTAATCATTCTGTTTCTAAGAGTTTTAGTTTCTATAACTTTTATTCTTTTCTTTGCAGATTTTATATTTGCCATATTTTCACCCCCTCATATTTTTATAGGGTCTCAACAGCTCTGGGGAAATTTGCTAGTGAGTTTCGTTTATTCAACAAATGATATTATATCATTAAATTTTAAGCACTTCAAGTATTTTTTTGCTATGCAGGCTTAAATATGTAATATTTTGGATTGGTATTAAAAAATAATGTAATTCAAGGGTGCAGTAGAAGTTTGAATTTTAACTTCTCTTACATTTACTTGTGCTATATTATGTTTAAAATTTGAATATGCATGTTGATTTAAGGAAAACATAATAGAAAATTTATTTAAGGGAGTGAAGTTATGTTTGGTATAAGAACTGATTTAGCTGTTGAAGCTACAGAGATTTATAAGAAAGAAAATAATGGGGATATACCTGGTGTGGAGGTAGAGGAAAATTGCGTGGATGATATAAAGACAACTACAGTTAGAGTAGTGACTGATGTAGGAGAAAAAATGATGGGTAAGCCTAAAGGAACATATATAACCATAGATATGCCAAAATTTACTTACTATGATGGTGATACTATGGAGCAGGTCAGTGAAGTTCTTGGAAAAACTTTATCTGAAATGGTAAACATAGATGACAGTATGACAGCTCTAGTAGTAGGGTTGGGAAATTGGAATGTAACTCCTGATGCTTTAGGACCTAAGGTAGTATCTAAATTAATGATTACAAGACATTTAAAACAATTAGTTCCAGATAAAATAGATGAGGGTATACGTCCTGTATGTGCTATAGCACCAGGAGTTTTAGGCCTTACAGGAATAGAGACAGGAGAAATTGTAAAAGGAGTAGTAGAAAAAATAAAACCTAATTTAATAGTATGTATAGATGCATTGGCTTCAAGAAAAATGGATAGAGTAAATTCAACAATTCAAATAGGTAATACTGGAATATCTCCGGGTTCAGGAGTTGGAAATAGGAGAATGGAAATAAGCGAAAATGTTTTAGGAATACCCGTAATAGCCATAGGTGTGCCAACTGTTGTAGATGCAGCTACAATGGCTAATGATACTATTGATATGGTATTAGATGAAATGATAAAACAATCTAAAAAGGATAGTAAATTTTATAATATGTTAAAATCCTTAGATAAAGATGAAAAGCAGAATATGATTGAACAACTTTTAGATCCTTATGTAGGAAACTTAATGGTAACTCCTAAAGAAGTAGATTTGGTTATAGATTCAATTTCTAAAGTAATAGCTAATGGAATAAATATAGCTCTTCAGCCAGCTTTAGATCTAGAAGATATAAATAAGTTCTTAAATTAGTTATAAATTTAAAGATTTATAATATAAATTTAATATAGAATTTATTTAAACATTAGAAAAACTTGATAGTTTATCTGAGAGGGGGGAAAGCTGCTTTGAATATTTTCATAGTGGTGTAATTGGTGGGATACAGAAGAAATAATACAAAAAATAACTTTGCATTGAGATTATACATTATAATGATGAGTTTATTTATTATCATCATAGTGCCTTTTGTAGCTAAAGCTAATTCCTATAGTAGTAATGTAAAAAGAAATCTATTCTATGTACAGGTTTTGAATTTTACCATGCCAGCAGTAAAGGCAACTTCTTTTAATGAAGATGACATGGCAGAAAGTAGATTTTCATTAAGTGAATCGGTATTAAAGGTATTAGGATTGAAAATGAACAATCCTATGTCAGTTTTATCAAGAGAAATATCTTACATGAATTTAAATAATAATAGTTCAAAAAATGATGCGAATGTGAATTTTAATCAGTTTAAGTTAGATGAAAAACAAGTTTCAAAGGACAATTCAAAATCCAATGATGGTTCTAATGGAAATTTAAATTTGGAAAATAAAACGGTAAATCTTTATGATCCAAAATTGAAAAAAAATTTAAACACTAGTAAACCAGAAGTATTTATATATCACACTCATACTACAGAAAGCTATAAACCAGGTAATGCCATAAGTTTTGATACATCTCAAAATGTTTGTGCAGTAGGTGATGTATTAATAGATAAATTGCAAAAAAATTACGGAATTTCTGGAATAAATGATAAAACAGTGCATGATGCAGAAGCCTATACTCAAAGTTATGAGAGATCAGCTGTAACGGTAGACAAATATTTAAAACAGTATAAAGACTTTAAATTAGTAATAGATTTGCATAGAGACTCTGTAGATGATAAAAAAGCAGTTACTACTAAATTAAATGGGGAAAATGTGGCTAAATTTATGATTGTTATGGCCAGAAAAAATCCACACTTTGATAAAAATATGGAATTAGCAAATAAAATAATACAAACTTCAGATAAATTGTTTCCAGGTTTTTGTAAAGGTGTATGTTACTATAACTATGGAACAAGATATTTTAATCAAGATAAAAGCAATAATGCAATATTAATAGAAGTAGGTGCAGATATAAATACTACTGATGAGTCGAAAGCATCAGCTAAATATCTTGCTAGAATAATAGCAGAATGTCTTAATAAATAGGTTTCTTGATGAAAATATTAAGGTAAAGTTATTAGATAAAAATTAGAATAAGTATATATTAACATTGAATAAAAATAAAAAAAGAGTACATCCTTAAATAATAGGATAGTTGAAGCTTGGATAAGTTCATTTTTTAACTATTAATTATTATTTGGGGGTGTTTTTTCTTAATATGAAAAAGAATAGTAAGCATATTACAGTTATAATAATAATATGTTTTTTCATATCTTTATATGGAATTGCTATTATCAGTAATAATTTGCCTAAATTTATAAAGGATAAAACAGATTTTAGAATAGATTATTCAAGGAAGCCTTTTGATTTTAGATTTGAAGTTGGTGAGTATTCTTTATACATAAATTCAAAGGCTGTTACAAATATAAAAAACAGTTCTGGTAAAGTTATCAATAGTATTAGTAGAAAAGTTCAGGATAATACATCCTATATGTTGAATAAAACTTCTGATGTGTTTAAGTATGTTGAAGAAAAAATAAATAATACTGTACAGCATAAAGTTAAATAAAGGTACACATAATCTACTTTTAACTGTATTGCTGTTGTGTTATAATTTACTATGATTATTTATATTAAAAGTATAGTATAAGATTTGCAATAATATGCAAATCTTTTAAATTGCAATTAGTAATGGAGGGTAAAGGATATGCAGAGCGAAAGGCAAAAATATATAAGAAATTTTTCTATAGTTGCTCATATAGATCATGGAAAGTCTACACTTGCTGATAGATTAATAGAAAAGACGGGAACCCTTACGGAAAGAGAAATGGATGAACAGGTTCTTGACAACATGGAACTTGAAAAAGAAAGAGGAATAACAATAAAATCACAAGCAGTAAGACTTGTTTATAAAAGAGATGATGGACATGAATATATTTTAAATCTTATAGATACTCCTGGTCATGTAGATTTTAACTACGAGGTATCTAGAAGTTTGGCTGCTTGTGAAGGTGCTATACTTGTAGTTGATGCTACACAGGGTATACAAGCACAAACTTTGGCAAACTGCTATTTAGCACTAGATCATGATTTAGAAATTGTTCCTGTAATAAATAAAATAGATTTGCCTAGTTCTAGAGCAGATGAAGTTAAACAGGAAATAGAAGATGTAATAGGAATTGAGTCATCAGATGCACCTTTAGTATCAGCAAAAACAGGCCTCAATATAGAAGACGTATTGGAAGCTATAGTAAAAAAGGTACCAGCACCACAAGGTGATGAAGATGCTTCTTTAAGAGCACTTATATTTGATTCATCTTATGACAGTTATAGAGGAGTAGTATGCCACTTAAGAGTAAAAGAAGGAATTATAAAACCCGGTATAAAAATAAAACTAATGGTTACAGGGAAAGTATATGAAGTGGTTGAAACAGGAGTATTTGCACCTAGATATATGCCTGTTAGTGAATTAAAAGCAGGAGATGTTGGATATTTCACAGCATCTATTAAAAATGTTAGGGATGCTCGTGTAGGAGATACAGTAACAGAGGCTGATAGACCAGCTAAAGAAGCATTGCCAGGATATAGACCAGCAATACCTATGGTATATAGTGGTATTTATCCTGTAGATGGAGCGAAATATGGTGAGTTAAAGGATGCACTTGAAAAATTGCAAGTAAATGATGCTGCACTATCTTTTGAACCAGAAACTTCTATTGCCTTGGGATTTGGATTTAGATGTGGATTTTTAGGACTTCTTCATATGGACGTAATACAGGAGAGAATAGAAAGAGAATTTAATTTAGATATTATAACTACAGCACCATCTGTTATATATAAAATAGGAAAAACCGATGGAGAAGTTATAGAGCTTACTAATCCTACAAATCTTCCAGATATTTCGGAAATAAAGTATATGGAAGAACCTATAGTAAAAGCATCTATAATAACACCATCAGATTTTGTTGGAGCTGTTATGGAACTTGCTCAAAACAGGCGTGGAACATTTAAGGATATGCAGTATATAGAAACTACAAGAGTATCTTTAAATTATGAAATACCCTTAAATGAAATAATATATGACTTTTTTGATGCTTTAAAATCAAGAACTAAAGGGTATGCATCTTTAGATTATGAACTAATGGGATATAAGGATGCTAAATTAGTTAAATTAGATATTCTTTTAAATGCAGAAGTAGTAGATGCATTATCCATGATAGTTCCAGAAGAAAGAGCGTATGCTAGAGGTAGAGCTATAGCAGAAAAATTAAAAGAGATAATACCAAGACAGATGTTTGAAATACCAATTCAAGCTGCAGTAGGCAGCAAAGTTATAGCTAGAGAAACAATTAAAGCCATGAGAAAAGATGTTTTAGCAAAGTGTTATGGTGGAGATATATCTAGAAAGAAAAAGTTACTTGAGAAGCAAAAAGAAGGAAAGAAGAGAATGAGACAGGTGGGAAGTGTAGAAGTTCCACAGGAAGCATTTATGGCAGTACTTAAGACAGGAGAATAAATAGATTCTCAATATAAAAGGTGTGATGATTTTATGTTAGAAAGTGAAACTATCCATGACAATAAAGAAGTAGCTTTGTATATTCATATTCCATTTTGCAGACAAAAGTGTTTATACTGCGATTTCCCTTCTTTTGCCAATAAGGAAAACCTTATGTTAGATTATTCAAAGGCTTTAGCAAGTGACATAGAAATCTGTTCTAGAAGAAGTATAAAGACTATATTCATAGGTGGGGGAACTCCCACCTATTTGACTTTAGAAGCATGGGATAATATTAAAAAGGCTATAGATAGATTAAAAAAAAGTGAAGACTTAGAATTTACTGTAGAAGGAAATCCAGGAACTTTTACAAAAGAAAAATTAAAACTTTTAAAAGAAATGGGAGTTAATAGGCTTAGTATAGGACTTCAATGCTGGCAAAACAAAATATTGAAAAAGTTAGGAAGAATTCATGATGTTAAGGATTTTATTAAAAGTTACGAAATGGCAAGAAATATAGGGTTTGAAAATATAAATGTAGATTTAATGTTTGGATTACCAGATCAAAACATTGAGCAATGGGAAGAAACTCTAGATAAAGTAGTAGAGTTAAATCCGGAGCATATATCTTGCTATAGTCTTATAATTGAAGAAGGTACTCCTTTTTATTCCATGGATCAAAAAGGAAAGTTAATTTTGCCAGAAGAAGAAATAGAAAGAAAAATGTATAGATATGGCATAAAATTTTTAAAAAGCAAAGGTTATAGACAATATGAAATATCTAATTTTTCAAAACCAGGTAAAGAGTGTAAGCATAATTTAGTATACTGGAATTTACAAGAATATGTGGGATGTGGGTCAGGAGCTCATTCTTATATAGATAATTTAAGATATAGAAAAAATGAAAACATACAAGAGTACATCAAGAATATAAGAGAAAATAAGGATTTAGAACTTGATAAGCATGAAAACTCCAAAGAAGATAATATAGAAGAATTCGTTTTTATGGGACTTAGAAAAATATCTGGCATATCTATAACAGAATTTAATAGGAGATTTGGTGTAGATATTTATAATATATATCCCAATGTTATAAAAAAATATGTAGATAATGGCATGATTATATGTGAAGATGATAAATTATTTTTAAGTAAAAGAGGTATAGAAGTGTCTAATAGTGTCATGTGTGACTTTATATTAACTTAATTTAAAGACTTTGATAGATTTCGTTAGAAAAACAGAGAAATTTTAATATTTAGCTATTTTAAACTTGTATATAAGTTTATCTGTACAAATAAAGTTAATTAAGTAGTATTGACAAATAAAATTATGAGTGCTATTTTTTAATCATAGCAATTAGCACTCAACAACAACGAGTGCTAATAAAGAGGTGAGATTATGGAAATGGATGAAAGGAAAATAAAAATACTTCAGGCAATAATAAATGATTTTATAAATACTGCTGAACCTGTAGGATCCAGGACCATAGCAAAAAAGTATAATTTGGGTATAAGTTCTGCTACTATAAGAAATGAAATGGCAGACCTTGAAGAAATGGGATATCTTGAACAACTTCATACTTCTTCTGGGAGAAAGCCTTCTGATAAGGGATATAGACTTTATGTAGATAAGCTTATGCATTTACCTAATTTAACACCTGAAGAAGAATATATGATAAAAACACATATTTTAAATACAGCGTTGTTTGAGGTTGATAGGATATTAAAACAAGCTACTTCTATTTTATCTGAATTAACTAGAATGGCCTGTATTGTAAAAGCTCCATCTGTAGGGAAAAGCTCCATAAAGCATGTTCAGCTTTTAGATATTGATTGTAATAATATATTATTGTTAATAATTACAGATAGTGGATTGATAAAGAATAATGTGATTAGAGTAGGGAAAGCTGTTGCTTCAGATGTGCTTACAAAATTAAGCAATGTGTTAAATACTAGATTGAAAAATTTAAATTGTGATCAAATAAATTTAGAAGTTATAAATAACTTAAGAAGTGATTTAAAAGGATATGATGATATATTCAATGCTATAATTCCTGTATTATATGAAAGTTTAAATACAGTTGATAAATCTGAAATTTATACTGAAGGTTCAACTAATATATTTAATTATCCAGAATATAAGGACATAGAAAGAGCACGTGAGTTTTTGTCATTGTTAGATAACAAGGATAAAATAAGTGGGCTTTTAAACAGCGGTGCTAATATGTCTGTAAAAATAGGAACTGAAAATTTTATAGAAGGTGCAGAACAATGCAGTGTAATTTCAGCAATATATAGTATAAATGATAAGCCTGTAGGAGAAATAGGAGTAATTGGACCAACTAGAATGCCTTATTCAAAGATAATATCTTTAATGGCTAATGTAGTTAAAGAGTTAAATTATATCCTAACTCATATGTATCCTCAAGATGGATAACAAAATAGGCTTTAAAATATATGATAGCAATTTAGAAAATGCTAGATTGGAGGAGTTATTTAAATGTCGAAGGAAGAACAAGTTAAGGTGGAAGAGCAGAGTGAATTAATTGAGGAAAATGTAGAAGAAAAGGTTGATAAAGACCAAGATGTAAATGAAGAAGAGAAAGATGAAAATTCACAAGAGGATGATTCAAAATCACAAGAATCTTTAGTTGATGAAATAAAAAATGAAAATGAAAAATTAGCTAAAGAAAATACTAGGTTAGATAATGAAAATCAAACTTTTAAGGATAGATTGGCAAGAACAGTGGCAGAATATGATAACTTTAGAAAAAGAACTGCAAAGGAAAAAGAAGGCATATATACAAATGCTTGCGAAGATATCCTAAAGGAGTTTTTACCAGTACTAGATAATCTTGAAAGAGCTATAACTGTAGATGGCAGTGTAGAAGATTTAAAAAAGGGAATAGAAATGACTATAAAGCAATTTAGTGATGCTTTAGAAAAATTAGAAGTAGAAGAAATTGGAGCAGATGAAGAATTTGATCCTAATGTTCATAATGCAGTAATGCATGTTGATGATGAACAGTATGGAAAAAATCAAGTAGTAGAAGTATTCCAAAAGGGATATAAAAGAGGCGATAAAGTTTTAAGACATAGTATGGTTAAAGTTGCAAATTAAATTTTATTATAAATAATAAGGATATAGAAAAATGTTAATTCATTTGATATTTTAGGAGGTAAATTAATATGTCAAAAGTTATAGGAATTGATTTAGGAACAACAAATTCATGTGTAGCAGTTATGGAGGGTGGAGAACCAGTAGTTATAACAAACTCAGAAGGAGCAAGAACAACTCCATCAGTAGTTTCATTCCAAGCAAATGGTGAAAGATTAGTAGGACAGGTAGCAAAAAGACAGGCAATAACAAATCCTGATAAAACAATAATATCAATAAAGAGACATATGGGAACAAACCATAAAACAAATATAGATGGAAAAGATTATACTCCACAGGAAATATCAGCAATGGTACTTCAAAAAATAAAGGCTGATGCTGAAGCTTACCTTGGTGAAACAGTTACTCAAGCTGTTATAACAGTTCCAGCTTACTTTAATGATAGTCAAAGACAAGCAACAAAAGATGCTGGAAAAATAGCAGGACTTGAAGTATTAAGAATAATAAATGAACCAACAGCAGCATCACTTGCGTATGGTATGGATAAAATGGATACAAATCAAAAAATATTTGTATATGACTTAGGTGGCGGTACTTTTGATGTATCTATACTAGAACTTGGCGATGGCGTATTTGAAGTTAAATCAACAAATGGTGATACAAAACTTGGTGGAGATGACTTTGATGAAAAAGTAATGAATTATATAGCAGACACATTTAAAGCTGAAAATGGAATAGATTTAAGAAATGATAAAATGGCTGTACAAAGATTAAAAGAAGCTGCTGAAAAAGCTAAAATTGAATTATCATCATCAATGCAAACTAACATAAATCTTCCATTTATAACAGCAGATGCAACTGGTCCAAAGCACATAGATATGACTTTAACTAGAGCTAAATTTAATGAATTAACTCATGATTTAGTTCAAAGAACAATAGAGCCAATGAAGAAAGCACTTCAAGATGCTGGACTTACAATTAATGATGTAAATAAAGTTATACTTGTTGGTGGATCTACAAGAATACCAGCAGTTCAAGAAGCAGTTAAACAATTTACTGGGAAAGAACCTTCAAAGGGAGTTAATCCAGATGAATGTGTTGCTGTAGGAGCCTCTATTCAAGCAGGAGTTTTAACAGGAGATGTTAAAGATGTATTACTTCTTGATGTTACTCCATTGACACTTGGTATAGAAACTTTAGGAGGAGTTGCTACTCCATTAATTGAGAGAAATACTACAATACCAACTAAAAAGAGTCAGGTATTCTCAACAGCTGCAGACGGACAGACTTCTGTCGAAATACATGTAGTTCAAGGTGAAAGACAAATGGCTGCTGATAACAAAACTCTTGGAAGATTTACACTTTCGGGAATAGCTCCAGCACAAAGGGGAATTCCTCAAATAGAAGTTACTTTTGATATAGATGCTAATGGTATAGTTAATGTTTCTGCTAAGGATAAAGGAACAGGAAAAGAAGCTAATATTACAATTACTGCTTCTACTAACTTAAATGATGATGAAATAGATAAAGCTGTTAAAGATGCAGAAAAATTTGCTGAAGAAGATAAAAAGAGAAAAGAATCTATAGAAGTAAAGAATAATGCTGATCAGGCTGTTTACCAGACAGAAAAAACATTAAAAGATCTTGGAGATAAAGTATCAGCAGAAGATAAAGCTAATATAGAAGAAAAAGTTAAAGCTGTTAATGCAGTAAAAGATGGAGATGACTTAGAAGCTATAAAGAAAGCTACTGAAGACTTAACTCAAGCTTTCTATGCAGTATCATCAAAAATATATCAAGCAGCAAATCCAGAAGGAGCAGCAGGAGCACAAGGTGCAGGATTTGATCCAAACAACATGGGTGGAGCAGCTGGTGCAGGACAAAATAATGCAGGACCAAAGAATGATGATAATGTAGTAGATGCAGATTATAAAGTTGAAAATGACAAATAAAAATATTCACTAATTAGACATATATAGTGTATAATATATAATTGTGATAATTAAGGGAGGGGTTATACTCTTCCCTTAATTTGAGTAAGAAAAATAATTATAGAATTTTAATATTTATATTAGGTGGTGAAAACAGGGATGGCGAAAAAGGATTATTATGAAGTACTTGGACTTGAAAAAGGTGCAAGTGAAGATGAAATAAAAAAGTCGTTTAGAAAATCAGCATTAAAATACCATCCAGATAGAAATCCTGGTGATAAGGAAGCAGAAGAAAAGTTTAAAGAGTTAAATGAAGCTTATCAGGTACTTTCAGATCCACAGAAAAAAGCTCAATATGATCAGTATGGAACTACTGATTTTAATGGAGCTGGTGGATTTGAGGGCGGTTTTGGAGGATTTGATTTCTCAGATATGGGAGGCTTTGGAGATATATTTGATTCCTTCTTTGGCGGAGGATTTGGTGGAAACGGGAAAAGGAGAAATGGTCCTGAAAAGGGAGCTGATCTTGAATATAACTTGAATTTGACTTTTGAAGAAGCTGTTTTTGGAGCTGAAAAGCAGGTAAACATAACAAGAAGCGAAAATTGTGAAAAATGTAATGGAACAGGAGCTAAGGCAGGAACAAGTGCACATACTTGTGATAAATGTGGTGGAACTGGTCAAATGAGAGTTCAAAGGAATACTCCATTAGGAAGCTTTGTAAGTATGAGTACTTGTGATAAATGTGGTGGTAAAGGAAAGATAATAACAGATCCTTGTCCAGAATGTAAGGGAAAAGGAAAAGTAAGAAAACAAAGAAAAATAAAAATAAATGTACCAGCAGGTGTAGATACTGGTAATGTAATGCCTATAAGGGGTCAGGGCGAGCACGGAAATAATGGTGGCCCAGCAGGAGATTTGTATGTAAATATAAGAGTAATGCCTAGCGATAAATTTAAGAGAAAAGGCTTTGATATTTATATAGATACTCATATAAGTTTTGTGAAAGCTGTTTTGGGAGTAGAATTAACAGTACCAACTATAGATGGAGATGTTAAATATGATGTTCCAGCAGGAACTCAGCCTGGAACTGTGTTTAGATTAAAAGGTAAAGGAGTACCTAGAGTTAACTCACATGGTAGAGGAGATCAATATGTTAATGTAGTAGTAGATATTCCTAAAAATTTAAACCAGAAACAGAAAGAAGCTCTTTATATGTATGCTGAAGCAAGTGGCGAAATGGCAGAAGGAAAACACAATAAAAAATCTTTTATTGACAAGCTAAAAGATAATTTAAAATAAAAAAACTTTGTTTCTCAAAATTTTGGGAAACAAAGTTTTTTATTGACATATTAAGTCTATAATTATAAAGTAAATGTGATAAAAAGATTAATTAATTCTGTGGAGGTTGTTTATGGATAAGGAATGGATAGAAGTATCAATAGTTACTAGTAGTGAAGCGGTGGAGGCTGTAACAGGTATATTATATAATACTGAAGTTAAAGGAGTTTCAATAGAGGACCCTGAAGATATAGAATTTAAGAAAAAACATCCAGGGGATTGGGATTACTTTGATGAATCATTATTAAATGTTAAAGAAGGAGCAATAATTAAAGGTTATTATAAACAAAATGAAAAACTTGATGGATATTTAAGATATATAAAAGAGAGCATTAATAATCTAGAGAAGTTTGGTATAGATAAGGGTAAAGGTTTGATTACAGTATGCAAAGTAAATGAAGAAGATTGGGAAAATAATTGGAAGAAGTATTATAAGCCAACTAAAGTAGGTGAAAGAGTAGTAGTAAAACCTATATGGGAAGATTATTCGAAAAAGGATGATGAATTAGTTGTAGAACTTGATCCAGGAATGGCTTTTGGAACAGGTACACATGAAACTACAAGAATGTGTATAAAGGCGCTAGAGAAATATGTAAAACCTGAATCTGAAATATTTGATATAGGAACAGGTTCAGGTATACTTGCTATAACTGCTGCAAAACTTAAAGCAAAAGAGGTTATAGGTGTAGACTTAGACCCTGTAGCAGTAAAATCTGCATCAGAAAATGTTAAATATAATGATGTTGATAATATAAAAATACTTCATGGAAATCTTATGGAAGTAGTTCAGGGAAAAGCAGATATAGTTGTAGCTAACATTATTGCTGACGTAATAATATTTTTAACAGATGGAGTAAAGGACTTTATAGTTCCAGGTGGAAGATTTATATGTTCTGGTATAATACTAGATAGAAAAGATGATGTTGTAAATAAATTAGAAAGTTCAGGATTTAATATAGAAGAAGTAAACGTTGATGGGGAATGGGTATGTATAGCTGCAAAACTTTAGTAGATTTTTTGTTGCAATTTTAAAAGGTGGTGTATTATGCATAAGTTCTTTGTTAATAAAAACGACATAAATGGTGATTCTGCTGTTATCAGTGGTGATGATGTAAAACATATATATAAAGTTTTAAGGCTTCAAGTTGGAGATAAAGTTAACATAAATAATTGTGAAGGTGAAGAATTCTTAGGAGAAATAGAAGAAATAAACAAGAAACAAGTTGTTGTAAAATTTATAAAACAGCTTCCGCTTAATAATGAAAGTAATATAGAGGTTTATTTATTCCAAGGGTTGCCAAAGTCTGCTAAGATGGACTTAATAGTTCAAAAAACTACAGAATTAGGTGTAAAAGAAGTAACACCTATAGTTACGGAAAGAGTTGTAGTTAAAAATGAACTAGGTGAATTTAAGAAAATAGATAGATGGTGTAGAATTGCTTTAGAAGCTTGCAAACAGAGTAAAAGAAGTTTAGTACCTAAGATTAATACACCAATAGAGTTTCAGAGTCTCTTAGAAGTCCTAAAACAGATAGATTTAATTGTAGTTCCTTATGAAAATGCAGAAGATTATGGAATAAAGAAAGTTGTAAATAACATAGATAAAGACAGTATAAAGAAAATAGGAATAATAATAGGACCAGAAGGTGGATTTGAACAATCAGAAATAGAAGCTTTAGAGAAGCTAGGTGCTCATATAGTTACACTAGGACCTAGAATACTTAGAACAGAAACTGCTGGTTTTGTATGTATGTCTTTACTTATGTATGAATTAGGAGATTTAGGAGGTTAAAGCCCTAAATGGGCTTTAACGAGCAATTTTAATTGCTCAGTGTTCCACAGTGGGCTTTAACGAGCAATTTTAATTGCTCAGTGTTCTGACTAAAAGGAGGAATATTTTAATGAAAGTTGCTTTTGCTACTTTAGGCTGTAGGGTTAATAAGTATGAAACAGAAGCTATGATAGAAAAATTTATAAAAGATGGCTACGAAGTAGTACATTTTGAAGAATATGCAGATGTTTATGTTATAAATACATGTACAGTGACTAACATGGGAGATAAAAAGTCTAGACAGATGATACATAGAGCCAGAAGGGAAAATGAAGATGCTGTCATAGCAGTTGTAGGATGTTATTCGCAAATTGCATCAGAAGAAGTATCTCAAATTGATGGAGTAGATGTTGTACTTGGAACTAGAAATAAGGGTGAAATAGTTTATTGGGTAAATAGAGTAAGAGAAGAAAGAAAACAAGTAGTAGAAGTTAAAGAAGTAATGAAAAACAATGCTTTTGAAGAATTGAATATAGAAAGTTATCAAGATAAAACTAGAGCATTCCTAAAAATACAAGATGGTTGTAATAGATTCTGTTCATATTGTTTAATTCCTTTTGCAAGAGGTGCCGTGTGCAGTAAGCCGCCAGAAAAAGTTATAAGTGAAGTTAAAGAACTTGCAGCACATGGATTTAAAGAAATAATTTTATCAGGAATACATACTGCTTCTTATGGAGTTGATTTAGAAGAGAAGTGCAGCTTACTTTCTGTATTAGAGCAGATAGATAAAATTCCTGGTATAGAAAGAGTAAGAATAGGTTCAATAGATCCACAATTCTTTACAGAAGGTGTAATAGAAAGAATAAGTGTTCTTAAAAAATTATGTCCTCATTTTCATTTATCACTTCAAAGCGGATGTAATGAAACTCTAAAAAGAATGAATAGAAGATATACTGCTGGAGAGTATGAAAAAATTGTAGAAGATTTAAGATATAATATTAATGATGTGTCAATAACTACAGATATTATTGTTGGTTTTCCAGGAGAAACGAAAGAAGAATTTAATACCACTTATGAATTTTTGAAAAGAATAAAATTGTCAAAAATTCATGTATTTAAATATAGTCCTAGAAAAGGAACAAAAGCTGCTGAGATGAAAAATTCAGTAGATGGTAATATTAAAGATGAGAGAAGCAGAAAACTTATAGAGTTAGATAAGATTATGGAAGAAGAATTTATGAAAAAGTTTTTGGAAAGGAATATGAAAGTTTTATACGAACAAAAATGTAATAATTCAAAAGATTTGTATGAAGGATATACTCCTAATTATATAAAAGTAATATCAGAGTCTCAAAAAGATATATCAGGAAGTATTAAAAATACTGAAATTGTACAAACTAAAAATGGAGCATTAGAAGGAAGCTTACTAAATGATTGTTAAATTTAACTTATCATAGATTATATAATAAATTTGAAAAGAAAAATTTATTTTTAGAAGGATATTTTTATTAAATATTGAATATTATCAAGTAAAACTTAATTTTATATTATGAAGTTTACAGTTATATAAATTTTATATTTAATAATAATCGGACAACTTTAAAGGAGGTGAAATCATGGAAGATTGCATTTTTTGTAAAATAATAAAAGGTGAAATACCTTGCGAAAAAGTTTATGAGGATGACATAGTGCTAAGCTTTAAAGATATAAGTCCTGGTGCACCAGCCCACATATTAATAATACCTAAAAAGCATATAAGCAGTTTAAATGAGTTAACAGATGAAGATTCAAAAATAGTAGCACATGTGTTTATTGTGTTAAAAGAAATAGTTAAAAAGTTAGGTATAGATAAGACAGGATACAGAATTGTTAGTAACTGTGGAGAAGATGGAGGACAGTCAGTACCACATATTCATTTTCATGTATTAGGAGGAAGAAACCTTCAGTGGCCTCCTGGTTAAATCTAAATGAAATTGTTGACAGCTTGTAAATCTATGTTGTATAATAAACAATGTGCTATGTAACCTACATTGGCTGTGTTTAATTTTTTTTAAATTAGATTGAGCTAGCGGAGGGAGGGATAAAATATGTCAGAAATAAAAGTTGGAGAAAATGAAACTATAGAAAGTGCATTGAGAAGATTTAAGAGAAAATGTGCTAGAGCTGGTGTTCTTTCAGAAGTTAGAAAGAGAGAACATTATGAAAAACCAAGCGTAAAGAGAAAAAAGAAATCTGAAGCTGCAAGAAAGAGAAAGTTTAAATAGAATTCTTTGAAAGAAGGTACTAAGTTAATGTCTCTTAAAGAAAGACTACAAGAAGATTGGAAGCAAGCCTTAAAAGCAAAAGAAAAGTCTAAGGCTGAAACAATAAGTATGGCAAGAGCGGCTGTTTTACAAGTTGAAAAGACTGATGGTAATAAGCTTAGTGATGAGCAAGTTATTGAAGTCTTAGCAAAAGAAGTTAAACAGAGACGTGAAGCTATATTAGAATTTGAAAAAGGAAATAGGCAGGATTTAGTTGATAAGGCAAATGAGGAAATAGAAATCTTGTTAGGTTACCTTCCTCAGCAGTTAAGTGAAGAGGAGATTTCCGAAATTGTTCGTCAAGCAGTTGATGAAGTAGGTGCAGGTAGCATTAAGGATATGGGCAAAGTTATGACTTTGATCATGCCTAAAACAAAAGGTAGAGCAGACGGTAAACTTGTAAGTCAGATTGTAAAGCAATATTTAAATAAATAAAAGGTTGAGATATTCTCAACCTTTTTTATTTTGTCATTTATTAAAAATCTTCTTCATAAATTAGTATGGAAGTATTTTTAGAGGTGATAAGGTGAAGGGAAAGTTTAATAGAGCAAAACAAGATATTGCAGACAAGCTAGATTTACCTAGAGACATAATTTTAAATGTACCTAAAATTACAGTGACAGGACATAATGAAATAGTAATAGAAAATCATAAAGGGATAGTAGTGTTTAATGAAAATGAAGTAAAGATAAATTCAGGTATAGGATTGATATCTATAAATGGAGTTAATTTTGAAATACTGTTCATGGGAGGAAGTACCATAACAGTAGGTGGGAAATTTAAATCCATAATTTATGAGGCAAATGAGTAAGTTTAATTTCCAAAAATATAAAAGTGGTATAATAACTATAGAAGCTCGATCTCTTATACCTGAAAAATTTATCAATCTTTTATGGCAAAATGGAATTAGTGCAAGAAATGTTATAAAAAAAGACATTACTACCCTGAATATAGATATAAGTTTAAAAGATTATATTAAGCTTAAGGATATAGCTAAAAGAACAAAAACTAAAGTAAAGATAGTTAAAAGAAGAGGATTTGCATTTTTTCTAATTAAAATAAAAAGAAGAATTGCTTTTGTAATTGGTATAATATTGTTTGTAGGCATAATTTATTATTTATCTACATTTATATGGAGTATAGAAATAAATGTAGATCATAATTTGACCCCTTATGAAATACGACAACAGCTTAAATCTTATGGCATAAGGCCTGGAATTAATAAGAAAAACATAAATGTTTACGAAGTAGAAGAAAATCTTATGAGAAATAATGACAATGTAATGTGGGTAAAGGCTAGAATTGATGGAGCAAAACTTAAAGTTTCTGCAATGGAAAGACAATCACCACCTAATGTAGTAGCTGACGACAAACCTTGCAACTTAGTTGCTAAAAAGGATGGTGAAGTGATAAGAGTATATACTAAAGCGGGAACGTCTGTAGTTAAAAAGGGAGATATGATTAGAAAAGGACAAATTGTAGTAAAGGGAGAACAAGGAAATGAAAATTCAACTTATGCTGTTCATGCAGTTGGGAATGTAATATGTAGAACTTTTTATGAACAAATTAAGGATGTAAAAATTGATAATTTAAAAAGAGAACGTACAGGTAAAAAATCACAAGATATATATATAAAATTTAACGGCAAAAAGCTATATTTAAAAAAATCGCCAAATAAATTTATTAAATATGATAAAATAGAAGATAAAAGATTATGTGTTAATATTGAAAATTATTATGAAGTAAAAGAAACTACTGTTCATAAGGATCCTCAAAAGGTAATAAATGATACATATGATGAACTTTATTCAAAGATATGTGCAAACTTAGATAAATCTGTTAAAATTGTAGATAAAATAGAGAGTTATGAGCAGGGAGATTCTTATAGAATTAGAGTATTAGTTGTAGCTGAAGAAAATGTGGCTTTAGAGCAACCTATACAATAAAGGTTCTTTTATACTTAATTGATTATAAACTTAAGCAAAATGTAACAAAGTAAAGCTTAATTCAGATTGGGTAAAGACAAAGTGGTAAAATACCATTTGGATATTTTACTCATCTGGGTTTGGTTGAATTTATGCAGTATGTAATCTTTAGATAAAATATGGATACATATGAATGAAAAGGTGGTTAACATGGGAGAATTGTCCATAAGGAATTTTTTTGCCAAAGAAAAAACAAATAAAATAATTATTTTTATTTTAACATTTATATTTATTTTTTCTGTATTAGTAACATCTACAGTAACTAAGAAGTATAGCTTGAAGGAAGGTGACATTGCTAAAGTAGATATAAAAGCACCAAGAGAGGTTAAAGATGAGGTATCTACAGCAGCAAGAATACAGCAAGCTACTGATTCTGTACCGATACAATATAATAAAAAACCAGAAGTAAAAACTGAAGTTATAAATAAGATAAATTCATTTTTTTCTAAGTTATTACAAATAAAAGATGGTACTGGTGAAGAAAAAGATAAGCTTCAAAAGCTAAAAAGTAATGTGGAGATAAGTTTATCAGATGATGATTATTTAACCCTTATAAGGTTAAGTAAAGATGATTTGAAAACTGTTCAAGATTTTTCGGTTAAAACCATGGCTGATATATATGATAATAATAATATAAGTGATAACAGTCAAAAGGATAATCAGGAAGATATTAAAAAAGCACAGGAAAGCATACAATTAAAAATAAATGGATCAAAAATTCCTAAATCATTAAAAGATATATCATACAGTATAGAATATTCACTAATTACTCCTAACTTTTTTTATGACAAAGATAAAACTGAAGAATTAAAAAAAGATGCAATAAAAAAAGTTGTTCCTGTTATGATAAAAAAAGATCAAATAATAGTGAAAGAAGGAGAACCTGTTGCTAAGTATCAAATAGAAATATTAAAGGATTTAGGTCTTTTAAATAGTAACTATCATTTTGAATGGTACATATATATTTGTTTAAGTATACTAATTTTACTAATAATGTTTTTACAGTGGTTTTATCTTTATAAGTATCATAATGACATATATAGTGATACTAATAAACTTATAATGATAAATATATTAAATTGTATAGCTATACTTTTGGCTAGAAGTTTAGCTGTAATTTCGCCATTTTTAATACCTTTAGCTTGCATACCTATGATTTTTACACTTTTAGTAGATTATAAGGTTTCTTTGGCCATAAGTGCATTAAATTGTGTACTTATAAGTAGAGCAGTGGAATTTAACACAGAAATAACTATATTGGCTCTAGTAAATGTTGTTATTGGTGCTGTAATCTTAAAAAAGATGCAGCAAAGAAATGATATTTTATATTCGTCGATATATATTTCAATAATGAATGTAATTTTAACTTTTTCAGTAGGATTTTTATTAAGTAATAACGGGGTTGATGTAACTCAAAAAGCATTACTTGCATGTATTGGAAGTATATTATCTGGTATTCTCACTATTGGACTTCTTCCATTCTTTGAAAGTACTTTTGATGTTATAACTACTATAAAATTATTAGAAATATCAAATCCTAATCATCCTTTGCTAAAAAGGCTGCTGATGGAAGCTCCAGGAAGTTATCATCATAGTATCTTAGTTGGGAATCTTGCTGAAATAGCTGCAGAGGAAGTGGGCGGAAATCCAGTGCTTGCAAGAGTTGCATCTTATTATCATGATGTAGGAAAGATAAAAAGACCTTACTTCTTTAAAGAAAATCAATTAGGAAATGATAATCCTCATGACAAAATTACTCCTAATTTAAGTACTCTTATAATTACATCTCATGTAAAGGATGGTGTAGAATTAGCAAAACAGTATAAAATTCCAAAGGCTGTAACAGATATAATAGAGCAGCATCATGGAACATCTCTTGTAAAATACTTTTATGTAACTATGAAGAATTCAAGTGAAAGACCTGAGGATGTTAAAGAAGAAGATTTTAGATATCCTGGACCTGTGCCTGAAACAAAGGAAGGCGCAATAATAATGTTAGCTGATGCAGTAGAAGCTGCAGTAAGGTCTATAAATGAACCAACTAAGGGTAAAATTGAAGAAATGGTTAACAAAATTATAAAAAATAGATTAAATGAAGGTCAACTGGATAACTGTAATCTTACACTAAAAGATATAAATAAAATAAGGAAATCCTTTTTAAAGGTTCTTACAGGGATATATCATCAGAGAATAGAGTATCCCGAAGATAAATGGGCAAATAAGTAAGGAGTGTCAATATGATTTTTATAGATGACAGACAAAGTAAAATAGAAATTTCAGATGAAATAGAAAAAAATATAGTAAACATTATTGAGTATGCGCTTCAGGAAGAAAAAGTTAACATTCCTTGTGAAGTAAGTGTTATATTTGTTGATAATGAAAAAATAGAAGAAATAAATAATGAAAATAGAAATATTGATAAAGTTACAGATGTACTTTCTTTTCCAATGTTAGATTATGAAAAAGGAAAAGTATTTAAAGATATTTATAAAGATTTTAATTTTTCATATGTGGATTTAGATGATGGAAGCTTGGTGCTAGGTGATATAGTACTTTCGCTTGAAAAAGCAAAGGAACAAAGTTTAGAATTTAATCATTCGTTTATTAGAGAAGTAATCTATCTTACCATACATTCAGTACTTCATTTATTAGGATATGATCATATGGAAGAAGATGAAAAATCAGTTATGAGAAAAAGGGAGGAGCAAATATTAGAAAAGTTCCATTTAACAAGATAAATTCATATAAAGAAAGTAGATGAAAATTATGAGAGAAGTTAGAAAGCTACTTGACAGTTTCAACTATGCTATAGAAGGAATTATATATGCAGTTAGAACTCAAAGAAACATGAAAATACATATGATTGCAGCTCTATTGGTACTAACTGCCTGCTTTTTTTATGATTTAAGTAAAATAGAACTTTTAGCGATAACAATAACTATTAGTATGGTAATTATGGCTGAACTTATAAATACAGCTATAGAGTTTGCTGTAGATGCTACAACTAATTATTATCACCCATTGGTGAAAGTTGCTAAGAATGTGGCTGCTGGTGGTGTTTTAGTAACAGCTATAAATGCTGTAGTTGTAGGATATATAATATTTTGGGATAAGTTGAAGTATATAAACTTTATATTGATAATGAAGGTGAAAAGCACTAGTCCATATGTTATTTTTATAATATTAGCTATTGTAAGTATAACTACATTAGTAGCGAAAGCTATTTTTGGAGAAGGAACACCTCTTAAAGGAGGTATGCCAAGTGGTCATAGTGCAATAGCTTTTTCTATAGCTACCACTATAGCCCTTATTACTGGACAATTGGCGGTAGTGGTTTTGAGTTATATATTAGCTTTTATAGTTGCTCAAAGTAGAGTCGATTCGGAAATACATTCTATAATTGAAGTTATTGTAGGAGGAATTTTTGGAATTTTAGTTACTATATTATTGTTTAGAATATTCGGATAAAAAGCTTTAAACTATTCATGTTGCAGAGATTAATAAAATAAAATGTTGCAATGAATAAGGATAGTGCTATAATTTATTTACAACTTACTTATAATAAATATTAGAAATATAAAAAAAATATTAGTATAAACTTTTTACTTAAGAAAGATTACAGAAATAAGGAGAGAATTTATGTTTAAATCAGGATTTATAACTATAATAGGAAGGCCTAATGTGGGAAAGTCAACACTATTAAATTCAATAATGGGAGAAAAACTATCCATTGTTTCTTGTAAGCCTCAAACAACAAGAAATAATATACAAACTATACTTACAGAAAAAGACTTTCAACTTGTATTTGTTGATACTCCGGGTATTCATAAACCAAAACATAAACTTGGCGAATTTATGGTTAAAATAGCGCAGGATTCGATAAAAGAAGTAGATTTAATACTATTTCTTACAAATCCAGAAGACGAAATTGGAAAAGGCGATATGTACATACTTGAACAACTAAAGGAATGTAATGTACCTGTATTTTTAGTTCTAAATAAAATTGATGAAAATACTCAAGAAAGAGTTGCAAAAACTTTAGATAATTACTCAAAGGTGTTTAGTTTTGCAGAAATTATACCTATATCTGCGTTAAAAGGAAAAAATGTAGATGAATTAAAAGAACTTATGGTAAAGTATATGAATGAAGGACCTAAATATTATCCAGAAGATATGATCACAGATCAACAGGAAAGATTTGTTGTAGCGGAAACTATAAGGGAAAAAGCATTAAGATTACTTTCTCAAGAAGTACCACATGGTACAGCTGTAGAAATTATATCTATGAAAAAGGATGAGAAGGGAATGTATCATATAGATGCTACTATACTGTGTGAAAAAGATTCACATAAAGGTATAATAATAGGAAAGAATGGGTCTATGCTTAAGAAAATATCCACTTATGCTAGACAAGATATAGAAAAATTTTTGCAAGCTAGAGTTAATTTGAAGCTCTGGGTTAAAGTAAAGAAAGAGTGGAGAGATAGTTCAAGTATTTTAAAGGAACTTGGTTATAAATAAATTCTATACACTAAGTATATAATATACTTAGAATACGAAATATATATTTTGATTATTAATTATTAAAATATACCATAAAAATTGAAAAATGTGGGGGGTGATTTTCTGTCCATATTTAAGACCAGGGCTGTAGTTATAAAAACTCAAGATATAAAAGAATCAGACAAACTTGTTTGGCTGTTTAGCGAAAAATTAGGGAAAATATCTACTATTGCAAAAGGTTCAAAGAAAAGCAGTAATAAATTGTTTACTAGTACTTTGCAATTTTCATATGGAGACTATGTAGTTTACAAAGGGAAAAGTCTTTACGTAATTAATGAAAGCACAGCTATAGATTCATTTCAAGAACTACTTAATGATTTAGATAAATTAACTTATGCATCTTATTTTTGTGAAATTATAGACATATCTATGCAAGATGAAGAAAGTAATAGAGAACTTTTTAAATTACTAATTACAGCTTTTTACTTTTTAAAGAATAAAGTTGTTGATATAGAAATTTTAGCAAGGGCTTTTGAAATAAAAGCTTTACAAATTACAGGATATGGTTTTAATTTAGAACATTGCTGTATGTGTAGAAAAAAAATAAATACTTCTAACTATATAAGTTTACAGTATTCTGGAGGGATTTGTAATGAATGTGCAAAAGTCAATGGTATTAATGTAAGTTATCCAGCATATAATGCTCTTAAATATTTATCTAAAATTCCTCTAGAAAATGTATATAGAGTTAATTTATCAAAAGAAATAAAAGATGAGCTCTACAAAGTATTATTTCAATTTATTGATCAAAGTTATTTTAGAAGACCTAAAAGTTTAGATATACTTAATTGTTTAACAAAATTTGAATGATGTAAAATTTAAATTATATAAGTGATAAACTATTAAAAAGGAGTGAAGTAAATGAGTGAAATTACATTAGAAAAAATTGATATCGTAAGAGAAAGAACAGGAGTTACTTATACAGAAGCTAAGGAAGCCTTGGAGGTTTGTGAAGCAAATGTAGTGGACGCATTAATATATCTTGAGCAAAATAAAAAATCAACTATGAATGACATATATACAACAAAGGATGAATTTTTAGATTGGATAAAGGATTTAGTTAAAAAAGGCAACATAAATAGAATAAAGATAAAAAAAGATGACAAAATAGTTGTTGATATTCCTGTTAATGCAGGTATTGCAGCCACTTTAACAGTATTAGTATGGCCACCACTTATTGCAATAGGCATATTAACAGCAGTGTTTACTAAAGTTACTATAGAGATTACTAAAGATGATGGAACCATAGAAATAGTAAATAAAGTTATAAAAACTAATGTAAAAGATACAATGCAAGATGTAAAAGATAAGGTATTTGATGCTGCCAATACTGTAAAAGAAAAATTTTCAGGTAAAAATGAAAATAGAAAAGAAGAAAATACTTATAGCTATACTGTAAAATTTGATGATATAGAAAATAATGATAAGGATAAGTAAGACTGAAAAATAATTGGAAAGTCAGCGATAAATAAATTTCTAAGCATCAGGTTATAATGTTATTTAGCCTAATGCTTAGAAATTATTATTCAGAGATATAGCTGTTCTTTATTCTAGATACCAGAACTAGAGTATTGTAATGGATAGTCAAAGAATAAGATTTTCATTGCTGATTTTTTATTGCAGCGTAAAAAATACATAATTTGGGTTAATTGTTTATAAATGAAATTTAAAGATAATTAATGAGAATTGAAGAAAAATATAATTAATGTAGAATATTCAGTAAATTTAAAATAAAAAATAAAAGTTATATACTACTTATTGTTGTATAATGTTATAATAATAGTAAGTACATATAGCACACTAAAGCTGAGTAAAACTTCTTTAACTAAAATTTTTATTTAAAAGTTAAGGATAAAGAGGGAGGGTGAACATTATTAAGTTATCACCAAGGCAGGAACAAATAATAAAATTAGTAAAAGAGAATGAGCCTATAACAAGTGAAAAACTAGCATCTAAATTAAGTGTTACAAGGGCTGCACTAAGGCCAGATTTGGCTGTATTAACTATGACAAATATATTAGAGGCAAAGCCAAAAGTTGGATATATATACTCACAAAAACCTTCTTATAGTTTAGTATATGATTATATAAGAAATATCAAGGTACAGGATATAATGTCTAAGCCTGTAGTAGTGGATGAAAATGCAACAGTATATGATGCCATAGTACATTTATTTTTAAATGATGTAGGAACACTATTTATAGAAAATAATGGAGTACTTACTGGTGCTGTTTCAAGAAAAGATTTTCTTAAAATAGCTATGGGTGGTACAGATATGCATAAAGTACCTGTAGGCATAATAATGACTAGAATGCCTAATATTGTGTTTGTTGAAAAAGAGGATAATGCATATTTAGCTGCACATAAAATAATGGAACATGAGGTAGATAGTTTACCTGTAGTAGAAAAGTCTTATAATGGTACAAAGGAAATACTTAGAATTGTCGGCAAGGTTTCTAAAACTAATATAACAAGATTGTTTGTAAAAATGGGGGAAAATAGCTAAATTATAAATTGTTAGGTAACGGTTAAATATCCGTTAACATATACAAAAAAATATAGCAAAAAAACAATCAAAGGGGATGTTACTTATGGAAAACAAAAAATATGTTTATCTTTTTAGTGAAGGTAATGCCACTATGAGAAATTTGTTAGGTGGAAAAGGTGCTAATCTTGCAGAAATGACAAACTTGGGGATACCAGTTCCGCAAGGTTTTACAGTGTCCACTGAAGCCTGCACTAAATATTATGAAGATGGTAAAGTAATAAATGAAGATATAGTTTCTCAGGTTTATAGAGCATTGAGTACTATGGAAGAAAAGACAAATAAAAAGTTTGGAAATGTAGAAAATCCTTTATTAGTTTCAGTACGATCAGGGGCCAGAGTTTCAATGCCAGGAATGATGGATACAATTTTAAATCTAGGATTAAATGATAGTACTGTAGAAGGTTTAAGTAAGTTAACAAATAATGAAAGGTTTGCTTATGATTCTTATAGAAGATTCATACAAATGTTTTCAGATGTAGTTATGGGGATTGAAAAAAGAAAATTTGAAGATGTACTAGACAAAGTTAAAGAAGTTAAAGGAGCTAAATTTGATACAGATTTAAGTGCTTCAGATTTAAAAGAAGTAGTAAAACAATTTAAAGGTATATACATGAAAGAAATGGGCAAGCCATTTCCTCAAGAGCCTAAAGAACAGTTAATAGAAGCTATAACTGCAGTATTTAGTTCTTGGGATAATCCAAGAGCTATTGTTTATAGAAGATTGAATGATATACCAGGAGATTGGGGAACTGCTGTAAATGTTCAATCAATGGTATTTGGTAATATGGGAGAAACATCAGGAACAGGTGTTGCATTTACTAGAAATCCAGCTACTGGTGAAAAACTTATATTTGGAGAATATTTGATTAATGCACAAGGTGAAGATGTGGTTGCAGGTATAAGAACACCTCAACCAATTGCAAAATTAAAAGGGGATTTGCCAGAATGCTATGATCAATTTATGACTATAGCACAGAATCTTGAAAACCACTATAAAGATATGCAAGATATGGAATTCACCATAGAGCAAGGCAAATTATATTTTTTGCAAACAAGAAATGGTAAGAGGACAGCTCAAGCTGCATTAAAAGTAGCTGTTGATATGGTGAGTGAAGGTTTAATTACAAAAGAAGAAGCTATATTAAAGGTTGATCCTAAGCAACTTGATGCGCTTTTACATCCCAACTTCGATCAAGCAGAGATAAAAATTGCAAAAGTAATAGCTAAAGGATTACCTGCATCACCAGGGGCTGCTTGTGGTAAGGTTTACTTTACAGCAGAAGATGCCAAAGAACATCATGAACAAGGAGAAAAGGTTGTACTAGTAAGATTAGAGACTTCACCTGAAGATATAGAAGGAATGGTTGCAGCTGAAGGAATACTAACAGTTAGGGGTGGAATGACTTCACATGCAGCAGTAGTTGCAAGAGGTATGGGTACTTGCTGCGTAGCTGGTTGTGGTGATATAAGAATAAATGAAAAAAATGAAACTTTCGAAGTAAGTGGAAATGTATATCATAAGGGAGATTATATATCACTAGATGGCAGTACAGGAAATGTATATGGTAAAGCGATCAAAACAGTAGAACCAGAAATTAGCGGTTATTTTGGAACATATATGGCTTGGGCAGATGAAATAAGAACAATGGGAGTTAGAACTAATGCAGATACTCCAAGAGATGCAATGCATGCAGTTAAATTTGGAGCACAAGGTGTAGGACTTTGCAGAACAGAGCATATGTTCTTTGATGAAGATAGAATACCAGCAGTTAGAGAAATGATAATTTCAAAAACTGAAGATCAAAGAAGAAAAGCTTTAGATAAATTGTTACCAATGCAAAGAGAAGATTTTATAGGAATTTATGAAGCTATGGAAGGTAGACCAGTAACTATAAGATTCTTAGATCCACCACTACATGAATTCTTACCTAATGATGAAGAAGACATTAAAGATTTAGCTAAAGAAATGGAAGTAGGTTTTGAAGAATTAAAGGCAACAGTTGCATCTTTACATGAAGTTAACCCAATGATGGGACATAGAGGATGCAGACTTGCAGTATCCTATCCTGAAATAGCAGAAATGCAAACAAGAGCAATAATAGAAGCTGCTATAGATGTTAAAAAGAGAAAGAATTACGATATAGTTCCTGAAATAATGATTCCACTTATTGGAGAAATTAAGGAATTAAAATTTGTAAAGGATATAGTTATAAGAGTTGCTAATGAAATAATAGATAAATCAGGTATTGAATTAAAATATTTAGTAGGTACTATGATAGAAATACCAAGGGCTGCTATTACAGCTGATGAAATAGCTCAAGAAGCTGAATTCTTCTCATTTGGAACAAATGATTTAACTCAGTTGGCATTTGGTTTTTCAAGGGACGATGCAGGTAAATTCTTAGGCGATTACTATGATAAGAAGATATATGAATTTGACCCATTCCAAAGATTAGATCAAAATGGAGTTGGTAAGCTTGTTAAGATGGGTGTAGAACTTGGAAAACAAACAAGACCAGATATTCACCTGGGAATATGTGGAGAACATGGAGGAGATCCATCTTCTGTTGAATTTTTCCACAATGTTGGACTTGATTATGTATCATGTTCACCATTTAGAGTTCCAGTAGCAAGACTTGCTGCTGCACAAGCTCAAATTAAAAATCCAAGAAAGTAAAATATAAAACTGCTGGCTTTATTAAGTCAGCAGTTTTATTATATTATTTTAGTATTAAATTTATTTTCAATATATTTTCCAAATTTTATTGCAAAATTTAACTGATTGTTATCGTATTCTAAAGAATTTTTAAGTAGATAAAAAAAAGAATTATGGTTACATTTGGACACATTATTATAATAATCTCTTGATAATTTCCAGAACTTTTGTGGAAAACATAAGTATGAAAAAATATACTTATAGTCGTCTATGTTCAGTGGATTAATATTATCATATAAATCTAAGCATTCTATTGTAATGTCTAAGTTCCAGTTATTATTAGTTCTTCTGAGTAATCTTCTGAGAAAATAGGAAATATCATGACAACAATAGTCTATGCCACATTTATCAAAATCTATAACCCATATATTAGTACTTCTATCGAAAATTATATTTTTGTTTACATAATCAAGGTGACATAGTGATATGCTAAGGTTTTCTTTACACATTGTTGAAGATGCTTTTACTGAAGTTTCAGCTAGTAAAGAATTAATGCTAAAATGTTGTAGGAACAATTTTGAAAATTTATCTTTGTATTTAAATGCAAGATTAGAACAGTTTAAAATTTGTTGAAAATGTTTATTGATGGAATAAGGAAAGTTTTCTAAGTTTTTTCTAAGTGAACTTCCAGTTATAGGTATAAATTTTTTACCTTTAACGTGCATTAGTGATAAGTTATTTATAGAGGAAGTAATATGTTCTTTAATATCGTAATCACATTTAATACCTTCTATCCATGGAGTTAGTATAAATAGCATATTATTAAAATTAACAAATCTACCTCTGTCATTGTTAGGAAGTATCCTTGGAACATTTATATCGTTTCTAAAAAACCATTCTATGGCAGAATAGACAAATAATAATTCTTGCTTCGAAAAGTAAACTTTTTTTAAACAATAAGTTTTATCTAAATAATCTACTCTATAAACAGCTCTTTGCTTATCGGTATTTTTAAATTTAACTCTTTCTATTTGTGCTTCATTAAGTCCATAATGCGGAAGTACGTATTTTTGTACATTTTCTTCAGATAATAAGGTTATATTACACTCTTTAGCAGGGTGAGGCATTATTAATAACAACTCCTTAAAAAGTTATCTCCATATAATAATATTAAAAAACTTTTTACAATATACATTTACATTAAAAAAAGGAGTTTTACTATAAATATAGAATTAAATTATAAGGTGGTTTATATGATTGTAAGAGAAAAAATTGAAAAAAATGAAAAATTGATCCTAATAAAACAAGCAGCATTTTCATCAAATTCTAAGGGAAGAAGGACTCATGAGAGGAAAGATGAAATAAGAACTTGTTTTATGGTAGATAGGGATAGAATAATTCACAGTAAGTCGTTTAGAAGACTTAAACATAAAACTCAGGTATATATAAAAACCTGGGGAGACCACTATAGAACAAGGCTTACACATACCTTAGAAGTGTCACAGATAGCCAAAACTATAGGTAAGGGAATAGGACTTAATGAAGACTTAATTGAAGCTATTGCAATGGGGCATGACATAGGACATGTGGCTTTTGCTCATAATGGAGAAGAAGTTTTAGATAAGCTATTGCCAGATGGTTTTAGACATAACGAACATAGTATTAGAGTATTAACTAAGTTAGAAAAGCAAGGAAAAGGTCTCAATCTTACCGAAGAGGTATTAGATGGCATACTTAAACACAGTGGTTTTTCAAACTCAGCTTCAAGAGCTTTTACATTAGAAGGTCAAGTTGTAAAATATAGCGATAAAATAGCTTATGTAAATCATGATATAGATGATTCTATAAGAGCTAGATTATTAAAAGAAAGTGAACTTCCAAAGGATTTAATAGGAGTGCTTGGAAAAAATCATGGTAAAAGAATAGATACATTGGTTAAAGATTGTATTTATACCACTACAAATAATATACATAACAATATAATGGAGGTATCTTTAAGTAAGGAAATAGGAGATGCATTAGCGAAGCTTAGGGAATTTATGTTTGAAAATATCTATAAGGGTTCAGTGCTTAAAACAGAAAGAGATAAGGCAAAATTTGTATTGGAACAAGTTTTTAATTATTTTTTAAAAAATCCCAATAAAATGCCTTCCTTATACAGAAATATTGTAGAAAGTGAAGGGTTGTACAGAGGAGTAACAGATTACATAGCGGGAATGAGTGATGACTATTGTTTATTGTTATTCAATGGTATATACGTGCCTAAAATTGTTATTTATTAAGGAATAATTTTTAGTATTAAGTGGGTAAAATAACAATTGAACTGTTATAAATTTATATATAGGATTTATTAAAATTAGGTGTGATTTTAAAGGAAATTTAATTTTTATAAAGAATATATATATATTATCTAAGTGTTTAAGAGAAAAAATATTTAATCTTATAGAAGGAATGTAGAGATTTATGTCGAATATATTTATTCTTAAGTATATATGGAAACATTGAAAGTAAACGATAATGACATTGACATAATGGAATTATTTTTATTAAAAAAGTATAGTTCCATATAATAAAAAAAGATGGGTGGTAGTATCTATTGATATCGGAAGATGTCATCCAAAGAGTAAAAGAAGAAAATGATATAGTGGATGTTATATCTGAAACTGTAAAATTAAAAAGGGCAGGCAGAAATTATTCAGGGTTATGTCCTTTTCATCACGAAAAAACTCCATCATTTAGTGTATCTGTAGACAAACAAATATATAAATGTTTTGGATGTGGAGAAGCAGGAAATGTTATAACTTTTGTTATGAAAACAAAAAACCTTTCTTTTCCTGAAGCAGTAAAATTGTTAGCAGATAGGGTAAATATAACTATTGAAACTGATGAAAACAATTCGCATAAAGATACTTTTAAACAATTATACAAACTTAATGTAGATTCTGCAAGATATTTTTTTAATTGTTTGGGAGAAAATGTCGCTGCAAAACAATATTTGCTAAATAGAGGTATAACAGAAAAGACTATAAGAAGTTTTGGACTTGGATATTCAGCTAATAGTTGGGATGGATTGTTAAGACATTTAAAGAAAAAAGGTTTTTCTGAACTAGATATGTTTTCAAATGGACTTATAATTAAAAGTCAAAAAGGATCTTATTATGATAGGTTTAGGAACAGGATTATATTTCCCGTTTTTGATTATAGAGGAAGAGTTATTGGATTTGGGGGCAGAGTAATGGATGATTCAAAGCCCAAATATTTAAATTCTCCAGAAACCGCTCTATTTAAGAAGGGAATAAATCTTTATGGACTAAATTTTGCAATAAAAAATAATAGAGAAAAAATGCTTATTATAGTTGAAGGATATATGGATTGTATATCGCTTCATCAGTATGGAATAACTAATGCAGTAGCTTCTTTAGGAACAGCTTTAACAACGAATCAAGCTAAACTTATAAAAAAGTATGCAGATAGGGCCATAATAGCTTATGATGCAGATAGTGCAGGACAAATGGCTACTATGAGAGGACTTGAGATATTGAAAAAAGTTGGACTTGATGTTAAAGTATTAAAGGTTCCAGAAGGAAAAGATCCAGATGAATATATAAGAAACAATGGAAGAGAAGCATTTATGAAGCTTATAGAAGATGCTCTCCCATTAGTAGATTATAGAATGAAAAAAATTAAAGAAAATATTGACATTAATAATTCAGAAGGCGTTATTAAATATGCTGAACAGGCTCTTGAGATTATATCAGATTTAGATGCTATAGAAAGAGAAATATACATTAAGAAGTTGTCCGAAGAGACTAGTATCAGAGATCAAGCTTTATATGATATGATTAATAGCAAAATTCAAAAAAATGTAAAAAAATCAGAAAATATGAATATAGATAACGATTTTGGACAAAAATTATATTTAGAACCTGCATATTTAAAGGCTGAAAGAGGGCTTTTAAAAGTCATATTTAAAGATGAAAAAGCGCTTGAATATGTAGAAAAAAATATAAAAAGAGAAGAATTAATACTTGAAAGTCATAGAAAAATATATGATTATATTGTTGAAAATATGCAGTATGATGAGGAAGAACGACAAAAACGCATAGAAGTGAAATGTGATGATATAGATACTTCAAAAGAGTGGGTCAATATTATAGAAGCAGATTTTATATATGACAGTAATGATTATGAAGATATAGTTGATGATTATGTAAAAGGTATTAAAAAATTCAAATTAGAAGAGTCTAAGAAGCAAATTATGAATAGAATAAAGCAATATGAGATAGACGGAAAGCTTGAAGAATCTTTAAAGTTGGCCCAAGAACTTATTCAAATACAAAAAAAGATTGGTGGTATGTAGTGATGACTGATGGAGGAAAAAAAATGAAAGATAAAAGTGCAAAGATGCAAATAGTTAAAAAACTTATAGAAAAAGGTAAAAAAACTGGCACTTTGACTTATAAAGAAATAATGGATGAATTAGATGAAGTTGATTTAAGTCCTGAGCAAATAGAAAAAATATATGAAGTGCTTGAATCTATGGGAATCGAAGTTGCAGGTGATATTCAGGAAGTTGAAGTGGATGAAAAAGATTTAGATTTATCTGTTCCAGAAGGTATAGCTATAGACGATCCAGTAAGGATGTATTTGAAGGAAATAGGTAAGGTACCTTTGCTAGCACCAGAAGAGGAGATAAGTCTTGCACAAAGGATAGAAAATGGTGATCAAATAGCTAAAAAGAAATTAGCAGAAGCTAATTTAAGGCTTGTTGTTAGTATTGCCAAAAGATATGTGGGAAGAGGTATGCTTTTCTTAGATTTAATTCAGGAAGGAAACCTTGGACTTATAAAAGCTGTAGAAAAATTTGATTATAGAAAAGGATACAAATTTAGTACCTACGCAACTTGGTGGATAAGACAGGCAATTACAAGAGCTATAGCTGATCAAGCGAGAACCATAAGAATACCTGTTCATATGGTTGAAACTATTAATAAATTAATAAGAGTCTCAAGACAACTACTTCAAGAATTAGGCAGAGAACCTCAACCAGAAGAAGTAGCTAAAATTATGGAGATGCCTGTAGATAAAGTAAGAGAAATAATGAAAATTGCACAAGAACCAGTATCGTTAGAGACTCCAATAGGTGAGGAAGAAGATAGTCATCTTGGAGATTTTATACCTGACGATGAGGCACCTGCACCTGCAGAAGCAGCAGCATTTACTATGCTTAAGGAACAACTTATAAATGTTTTAGATACTTTAACACCAAGAGAAGAAAAAGTACTAAGACTTAGATTTGGATTAGATGATGGAAGAGCTAGAACACTTGAAGAGGTTGGAAAAGAATTTAATGTTACAAGAGAAAGAATAAGACAGATAGAAGCAAAAGCTCTAAGAAAATTGAGACACCCAAGTAGAAGCAAAAAACTAAAGGACTATTTAGATTAAAGCACCCTATTATAGGTGCTTTTATCATTAAAAGGTTTGAGCACAGTATACTTTAGCAAACTATGTTATAATGTATAAAGGAGGGTGGTTAAGTGCAAGTTTATAAATCAGTTAAGGGATCCGGAGTATATTATATTTTAGGAATGAGTATATTGGGTGATTTATTGTTAGGAGTTCTAGTATTCCTGATAGATTCTTATGAAGTGTTAAGCATATTAAAAGTTGCTATTATAGTTTTTAATATATATCAGCTATACTATATATTAATATGTAGTTCATTAAAATATTTTGTTGATGATGATGGCATACAAATTTTAAGCGTGCTAAGACTTAAAAATATAAAAATACCATTTTCATCTATACAAGGATACCAAAAAGCACAAGGACATATAAGAGGAATGAAGCTATCAGGATGTGGCAAGAATAATTTTGCTATTGGAAGAGCTATAGTTGAAAAAATAGGAAGCACTTATATGTTTATTACTTCAACTAAAAATATAATTTATTTAAAAACAGATGATATAAACTATGGATTGTCTCCTGAAAACTTTAATGAGTTTGAGAAAAATTTAAATGATAAAAATGTAAATTGTATAGGTTGGGAATACAAAGTTAATAAGAATGTAAATTTATATAAAGATAAAAAATTTTTTATCCCGTTTATTATAGTAACTATAGCAGTACTTATTATTACACTAAATCCGATAATATTATACTTTTGCAATAAACTTCCAGCCATGATGCCTTTAAATTTTAGTTCACACTTTGTGGCTATAAAGTTTGGTACAAGTAAACAGTTTGCATTTAAACAAATGGTTTATGGACTACTTAATATGGCAGTACTATTTTGTATGTATAATGCAGGATATCTTTGTGCTCGATATGATAAGAAATCTGCATATAAGTTTATTTATGTGCCTTTAATTTTAACATTTATTTTTCTTATTATGCAAATTAGAATTTTACTTACGTTTAGATAGATAGAATGGAGAATATATAAATGGAACTTAGCTTAAGACTTAAAACCATAGTAAGTTTGGTAGATAAATGTAATTGTGTTGCAGATATAGGAACGGATCATGGATATGTGCCTATAGAATTGATAAAAAATAATACTTGTATTAAAGTTATTGCTTCTGATATAAATAAGGGGCCAGTAAAAAAAGCAAGTATTAACATAATATCTGAAGATTTACAAGAACAAATAGATTGTAGAATGGGTTCAGGATTAAATACTGTAAAAATAGGAGAGGTTCAAGGAGTTATAATTGCTGGAATGGGAGGAAATCTAATTCGAGATATTATAGAAGAAGGATTAGAAGTTTTCAAAAAATGTGAATTTGCAATATTGCAGCCAGTACAAAACCCTGAAGTTTTAAGAGAATATATATATATAAAGGGATATCATATTATTGATGAGGAACTATGTATTGACGAAAATAAGTTTTATGAGATAATAAAAATAAAATATGATAATAAGGTTGAAAAAGTTGATAGCATTTTTTATGAGGTAGGTAAATCATTAATAGATAAAAAACATCCTCTTGCAGCCAAATTTATAAAATTTAAGATATCAACATATAATAAAATATTAGATAATATAAAAGATGATACAAAATTAGCTGTGGATAGAAAAGTCGATATTAAAGTTAAAATTCAAAAGCTGGAGGAGCTGCTTAAATGTCTTTAAGAGTAAGAGATATTAATAGTTTAATGGAAAAATATGCACCATCAAAATTCAAAGAGGATTATGATAATGTGGGTCTTATGGTAGGGGATATGGAGTGCGAAGTAACATCCATACTTGTGGCATTAGACTGTACTTTGGAAGTTATTAACGAGGCCAAAGAAAAAAAATGCAACTTTATATTAACCCATCATCCATTGCTCTTCAAGAAACCATTGAATATAACTAAGGGGACTTTATTAGGAAAAAAGATAATAGAGCTTATAAAGAATGATATAAATGTTTATTCAAGTCATACTAATCTTGATTCTATAAAAGGAGGTATTAATGATACTATAATGCAGCTTTTAAACTTTCAGGATTATAATACTATAGAACTTTCTAAAAGAAATGAGGAAGATGATAAGGTTTCAGGCATTGGAAGAATTGCAAAAATCAAAGAAGCTATAACAGTTGATGAAATGTGCAGCAGAGTAAAGAAATTATTAAATGTTCCTTTTTTAAGATATTCAGGTGACGAGGATAAAATAATAAAGAAAGTTGCAGTTATAAATGGCAGTGGACAAAGCTATTTTAATGAGGCTAAAAAGTTGGGAGCAGATTGTATAATTACAGGTGACACTACATATCACTATGTTAGCGATTTTGAAGAAGAAAACATAGCTGTTATTGATGCTGGACATTTTGATACAGAATGGCCTGCTGTAGTCATATTAGCTAAACAATTTAAAAATAAAATAGAAACTATGGGTCACAAGAATTCTGTTCTTATATCAGAATCTAATAAAAATCCGTACAAATATAGATAGAAGTGGGTATTTAACATGCTCATTTCTATTTTTTATTTAAAAAAATATTGGGAGGATAAAAAAATGAGTTTATTGAAGCAACTTATCGAGATTCAAGATAATAAAAAAAATATTGCAGTATGTAATAATTTAATTAATAATCATGAATATACTGGTAATCTAAAAAGAGTAAAGAAAGAATTTGATATTGAAAAAAGTAAATTTAAAAGTAAAGAGATTGAAATATCAAATTTAAAAAAGAAATATCAAATTGTAAGTAATAGTTTAAATGATGATAAAGAAGAATTGGAAAAAATTAAATTTGAGCTTTATAATAATGCAGGAAGCGATTTGAAATTAATAGATGCGCTGCAAAAAAAGTTTAATAAAAAGCAAGAAAGTATAAAGATAGTAGATAATCAAATTTTAAAGTTATTAGAACAAGAAGAAAAATTGAGTTCTGAAAAGGAAAGCTTAAAAATAAAACTTTCTAAACTTAAAAATGATTTTTACACATATAAGAATACAGAAGGTAGCAAAATTAATGATGCAAGAGAAAAAATAAAAAAATCAGAAGAAGCTATTAAAGAAACAGAAAAACTTATTCCTGTTGATATTTTAGAAATTTTTAATAAGATATGCAGTTCAAAAGGTACAGGTGCAGCAGAGTTAAAGGATAATATATGTTCAGGATGTAAAGTAAAAGTTTCTTCTATGACTACAGATAATGTAAAGAAACAGCAAAGAATGGTATACTGTGATAACTGTGGAAGAATAATTTATTGCAATGAAAACAAAAGTTTTTAAAGTATGAAAAAATTTTTATTTGTAATTTTAATTTATGTGTGATATTATAATATTCGTGAGTAAGTCAGACAATCGCTGCTGTAGAAATACAGGAGAGGAAAGTCCGAGCTCCATAGGACAGGGTGCTGGGTAATACCCAGTCAGGGCAACTTGAAGGAAAGTGCAACAGAGATATACCGCCATATGTGTTTTTCACATGTGGTAAGGGTGGAAAGGCGAGGTAAGAGCTCACCAGCGCATTGGCGACTTTGCGGCTATGTAAACCCCATCTGGAGCAAGATCGAATAGAGAGGCGTTAAGGGGTGGTCCGTCCCGCTTCCGGGTAGTATCGCTGGAGCCTATTGGTAACAATGGGCCTAGATAGATGATTGTCTAATACAGAACTCGGCTTATAGATTTGGTCACATATTTAAAACACTAGCTTTGTGCTTGGTGTTTTTTTATTTTGTATATATCCCAATAAATTTTGAACAAACTTATCAGCTGCAGAAGTGGAGTAGTTATTTAGATTACAGCTGATAATCTTGTTGAAATCAAAAATAATAATTGGTAATAGGTAATCTTTTCATATTAAAAGCACTACTTAAAAAAGATTCTGTGGAGCATAATAAAATTAAAACTAAATAAAGGAGAAATTATATGGTTTTAAATATAATACTAGGTTTTATAATTCCATGGATATTCGGAGTAGCACTTTATTTAAAAGATAAAAAAGTATTATTAACTATTGCTCCATTTTCATCAATATTGGCATATACACTAAATGAATTCTGTTTTCATCTTAATTTTTGGAGGTTAATACCTGTATATATTGATGACGACTATACTTCTATATCTGTAAATTTAGGATTATATCCAATATTAGGATGCTATTTAATTTACTATATTTCAAAAAAGTATATAAATTCATATTTAGTTATTTTTATTTTTACATTAGCTACTACAGCAGTTGAATACTTAGCGTTTCTATTTAAATTAGTTACTTATGGAAATGGGTGGAATATAGGATTTACTTTTATATCATATCTTATTCCATATTTACTAATATATTGGTATTACTTAAAGCTAAAGATTATTAAAGTATTTTAATAAGAAGCAAAAAAATTTGTAGCAATTTTGGAAAGTTTGTAATATAATTATCCTGTGAAGGTGATGGAGTTCACCATAATTGCTTGAAAGCTAATGACTCCTACAAGTAGTATAAGAATACTATTTGTAGGAGCTTTTTTATTTATAAATATCTTATTATATAATACTGATTTTAAACGAGGGGGAGAATTATGAAAAAATACATATTTATAGCATTAGGCGGTATGCTTGGAGCTATGTTAAGGTATAAAATTGAACATATTCATATTTATCATTACAAAGAAGTTGTTCCAATAAATACATTAATGATTAATATTTCTGGCAGCTTTGTTTTAGCACTTATACTAACTATAGCTTTTGAAATTTGGCAGTTTAGTTCTGATTTAAGATTAGGAATAGCTACAGGCTTTTTAGGAGCATACACAACATTTTCTACAATGTGTAAAGAAACTGTGAATCTTATGAAGCAAGGAGATTATTATTCTTCTATATCTTATATAGGTTTTTCTACTATGTTAGGTCTAGCTGCGGCATATTTCGGGATAATACTGGCAAGGGAAATTATTTCAAAATTAGTAAAAGAAAATGATGATTATAATGAAGAAAATTTAGAAAATGTATCAGGAGAGGATAAGTAGATGGAATATTTATTGGTTGCAATTGGCGGTGCAGCAGGAAGCTTAGTTAGATATAGTCTTGGTAAAGTAATAAGTGAAAAATCTAATATGAATTTTCCAATAGGAACTTTCATGATAAATATTACAGGTGCAATTTTACTTGGTGTTGTAAGTTCAGTTCCAGTAGGCAGCAATATGATGATATTGTTGGCGGATGGTTTTTTAGGAGCGTATACAACTTTTTCTACTTTTATGTATGAGGGATTTAATTTATTTCAAGAACGAGAAAAAATTAATGCTTTTATATATATTTTAGGTAGTTTAATTTTAGGTACTGTTGGATTTGCATTAGGAACTAAAATAGTAAATATATAGGAGGAGAAGATAATCATGATTTTAAATGGTAAATACAAAATATTAAAAATCTATATAAGTGAAGATTCAAAATACAAAGGACGTAATTTATATCATGCACTAGTAATAAAGTTAAAAGAAATTGGAATGGCAGGTGCAACTGTTACAAGAGGATTAGTTGGATATGGTGAATCTAAAACTATTCACAATGCTAAAATACTTGATTTAAGCTCAAGTCTTCCTATTATCATAGAGGTGATTGATGAAGCTGAAAAAATTGAAAGAGCAATGCCAGTAGTAAAAGAAATGGTAGACAAAGGTTTAGTAATTACTTTCCAGGTTAATGTCGAAAAGTATGGTAAAAACGATGCAGGTTAACAATAATTAAATTTTTCATGGAAATATGTGTTTCTTTCACCATTGATGTAATTATATATCTTAAATAATCATATTGAAATTAAATACTATAGAGTTAATTTATTAACTTTATAGTATTTTTTATAATGTTTTGTAAAAAAATACAGAATTTTATGTAATTTTCCTTATTTCATTGAATTTAAGCGGTTTTATCTCAAATGATTAATAAAAATCAAATAATTACATTTTAATTATATTGAAAAAATATCTGTAATATTATAAAATAATGATAGTACTATGTTAAAAAAAAGACATAAGACCTAAAAAAATAGAAAAAAATGAAGGATAGGTGAAAATTATGTTAAAAGTTGTACTGGGGTTTATGATTGTAAGTGCGTTAGGATTCATAGCAGTACTTATTAAAGATTATATTAAAAAGAAAAATGATGGTACCTTAGAAGAGGGAAGTTTTATAAAGTTCGGTCTTATTGGTATGTTAGCTAACTTTTTTGATACTTTAGGAATAGGAAGTTTTGCTATAGAAACATCTCTATTTAAAAATTTAAAAATGGTAGAAGATAAAAAACTTCCAGGAACATTGAATGTGGCCAATACTATTCCAACGATGACAGAAGCGCTTATATTTATGACTGTAATAAAGGTAGATGCGGTAACTCTTTTTAGTATGTTAGCGGCTGCAGTATTAGGTGCTGTTGTAGGAGCTAAAATTGTTTCTAGATTTAATGAGAAAACGATTCAGGTGGCTATGGGAGTATCTTTAGTAGTAGTAGCTTTACTTATGATAGCAGGACTATTAAATTTATATCCAGTAGGTGGAGATGCCACAGGTTTAACGGGAGCAAAACTTGTAATTGGAATAATAGGAAATTTTGTTTTTGGAGCACTTATGACAGTGGGAATAGGACTTTATGCACCTTGTATGGCTTTAGTATTTGCATTAGGAATGGGACCTAAGGTAGCCTTCCCTATAATGATGGGTTCATGTGCATTGTTAATGCCTTTCTCATCTTACCAATTTATAAAAAGTGGAGCATATTCAAGTAAGGCTTCAGTGTCTATAGCTGTATTAGGTACTGTAGGAGTGTTGATAGCTGCATATATTGTTAAATCATTGCCTTTAAATATTTTAAAATGGGTAGTTACTTGTGTAATAATTTATACTTCATATATGATGTTTAAATCTGCTAAAGCTAGTAGAAAAATATCAACTGAAGTTGAAGGTTAACAAATTATTAAGACTTCCAGTAGAATATATACTACTGGAAGTCTTTTATGTATAATGATAGTATTTAAAAATTAAATAAAGGATGTGGTTTTATGAATCCTATAGCTTTTTCTATTAATGGCTTTGATGTAAGATGGTATGGGGTAATTATAGGTACTGGAGTTATACTGGCTCTTATGCTGGGAAATATAAATTGTAAAGCTAGGAATTATAATTTTGATAATATCATTGATGTATTTTTAATTTCATTTCCATTTGCTATAATAGGAGCAAGAGCTTATTATGTATTTTTTGAATTTGATCAGTACAGGAACAATATTATAGATATGTTTAATATAAGATTAGGTGGGTTGGCTATTCATGGAGGTATATTATTTGGTTTAGCTACAGCTTTCATTTATACTAGATATAAAAAAATAAACTTTTTAGAGTTAGCGGATATAGCAGCACCTTCTATAGTGTTAGGTCAGGCTATAGGAAGATGGGGAAACTTTTTTAATGGAGAAGCCCATGGAGGTGTTGTATCTTACCAATTTATAAGTCAGTTTCCTCTATTTATACAAAAAGGAATGTATATAGATGGAAGTTATTATCATCCCACTTTTTTATATGAATCTATTTGGAATTTATGCGTTTGCTTAATACTTATTTATTTGCTGCGAAGAGTATTAAAAGATGGAACTGTAATTTTGTCTTATGTAGGTTTGTATTCTTTAGGAAGATTTTTTATAGAAGGATTAAGAACAGATAGTTTAATGTTTTATGGTATTAGAACAGCACAATTGGTAAGTATTTTTGGAATGATTTTTAGTATTACGTTTCTTATATTTATATATAAGAAGCATTCCTTTACAAAAAAATTAACTTAAAAGAAAATTGAAGAGCTATGGATTGGGACTGTGGCACTAAGAATAAATAGTACAGTATATTGTATGTAGATTTCTTAATGTGACAGTTCCTTGTATTTTAAATACACAATTGTATTAATTATGAGTATAATAGTAAATTTCAGCAATATGACGGAATGATTTAGAAGTTGGCACAATAATTTTAAGCTTGAGTCTGTTTCGTTGACAAAAGCATTATGGCAGTCTAGAATGAAGATAAAGGTACCTGATAAAATTAACTTTTATGGAAAATAATTCAATACATATGATGGTTAACACATAAAAGTAAATTTATAAGGGGAGATGATTTTATGAAAAAAGCATTAGAAGGCTTTAAAGTATTGGATTTAACCCATGCTTATAATGGTCCATTTTGTACTACTATTTTAGCAGACAACGGTGCCGAAGTAATAAAAATTGAAAGTCCTAAAGGAGATCAATGTAGAGCTTGGGGGCCTATAGATGCTAAAAGTGGAGAGAGCGGATTTTATGCTTTTTTAAATAGAAACAAGAAAGGTGTTACATTAAATTTGAAGAGCGAGGAAGGTAGAAATATATTTTTAAATATGGTCAAAGATGCTGATGTAGTGGTAGAGAATTATAGACCAGGAGTTATGAAAAAATTAGGAATAGAATATGATGTGTTAAAAAAGTATAATTCTAAGATAATATTAGCCTCTGGCTCAGGGTTTGGACAAAATGGACCTATACATGATAGGCCTTGTTATGACATAGTAGCTCAATCTATGGGAGGGATGGTTAATTTAACTGGGTTTGCTAATGAGCCTCCTGTTAAAGTAGGCCCTTCTATAGCTGATAATGTTACAGGGATATATTTATGTGTTGGAGTTTTAATGGCTCTTTTAAATAGAGAAAAGACTGGAGAAGGACAAATGGTTGATGTTGCAATGCTAGATACTATTTTTTCTATTCTAGAAAATGCAATAGTTATAAATACACTTACAGGACAAATTCCTCATAGACAGGGAAATATTGATCCATCTATAGCACCTTTTGATATTTATAAGGCTAAAGATGGTTATGTAGCTTTGGGTGTTGGTAATGATAAGCTTTGGTCTAAATTTTGTGAAGTAATAGAAAAACCAGAGCTAGTTAAAAATGAAAAGTTTTTAACTAATGATTCCAGATGTAAAAATTATAATCCAGAATTAAAAAATATAATTGCTGAATGGGTAAAGGATAAAACAAAAAAAGAACTAGATGATATGTTTGAAAAGGCAGGAATACCTTGTGGACCAGTTCTTGATATGAAGGAAGCTATTAATCATCCACAAATTCAAGCTAGAGAAATGATGGTTCATATCAATCATCCAACTATAGGGGAGATGTATTTTCAAGGAGTTCCCATTAAATTTTCAAGAACTCCAGGTAGTGTAGATAAACCAGCACCATTGTTGGGTCAGCATAATGAAGAAATACTTGGAAAGATGGGTATAAGTAAATCTCAATTAACTGATATGAAATTAAGAGGAATAATTTAGAATAAAATATTTATATGAATTTTTAATATATTTCTTTTTATGGGTTAGATTATAAAGTGAAACTTATTTAAAATTTTTACTAAAATATAATCTTGCATATAAAAAAGGAGGTATATTAAAATTGTCTCATAAAAATAATAAAAATAGCAAAGATAATAAGAAAGCTGGAGAAAAGACTAAAAAAGAGATTGAAGATATGAAAATGGAAATTTCTAATGATATAGGATTTTCAAGTCAAACTAAAAAACTTGGAAAGAATAAAGCTAAAGAAGATTAGTGTAATAATCAGAATGTGACGCAAATAAATTTGCGTCACAATTTTTTGAAAGAAGATACCTCAGCATATTTATTTTGAGTACACGTACTAATAAATAGCTGAGGCATCTAACGGAGGATAGAACTATTGAGTATTTTTTTACGTAATAATTACAATCAAATGGTTATGATGCAAAAATTACTTATAAGTAAATTATACCATTAATCCTATGGATTAATAAAGTAAAATATCAGATAACAATTAATTTTATCCCATGGCTACCATTATTGATACACCATCTAAACTTAAGAAACACTTGATATTTGTAAGTTATTCTGATAACTTTAATTTTAAGTTCTTAGTTGAACCATCTCTATATACTTCCAAGTTTATTTCATCACCAGATTTGTGTTTGGATTTTATAGTATTCATACTATCTACGGATTTTACTGATTTACCATCAAATTTTGTAATTATATCTCCAGCTTGTAAACCAGCTTTTTCAGCAGGACTAAATTCTTGAACTTGAATTACAGCAACTCCCTCAGGAACATTATTTTGTTTAGCTACATCTGAAGAAATATCTCTACAAGAAATTCCTATTTTTAATATAGGTTTTAAAAGACTATCTATTTTAGGTTTAATTGAATCCATAGGAATTGCAAAACCTAAACCTTCAACTCCATTACCACCAACCTTAGCAGTATTTATACCTATTACTTGCCCTTGAGAGTTTACTAAAGCACCACCACTATTACCAGGATTTATAGCTGCATCTGTTTGTAAGAAAGTTTGCTTTGTAGTATTTTTAGTGTTTTCTTGAATTTGTCTATTCTTAGCACTTATAACACCAGTTGTTACAGAACCTAATAGTTCCTTGCCTAAAGGATTACCAATAGCAACTACAGGATCACCAACTTGAAGAGCATCTGAGCTTCCAAGTTCAGCTACAGCAGGCATTTTTACATTGTCAGTAACTTTTATTATTGCTAAATCCATATTTTCATCATAGTTTATTACTTTTGCAGATACTTCTTTGTTGTTATTGAATATTACTTTTACTTGTTGAGCACCATCAATAACATGATTATTTGTTAAAATATATCCTTGATCATTTATTATAATACCTGATCCCATACCTTCCTGTTTTTCAGCAAATCCATAATCATTCTGAGAAATGCCTGTTGTAGAAACACCAACCACAGCAGGTCCAACCTTTTGTGCTATTTGAGCTACAGTTAAAGAGCCCTTTGTAGATACAGTTGATGCATTAATATAATTTGTAGAAGTAGCGGTAGTTCCACTTTTTAAGTTTTGATATAAAGGTGAATTTTTGAAAAAGTTAGAGTTAGGAAGATAATATAACGTGGCTGCAGTGGAAGCTGTTCCAGCTACGATACTGCAAATCAATCCAACTATTACATAGGAAACAAGTCCTCTTTTTATCCTTACTTTATGTTTAAAAAATTTATTTTGAAAGTTATAGTTGTCATTATTGTTATTAAAATCTTTACCTTCACTGATGTTGTTAGTATTAATTAACTGAGATTCGTTTTTTTCATTATTTAAGTTATCCATGATAAGTACCTCCTTAGGTTTTTCTTGTACTATATTTAATATATTAGAGTTATTTTGTGACATTTTTATGTCAAAATTATGAACACAATATAACTTTTCTGTATAATAATTGTTAATATATTCAATAATTATTATATTAAAAAGTTATATTGATATCTATTTCCCAAGAAATAAATACTCTATAGTTACTTATGTATTTTAAATGGAATTAATGATAAATAAATTAAAAGTAAAAATGGTATTAAAATTTATTAAATAATAAGTAAGAGCTCCCTTGATTAAGGAGCTCTATTAATATCCAAAGTACTTTGAGGATTCCTTTTTTTCATTTCATCTTCACTAGTAACTATTGGTTTTCGAGGTCTTTTCTTTTCCATTTTCTTCTCTTTTTTACTTTCATTATGCATAAAAACAACCCCTTTCAATAATAATATGCTAACCATAAAAAACTTATTTATGCCATGAAAAAAATGTGATAACATATAATGTGTGTTTGTAAATAATTTATAAAATTAAGAAGGTTTAATATGTATAAAGACGTTAAATTAGAAAAAAGTTATGATGTTCTTATGGAAAAAAGCCAAAGAAAAAGTTATGGGTGTTTTTATACACCAAGTTATATTATAGAATATATTATAAAAAATACTTTTGATAATTTAAATGTTATAAAAACACCTTTTGTTAAAATTCTTGATCCTTCTTGTGGTTCAGGATATTTTTTAATTAAAATAATTAAATTTTTGATGGAGGAATTTACTAAAAATATTGATGCTTTGTCAAAAAAGTATGGAGAAGAAGAGTATATTATAAATGGAGATTGTAAGTTAAAAGGTAAAGATTATTGGAAAGTAGAGAACATAGGTTTACATATAGTAAATCATTGTATTTATGGTGCAGATATAGATTATAATGCAGTAGAAATATGTAAACGAAATATAATTTCTACTTGTAAAAATAGGAAAGGACTTATTTTAAATGTAATTTGCTGCGATAGTTTAATTAAATGGGAAAAAGTACATATAAATGAAACAGAAAAATTAAAGTGCTTATGTGATTTTTGGAGTAAAAAATATGACTACATTATAGGAAATCCCCCTTGGGTTTCTTTAAACAGAAAGAATAAACAGTGCAAAGATATAGAGCTAATAAATTATTATATGAGTGAATATGAGGGAAACATATATTTACCTAATCTTTATGAATATTTTTTGAAAAGATCCTTACAAGTATTAAAAGTACATGGAAGGATTGGATTTGTACTGCCTGATAGATTTGCAAGAAATCTTCAATATAAAAATTTTAGAAAAAAAATAATTTTAAATTATAATATAAAAGATCTTGCTTTTGAAATAAAGTTTCCAAGTATAAATACAGATGTAATGATCTTTATATTAGAAAGAAGTCACAGTAAAAATAATAAAATACATTTATATATAGATAAAAAAAGAAATTATAGAATTTATCAAAGTGAATATTTAAAAAATGAAAATTATGAATTTCTATATAATAGTAATAGTTTTAATTTGGATATCAAGAAAAAAATAGAAATGAATAGTAAATTTCTTGGAGACATATGTACAACTTTTACAGGATTCATAGGAAATTCTAAAGAAATAAAAAAATTTAGAGTAAACGATAAGCAAATAAGTATACTAAAAGGAGAGAATATAACTAATTTTAAAATTTTAAATAAGTTTTATTATGAATTTGAAAAGCAAAATATAAAGGGAGGAACCAGCAATATAAGAAAATTGACTTATTCACCTAAAATAGTAGTAAGAAAAACAGGGAATACTATAATTGCAGCTTTGGATGAAGATGGAATTGCTATAGAACAATCTTTGTATGGCATAATTAATTTAGATAAAAGATTTTCTTACAAGTATATATTAGGCATATTAAATTCTAAATTAATGCAGTGGTATTATTCCAGTTTTCTTATAACAAATTCAAATTCAATTCCTCAACTTAAGAAGTATAGCTTAAATGAAATACCTATAAAGTTTTGTGACATCAAGCAGCAGTATAAGATAGAAAATTTAGTAGATAAAATTAGTAAACAGCATAATTTATATGAAAAATTTAAGGATGAACTGGACAACGAAGTTTTTGATTTATATGAAATAAATGACAAGTATAGAGATAAATTGCTGTAAAAGTTTAATTACTAAAGAATTTACTGATGAGTATATTTATAATGTTCGTCATGTAACGAATATTTTAAATACAAATGGAATACATAGTAAATTCTGAGTAGAACATTATATCAAAAAAATGTTTAAACATATTGACTTTATACTTTATCAATGCTAACATATATAACGTAATATAATTAGATAGTCATCCGTATAATCTTGAAGATATGGTTCAAGAGTTTCTACCAGAATACCTTAAATATCTGACTATGGGTGGATCCGTGAAATTTATATTTAAAAAATTAAATTTCTGTTTTGGATTTGCTTAAAATCTGAACAGAAATTTTTTTATTGAGGAGGAAAAATATGTATATGGAAAGATCTAATCCAGAAGAACCAAAGAAATCATTTTTAAATTCATTTTTTAAGTTGTCAGAGAACAATACCAATGTTAAAACAGAAATATTGGCCGGAATTACTACATTTATTACTATGGCATATATAATTTTCGTAAATCCTTCAATACTTATGCAGGCAGGAATGAATTCAAAAGGACTTATGGGAGATGCAGCAGTAAAGGCTGGATTATCAGCTATTAACGATCCAGTTGTAGCTTCAATATTTGGAGCTACTTGTATAGCAGCAGCAGTTGGTACATTAGTAATGGCTCTTTATGCTAACCTTCCTTTTGCGCAAGCACCAGGAATGGGACTTAATGCATTCTTTACTTATAGTGTATGTTTAACTTTAAATTATACATGGCAGCAAGCTTTAGCAGCTGTATTTATATCAGGAATACTTTTTATAATAATTACAGTTACTTCAATAAGAGAAAAAATAGTTGACGCATTACCACATAATTTGAAACTCGCAATTTCAGGTGGTATAGGATTGTTTGTAGCACTTGTAGGTTTAAAAGGCGGCGGAATAATAGTAGCAAGCAGTAGTACGCTAGTAACCTTTGGAAAGTTTACAGATCCTCATGTTTTGGTAACAGTTATAGGTATAGCAATAACTGGAATTTTAATGGCAAGAGGAGTTAAAGGTGCAATATTAATAGGTATAATACTTACTACTATAGTTGGAATTCCTTTTGGTATAACACATCTTGCAAATGTAAAAATAATAAGTGCGCCTCCATCTTTAGCACCAACATTATTTGCGTTTGATTTTAAAGGACTTTTAGGATTAGGAAAAGCAGGAATGCTTGGAGCTTTTACAAGTCTAATTATGGTTGTTATAACTTTCAGTTTAGTAGATTTATTTGATACTATTGGAACTTTAGTTGGAACTGCACAAAAAGCTAAAATGCTAGATAAAGACGGAAAAGTAAAGAACATGCATAAGGCTCTTTTATCAGATGCAGTAGCAACTACAGTAGGATCAGTACTTGGAACAAGTACAGTAGTAACTTATGTTGAATCCACATCAGGAGTATCAGAAGGTGGAAGAACAGGACTAACATCTCTTACAACTGCTGTATTATTTATACTAGCATTATTCTTTGGAGGACTTGTAGGTGTAGTTCCATCGGAGGCTACAGCACCAGCGCTTGTAATAGTTGGAGTTCTTATGATTGGAGCTATAACAAAAATTAATTTTGAAGATTTTACAGAAGCTCTTCCAGCATTTTTCACTATAGCTATTATGCCATTTAGTTACAGTATAGCTAATGGTATAGCAGCAGGAATAATATTTTATCCAATAGTAAAAATAGCGACTGGAAAATCTAAAGAAGTTCATCCTATAGTATATGTACTTGCTTTATTGTTTATATTAAGATTTACATTACTCCCATAAGAAAGTTTAAATATTTTAGAGTATATAAATATGTAATTATTATTTATATGCTCTATTTTTATTTTTTGTATAATTAGCAACTTGATTTTCATAGTCTAAAATGTTGCGAAGTAACTTTTTTAGTTAATAGTTAAGAATGAAGAATTAATAGTTAATGTGGATTTTTTTCCGCTACACTACAAAAAATCTTTAATTAAATTTTTGAATGCTCGTTTTGATAAAGCAAAACATTGCTGGTTTATATAATTTAAAGATTTTTCGCGATAGCTAAAAATCATCCTTCACTATTAATTCTTAACTTGCGAAGCATTGCTTCGCATTATGCTCAGTTTTTGACGTAAAGAAGAAAATTTATCCTCAATGTCTCTTCTGTCCTTTGATTAGATATTAATAATATATTAAATTATCTAAATTTTGGTTGAATTGCTATATTAAATAAATTACTATTAATGAAGAGGAAATTATAGGGGGGGATTATGATTAAAATTAAAAAGTTTATTTTGTATGGAATAGCAGTAATAACAGTTTGTGTCATGGTTTTTGCTTTTCAAGTTATTTATTTTGGAGAAAGTGCAAAACCTGAAAAATCTGATTGTATAATTGTGTTAGGATGTAAGGTTTATGGAAGTACTCCAAGTCCTTTTCTTGTTTGGAGAACAGACGAAGGTCTTAGACTGCTTAAAGAAGGGTATGGCAAGTATTTGATAGTGTCTGGTGGAAAAGGTGAGGGAGAGAGTATATCTGAAGCCGAAGCCATGAAAAAATATTTGATTTCTAAAGGTGTAGATTCTTCTAAGATAATATTAGAAGATAAGTCAGCATCAACTATGGCTAATTTAATAAATTCAAAGAGTATAATGGAAAAAAAGAATTTTAAAACAGCCATTATAGTATCTAATAAATATCACTTAAAAAGAGCCTCTTTAATGGCTGCTGATCAAGGAATAAAAGCAAGTTATTCTGGTGTTTTTGTTAAACCTTATAAATCACATGAATTTGTTGGATACATTAGAGAAGTTCCTGCTCTTATGAAGTATTATTCTTTAAAAGCTTATTCTAAAATATTTTAAATAAAAAAGGAAATATTCAGAAAACATAGAATATATAAAATATAGCGGAATATTTGTGCTTAATTAAAAATTAATATTAAGAACGATAAATTAGGAGGTAATACTGATGAGCAAAATTTATTACTGCATGGAATGCAAGAGAGTAATAGAAAGTGACAAGGTATGTGATTATTGTAAAAGTGAAAATTTGAAACAACTTACAATTAAAGCTCCTGTAAATGTTATTGGAACTAAAATAAAAGGTAAGGTTTTTAAACTTAAGGATGGGAAAGTAGATGTTTTAATAAGAAACGAAGCTAATGAGAAACTTTTAAAAGAATACGAACCTACACAATTGAAAAAGTTATTGTAATTTTGAATAGGAAAGAGACTGTTTTTATAGTCTCTTTTAATATGCATGAATTTAAGTTTTCATTTTTACAATAGTTAAACTATGATAAAATATGAATAAAGATAATACAAATATGATAAAAAAGGGGGATTTTTGCTTGAGATACGATTTGATTTTTAAAGATGATGTTGAAGTTGATACAGAATATCCAGCTTGTATAAAAACAGTAGTTTTGAGAAGTGAAGAAAAAAGATGTTTAGGCTCAATGTACATAGCACAAGGGAAAGGTCCACACCCTACTATAAACTTGCTGCATGGATTTCCAGGATATGAACAAAATATTGATTTGGCACAGGTCTTAAGACGTATAGGATATAACGTACTTATATTTCACTACAGAGGTTCTTGGGGAAGTAGTGGTAGTTATTCTTTTAGTAATATACTGGAAGATGTACAAGTATCTATGAAATTTTTAAATTCAGAAGAAGCGTTAAATGAATATAGAGTAGATAAAAACAAGATAACTCTTATAGGACATAGTATGGGAGGTTTTGCTACTTTAATGATTGCTGCTAAAAGTCCTCAGATAAAAGCTGCAGTGTCAATATCAGGATTCAATTTAGGAGCTTTTGCTGAGAATATTAAAGAAAGTAAAGAAAAAATAAGAAAATCAATAGAGGAATGGATAGAAAACATATATCCACTTAATGCAACATGTGCGAAAAGGTTAGTTAATGAAGCTTTAAATAATCTGCATAATTATAATGTTATAAGTTATGCAGATAATCTATCTAAGCTGCCATTGTTATTAATTGCAGGAACCCGAGATAATGATGCTCCTTTAAGTATTCACCATGCTCCACTTGTAAATGCCTTAAAGGAAAGAAATCCTAAAGATTTAGAAGAAATTATATTGGATTCAGATCATGCATTTTCGGATAAAAGAATTTCACTCATTCAAGGCATAGTTTCATGGCTTGAAAGACATCAATAACACATTGATACATTAATTTATGTCCAAGAGCAGTTGGATGAAGACCGTCTACATATAACTCTCTTGGATCTTTATTTTTTAAAGCTTCTTTAAAACATTTATGAAAGTCTATATAGTTTATTTTGGATTTATTGCAAAAGTCCATTATCCAATGTCTATAATCTTCAACTATATTATTTACTAAGTTATAATTTACATCTCTACTCCATTTTTTTTCTGCTAAGACAGCATCTATAGGAGGTTCTATGCCTACTATTGGTACGATATTATAGTTTAAGGCTTCTTTTAATAATTCTCCTAAATTATTTCTAACCATATCTAATTGTCGTCCACACATAAAATCATTACAACCACCCATGATAATTACATGAGATGGATTAAGAGTAATTACATCTTCATAAGATCTAGATAACATTCCGGCAGTAGTGTCTCCATTTACTCCTTTGTTTATAATTTCTATATCGAATTTGTTATCTAATAAACATACCCAACAATCTTTTTTAAAAACTCCATAGCCAAAAGTAATACTATCACCTATACATACTAATTTCATATAGACAAATCCTTTCTTTTTAAATTATTTTTTTGAAGATGCCTTAAGTTCTATAAGAAGTTCCTGCTGTTTTAAAATTTGTTGTTGAATGGACCAAGCATTGGCACCATAAATAAAGTTGTTATTTAAAATACTTTTTAAGTTTGTCTGGCTTTCGCTGGTTAATGAATTTAAAAGATTTTCCTGATGAACTTCAGGTATAGAATAAAAGACTTCCTTTATTTCTTCATTGAAAGCTTTTAAATTACTTTTTAATTCTTCTGTCCTTTTCTTAAAGTTATTTTTACATACAAAAAGTGATGCTGCAACTATAAATATAAAAAAAATTAAAATACCCATTAAAATACCTTCCTTAAATTTATTAAGTATATTATAGCAAAGTTAGAACATTGATGTTAAGCTTTTATTTTTAATGTTAAATTCTGTGTTATAATCTATAGTTCGTAATGGTACGAACTATAAAACTTAAAAGTAATATAAAAAACTACAAAAATACGAATATTTTTATATATAGTGGTGAAAACATATTGATTTTTAAAAAATAATATGCTACCATAAATACGTAAGATGAATAAAACATCCATATAATCCTGATAATAAGGTTCGGGAGTTTCTACTAGGGAACCGTTAATTTCCTTTCTATGGGTTAATCTGAAGAATATGATACTTTTAGTTTTTTCTGAAGGTATCTTTAAAATTCTGCTGCCAGATTCCCTGTGAATTGGTGGTGGAATTTTTTATTGTAAATATTGAAAAATGAGGGGGAACTTTAATGAAAGTTGCTATTATTTTTGGAAGTAAGTCAGATACAGAAAAAATGAAGGGAGCTGCTAATGCATTAAAAGAGTTTGGAATAGATTATAAAGCTTACATACTCTCAGCACATAGGGTTCCAGAAAAGCTTATGGAAACAATTAAAAATATAGAAAATGAAGGTTGTGAATGTATAATAGCAGGAGCAGGTCTTGCAGCCCATTTACCAGGGGTTATAGCCTCACATACAATTCTTCCTGTAATAGGAGTTCCTATTAACGCAGCAATAGGTGGAATGGATTCACTTTTAGCTATAGTTCAAATGCCAAAATCAATTCCAGTGGCAACAGTAGGTATTAACAACAGTTATAATGCTGGAATGCTTGCAGTTCAAATGTTATCTTTAAAATATCCAGAAATTAAAGAAAAACTTAAAAAATATAGAAAAGATATGAAAGAAAAATTTATAAAAGATAATGAAGAGGGAGTGGAGTTATAAAATGGAAAAGAGAGAAATGATATACGAAGGAAAAGCTAAGAAGGTATATGCTACAGATGACAAGGATAAGGTAGTTGTTTATTATAAAGATGATGCTACAGCTTTTAACGGAGAGAAAAAAGGACAAATAGAAGACAAAGGTGTTATGAATAATTCAATTACTTCAGCGTTATTTGAATTATTAGAGAAAAACGGAGTAAAAACTCACTTTGAAAAGAAATTAAACGAAAGAGAACAGCTTTGTAAAAAAGTAGAAATAGTTCCTCTTGAAGTTATAGTTAGAAATGTTGCAGCTGGAAGTATGGCTAAAAGATATGGTTTACAAGAAGGATTTGAACTTAAAACTACAGTATTAGAATTAAGCTATAAAAATGATGACTTAGGAGACCCTCTTATTAATGACTATCATGCAGTAGCTATGGGAATTACAACTTTTGATGAATTAAAAACTATATATGGTATGGCATCAAAGGTTAATGATGTTTTAAAGGAATTCTTCTTAAAACAAAATATAAAATTAATAGATTTTAAATTAGAGTTTGGAAGATTTAATGGAGAAATACTTTTAGCAGATGAAATATCACCAGATACATGCAGATTCTGGGATGCAAAAACTAATGAAAAATTAGATAAAGATAGATTTAGAAGAGATCTAGGTAATGTTAAGGAAGCTTATATTGAAATATTAAATAGAATAGGTGCAAATAATTAGTACATTTATATAGTACTATTTAAAAATTAAAAAGAGGGGAATCTTATAATGTGCAATTTAAAAGAATGTATGAATAAGTCTTTAGTATTTGATTTAGAAGAAGATAAATTCAAAGATGAATGTGGTGTTTTTGGTATTTTTTCACCAGATAATTTAGATGTAGCATCTATAACTTACTATGGACTTTATGCACTTCAACATAGAGGACAAGAGAGTGCTGGAATAGCTACATCAGACGGTAAAGAATTAAAATGTTATAAAGATATGGGCCTTGTTTCAGATGTATTTGATCAAGATATAATAAAGGATTTAAAAGGAATAAGCGCAATAGGTCATGTTAGATATTCTACTACTGGTTCAAGCAATGCAAACAATGCGCAGCCTCTAGTTGTAAGATATAAACTAGGTTCCCTTGCAATTGCTCACAATGGAAATTTAGTTAATACAGATGTTATAAGAGAACTTTTAGAAGAGGGAGGATCTGTTTTCCAAACTTCTATTGATACAGAAGTAATCCTAAATTTAATAGCTAAGGGTGCAAAAAAAGGTATAGAAACAGCAGTAGTTAATGCTATTCAGGCAGTAAAAGGATCTTATGCAATTGTGCTTTTAACTCAAGATAAACTTATAGGAGTACGTGATCCAAATGGTATAAGACCACTTTGCATAGGTAAGATAAATGATAGTTATATATTGTGCTCTGAAAGCTGTGCACTTGATTCTGTAGGAGCAGAATTTATAAGAGATGTAGAACCTGGAGAAATTGTAATTATAGATAAAGAAGGAATCAGATCTATAAATTTTGCAGAAAAAACAAAGTGTGAAACTTGTTGTTTTGAGTATATATATTTTGCAAGGCCAGATAGTACTATAGATGGTATAAATGTTTATAGTTCAAGAGTGAAAACAGGCAAAAAACTATATGAAGAATGTCCAGCAGAAGCGGATATAGTTATAGGAGTACCTGATTCTGGCATACCAGCAGCTGTAGGATATGCAGAAGCTTCAGGAATACCTTATGGAACAGGATTTATAAAAAATAAGTATGTAGGAAGAACATTTATAACTCCTTCACAAGAATTAAGAGAAAGAGCAGTTTCAGTTAAACTTAATCCTTTAAAGGTAAATGTAGAAGGAAAAAGAGTTATAATTGTCGATGATTCCATAGTAAGGGGTACTACAAGTAGAAAATTAGTAGAAGCTTTGAGAAAGGCTGGAGCTAAGGAAGTTCATTTTAGAGTTTCATCACCTGTAGTAAAATATCCTTGTTATTTTGGAATAGATACTCCTTATAGAAGTGAGCTAATAGGAGCTCATGCTGAATTAGAAGAAATAAGACAGGAAATAGGTTCAGATAGTTTAGGATATGTAAGTATTCCAGGGCTTTTAGAGGCTTTAGACATAAATAAAGGTTTTTGTCTTGGATGCTTTAGCGGAGTTTATCCAGTATCAGCTCCTATGGAACAGGCTAAGGATCATTTAGAATAAATAGGAGATACTTATGGTATCTCCATTCTTGAATTAAATAAAATTTTGAGGGGTGCAGTTATGATAACATATAAAGATTCAGGTGTTAATATAGAAGAAGGATATGAATCAGTAAAGCTTATTAAGGATCATGCAGCAAAAACTTTTATACCAGGTGTATTAAATAATCTTGGAAGTTTTGCAGGTATGTTTGAAATTGGAAAGTATAAAAATCCTATTCTTGTTTCAGGAACAGATGGTGTTGGAACAAAGCTTGAATTAGCATTCAAAAGTAAAAAATATGATACTGTAGGAATTGACTGTGTGGCTATGTGCGTAAATGATATATTGTGTCATGGTGCAAAGCCTATATTTTTCCTTGATTATATAGCTTGTGGAAAATTAGAAGCAAATGTTGCTGCAGATTTGGTTAAGGGTGTATCAGATGGATGTATTCAAGGTGGCTGTGCTTTAATAGGCGGCGAAACTGCAGAAATGCCAGGCTTTTATCCAGATGGAGAATATGATATGGCTGGATTTGCTGTAGGTATAGTTGAAAAAGATGATGTAATAGATGGAAGTAAAATACAGGATGGAGATGCCTTAATAGGTATAGCTTCAAGTGGTCCTCACAGTAATGGATATTCATTAATCAGAAAACTTATTGAAAACTATGATGAAGATTTTAATGGCAAGAAAATAGGTGATGTATTATTAACACCTACTAAAATATATGTTAAACCTATATTAAAGCTTATGGATAAATTCGACATAAGAGGAATGGCTCATATTACAGGCGGCGGTTTTTATGAAAACATACCAAGAATGTTTAAAGAAGACTTTACATCTGTTATAGATAAAAACAGCTTTGAAGTACCTGAAATATTTAAACACATAATAGAGCTAGGCGTAGATGAAGACCATATGTTTAATACTTATAACATGGGTATTGGTTTTGTTTTATGTGTAAAGAACGAAGATGTAGAAGGAATTATCAAAGAACTAGATACTATGGGCGAAAAAGCATATAAAATTGGATATGTTGAAAAGGGAGATAAAAAAGTATGTTTAAAATAGGAGTACTTGTATCTGGTGGTGGTACAGATCTCCAATCAATTATAGATGCAGTAAACACTGGATACTTAACAAATTGTAGTATTGAAGCAGTTGTAAGTGATAGAGATGGTGTATATGCTCTGGAAAGAGCAAAAAACAATAATATAAATGCTTATGTAATTGAAAGAAAAATATACAAAGGTAATGTTTCTGATGAAATACTTAAATTACTTTATGGAAAAGTAGATTTAATAGTTTGTGCAGGATGGTTATCTATACTTAAAGGTGAGCTTATAGAAAAATTTGAAAACAGAATAATAAACATACATCCTTCATTAATACCAGCATTTTGTGGAAATGGTATGTATGGAATGAAAGTTCATGAGTGTGCCTTAGAATATGGTGTAAAAGTATCAGGTTGTACAGTACATTTTGTGGATAATGGAACAGACAGCGGTCCAATAATGTTGCAAAAAACTGTGCCTGTATATGCAGAAGATAGTGCAGAAGAATTACAAAAAAGAATTTTAGCCGAGGAACATAAAGCTCTTCCAGAGGCAGTAAAACTTATTTCTGAAGGTAAAGTTAAAGTAAATGGAAGAATAGTTACAATAAAATAATAATTTAAATTGGAGGTATATATAATGTTAAAGCGTGCTTTGATAAGTGTTTTTAACAAGGAAGGTGTATTAGATTTAGCTAAATTTTTAGTTAGTAGAGAGGTTGAAATACTTTCTACTGGTGGTACATACAAACATTTAAAGGAAAACAATATACCTGTAACAGAAGTTTCAGATGTAACTGGATTTGAAGAAATATTAGATGGAAGAGTAAAAACTCTACATCCATTTATTCATGGTGGAATTTTAGCTATAAGAGATAATAAAGAACATATGGCAACTATAGAGAAAAAGGGAATAAAACCAATTGATATGGTGGTTGTAAACTTATATCCTTTCTTCGATAAAGTAAAGGAAGATCTAGAATTCCAAGAAAAAGTTGAATTTATAGATATCGGCGGACCTACTATGATAAGAGCTGCTGCTAAAAATTTTCAAGATGTTATAGTATTAACAGATGTTAATGATTATGCAAATGTTATGAAACAAATAGAAGAAAATGGCGATGTAGATTTTAATACAAAGAAGAAGCTTGCTGGAAAAGTATTTAATCTTATGTCTGCTTATGATGGAGCTATAAGTAACTTTTTGCTAGCAGAAGAAGAATATCCTGAATATTTGTCAGTTTCATATAAAAAATCTATGAATTTAAGATATGGAGAAAATCCACATCAAAGTGCAGCATATTACACTTCTACTGCAGAAAAAGGCTCTATGAAGGATTTTGTACAATTAAATGGAAAAGAATTATCTTACAATAATATAAAAGATATGGATATAGCATGGAAAGTAGTAAATGAATTTGAAGAAATAGCATGTTGTGCTGTAAAACATAATACACCTTGTGGTGCAGCTATAGCAGATAATGTATATGATGCTTATATGAAGACTTTTGAATGTGATGATACTTCAATATTTGGAGGAATTGTGGCAGTTAATAGAACTTTAGATAAGAAAACAGCAGAAGAATTAGTAAAAATATTCCTTGAAATAGTTATTGCTCCTGAATTTGATGAGGATGCTTTAGAAGTTCTAAAAACTAAAAAGAATTTAAGAATTATAAAGAGCGATATGAAACCTCAAAGCAAAGTTGAATTTGCAAAGGTAGACGGAGGAATCTTAGTTCAATCATCTGATGATAAATTAGTAGATGAAGTAAAGGTAGTAACAGAAAAAGCTCCAACAGATTCGGAAATGAAGGACTTAATGTTTGGAATGAAAGTATGTAAATATGTTAAATCCAATGCTATTGTTGTAGTTAAAGATGGTGCTGCAAAAGGAATAGGCGGCGGACAGGTTAATAGAATTTGGCCAGCTTGTGACGCTTTAAAGAGAGCTGGAGACGGAGTTGTTCTTGCTTCAGATGCATTTTTCCCATTTGGAGATATAGTTGAAGAAGCTGCAAAATACGGAATAAAAGCTATAATTCAACCAGGTGGTTCTTTAAAGGATGACTTGTCTATAGAAGGCTGTAATAAAAATGAAATAGCTATGGTATTTACAGGGGTAAGACACTTTAAGCATTAATTATAGTGAATAGTTTTGGAGGAATAAATCATGAAGATATTAGTAATTGGTTCGGGTGGTCGTGAGCATGCTATTGCTTGGAAGATAGCTCAAAATTCTAAAGTGGAAAAAGTTTATTGTGCACCTGGAAATGGTGGTACGGCAGTAGAAGATAAATGTGAAAATGTAAATTTGAAGAGTAATGAAGAGTTGGCTAAATTTGCGAAAGATAACGGAATATATCTTACTGTAGTTGGACCAGAAGTTCCTCTTACAGAAGGTATTGTGGATTTATTTAAAAGTCAGGGATTAAAGGTTTTTGGACCTTCTAAAGAAGCTGCAAAGCTTGAAGGTAGTAAGGCTTTTTCAAAAGAATTTATGAAAAAGTATGGTGTTAAAACTGCGGAATATGAAGTCTTTGAAGATGAACATGAGGCTATGAAATACTTAAAAACATGTGCATATCCAATAGTTATAAAAGCAGATGGCTTAGCTGCAGGAAAAGGCGTAGTAATTTGTGAAGAATATAAGATGGCAGAAGAGACTATAAAAGACTTCATGGTTAATGATATTTTTAAGGGCTCAGGAAAAAAAGTAGTAATAGAAGAATTTTTAGAGGGACCTGAAGCATCCATACTTTCTATAACTGATGGAGAAACTATAATCCCTTTTATATCGGCTAAAGATCATAAACAAATATATGATGGTGGAAAAGGTCCAAATACAGGTGGAATGGGAGCTATAGCGCCTAATCCTTACTGTAATGAAGAAGTTCTTAAAGCTTTTGAAAAAGAAGTAGTAGAACCTACACTAAAAGGTATTAAAGAAGAAAAGTTTGATTATACAGGTATAATCTTTTTTGGAATAATGATAACTAAAAAAGGACCTTATCTTTTAGAGTATAATGTAAGACTAGGTGATCCTGAAACTCAAGCTGTACTTCCTATAATGGAAAGTGACTTATTAGAACTTATAGAGGCAGCTTTAGATAAAAAACTTTCAGATTTCGATATTAAATGGTATAGTGGAGCTTCTTGCTGCGTGGCTGCTGTTTCTAAGGGATATCCAGCTAAATATGAAGTTGGATTTGAAATTAAAGGTACAGATAAAGCTAAAAGAGTTTTTGTAGCTGGAGCTAAGTATGAAGATAACAAGCTTAAAACAAGCGGTGGAAGAGTTTTATGTACACAATCATTAGGAAGTACATTAGATGAGGCTATAAACGCTGCATATGAGGATTTGAATAAAATAGAATTTGAAGGTATATATTACAGAAATGATATAGGAAGAGCAAAGTAGGAAGAAGATTTTACATAGTAATTTAAGCATAATGTGATACAATTTTTTCAGAAGACAATTTAAAAATTTAAGGTTAAGTTTCTATATGAAATTGTGCCTTAAATTTTTTTTATTTATAATTTAGACACAATTATATCTTATAATAAAATGGTGTATGGTTATAATTAAAGAAAAATAGTATAGACTTATGTAATGTTAAAAGGTGGTAGAAATAATTTTAATTTAATAGTAAAATGTGATATGTATTTATTTTTGTATTAGAACTGAAATGTTTAAATTGTTTGGAGGTAAGTATGCAAAAAAATAGAACGGTAAGGAAAAAAGTAAAAAGAAAAAAATTATCTTTAAAAAGACTTATATGCTTTATAATTTATGAGTTAATAGTAGTAATTATAGCTACACCACTGTTAATATTCTATGGCCCTTTTAAGAATGTTAGAACTAAATTTGTAGGTACAGCTATGGCTACTTTTACTCATCAATATTTTGCCACAACATTTTTGTCAAAGGATAAGATAAATGAAATATTAAATGATAACAAAAGTGGTGGAATTTCAGCAAGTGAGTCTGAGAATTTAGGTGGTGTTAGTGTAAACTACTCTAATGATAGTGGAATAGATAGATATGAAATAGATGATACTAAATTTCATGCATATATACTTGAAGTAAAAAATCCTACAAGAATGAAGATTGGATACACAAATAAATTAAAGGAAGTAGGACAAAAAACAAGTGAAATAGCAGAACAAAATGGAGCAGTAGCTGCTGTTAATGGAGGAGGATTTACTGATAAATCTTCAAATGGAAAGCTTTGGACTGGAACTGGAGCTTATCCCCAAGGAATAGTTATATCCAATGGGAAAATTGTTTATAGTGATGTTAAAAACAATGAGGCAGTAAATGTTACAGCCTTCACCAAGGATGGAAAATTGATAGTAGGAGATCATACTGTAAGTGAATTATTGAAAGAGAATGTTACTGAAGCTATATCTTTTAGGAATAGTTTAATTATAAATGGAAAACCTGTTTCTTTAGCTGAAGAAGGACTAAATCCTAGAACTGCTATAGGACAAAAATCAGATGGTACTATTATAATGTTGGTTGTTGATGGAAGAAAAGGATTAAAGGCAGGTGCATCATTAAAAGAAGTTCAAAATATACTTCTTCAAAGAGGTGCCTTAAATGCAAGTAGTCTTGATGGAGGATCCTCTTCTACTATGTATTTTAGTGGAGAAGTTATTAATGATCCTTGCGATTGGAATGGCGAAAGAACTGTAGCCACGGCAGTATACGTAAAGCAGTAGAGAGGAGTTTAATTGATGAAGGGATTAAAAAGAATACTAGCTTGGACAATGATACCTATAGTGCTAGAAATTTTTGCATTTTTCTTTGTAGATAATTTTTATTTAAATGATAAAACTACTTTTAACGCAAAAAAAATAGATTCAACTAAAAAAACGTCTAGTAAAATTAGTTTTAAAATACCAGATGATGCTAAAGACATATGTGCTTCTTATAATGGAAACTATGTTGCTTACTGCACTGATGGAGTAATTAATGTAGTGGATACGTCAAATAATAAGAAAAAGGAAATAAAACTTGATGATGATGCTAAATTGTCTGCATTTAAATGGTGGCCTAATGAAAATATTATACTTATAGCAGAAAAGTATAATGATGGTGATTCTAGTTATCTAAAATTTGAATCTTATAATGCTAAGAAAGATGAAAAAAGTGCATTAAGCAATGAAAAAAATAAAGAATTGAAAATATCATTGTTAGATAGTAAATATGATGTTTCTGATATAGCTATGTCAACTGCTAGTAATGTAACTTATGTTAAGATTTCAAAAGAAGGTGCAAGAAGTAGATTATATTGTATAAATGTAATGACAAATACAGAAGAAACTAAGTATCCTAACTGTAAACTTGGAAAGATATTTGTTGAAAATAAGCAGGACAGATTAATATATGAAGACAATACAAATAATAGGATAAGAGGTATTGGATTAAAAAATCCTGTAGCAACAGGTGAAAATGGAATTCATTATTTACTAGGTATAGATGGTGAGGATAGAATATATATTGGAAATGGTGAAAATGAAAAAATCAAGAAAATATTTGTTATAAATTTGAAAAAGACATCAGAAAATCAAAAATACCCGTTATCTGAAGCTACACAAAAAAGCAATATACATATTACTCGAAGTGGAAAAATATATGTAAATGATCAATCAAAAAATTTGGTAACGGAAGTATCTACTGGTAAAACAATAGAATACAAGGGTACTTTGGTAGAAATATATAATTTTGGAATATTGTCAAAAAATGATGGAAAAATAGTTAATACCCTATTTTAAAAAAAGAAATTTTTGCACAGCTATAGTATTAGTTGTGCAATTTTTTTGAAAGAATTTTGTTAATATAATATGTAAAGGAGAATAATTTAAATAATTAGAAAATAAACATAATTTAAAACTTGGCATAAATAAGCATATATAAAATCAATAATTATGCAAAAAAATTAAAAAAATTTAACTGGAAAATATTTTTTTTTCAATATTCATGATGAAAATGTTTACCTGGACAAGTTGAAACAATTGAATTTAAAGGGGTACATGAATTTTTTTATGCTGTTATTGGTAAAATTCAGAATATTGCGAATAATAAAAGGGTTACATAAAAATGTGCTATAATTACACTAATTAAAAAATTCATTATTTTATCTTATTTTAGTTATTTTGAAGGGAGTGTTTTGGAAAATGGCTAGTGGCAACAAATCAATCTTTAGAACCAAGTCTATTGAGGCAATGTTATCTGAGTCAGGAAAAGGTCTGAAAAAGGTGCTAGGAGCATTCGAACTTACAATGCTTGGCATCGGTGCAATTATAGGTACAGGTATATTTGTTTTAACAGGTGTTGCAGCAGCTGATTATGCTGGACCAGCACTTGTGCTATCATTTGTATTTTCTGGAATAGCTTGTTCATTTGCAGCTTTATGTTATGCAGAACTTGCAGCTATGATACCCGTAGCCGGTAGTGCGTATACTTTTGGGTATGTTGGGTTAGGTGAAATTTGGGCATGGATCATAGGTTGGGATCTTATCTTGGAATACATGGTTGCAGTTGCAGCAGTTGCAGTTGGATGGTCCGGATATATAGTTACATTGCTTAAAGCAGGTGGCATAACTGTACCAGCAGCACTTTGTAATCCACCAGGACAAAATGGAGGTATAGTAAATCTTCCATCAATCATAATTTTAGGTATTATTATGTTATTCTTAATTAAAGGTGTTAGTGAAAGTACTAAGTTAAATAATATACTTGTTTTAATTAAATTGGCAGTTGTTATATTATTTATAGTTGTTGGAGTAGGTCATGTTAATCCTGCTAACTGGCATCCATTCTTCCCATATGGAGTAAATGGTGTATTTACAGGAGCATCAATAATATTCTTTGCTTATGTAGGATTTGATGCAGTTGCAACAGCAGCAGAAGAAGTTAAAAACCCTCAAAGAGACTTACCAATAGGTATAATAGCTTCATTGTTAGTATGTACGGTATTATATATTATAGTTTCAGCTATATTAACAGGAATGGTTCCTTATCAACAATATCACAATAATGCGGCTCCAGTTGCTTATGCTCTTCAACAGGTAGGAATTAATTGGGGTTCAGCTTTAGTATCAGTAGGTGCAGTTTGTGGTATATCTTCAGTTTTACTTGTTATGACATTTGGTTCAACTCGTATACTATTCTCTTTATCAAGAGATGGATTGTTACCAACAGTATTTTCAGAAGTTCATCCAAAATTTGGAACACCTGTAAAGAGTACAGTATTAGTTGGTGTAATAACAATGGCACTTTCAGGATTCCTACAAATAGGAAGACTTGCAGAAATGACGAACATAGGAACACTTGCAGCATTCTGTGTAGTTTCAGCTTCAGTTATAGTTCTTAGAAAGAAGAGACCAGATGTTAAGAGACCATTTAGTTGTCCAGGAGTTCCTATTACTCCCGCAATTGCAATTGTATTCTGCTTATACTTAATATATAAATTGCCACATTTCACACAAGGAGTATTTGTAGTTTGGGTATCAATTGGATTTGTAATATACTTTATATATGGTAAGAGCCATAGTATAATGAATTTTGAAGAACAAAAATAATGATAAATAAGTAATTAGAAAGGAATCTTTGCAATATTATTTGTAAAGATTCCTTTTTAAGACTAAAAATTGCATTAAGATTTCTTGAAGTAATATAATTTACCTGATTCTATGGAGTATTCTATTAATGATTTAGAATAAAGATATGCAAGAAAAGCAGAAACTCCTCCTAAATTAAGATGATATTGATAAAAATTAAAAGATAAATCATTTAAAACAGTTATATTTTCTAAAATGTCTTCTCGAGTTAAAGGTTGATCTAAAAGCTCGAGAATTTGGTTTTTATAGTTTTCTATATTATTTAAATTTTTATCACAAAGTTCTACAATTTCATCTTTGCATAAAACTTTATTTGCATGACTTATAACAAAATAATCAGCATCTATTGTTTTTATATTGCTTAGAGTATTTAAGCTTTCTTCTATATCATATAAATAAGGGAAAGAGTATTTCTCCATTATTTCTGTACTAAATATGGAATCACCTAAGAAACATACTTTTTCTGGGGTTATAATTCCTATTTGATCTATAGAATGACCTTTAAGAGATATTATTTCAAACTTTTCATCATTAATTTTATTTGTACCATAGTCTAATATAAAGTCTACTGACAAAGGTTTATTACTAATGTCGATTCCCCTTATAGGGGTTGAGGATGATAATATTGCTCCTTGAATTTCTTGGTTCTCCATAAATAATTTTTCTTTTAAAGAGGTGTATACTAGGCATCCAGGATAATTTTTTTGAAAATAAATATTTCCACCACAGTGATCTAAGTGGTTATGGGTATTTATTATATATTTAGGATGAAGATTGTTTTTTACTAAGATATCATCTATTTTTTTAGCATCAGAATTATTTGAGCCTGTATCTATAATTAGACAATTTTTATTCTTAAATATAAAAATTCCAGAATTAGTAACAGAATTTATATAATATGTACTTCCTTTAATTTTATCTAAAGACATAAAAGTCACTTCCTTATTAATTTTTATTTATTTATAATGATATCATATGTGAAAATAAATTTAAATTATTACGGTAAAAATTACACATGATAAAAACACTAAAAATTTTGAATTTTAAGCATATGCATGCTATAATTTATAATAGTATATTATATTTACTTATATGGAGGTGTAAGAATGGATTCTTCAACAATGACTAGCTTAATGACACTTCTTGCTTTTACAGGTATTATTCAGGGTTTAAGTATGAAATATAGCAAGGCTGTTAGAAAGAAACTTATGCTAGATGCAAAAGGTGTAGATAAAAAGTATATTAATATGAAAATAAATTATTTAATAGTTGTAGGAACAGTTTTATTAATGGTTCAAGTTACATCTTATTTTAAACCTGAATTATCAGAAAAATTGAATATATTACTCTCGGCATTTTTATTACTTTCTATAACAGTAGATATGGTCTATAGAAAAATAAGAAGAAGAAAAATGTTGAAAAAGAATTAGATTTAAATTAATGCTGTTGATAATTTATTGTATCAACAGCATTTTTAATAACTTTTGAATATACAAATTTGTTATTTATATTCCCATGAAATTTTCATAGTTTTTTGTGTAATAATTTTCATCATAAGGAACTTCTCTTAAAGGACATTCTGTTCCAGGACACATGAGACAATTTTTATAATTATTCTCATTGTGGAAATAAATGCCTGAGTAGGTTTTGCTAGGGGTCATATAAAATTTATCATTAAGTGATACTTCTATATATTTCATAGGATCTTCTAGAATTTTGAATATTTTTCTTAATTCATCCATATTCCAATCTATAGTAGAACCAGGATTTACTCTAGCTAAGCTGCCAGTGCTAAAATTACTTTCTATATGTTTTTGTAGTTCTAAATGTACTTGTACTAAAATAGATTGACTTATATATTCAGCTGTTTTGTTAGTAAGATTATCTTCCTTTGATTCACACCATTTTTGCATTTCTGTTCCAGCTGTAATTATATAAGGAAAAGCTATAAGCTCATTATGTAAATTTACGGCTATAACCTTACTAAAAAACTCTTTACCCCCAATTACAGTGGAGTTATGAGATTTTTTATCTATAGCACATTTTTTAAATAATGCCTTAGGCTTAGCAATTTTTTCAGCTTCAGATATAAGTTCTTTTAATAAAACAGATTGGTCTTTGCTGGTCATATTTAATTCATTGTATAGCTTTAAATATTCTATATTAAATTTTAAATCGTCTAATAAAATACATCCGTTATTTAAAGTTTTCATAATATTAATCAACCCCTTAATATATTTTAGTGTGCATATTTAACTTGAAATAAGCATAATGCGACACAACTTTTTTAGAGGACAGATGACAATTGTCAGAGGACAGTGAAGGATGATTTTTCTCCACTGCATTACGAAAAATCTTTAATCAAATTTTTAATGACTCATTTCGCTAAAGCGAAATATTGCTGACTTATATAAATTCGAAGCTTGTTTTGCGTTGGCAAAACAAGCTTAAAAATCAATTAGTTTTCTGACATAAGGAGGAAAACTCACCTTCATTCATTGTCCTCTGTCCTCTGTCGATTGTCCTCTAAAAAGTTGAATTACGTGCTATTTTTTTCTCATACTGCATTGTTCCTTGTTCAGGCATCTACTGCAGTCATGGTCTACATTACTTAAAGGTTTATTTTTATCTGCACCATAGATATAAGCCATAGATCGCAGTGACGTAAGCATGAAATCTTCATTTACATATATATCTAAAAAATTTTTAGAATCCAGTTCATCTAAAATGTTTTTTTGGTACCATAGAGGAATTTCACCATCTCCAGGTGCTATTCTATAACTAAGACCCAATCCTAATTTTTTAGCCTTACTGTGTATATGATTAAATAATTGGGAGCTTATTTCAAACAAATAGGAAGTAGCCATGGCATCTAATACCATTCCCTCTTGCATTTTAGCATAAGAAAAAAATTCATTTACTTTTTCGGAAATTTTATCACCAATAGTGACTAAACAATAAAAAATATATTTATAATCTTCTATTGCTTCAAAAACAAAGTCTTTACTTTTTTCTGATATAGTGAATATAGCAGAAGGTTGTACACATTCATACAAATTAGGTAAAAGCTTTTCATACAGAGAACTTATTTCTTCATCAGTTATAGTTTCACAATAGGATTTTAAAGTATCTATAACTTGCTGCTTATCCAATTTAAAATCAAAGTCTAGTACTACTTCCATTTTCATATACCCCCATTAATTATCAAATACATACAAGTATATTATACACTATTTAAGTTGAAAATTTAGAATTTAATTAATAATTGACAAAATTATCAGAACGGTGTATATTGAATTTGTAATAAAATTTAATATAAAACCTTTCAGGGCAGGGTGAAATTCCCGATCGGCGGTAAAGTCCGCGAGCTGATAAGTCAGCATGAACTGGTGAGACTCCAGTACCGACAGTAAAGTCTGGATAGAAGAAAGAAAGATGCAATTTTAATAATAAGCAATTAGTATGCTTTTAAATGTTTTGCATATAATAATCCCTGAAGGTTTCTTCAGGGATTTAGTTTTTTTATAAGCTATTTAAAAAAAATTGGCAATAGTTATAATCATCTACTTCAAAAATTTTAAAAATAAGTAATTAAATTCAAAATACATATTAGGAGGAAGGGGAAAATTTTGAACGATAACAGAAAAAATTCAGATGAATATTACATGAAAATGGCTTTAGATTTGGCGTTAAAAGGACAAGGAAATGTAAATCCCAATCCTTTAGTAGGAGCAGTAATTGTCAACAATGGAAGCATAGTTGGACAAGGGTACCATAAATTTTATGGAGGACCTCATGCAGAAGTATATGCTTTAAAAGAAGCTGGAGAAATGGCAAAAGGGGGAGAACTTTATGTATCACTAGAACCATGTTCACATTATGGTAAAACACCTCCTTGTGCAGAAGCTGTTTTAAAAGCTGGGATTAAAAAAGTAGTAATAGCTATGAAAGATCCTAATTCCTTAGTAGCTGGAAGGGGAATAGAACTTCTAGAGAAAAATGGAGTAGAAGTAATTGTTGGGGTTTTAGAGGAAGAAGCAAAAAAAGTAAATGAAATATTTATAAAATATATTACACAAAAAACTCCTTTTGTAATATTGAAAACGGCTATGACTTTGGATGGAAAAATAGCTACTATAACAGGAGAATCACAGTGGATAACAGGAGAAGAATCCAGAAAATATGTACACACTATTAGAAATAGGGTAATGGGAATAATGGCTGGAATAGGAACTATTAAAAAAGATGATCCATTGCTTACTACTAGATTTATAGAAGATGGCAAAAGTCCTACGGCTATAATTGTAGATTCTAAGCTTTCAATACCTATGAAATCAAAAATATTTACAACTTTAGATGAAAGAAAAATTATAATAGCATGTACTGAAGAATTTGATGTGAAAAAGAAAGAAGAGTTAGAAGAGAAGGGTGTAAGAATAATAATAACTCCTAAAAATGATAATAGAGTGGATTTAAAATATATGATGAAGGAATTAGGGAAAAAAGGTATAGATAGCATTCTTTTAGAAGGTGGAGGAGAACTTAATTTTTCTGCACTAGATTCTAAAATAGTAGATAAAATATTATGCTTTATAGCACCTAAAATTTTAGGAGGCGCTGCAGCTAAAACTCCAGTTGAAGGCAGTGGTATTGAAATTTTAAAGAATGCTGTATTAATCAATAAAATGAGTTATAAAAATGTTGGAGAAGATTTACTTGTTGAAGGGTACTTTGACAATTAGAATATATAGATTAGTAATTAAACTTAAAAGGAGGTGGCTTTTTGTTTACTGGGATTATAGAAGAGGTTGGAAGAATTTTGAGTATATCTAAAGGCATAAATTCTGCACAAATTAATATAGAAGCTAAAAAGGTATTAGAAGATGTTAAGCTTGGAGACAGCATTGCTGTGAATGGAGTTTGTCTTACAGTAACAAGTTTTAAGCATAATAGTTTTACTGTAGATGTTATGCCTGAAACTATAAGAAGAAGTAGTTTAAATAATTTAAAAAAAGGCAGCTTGGTAAATTTAGAAAGAGCATTGGCTTTAGGTGAAAGATTAGGTGGACATATAGTTAGTGGACATATAGACTGCACTGGGAAAATAGCTAATATAAGAAATGAAGACATAGCTACCTGGGTTACTGTAGAGGTTCCTGATGCTGCATTAAAATATATTGTGCTTAAAGGTTCAGTAACAATAGATGGTGTAAGTCTTACAGTAGCAGAAGTAAATGAAAAATCTTTCAGTGTTTCTCTTATACCACATACTAAAGGAGAAACCACTCTTTATGAAAAGAACCTTGGTGAAGAGGTAAATATTGAGTGTGATTTAATAGGAAAATATGTAGAGAGATTGGTTTTTATGAAGCAAAAGGAGGAAAAAAAAGAATCTAAAATAACAGAAGCTATGTTAAGAGAAGCTGGATTTATGTAGATGATTAATTAATGATTTGTAATAAAAATTTAACTATAGAGCAGTTAATAACTAAAGTGTTGAAGGAGAGATAGAAATGGAATTTAAATTTAATAGTATAGAAGAAGCTTTAATGGATGTAAAAGAAGGAAAAATGATAGTAGTAATAGATGATGAAAGTCGTGAAAATGAAGGAGATCTTCTTATGGCTGCGGAGAAAGTAACTCCAGAAGCTATAAATTTCATGGCTATGTTTGGAAGAGGCCTTATATGTACACCTATGACAAAGGAAAGACTTAAAGAGCTTAACATAAATCATATGGTAAGCAATAATAGTGAAAAGTTTTCAACAGCATTTACAGTTTCTGTTGATGCAGTAGAAACTTCTACAGGTATATCAGCCTATGATAGAGCTTTAACAATACAGAAGCTTATAAATCAAGAGTGCACAGGGGAAGAATTTGAAAGACCAGGTCATGTTTTCCCTCTTGAAGCTAAAGATGGAGGAGTACTTGTAAGAAATGGACATACTGAAGCTGCTGTAGATATATCAAGGTTAGCAGGCTTTTCTCCAGCAGGGGTAATTTGTGAAATAATGAATGAAGATGGTACTATGGCAAGAACTCCACAGCTTATGGAGTTTGTAAAAAAACACAATTTAAAAATTATAACTATAAAGGATTTAATAATATACAGAAAGAAAACAGAAAAGTTCATAGAAAATGCAGCTGAAGCCCATATACCAACAAAATTTGGAGATTTTAAGGCTGTAGGATATAAAAATATTTTAAATGGAGAACATCATGTAGTATTTGTAAAAGGAGAAAATTTCGAAGATGAACCAGTATTAGTAAGAGTTCATTCAGAATGTCTTACAGGGGATGCATTTCATTCTTTAAGATGTGACTGTGGAGATCAATTAGCAGCAGCTTTAACTCAAATAGAAAAAGAAGGCAGAGGAGTACTTGTATATATGAGACAAGAAGGAAGAGGCATAGGACTTTTAAATAAATTGAAAGCTTATGCACTTCAAGAACAGGGCATGGACACAGTAGAAGCAAATCTTGCATTAGGATTTCCAGCTGATTTAAGAGATTATGGTATAGCAGCTCAAATTCTTAAAGATTTAGGAGTAAATAGTGTAAGATTACTTACTAATAATCCTAAAAAAGTATCAGGACTTTCTGAATATGGAATAAATATTGTAGAAAGAGTACCAATAGAAATGGAATACTCAAAAGAGAGTATAGATTATATGAAAACAAAAAAAGAAAAGTTAGGACACTTACTTAATTTATAAGATAGAAAGTGATTAATTTTATTTAAAATTTGGAGGTATAAATATGAAAATTTATGAAGGAAAATTAAGTGCAGAAACATTAAAATTTGGTTTAGTAGTTGGAAGGTTTAATGAATTTATAGGGTCTAAGCTTTTATCTGGAGCATTAGATTGTTTAAAAAGACATGGAGCAACAGAAGATAATATAGAAGTAGGTTGGGTTCCAGGAGCTTTTGAAATTCCATTAGTAGCAAAAAAAATGGTAGCTATGAAAAAATATGATGCCGTTATATGCCTTGGTGCTGTAATTAAAGGTTCTACACCACATTTTGATTATGTATCAAGTGAAGTATCAAAGGGAGTAGCTCATGTATCCTTAGAATCAGAAATACCTGTAATATTCAGCGTACTTACTACAGATAACATAGAACAGGCTATAGAAAGAGCTGGAACTAAAGCAGGCAACAAAGGTTGGGATGGAGCTATGTCGGCTATAGAAATGGCTAACCTTATGAAAGAATTAAAGTAATATAATAAGCATAATACGAAGCAAGCGTATGTAAGCGAAGTAACTTTCAACTGTATTCCGTCTGATATATGCTGTGAAGGAAAACTCACTTCATTAAGAAGTTCTAATGCTTGAGATATTGAAGAATATCTACCTCCTCAAATGCGACGTCCTGTCGCTTTCGGAGCTTTTGCCTTCCTGGCAAAAATT
>NZ_JIBU02000003.1 GCF_000633595.2 Clostridium drakei | reverse complement strand
AAGATTTACAATAGAAGATGATTGGAATAATCCACTATTCATAAAAACATAAATTTAAAATAAAAACTGGAAACTTTGCATTAAGATTTTTGGGGGTAGGGGTATGTTTAACAATTTTTACGACCTACCGGTCTAAGGGCTTACCATCCCTTTAAATAAGTGTAAAAAAATACAATTCCAGTAAAAATAAAATTTTTACTGGAATTTATGTGCTAAATCTCTGTAATTATTAGTTTATTATATATTTTGATATTAAATTCTAATTAAAATTTAATGATTAATATTACTTTCTTATATTTTCACTTTCATAAAGCTTTTTCAAAGCCTCTATATTATACTTTAAAATATCCTCATAATTAATTTCGCCATTATATATTTTTATATTTACAGTCTTAATATTATACTTTTTTAGCATATCTGCATTTTCCTGTAAAATAACTGGATCATTATATAAAAATACAAGATTTTTTGAATCCTTAACTTTAGATTCTAAATCCCACTTTCCATTAGAATCTTTTACAGTATATATTGACTTAAAGCCATTATATTTTATAAAATAATTCATTTCATCTTCCGCAAATACAAAATTACAATCCGTTAATTTACTTACAACAGCTTTTAAATCTTTTTCATGTATTTCAATATTTTTTACTGCCTCTGAAAAATTTTTTTGGTATAAATCTCTGTTTTTAGGATCTTTATCTTGTATTGAATTTTTAATATTTAACAAAGCTATCTTATAATTATCAATATTCATTAAGTAGTAGCAATTGTCTTTTAATACAGTGTTTTTGTATTTTACTTCTTTATTATACGATAAAAGCTTTACACCTCTAGAAACATTTATTACTCCAACCTTACTTTTATTTAATTTATCTATAAAATCATCAATCCAAGGTTCAAATCCTGCCCCCATATAAATAAACAAATCTTTTTTGGCTATATTGTTTAAACTATCAGAAGTAAATTGAAAATTTTCTTCATCTACTCTACTTTTAAAAATATAGTCTACAGAATGCATGTCTTTAGATATACTTTTAATCATATTACATAATAATTTATCTGTAGTAATAATATTTAATTCTATATCTTTTCTCATTTCCATTTTAACTTCAGTATTATCCGATTCTACTGATTGATTTTGCATTTTATAGCCACAACTACTTAATAATATTGCACACAAAAACAATAATATTGCGTTTCTCAAATTATTCACCTCGTATTAAGTACATGAAGAAATATTGTTAAATACACTTCATATGAATCTTAAAGTAACCCTATAAATTTAGAAATACATTTATATTTTACATAATGCCTTTTAACAATGCAAATAATTATATTTTTTTTATTTTGTATTCATCAATTTTATGATATAGAGTTCCTCTAGGTATATTGAGTAGCTTAGCTGCTTTTGATTTATTATTTTTAGTGATTTTTAAAGCTTTTTTTATATTCTCTATTTCTAATTCCCTGATAGCTCTTGTTAAGTCCAATGGGTACTCTTTAAAAAATTCATTTTCTTTCATATGTAAAAGTATATACTCTGGAATGGAATTCTTTTGTATTATTCCATTTTTGTTTGTAACAACAATATGTTCTATTACATTCATTAACTCTCTAATATTACCAGGCCATTTATATTGATTTAATATATTCATTACTTCTCCATGTATTTTTATTATATTTTTTGAATTCTTTGCTGAAAATTCTTTTATAAAATGATCTATAAATAACGGAATATCTTCTTTTCTATCTCTCAATGGTGGCAGATTAATTTCAACTACATTTAGTCTATAATATAAATCTTCTCTAAATTTATTTATTTTAACCATTTCTTGCAAGGATTTATTTGTTGCTGATATTACTCTCAAATTTAACTTAATACTTTTTTCGCCACCTACTCTTACAATTTCTCTTTCTTGCAAAACTCTAAGTAGCTTTGCTTGCATACTTAAAGGCATGTCCCCTATTTCATCAAGAAATACAGTTCCTTCATTTGCTAATTCAAATATACCAATTTTTCCCTTTCTATTAGCTCCAGTAAAGGCTCCTGAACAATATCCAAAAAATTCACTTTCAAAAAGTTCTGAAGGAATTGCACTACAATTTACTGGAACAAAAAGGCCTTTTCTTCCACTTAATTCATGGATTCCTTTTGCAAAAACTTCTTTTCCTGTTCCACTTTCTCCAGTAATCATAACACTAGAATTTGTTGGTGCTATCTGTCTTGCCATATCAATCTTTTTTACAATACTAGAACTTTTCCCAATTATATTCCCAAATATACCCAAATTTTTCTTTACTTGATTTTCCAGAAAAATTAGCTTTGAATTTGCATTTTCTAATTCACTATAGAGTCTACTCAATTCTTCAAAATCTCTGTCTGTGGAAACTGCTCCCCTAAAAACATTTTCTATATATAAAGGCATTGAATTGGCTAAAACAGGATGGTTTTTTAAGGGACAATGATATTTATTTTCAATAGGCACTCCTGTTTTTCTAACATTATTCACCATTGCATCATCAAAAAAATTTTCTATATTTCGTCCTATAATTTTTTCATAAGCTATATTATATAATTTTTCTGCACTTTTATTCCAAACTATTACAATTCCATGCTCATCTATAACACAAACTGCCTCATAAATACAATCAGTAATAGATTTTAACATCATATAACCTATGTTGTTAAATTTTTCTTTAATATATAATTCTTTATGTCCATCCTCCATACTTTTCCTCCATATTTTATAAATATTATTAAAAAAGTAAATATTTATATCTTTTCATATTACAGTAAATTCAGAAAGATTTCAATATATAGCTAATTAGACTACTGGGAAATTCATCAATGACTTTATAAACAACATTATTTTATATTTACTTATCTATTCTCCAAATCATCCATGCAACTTTTGCATTAACGCTATCCTTAACCTTTCCATTATCACTTATACTCTCTAAATAGCTCTTTATAATATCTCTAGAATTTTCAATTTCTAAATCTTCAAACTGTAATGTATAAACCTCTATGGCCTTACTTAAATCCCATTCTTTATTCCACTGTACACTTTTATATTGAATTTCCGCATGTATTCCCATGTTCCATAAAATATTAAAGGCATAATAAATATTATTTTCAAATTTCTTGTTATAAATTTCATTTTTTCCTAGTATTTTTTCTCTAAGTTGATTCTTAATATTATCATTTCTATATACAAATCCACTCATAAAACAATATCTTTTTGACGCTTCAATCATTTTTAATAGAGTATCTTTACTATTTATCGCTGGAGTCATAGATGCAAATACAAGATCAAACTTTTTTGTCCAATTATAGTCATCCAATTTCAAGCTTTGCCACGCTGCAACCTTATATTCAATGTTATCGATACTCATATTCTTCATATTTTGTGTGGCATATTCAATCATTTTAGATGATATGTCAATACCAATAATATTCTTTACATGTTTAGAAAATTGTAAAGAATACTTACCAGCACCACAGCCAATATCTAATATAGAACATTCATTATTAAGAATATGTTTTGAATGAAGAAACTTTACTAAATCTATGTTTTCTTCTTTACTATCATTTATAATTTTATTAAATTCCTCAGCTCTTAGATCCCAAAATTTTTTAGATATTGACAAATCTTTTCTTTCACATTCATTCCACATTTTCTCAAACATTAAACTATCCATATTAAACCAACTCCATACATTTTTTATGATAACCTGAAATATTTTTTACTATTATTGAATTATTCTATATTTGCAATAAATTTTCCTTTATATAAAACATGTTTTATATATAAAATATCTGTGTTAAAATTAAATAAGATTATTATTATTTAGTGAGGTTCTATATGAAAATAAGCATGGATAGGGTAATAAGAGCTATGTCCATAGCTCTAGATTTATCCCAAATTAGTTCAGAATATGATGCACCAGTTATAGAAAATATTTCAAATGTTGATTATACAAATCATAAATTTAAACACCATTCTATTAGAACTACATATTTAGCTTTAGAAATAGCAAATTTTATAAAACTAAATGAGGAACAAAAAAAGCAATTATATATTGCTTCTCTTTTACATGATATTGGTGCTGCTAACTATTTAACAAAAAGTCATTCATCAAATTCTTTTATAAAAAAACATTGTGAAATTGGTGCAGAAATAACTAAATCTTTTCCTATTTTCAACAAAATTTCTAGCATAATATTAAATCATCATGAAAACTTTAATGGTAGTGGTGCTATGGGGTTAATTGGAAATAGTATTCAAATAGAAAGTCAAATTATAAGAATCTGTGATTTAATAGAGATTTTATATAATGAAACTATACCAGCTTTTAAACAAAGAAATAGTATTATATCATGGATCAAAAAAAATGAGAATGTAATTTTTTCTAAGAATTTAGTAGATGCATTCTTACAAGTTTCATCTAAGGACTTTTTTTGGTTCAATATAGAAAACATATCATTTATGGAGTTTATATTAAATACTGTATCTCCAAATATAGATGAATGTTTAAATTTAGAACAATTTCAAGATATCGCATACATATTTTCAAATATAATAGATAATAAAAGTAAATTTACTGCGACTCATTCCAGAGGAATTTCAGAACTTGCTTATACAGTTTCAAAATTCATCGGCTACCCTGAAGATAAGTGTATAAAGATGAAAATTTCAGGTTTACTCCACGATATAGGGAAACTTGCCATTCCATCAAGTATACTTGATAAAAATGATTCATTATCTGCAGAAGAATTTGCTATTATTAAATCTCATGTATATTATACAAAGGTAATATTGGATAGAATTGTTGATATAAGCGATATAAGCGATTGGGCTTCTAACCATCACGAAAAACTTAATGGAAATGGTTACCCTCGATCATTAGTTGGTGAGCAATTATCAGAGGAATGTCGTATTATAGGTGTTTGTGATATTTATCAAGCTCTAACAGAAAACAGACCTTACAGAAAGGGATTTGATAAAGAAAGAGCTTTTTCCATAATGAATAATATGGTTAATGAAAATTTTATTTGTGGAAAAGCACTCCAATACCTAAAGGAAGCATTAACTTGTGCTAATGTTGCTAAATAAGCAGCATAGCTTTTCTTTTTGCACTGTTTTGGTTAAAATATCTTATGAGGTGAATTTTAATGAATTTTATTGTAGATAATGTAGAGTCAACTATAAATTTAGGAACTAAATTAGGAAGTATGCTAAAACCTGGCGATATAATATGTCTTAATGGAGAAATGGGAACTGGTAAAACCCATTTTACTAAAGGTATAGCAAAAGCTCTTGAGATAACGGACCCTATAACTAGCCCAACCTTTACTATTGTTAACGAATATAAAGGATGTTTAAAATTATATCATTTTGATGTTTATAGAGTTAATGACCCTGATGAAATTGAAGCTATTGGCTTCGATGAATATATCTTTAGTGACGCTGTTAGCATTGTAGAATGGTCAAATTACATAGAAGACTTAATCCCCAAAGAACATATATCTGTAAAAATTGAAAAAATACCTGAAAAGGGTATAGATTTTAGAAAAATTACAATAGAATATTACGGAAAAAGATACGATTATATAAAGGAGTTAAAATAGACTATGAAAATTTTAAGTTTAGATTCAGCTACAGAAGCTGCTACATGTGCTGTTATAGAAGATAATAGATTGCTTGGTGAAATAACCTTTAATTATAAAAAACAACATTCCATTTTAATGATGCCGATGATAGATAAGCTATTAAAAAATTTAAAAATTGATATAAATTCTTTAGACGGATTTGTAGTTTCAAAAGGACCTGGTTCTTTTACAGGACTCAGGATAGGTGTTTCAACAATAAAAGGATTAAGCCAAGGTACTGACAAACCTTTTGTGAGTGTTTCTTCATTAGATGCACTTGCTTATAATTTAGCTTATACAGGTGGAACTATATGTCCTATTATAGACGCATTGCGCAATAATGTTTACACTGCATTATATAACTTTGTTGACAACAAGCTACAACGAGTTAGTGATTACATGATTATTTCCATTGATGATTTAATTAGTACTATGAATGAACAAAACGTTAAAGTTTGTTTTATAGGAGATGCTATTTATAAATTTAAGGAAAAGCTAACAAATAACATAAAAAATGTTAATTTTGCTCCTGCACACCTTAATGTGGTAAAAGCCTCTTCATTAGGTGAAATAGGTTTAAACCTTTTGAATTCAGGAATCAAAGATGACTTATATACATTTTCACCCTTGTATATTAGGAAATCTCAAGCCGAAAGAGAATATGAGAAAAAAATGGAGTCCTTGGCAAGTGAATAACATTGAAATACTATCTTTAAAGCATGAACATATTGATAGTGTACTTGCAATAGACGTTCTAAGTTTTCCAACGCCTTGGAGCAGAACTTCTTTTGAGAATGAAATCTCAAATAATAAATTCGCAAGATATGTAGTTGCTAAAAAAGATAATGTTATAATAGGATATGCTGGTATGTGGTTAATTCTCGATGAAGGACATATAACTAATGTAGCAGTTCATCCTGAATATAGAGGTATAGGTGCAGGAAACCTTTTACTAGAGGCTCTAATGGAAATATGTAAAATTGAATTTGCACATAATATGACTTTAGAAGTAAGAAAATCCAACATAGTAGCTCAGAGCCTTTATAAAAAGTATGGCTTTGTAGAAGAAGGGTTAAGAAAAGGATATTATGCTGACAATAAAGAAGATGCCTTAATAATGTGGAATCATAATGTATAAATGTATGATGTAACTCAAAATAGAGAGGGGTTATAAAGTAAGTGAATGAAGAGAAGAAAAAAGCTATACAATGTTTAAAAACCTCAAAAGGACAAATAGAAGGAATAATTAAAATGATTGAGGAAGGAAGATATTGCATTGATGTATCTAACCAAATAGTTGCTGCTCAATCACTTCTAAAGAAATCCAATTTATTAATTCTAAAACAACACCTTAATCATTGCGTAAAAGATGCTTTTCTAAATAATACTGGAGATAAAAAGGTAGATGAAATAATAGACTTACTTTCCAAATTATTGAAAGATTAATATGTTATTTTCCATAAATAATAGAAAAACACTGTTTTTAAAGCCATTTAATTTACTAGACTTTAAAAACAGTGTTTTATTTTTATTTAATTACTATTCTGTTATAATTTTTCTTTCCTCTTCTAATAAGCATAGACTTATCATTAAAGCTTGCTTTTGTTATTACCAAATTAGTATCTGTCACCTTTTCATCATTTATTGTCAGGCCACCTTGCTGTATAAGTCTTCTTGCTTCACTTTTAGATGGAAGTATTTTTGTGTTTACAATTAAGTCTATTATAGTACATCCAAGTTCATCTTCTGTTATTTCTACTGTTGGAACATTTTCCATGCTAGCTCCCCCAGCAAATAATGCTTCTGCTGCAGTTTTTGCTTTTTCTGCCTCTTCTTTACCATGAACAATCTTAGTAACCTCATAGGCAAGAACCTTCTTAGCTTCGTTTATTTCAGCACCTTGAAGTGCTCCTAATCTTTTAACTTCATCCATAGGTAAGAAAGTTAAAAGCGCTAAGCATTTTTCTACATCTGAATCTGCTACATTTCTCCAGTACTGATAAAACTCATATGGTGAAGTTTTTTCTTTATTTAACCATAATGCACCATTCTCTGTTTTACCCATTTTTTTACCTTCACTATTAGTTAAAAGCGCAAAGGTCATTCCATACGCAGGTTTACTTTCTTTTCTTCTTATCAAATCTGCTCCTGCTATTATATTTGACCATTGATCATCTCCACCTAATTGCAATGTACAACCATATCTTCTGTTAAGTTCAAGAAAGTCATATCCCTGCATTAACATATAATTGAATTCAAGGAAAGACAATCCTTTCTCTAATCTTTGTTTAAAACATTCTGCTGTAAGCATTCTATTTACAGAAAAGTGTACTCCTACTTCTCTCAAAAAATCCACATAATTAAGATTTAATAACCAATCAGCATTATTAGCCATTATGGCCTTATCATCATCAAAATCCACAAGAACTGAAAATTGATTTTTAAAACATTCTGCATTATGTTGTATTTGTTCTTTTGTTAACATTTTTCTCATATCTGTCTTACCTGAAGGATCACCAACCATAGCTGTACCCCCTCCAAGCAATGCTATAGGTCTATGTCCTGCTCTTTGCATGTGAGCCATAACCATCATTTGTAAAAAATGACCAACATGAAGACTATCTGCAGTTGGATCAAATCCTATGTAAAATGTAACTTTCTCCTTACCTAATAAATCTCTTACTTCTTCTTCATGAGTAACTTGTTTTATGTATCCACGCTCCATTAATGTATCATAAACATTAGCCACTTCAATCACTACCTTTCTACATATTCTTATATTTGCCTTTTTCTATAGTTTCTAGTATATATTTAAAATATTTTTTTATCAACATTTTAATACTTATTACTTTTTTAGTATAAAATTTAAGACTGGATTTTACATCCAGTCTCTTATTTTAATATTAATTTATTTTCTATTTTAAATTCTAGTTAAGCCACATATTTTTTTATAAAATCTGGCATCTCCTTATCCCCATTTATATTAATATAAATGTCAACATCATTACTCTCCATTAATTTTTCTAATAAATAAAATAAATGTGCTGCATCATGAAGATTTCCTTCTACAATATTAAACAATCCATCAATAAAAATTGTATCAATATCATAATCTTCTGAAAGTATGCCGCACAAAAAACCGTAAAAACTTTCCTGATTTTTTAAGTAAAATTCGTTAGTAGCAATAAATCTTATTCGTCTATCCAACTCTAGTAGTGGTCTTCTATCATCATCGATATACACAATGTGTCCCTTGTTTGTTAAAACCTTTTCATTAGCAAGATTAATTAATGCCTTTGTTTTGCCTGAACCTCTCTTGTTGCAGAATACATGAATCATGGTTACCACCCCTTACTTTAATATTTTATGCCACTCTCTTAAGTAAATTATATAATATTCAGAATTTTTTTTCAACGTTATTTAGAATAACTTTGAAAATATTCTAAAATACTTAAACTTCTTATAGAATATATTAAATGTATTTTTTAATATATTCTATTTAAACTTTTTTATACCAGGATATATAACTTTAAATTCACCATCTTTAATAACATTGATAAGACTTATTCTCCCCTTATTTTTAAAAGCTTTCTGCATTCTATTAAACCCTGTTCCATTTTTTACAAATCTTCCTTTTTTATCTAATGCAATTATTTTTTCATATATCCACATATTTTTTCTCATGTAATTAATAGAATTTTTATTTGTTCTCTTTACTAATATTCCAGGACTAGTTATAACAATACTATTAAAATCTACTATCACTTCTATTTCTTTATAATACATTGTATAATCCCTATATAAAACAGCATTTCTTATTCCTTCATATATTGATTCTATAGGATATGCTTTAGGTAATATTTTCTGTAAAAACTTTTCACTTTCATCCAACATAGAAAGGAGATCCCCTTGAATTATTATAGTTTCATATAAATTTTTGCTAGTTCTATTAATTATTTTTATCATATTATGTGATATATATACATTGTTTTTCTTAGAAAAAATTAAAATTCCTCCTAGGGTAGCCATGTACCTTCCAGAATCCTTATCCATATGTATAATAGAAGCATTCTCCATAAGTTCAACTCTATTTTCATCATTTACTTCTATTCCTTGAGAAAAAAAGTATCTATCCACTATTTCAGTGTCTATACACTTTAAATCACTATGAGGTATTGGGAATAATTCAATATTCAAATTTAAGTTTTCCTGAAGTGAAGAAATTATTTCTTGCTTTCTCATAGTATCATTAGTAGATCCCCTTCTTATATAAAACGCTCCATTATCCTTAATCTGATAAGGTTTTTGAGGTCCATCATATATATTTATAATGGCTACTTTTTTACATTCGTACTCTATAAATTCCAATGATACAGGTATAGGCGGTTCAATTCTTGAACTCACAATTTGCTGTACTTTTTCTTCACTAAAATTAACATTATCAATTCCTAGAACCTTTTTAGTCTTATCTTCTACTCCTATTATTAAATAACCTCTTCCACCTCTGGAATTAGCTATAGCACATATATCCTTTGCAAGCTCTTTTCTACCACTATCAGTTTCTATCTCTATAGCCTGTTTAAAATCTAATTTAGTACCTTCTGATTTTTTAAGCAAGTTTAAAAATTTTTTTCTATCCATAATTAAAACCCTCAAATTCATTATATAAATATTTATATTCAAAAACTCAGTAAATATTTTAATAGATTTATTATACCTCACTTATATAAATATTGCTTAATCTTATTTACAAAAATTTATGGAATTGCTACCATTGCTAATATCCCCACCTTCTTAAAGAATGAGGATAATCACAATGTGGAACAAATTTTTTAAAAGACGATTTTTATCTGAAAAATACTTCATATCATTTAGCAACGAAAAACCAAGCTACACATAGCTTAGCAAAGATAATGCAGAGTAATGGTAAAAACGAAATTTAAATATTGTTTTTTTTTTACAATATGCTATAATACATGTATAGGGTATAAACTCTATCATTTTTTATAAGTAGGTTAATTTTTCCAGGTATTCTATTCTCCTTTTCTTCATAGGAGGTAAGTTATCCAAGAAAATTAGTCCTATGATTTTAAGGAGGTTTTTTTAATGGCAGATAAGACTATCGTATGTAAAGACTGCGGACAAGATTTTGTATTTACTGAAGGCGAACAAGAATTTTACAAGGAAAAAGGATTTGAAAACGATCCTGTAAGATGTCCTGATTGTAGAAGAAAAAGAAAAGCTGAAAAAAATAGAATGAGAAATAGCTAATTAAAAACTATTTTTAAAAAAAGAGGTTTTAAAACCTCTTTTTTATTATTTCTTTACAATATTAGCCTTTTTTAGTACTTTCCCTAAAGGTAACGCTAAAGCCATACCTGCTGCAACTTGAGCTATGTTTCCAGGAATTTCAGCTGCTGATAAAACAAAAGCTTGTGCAAATGCTATTTTAGTTACAAAATGCATTATTACAGCTCCAGTCAAATAATACGCACCTATCATCCATATTCCACTTAAAATAAATGCAAACGCATTATTAAAAATATTGTTACCATCATAATCTTTCCTATAAGCTATTTTGGCTGCTATATATGCCATAACCCCTTTTATAGCAAAAGTGAAAGGTGCCCATATTGCATAGGGTGAAAACAAGTCAAATATACACATTCCTATTGCTGCCGATAGAAAACCTTTTTTCTTACCTAAAAGTATAGCAGCTAAAAATACCATGCTATCACCAAGATGAACTACTCCTTTAATAATTACACCACTAGGTATATTAATTACAGCTGTAGCAATATATGTGATAGCTGCCATTAATGATATTTGAACTATATCATTAATTTTTAATTGACTGCCAGCCAGATTTTTATTTTCCATTTCTAACTACACTCCTCATCCAAAAATTATTTATAACTATTATATTAATATTTTATCTAATTGAAAAATGTATGGGTACACTGAGGAGAATTTACAGAAAATTCAAACTTAACTTGCTGTAATAATTTTTTATGATAATGATAACAATAACATTATTGTGTATATCAATCTAAATTTATTTAAAAAATTTTTTTATTTTCTATAATACTAAATTGTTTTTTACAGGAGGTACTATATATGATGTTTTTACGCTGGTTAGGTGGTTTTATTATATTATTTTGGATAATAGGATTGATCTTTAAAATAGGTGGAGGATTTATAAATCTTCTTTTATTATTTACTGCTTTAGTCTTTATCATTGATACTCTATTAGGTAAAAAAAAGGGTATATGATACTTTTTTACTCTGGTTCCAGATTAGATTGTCGGAATCAGAGCTTTTTTGTTTATTTTGATATGTACTTAATAATACAGTCATGTTATAATTTATTTTGTGTGAGAAGGGGGTTAAAAAAGTTATGTTAAATTTCAATATTAAAAGTACTTCAGGAACAGCACGCAATCTGATTTCTAAAGCACTTGACTTGTTAAATAGATATTATTTTATACTTATAGGCTTGTATCTTTTAAAAAGAGCTGTGGGTGTTGCACTACATTCTAATTCTGGTGTAGATTATAAAACATATCTTTTTCTACTAGCTTTTGCCAGTTTTACAGCATATTCTGAGATAAGAAAAGATGTTAAATGGATTCCATTCCTAATACTGTGTATACCATTTTTGATGTTTATATCCTACATAAATGTCCATGGATATGCATTCTGGGGCAAAATGTTAAGTTGGCAGATAAGTAGAAATATCGTTGTTGATTTAAACCCTATGTTCAGTAAAATACCTTTTAATGATGCTGGTTTTGCGAGAATATACCAACCTGAAACTCTTACTTGGATTTTAAGAATGGTTTATAATAATGGCTTTGTTCTACCTGTTTTGCTTCCTCTTTATAGAGCCGCTATATCTAAAGATTTTAAAAAAATGATTAGATATGCTTTAGGTGGACATGTTTTACAAGTATTTTTAATTACTCCATTTTATTTAACATTCCATCTTCAAGAAGTTTGGTATGTGCTTGGGCATCCTGATGGATTAAATAGACACTTGAGTCCTGAGGCAGCTGCAGGTGTTGCTCTTAATTGTTTCCCATCTATGCATACATCTATAGCTTTTGCTATGTTTTTACTAGTTATGAGAGAGAAAAATAAACTATTCAAGTATTTGTGGGGATTCTTTTGTTTAAGTGTAATATTCTCTACAATGTACCTTGAAATACATTGGGTTATTGATGTCTTAGCCGGATTGCTTCTTGCATATTGCAATGTCAAATTAGTAGATTTTATATTGGACAAAGGTAAATCAATAATATCAACACCTCTTACTTCTATATATTATAAAACTATTCGTTCAACATATTTAACTGACTACAATTTTCGTTCATTATAGTACTAAAATTTAAAGGCTTAAAACTTTAATTGTTAAAATACAATTAAAGTTTTAAGCCTTTTCACAATTTATACTAATTATTCAGATTTACCTATATCAGACAGAATAAGTCCCTTATTATGATCTAAAGTCCAATTTATAGACCATTCACTTTGGAATATAAGTATGTTTCTATCCTTCAAATCTTTTACTAACTTTGTATCACTAGTTAGAACAAGCTTTTCAGGGTTTACTTCTGAATTTTCTATCCATCTTATATTTCTATAAGCAAGCACATCCATTTTAATGTCTACATTATATTCGTTTTTCATTCTATATTCTAAAACTTCAAATTGTAACACACCAACTACTCCTACTATAATTTCTTCTATACCTATATGTAATTCTTTAAAAACTTGAATAGCACCTTCTTGAGAAATTTCTGTTATTCCTTTTATAAATTGCTTTCTTTTCATGGTATCTATAGTTTTTATTCTTGCAAAATGTTCTGGAGCAAATATTGGTATTCCTTCAAACTTAAATTTTTTAGAACTTGAACACAGAGTATCTCCTATTCTAAAAATACCTGGATCAAATACTCCTATTATATCTCCAGCATAGGCTTCCTCTACTATTTCCCTGTCCTGTGCTAAAAATTGTTGTGGTTGAGCTAGCTTTATCTTATTTTTTCCTTGAACATGAAAAACTTCCATTCCCTTTTTAAATTTTCCTGAACATATTCTCATAAAAGCAATTCTATCTCTATGAGCTGGGTTCATATTAGCTTGTATTTTAAATATAAAAGATGAAAAATTTTCCTCAAATACATCTACTTCGCCTTGATCAGATTCTCTTGGTAATGGCGGAGTCGTAAGATGTAAGAATTCTTTTAAAAACGGCTCTACTCCAAAGTTTGTAAGAGCACTTCCAAAGAATACAGGTGTTAGATTTCCTTCTCTTACATTCTTTAAATCAAATTCATCACCAGCAATATCTAGTAATTCTATATCCTCTTTTAATTTTTCATGAAGAGCATCCCCAAGCAAATCTTTAAATACATTGTCATCTACATTACCTTCCATTGCCTCTACTTGAGTTTGACCATGATTTCCTCCATTAAAAACCTCTATAAGCTTTTTATTTCTGTCATAAACTCCCCTAAAATCTGCACCTGATCCAATTGGCCAATTCATAGGATAAGACTTAATTCCCAAAACTTGTTCTATATCTTCCATTAGTTCAAAGGGATCTTTGCTTTCTCTATCCATCTTATTTACAAATGTAAATATAGGTATTCCCCTAAGACTGCATACATGAAATAGCTTCTTAGTTTGTTCCTCAACTCCTTTTGCAGAGTCAATTACCATTACTGCACTATCTGCTGCCATTAACGTTCTATATGTATCTTCACTGAAGTCTTGATGTCCTGGTGTATCCAATATATTTATACAGTAATCATCATAGTTAAATTGCATAACTGAAGATGTAACTGAAATACCTCTTTGCTTTTCTATTTCCATCCAGTCAGATACTGCATGCTTCGAAGCTTTTCTAGCTTTAACTGAACCTGCTAATCTGATTGCGCCTCCATACAACAATAATTTTTCAGTAAGTGTTGTTTTTCCGGCATCCGGATGGGATATTATGGCAAAGGTTCTTCTTCTTTCAATCTCTTTTGTTAAATCTGCCACACTTCTCTCTCCCCTTTATTTTTTTGCTTTCAACAATGATTTTAACTTTATTATTAACCAATGTCAACTTAACTTATTATGGATTCAATTAGCCGTATACAAATGAAATATTTAAAAAATTACTAAACGAAGTTGTCATATATGGTAAACGTTTAATTTTGCTATAGACCTTTTTTTACAGCTAAATATTCTATTTGCACTAAATTTCTTTTAATCATACAAATGTTATAATAATCATGTCAATAAAACTTAATTTTGGAGGTTGAAAATGTACAAGTTATTAGCTCTTGATATGGATGGTACTTTATTAAATAAAAATAAAAATATATCTAAAGAAAACTTTCAAGCTATTGAAAATGCTAAAGAAAAAGGGGTTAAAGTAGTTTTAGCCACTGGAAGACCTTTAAAAGGTATAGAAAAGTATTTAAATCAATTGAATTTAACCACTGAAAATGACTACGCTGTTGCTTTTAATGGTGCTGTAATTCAAAATACCAAAACTGGTAAAGTTTTATCAAAAACTTTAATGACGATAGATGATGTTAAATACCTATACAATTTAAGTCAAAAATTAGATATTAATATTCATATATCTACTCCTACATCTTGTATAACACCAAAACTTAATAAATACACCGAACATGAAGCAACTATGAATGGAATCGACATTGAATTATTAAACTTTGATGATTTAGATCCAAATACAACTATAATAAAAGTAATGTTTATAGATAATGAAAATTTATTAGACAGTGCTATTGAACAGCTTCCTGATGAAGTTTATAGCAAATATACTGTAGTAAGAAGTGCACCTTTTTTCCTTGAGTTTGTAAATAATTCTGTAAATAAAGGTGTTGGTGTTGATATATTAGCTAAAAATCTAGGAATAAAAAGAGAAGAGGTAATATGTATGGGTGATGCAGGTAATGACATCCATATGATAAAATATGCTGGTCTTGGAGTAGCTATGGGTAATGCTTTTCCTGAAATTAAAGAAATTGCAGATTATGTAACAAAAACTAATGAAGAAAATGGAGTAGCACATGTAATAAACAAGTTTATATTAGAGGATAAAGTGTGCTAAATATAATAAAATAAAAATATGATTGATAGGAAAACATATCCATATCAATCATATTTTTTATGAATTATTTCATTTCTCTGCTAACAGGCACAAATGCTCTTTTACATAATCAATGTCTTTTTCATTTGCTAATACGACTAAATAATCGCCTACACAGATCGATGTATTTCCTTTTGGTATAATTTCTTCTGCGCCTCTTTTAACTGATACCAATAAACATTGATCTGGCCATTTAACTTCCTTTATCTTTTTACCATCCAGCGTTGATCCCATACAAACAGCTATTTCTATAATTTCTTTGTTTCCCTCTTCACATTGAAATTCACTAATATTTTTATTTAAAAAATTTTTAAGCAATACCTCATATATTGGCTTTGATTTCATTATATCTGCAGTAACATATGCTGTTAAACATACTAAACTGAGTGAAAGCAAATGAGAAAATGATCCTGTCATTTCAGTAATTAAAACGCATCCTGTTATGGGCGATTTAACCGTTGCAGCAAAATAGCCTGCCATACCTAGTATTATTAGATTATTTATATAGCTTTGGTTAAATCCAAATAAACCCTTTATCAAATCACCATAGCTTATTCCTATTAACCCGCCAATAACTAAAAGCGGAAGAAATATTCCACCTGGTGCTCCACATCCAAAACTTACCATAGTAAAGAAAAATTTAACTATTAATAATATTAATAATACCTTTAATGGAAATGAGTAATTTACAAGAGAACCTATGATCTCATGTCCTCCTCCTAAAACTTCTGGTAAAGTTAATCCAATTACTCCTGATATAAGAAATGCTATTATAGGCCTTGCTTCAGGAGGTAACCACTTCTGTTTAGCATACAATTCCTGACTTTTAAATATACATTTATTAAAAGCCACTCCTAATATTCCCAAAATTACACCTAGTATAATTATATATATATAATTATTCAGCGGTATTGGTTTTAAATTTTTAAAATCAAATACTGGTTTTAATCCAAAAAAGTTTTTACAAACAAAATCTGAAGTTATGGATGCTGCTAATGCTGTTGTCATAACTATAGGTGAAAAATTTTTATGTACTTCTTCTAAGGCGAAAATTACACCTGCCAAGGGCGCATTAAATGCTGCAGCAAGCCCTGCACTAGCCCCACTGGTTATAAGAAATTTTTCTTCTACTTTAATTCTTTTAAAAATCCTTCCGACACCTTGTCCGACAGCTGCTCCCATTTGAACAGAAGGACCTTCTCTCCCCAAAGATAACCCAGCACCTATACAAATAGCACCTCCTAAAAATTTAGCCAATATTACTTTCCACCAGTTCATGGTAAGTTTCCCAGCTACTATTCCTTCAACTTGTGGTATACCACTTCCTGAAGCCATAGGTTCCTTTTTCATAATTATTCCTACAATCCATCCACTTATAATAAGAATTATTGTCCAAATCGGAATCAAGAAGATGTTTTTCAATTGTAATGCATAAACATACTTTGCAAAACTGAGTGCTTTCTCCAATGTATATCTATAGCTTACAATTAATAATCCTGAAAAGAATCCTACTATTATTCCTTCCAAAATAATTTTTAATCTAAAATTATTCCACTTATATAAAATATTTTTAGTGTTATTTATGTTAGTCACTTTCAACCTCCCAACCATGCAATTAAAAAGATGCATATTAAAACGCATCTTTTTTTAGGTTATAAAATTATTTTACCACTTATTCTCTATTTTGCTACAGGAATAAATCCAATTTTCTTCTGCATTTTTCTAAGCATTTTATTAGAAACATAGTAAGCTTTTTCTGCACCTTTTCTATATATATTTTGAAGATATTCCTTATCCTCTGTAAATTCTTTTACCTTTTTCTGTATAGGTTCTAATTCATTTACTATAGCTTCTGCTACATCATTTTTAAATTGAGCATATCCTTGACCTTCATATTTCTTTTCTATATCTTCAACACTTATACCTGTAATAGCATTTAATATTGTAATTAAATTTTTTATACCCGGTTGATCATCTGTATATTTAACTACTCCTATACTGTCTGTAACACATCTGTTTATCTTTTTTCTTATAACTTCTGGCGGATCCATAATTAATATATAGCTATTAGGGTTATCTGAAGACTTTGACATCTTCTTAGTAGGTTCCTGTAAATCCATTATTTTTGCACCTAACTTTGGTATATATCCCTCTGGTAATTTAAAGGTTGGGCTATATAAATTATTAAACCTTTGTGCAATATCTCTTGTAAGCTCAATGTGCTGAGTTTGATCCTTACCTACAGGAACTAAATCTGCATTATATAATAATATATCTGCTGCCATTAATACTGGATAGTTTAAAAGTCCTGCACCTATTGAGTCTCCATATTTCTTTGATTTGTCTTTATATTGAGTCATTCTTCCTAATTCGCCAACATATGTTGCACAACAAGTCAATAACCAGCTTGCTTCACTATGTGTAGGTACATGTGACTGTATAAATATAGTGTTTTTTTCAGGATCAATGCCTGCTGCTAAATATATTGCCAACACTTCTAGTGTTCTTCTTCTCAAATCTTTTGGTTCCTGTCTTACAGTTATAGCATGAAGATCAACTACACAAAAGTAGCAATCATATTCATCTTGAAGTTTAACCCAATTTTTTAAAGCTCCTAGGTAATTTCCTATAGTTAAGTTTCCTGATGGTTGAATTCCACTAAATATTACTTTTTTATTTTCTTCCAATTTTATTACCTCCTAGTATGTTTATATAAAAAAAGCCCTATGATTTCCATTAATCATAGGGCGTGTTAACACTGTGCCACCTAAATTCAAAAAGATATTAAACCTTTTTCTTATTTAAGATACATACATATCCTGCCATTATAACGTATGACTTACGTCAAAAGAGTACTTTTAATTCATCCTGATCCTCCAAGATCCATTCTGTTTAATCATAATTACTGTAATCACAGCCCCTACAGCTCTCTTTGAATCTGTTTTCAAACATACTTGCCTCTTATCAAAGGATTTTTGCATGTATAATTCTTTTAGTTTATATTATTCCTTAAATGTTAAATTGTCAACACATTATTTAAATTTTATTTTTTCCACAATCCATGAACATTACAATACTCTCTAGCAAATAAAATTTCTTCATCTACCTTAAATATAGCTTCTGGCTTTTCTCCTGGTTTTAAATATTTTCTATATACTTTATTTGCAGTATGAACCTCTATCCATTCAATATAATGATTTTCTAGCATAGGATGTTCAACTTCCCCAACTTTTACAACTATACCATCTTGTAATTTTTCTATTACAGGTACATGTTTTTCTACTGCTGCATCCATAGTATTTTCTGAAAGAAGAGTCATAGGTTTTCCACAACACACTAAAGTTCCTCCAGCTTTATGAATAACCTCTACCATATTACCACAAATCTCACATTTATAAACTTGTCTAACATCTGTCATTATTATTCCTCCTTTAACACTATATATTTATTAATAATTCAACAAAATTTGTTAAATTCCTTCTCGTTTTTTAAATTTTCTTGCTTTTTAATCTATTTCTTATTAGTATGACGCATCATAGATTCAACTGAGTACCTTTGAGTTAAAACAAAAATTTTTAAATACTGAACTTTTTCAGAGGACAGATGACAGTGAAGGATGCTTTTCTCTGTCAATTGTCCTCTAAAAAATGCTTCACATTTTTTTAAATTACAACTCTTACCTTATGATTTCCATCTTTAAAAAATGGAATTACTTTATTATCTATTTTATTCTCATCTACCCATACTCCTTTTTCTTCACCTCTTTTTACTTCTATAGAGTACTTACACTCTTTTAAATTATAATAAATATCATAGTTATCCCATTGGTCAGGTATACATGGTTCTATAGTAAATCCATCACCTTTTCTAAATTTTAATCCAAGTATACCTTCTATTCCTGCTCTATACATCCATCCAGCAGCACCAGTATACCAACTCCATCCACCTCTTCCTACATGCGGATCTACAGTATAAACATCTGCAGTCATAACATAAGGTTCTACTTTATAAGTTTGACATTCTAAATATGATTCTGAATGATTTATTGGATTTATCATGTTAAATAGTTTCCATGCCTTATTGTTATACCCCATTTTGGTTAAGGCCAATATTATCCATATAGATCCATGAGTATATTGTCCTCCATTTTCCCTTACTCCTGGCACATATCCTTTAATGTATCCAGGTTCTAAAGAAGACCTATCAAAAGCCGGTGTAAGTAATAATGCTATTCCCTTATCCTCTTTTATTAGGTTTTTCTCTAAAGCATTCATAGCCTCTTTTATTCTAGATTCTTTTCCAGCACCAGATATAACTGCCCAAGATTGTGATAATGAATCTATTTGACATTCATCATTTTTTATAGATCCCAAAGGAGTTCCATCATCAAAATACGCTCTTCTATACCAGCTTCCATCCCAAGCATTCTTTTCAAGGTTTTCTCTTATAAATTCCTTTAATTCATTATATCTACTAACTTTATCAAAATCCGATTTATATTTACATAAAGGAATAAACTTATCCAATATGCTATATAAGAACCATCCAAGCCATACACTTTCTCCTTTTCCCTTATTACCTACAGTACTCATGCCATCATTCCAATCTCCTGATCCCATTAGAGGTATATTGTGTGGTCCAAAATTTAATCCTTTTTCTATAGCTTTTATGCAATGTTCATAAATACTACCCTTTTTATGAGATATTTTAGCTATATTATATCTTTCATCCTCACCCTCTTTTAATGGTTCATCCTCCAAATAACCAGCTTCTTCATCCAAAATGCTGTAATCTCCTGTATTCTGGATATAATCTGTAGTTACATAAGGTAGCCATAGTAAATCATCTGAGAATCTAGTTCTTATTCCACTATTCACTACAGGGTGCCACCAATGCTGTACATCACCTTCTAAATATTGTTTAGAAGCACTATAAATTATATGTTCTCTAGGTATACTATTGTCTACATAATTTACAGCCATTACATCCTGAAGCTGATCTCTAAATCCATAAGCTCCTCCTGATTGATAAAAAGCAGTTCTTGCCCAAAATCTACAAGATATAATCTGATACATGAGCCATCCATTTAACATTATGTCCATAGACTTATCTGGAGTTCTAACTTGTATAGTATTAAGTAGCTTATTCCAGTATTCTTTGGCCTTATTTAATTCCTCTTCTGCCTTAAATTCATTATCATATTTGTTTATAACCTTTTCTAATTCCTCAAAATTTTCTCCTTGCCCCAATAAAATTAGAACCTTTTTTTCTTCTTGACTTTCCAAATCTATTTTCACATTTTCAGCTAGGCAAGGATCGAAACCTGCACCTATAGTATCTGATAATTTATTTAATTTCATAGCTCTAGGTTCAATTATACTTCCACCTCTTCCAAGAAACTCTTTTCTATTACCTGTAAAAGAAATTTCTTTTCCTCCAAAGGTTTTTAGATAGCAAATAAGTGTTCCAAAGTGTTCATTATATGGATTTAAACTATACATATATTCTTTTTCATTATTAAATTCCGTAAAAATGTATTGAGAACTTTGCTCATGCGTTACACCTAAAACTAATTTTGCATAATAGCTTATGGATAGCTGCCTTTTTTCATTTGTATTATTTTTAAGCTTTATACTACATAGCTTAACACTCTCATCCATATCTACAAACATAGTCATTTCTCCTATAATACCATGAACTTCATGTTTGAAATTTGAATAGCCAAAACCATGTTCTATAATATATTCGCCACTATCTCTTATAGGCTTAGGTGATATGCTCCAAAAATCACCTGTGTTTTCATCTCTTATATATATTTGCTCAGCTTCTCCATCTATTACTGGATCATTTGACCAATTAGTTAATTTATTTTCTCTGCTATTTTTGTTCCAAGTATAAGATATTCCACTTTCAGAAACATGAAACCCAAATCTTCCATTTGAAACTACATTTATCCATGGAGCAGGAGTAGTTTCCCAATTCTTAAGTACTATGATATAAGAATTATTTTCATGATGAAATCCTCCTATATCATTAAAATAATATAATTTAGGTATATCAAATTTGTATGGTTTAAATACATATTCTTTAGGCTTAGTTATAAGCATCTCCTCATCTTTTACACTTTCCTCATTATCACTTATTTGAGATACTAAAGCTCCTTTATCACCATCTATAACTAACCTAGATATAGCCATAAGTAAATTTGTATCTTCTTCATTTATAGTAGCTTTACTATGCAAGAAAACTCCACCTGCTTTATTCTGCTTATCCCTTGCATGACTGGAACATATTAGCTCCCTTATGGAATCCTGTAATGGTTGTATATATGAACTATTCTGCAAATTCAATATGACCAAATCTACCTTTAATCCTTTTATACTCCAGTACTCATGAGCATTTAATAATCTTCTAATCATATCTATATTTTTATCGTCTCTCACTATCAACAATACTATAGGCAAATCTCCTGATATTCCATAAGCCCATAAAGCTGACTGACCTTTATTTATATTTTTTATATACTTCTCTCTATCCTTAAAAAGTGTATTTAAAAATAAAATTTTAGATGCCATAAGCTGATAAATGTTGGCTTGTGAAGATTTTATTCCTAGATACTTCATTTCAACCTGTATTCCAGTCCAAGATAGTTCAAATATTCTATTTACATTATGCATATCTTTATACTTTTTAGAAAGTTCAATAGCTTCTTCTCTAGATTCCGTAATTGCTGTTGTAAATGCTATTTTACAAGTTTCACCTTTTTCTATTCTTACTCTTATTCTCATACTTATTATAGGATCTAATACTGCACCACAAGTCATCTTCAACTGTACATTGTTTCTCATGGCTTCAGGATTTGATAAATCTCTTCCTCTTCCTATAAAGTTAACTCTACTAGTTTCATATTGAATTGACCCTATTGATTGACCTTCTAATGCAATAGTTTGCATTATCCAAGGTTGTTTTGAACCTTGAGCTCTAGGCCTCCTATTAGCAATTATACATCCAGCATCATCCACATATTCTGTTTTTATAAATAAGTTTCCAAAGGATGGATGAACCAAATCTGCATTATATGGAGCTAATGTTACTTCACAATAACTAGTAATTTCAATTTCCCTACTATATTCACTTTGATTAGTTATAAAAATTTTTCTTACCTCAGCATTATCCTCATTTGAAACGGTAATATCCGTGTGTGTTTTTATATTGCCATCTTTTCTTTCAAATTCAGCTTTATCCAAAGAAAATGTAACATTATAATCTTCTCCTTCAAACTTACAAGGCTCATATGCAGTACTCCAATATTCATTAGAATTTAGATTTTTTATATAGAAGAACATTCCTGTGTTATCTATTGTTACATCTTCTCTCCATCTATAGACAGTCATATCATCTTTTTTAGCATATCCAGAGCCACTGTTAGTTATCATTAAAGAATAACTTCCATTAGACATAATATGTGTTTCTGGCATTTCAGTTTTTGCTGTAGTATATCTTCTGGTAACTAAATTTTGCTTTTCTGTTATTGTATCTGTACTCTCGTACTGCTGTTCTCTATCATATACAATAGTCTTGGATTTTTTCTCCTGAAGAAGTAACTCTGTAGCCTTTACTTTTGGTATTTTATGAAATCTTTCTTGAAGTACATTATTGTTTAATACATTGTCTAGTGACATTAAACTCATACCTTCATGATGCACCATAAAACATTTAACTATAGCTTCCTTCTTTCCTTTCGGAAGCCTTTCTTTAGTATAATCTATTGATTCATAAAAACCATATAAGCCTTCCATTCCTATATCAATAAGATTTTTTATATTATTAAAAGCATCTTTTAAATTAACTTGCAGTGCCATGATTGTAGAATATGGTGATATTACCAAATCACTCATAAGTCCCCTTTTAAGTCCTATCCCAGGTACTCCAAAAGCTTTATATTGATAATTTGAAGCTACATCAAAATTATAAAAAGCAGACTCAGATATTCCCCACGGTACTTTTCTTTCCTTTCCATACCTTTCCTGACCATCCACTACTGCCCTATAAGTTTCATATAATAAAGTATCAGGATAAGGCTTCATAATTATAAGAGGCATCAAATATTCAAACATAGTTCCTGTCCAAGATACAAGTCCTTTGTCTTTACCGATTGTAGTCAAGGACCTTCCAAGCTTAAACCAATGGCCTTGTTCTATATCTCCTTTAGCTATAGATATAAAACTAGCCTGCCTTGCCTCTGATGCTAATAAGTCATAATAGCAATTACTTATATTATCTTTTTCAATATCATAACCTATAGAAAAAAGCTGTCTTTTTTCATCATATAACATTCTAAAATCTGTATTCTCAGAAATGCTATTCAATCTTTCCTTTAAATCTTTTAATTTTTTTATAATATTTCGTATTTCATTACTGCCAGCTTCCAACATAGAATTCATTTGTTTTATCCACTGCTGTTGATCTTGTAATTTAGGTAAAAGTTTGTTAAGTTTATATTGAACAAACTCTATTTCTTTAGGTAAATTTTGAATTGGTGTCTTTTCCGCCAAATCCATTAATTTCTGTTTTAAAAATTCCATTTCTTTTGGCATTTTTACTAACATATCAACCCAAGGAAAAAAAGTTTCTATTTCTTTTAAACTTTTACTTATACTATGCTTTAATTTATTATTCCAATATATACTGGCACAATCATTAAATTTTTCTATTTCTATAGATTTATCCCTAATTTTACATAATGCATTTTTCCATGATGATATATTAAAATCTTTATTATTGAATTCATGTATTAAATCTATATAAAAATCTTCTATATTTGCAGAATGCTTTATCTCCTGATTAGCAAGCTTTAAATTATCACTAAATGCTAATAATACATGTTTTCTTATTGCAAAATTTGACATATACTCATTTATAGATTCATCTATAAGCCATATATACCCTATTAAATTACCACTATCTACAGTTGATATATATTTAGGATGAAGGGGCATTTTAGTTTTAGTATCATACCAATTATAAAAATGTCCTTTAAACTTTTCCAAAGATTCCATATTAGATATTATTTTATCTACTCTTTGTTCAAATTCAAGTATACCAATATACCCCAAATCATATGCTACTATATTTGATGTTAATCCCATTCCTATATTAGTAGGTGATGTCCTATGAGCTACGCCATTACTAGGGTCCTCTTGATAATTATCTGGTGCCAACCAATTGTTTTCATCATTAACAAAATCCTCAAAATAAGACCAAGTTTCCCTAGTAAGTCTTCTTAATATTCTCTCCTGTTCATCTGTTAATTGCCTTTTTTCTTTTCTTATTTCCTTGCTTACACTATAAGCTATCCATGGACTAACAAACCAAATAACAGCTGATGGCATTATTAACATCCCTGAATCTAAAGAATTTTGAAAAGCTATAAATAATGTAATAGCACTTATAGCACTTCCTATCCACATAAACTTTATAAAATCTGTAAATTCTCTTCCTGAACTTACTTCTGCATCTTCAGCTGTTTGCCATTGAAGAAAGTGTTTCTTGCTTATAGCAAGCCTATATAAAGTTCTAATTATAGCATCTAGCATCAAATATGCTTGATATGGTAAAAAACAGAATATAAGAAATACTTGTTCCAAAACATTTTTTCCACTAATAAGCTTTCCAGAAAGTCCTATGCCTTTAATAGGTGAAATTACAGTTTCAGATACATCGAAAAATATAGGACATAAAAGAGAAATAAATGCTACAGCCAACCATTTATCTGGATTTCTAAACATTAAAAGTGCTGCAATAACAAGTATCATTATAGATGGTGCCAAAAGACTTCTTCTTAAATTATCAAATATCTTCCACCTAGATAGTGTATTTAAAGGGCTTTTTTTAAATAACCATGATATAAGCTGCCAATCTCCTCTCGTCCACCTATGTACCCTTTTACAACTGGCATTATAATATGCAGGATATCCATCTATAAGTTCTACGTCTGTAACTAATGCTGCTCTTATATATGATCCTTCCAACAAATCATGACTTAATACTAAATTTTCAGGAATTTCATCAATAAGTACACTATTAAAAGTATCAACATCATATATACCTTTTCCAGTAAATATTCCTTCATCAAATAAATCTTCATATACATCAGAAACAGCAGTAGTATACATATCTATACCTGCTTCTCCTGAAAATATTTTTGAAAATGCAGTTTTATTTGCGCTTTCAGTACCAACCCCTACTCTAGGCTGCATGAGTCCATGACCTCTTAATACTACTTTATTTTTTAAATCTATATATGGCCTATTTAAAATGTGATACATAGCTCCTACTAACCTTTTTGCATTATCTCTAGGTAATTGAGTATCAGCATCTAATGTTATTACATATTTAATATTATACAAATCTTTTATGTTTCCACTTATAACATCATAACTTGTATTTCTGTCTCCTCTTATTAATTTATTAAATTCTACTAATTTACCACGTTTTCTCTCCCAACCTAACCAAATTCCTTCCTTTTCATTGTACTGTCTATATCTATTAAAAAAATAAAATATATCTTTTCCATCTTTGCTATACTTGCTGTTTAAATCTTTTATTAAATTTAAAGCAGAATTAGTTATATCTTTATCTCCATCTTCTTCTCTCTGAAAACCATCTTTAAAATCACCAAGCAATCCAAAATACAAATTTTGTTCTTTGTTTGCCAAATAATATACTTCCATATCTCCTATTAATTCTTTTACTCTTTTTTCATTATTCAGTAATGTAGGAATAACTACTATTGTACTGGCTTCTGTGGGTATACCTTTTCTAAACTCAATTTTAGGAATAAATCTAGGCTGTACTAGCTTACTTATACTCCAGTTAAGTGTTGACACAACAATTTCACTACAAGGAATTACTATTAAAAATGCTGCCAAAATGTATTGCCATAAAAGAGGATTAGTGTCATTGTAGTAACCTAAAATTAATATTAACCCCATAACTATAACTGTGCCAATTACTATACTTCCTATATATGAATTAACATTATTTCTTATAAATTTGTTTTTTATCCTATGTATACCTCTTTCATTAAATAACATCTTATTCTTTAAAGTTTTAATTCCATTATCTATTATGTAATATCCTACATGTTTTTCATATTCTTTTGAATCGCTATTATCATTTGCATCTATGGAACATTCTATTGCTCTTTTAGCTATAAGAGACTCTGGTGTATTCATATACTTTGCTAACCTTTCTACACTATGCCTATAATAATCTCTAGATTCAAAGTCCATATTCTCATAAATTTTAGAAGGATCTCTTCTTAATATATTTTCAACATAACTTAATTTTTCAAAACTTTCTTTCCAATTTAAAGCTCCTACTTCTCTTATTCCTGTAATAGAATTACCTATAGAAATTTGGTAACCAGATTGTTTTTGATGTTCCACATTTACTATTTTTTCTATATCAGTTTCTTCATTGTCCAATTCCTCATCAATCCATTTATATATAATTCTGTTTTCTATTTCATTATCCCTTAATATCTTCAAAATTCTTTCTACTATGTGTGATGTAAATATTATATCTTCTAAATAAAGTTTTTTAATTTCTTCCTCTAATCTACCATTATTAACTGAATCTATAAGTCTTTCTGCTATTAACTCTCCTTTTCTTCTTTCTTTTTGTGCAAATACAATTCTTTCAATTATTTTACTTATGTTTTGAATAAGAGCTATCCTAACCATTATAGGCAATGCCCAAAGCTCTCCACTTGTGAGTATAGAATTTTTTTGATATGAATTAATAAAAGTTTCTATAGTTTCTTCATCAACTGCCCCATCAGTATGAGAAACCAATTCTATAGCTACATAATAAATTCTAGGATAATCCTTCATTATTCCTTTAGTCATGACTGGCAGGTTTTTATAGTATTCTTCAGGCATATTAGTTTTTATGTCCGAATACTCTCTTTGTATTAAATAAAGATTATCCAAAAGCCACTCTGCTGCCTGTATTACTTCTTTATTGTTTTTAACTTCCTTATCTATGTAGTCATACCCCTTTAATATTTTCTTGTAACTAATATCTAAACTTTTTATAAGTCTCTTTCTATAATTATTTTTCTTTATAACTGATGCATAATTTGATATTTCTACTGCATGCTTTTGCAGTTCTTCTTTATTGGCATTTATTGTAGGAACATCATCCATTATGTTATCTTCATCTTTTCTATTTTTATTAAATAATAAATAAATACCAATAATTAGTAAAATGGCTGCTAAAGCAGCTATTGTATAATAAAGCATAAAAATCATCCTTTCGTCTAAAAAGAATTGGTGCAATGCTTATTATCCCCATGAAATTATAAATTATGAATTTCAATGAAAAATATAAAACTGCTGGATTAGCAATTTGAAAATTGCTAATCCAGCAGTTTTAATTAGGTCCACAGCTTAAATAAGTCCACAGCCTATTAATTATTAAATTTTACTATCTTTCAACTATTATAGCAGTGCCCATTCCACCACCTATACAAAGAGTTGCTAAGCCTCTCTTAACATCTCTTCTTTGCATTTCATATAATAATGTAGTAAGTATTCTTGTTCCAGAACATCCAACAGGATGTCCTATTGCAATAGCTCCTCCATTTACATTAACCTTACTCATATCAAAATTTAAGTCTTTTGCTACTGCTAAACTTTGTGCTGCAAATGCTTCATTTGCTTCTATTAAATCAATTTCTTCTATTGTTAAATTTACTTTTTCTAAAGCCGCTTTTGTTGCATGGAAAGGCCCATAACCCATGATAGCTGGATCTAGTCCCTTTGATCCATAAGAAGTTATTTTAACCATTGGTTTTAATCCAAGCATTTCTGCCTTTTCAGCACTCATAACAACCATAGCTGCTGCTCCATCATTTATTCCTGAAGCATTTCCAGCTGTAACAGTTCCATCTTTCTTAAAAGCTGGCTTTAATTTAGCTAAAGATTCTGCAGTTGTTCCAAATCTAGGGAATTCATCTGTATCAAATACTATTTCACCTTTTCTAGTTTTAATAACCACAGGAACTATTTCATCTTTGAATTTTCCTTCTTTTATAGCTATTTCTGCTTTTTGCTGAGATGCTGCTGAAAATTCATCCTGCATTTCTCTTGTTAACTTCCATCTTTCCGCTATATTTTCTGCAGTCATTCCCATATGATATCCTTGAAACGCATCTGTAAGTGCATCATTTACCATTGTATCTACAATAGTTCCGTTGCCCATCCTTTGTCCCCATCTTGTAGTTGGAAGCACATATGGCGCTGCTGACATGTTTTCCATTCCACCTGCTATTACAACATCTGCATCTCCTGCTTTTATCATTTGAGCCGCCAAACTAATTGCTCTTAAACCTGAACCACAAACTTTATTTATAGTGAATCCCGGAATTTCTTCAGGTAACCCAGCTTTAATTATAGATTGTCTAGTTACATTTTGTCCTAATCCAGCTTGTATAACATTACCCATTATAACTTCATCAACCATTTCTGATTTAACGTTTGCTCTATTAAGTGCCTCTTTAATAACTATAGCTCCTAATTCTGCTGCTGGAACATCCTTTAAAGCTCCACCAAATTTACCAACTGCAGTTCTAACAGCACTTACAATAACTACTTCTTTCATCATTATCCTCCTGAAAATAATTCTATTTATGTTTATTTTTTACAATAAGTTATTCAATTTTGCTATATATAAAATTCTTGGTTACAATTCTATGCTTCCATAACCTTTAAGTTTTCATCAACTACTAAATCTGCCTCAGTAGCTGCTAATATATCTTCAACACTTACTCCCTCATTAATTTCTTTGAGTACAAGACCATCTTTTGTTACTTCCATAACACCCATTTCTGTAACAATAAGGCTAACTTTTCCAGCAGCTGTAAGCGGCAATTTACATTGTTTTAATATTTTAGGATCACCTTTAGCTGTATGCATCATGGCAATAATTACTTTTTTAGCCCCACTAACTAAATCCATGGCTCCACCCATACCTGGAACCATCTTTCCTGGAACCATAAAGTTTGCTAAATTACCTTTTTGATCTACCTCTAAAGCACCTAAAACAGTAGCATCTACATGTCCACCTCTAATAATTCCAAAAGATGTAACACTATCAAAAAATGCTGCTCCTTTTTTTACAGTAACAGGCTGTCCTCCAGCATTTACAATATCCTTATCTTCTTTTCCATCTTCAGGTACTGACCCTAAACCTACAAAACCATTTTCTGATTGTAATACTACATCAATATCTTCTGGTATGTAGTTAGCAACCATTGTAGGAAGACCTATACCTAAGTTAACTACATCTCCATCTTTCAGTTCCTTTGCTATTCTTTTAGCAATAATTTGCTTAGCTATTTTGCTATCCATTAATTTTCACCCCCAACTATATAGTCCACAAATATACCTGGTGTCATTACATGATTTGGATCAACTTCTCCAACCTCTACAATCTTTTCTGCACCTACTATAACCATATCTGCTGCAGTCGCAATTAATGGATTAAAGTTTCTTGTTGATCCATTATAAAAAGTATTTCCTTGTTTATCTACTACAGAACCACCAACTATGGCTATATCTGCTCTTAATGGTAATTCTAAAAGATATTCCTGATCTCCTACTTTAATTTTTTCTTTTCCCTCTTCCACAATTGTCCCTACACCAGTAGCTGTTAAAAAGCCACCTATTCCTGCACCGCCGCATCTTATCTGTTCTGCAAGAGTACCTTGTGGTACTAACTCTACTATTAATTCTTTCTCATTCATTTGTTTGCCAGTTTCTCGATTTAAACCAATATGAGATGCAATAACTTTTTTAGCTTGCTTATTTACAATTAGTTTTCCAACACCTTTATCTGGAAATCCTGTATCATTTGCTATTATAGTTAAATCTTTTACTCCTTTTTCAACCATTGCATCAATAATAATTTCTGGAGTTCCTACTCCCATAAAGCCACCTATCATAATGGTCATTCCATCTTTTATATGTTCCATTATTTTATCAATACTTATTAGTTTATTAGTCATATTATCATTCTCCTTAAATTATTTAGCTACAAGACCAATTTAAATTTAAAAAGTTTTAAACTTAAATTGGTCTTGTAAAAAGCTAATGCCCAAAATGATTTGATTTATTAATATGAGCATTCCTTCTTAAAGCTAATATTATATATCCATATCAAGCAATATAGAACTTAGACTCTTTCCATGCATATCTAAAGATAATGATCTTGTTACTCCTCCACCTAATGCATCATACATAACAAAATTTAGAGCACCAATATTAGGTAGTTCATATCTTAATACTTCTCCATGTACAATATCTTTGAACCATTCTTTAACTTTATTTGTAGTTACTTTATTTTTAATTACTTCATAATCTTCTGCCTTATAAGCTATAAGTGATATATTTGAAATATTTCCTTTATCACCAGTTCTTGAATGTGCAATCTCTCTTAATTTCATTTTTTATACCTCCTCATAAGTTACTTTTATATTTATATCTTCACTTGGTACAAATATAGAAGCTACTGATACTATCTCTTTAACACCTTTTCTTGCTCCACCACCGCCTGCTGGACCATTTGTATAAAGTGCTTCTACTTCATTTCCTATTATTTCAGCATCTTCTTTTGTTAATGTTCTAGCAGCAACTCGTAGTCTTACTTCTCCTAGATCTTTATTTCCATCATTTAGAACATCACTTAAAGAATCCTTATAAAGTGAATTTACTCCAATAAGATCTATTCTTAACTCTTTAATTGGCGCTTTTATATAATCTAATCTCTTTTTAATAATTTCACCAGCAAGTTTTGCTCTTGCATAGGCTCCTGAACCACCATAGCTCATTTCACCTTCTCCAATATAGCAGTCTTTATAACCTACACTAGTTTTAAATAAGCCAGTCTTTTCTTTTCCATTTGCACCTTTCATTAGAACTTTATCTTTTCCCACTTGTGTAACAGTTACCTTTGAAAAATCTGCTATAACATCTGGTGTAAGATAATTTTCTGGATCATGTATTTCATATATTATCTGTTCCTTACAAGTATCCTCAGTAACCATTCCACCTGCATCTTTAAGCTTTGTAATAATTATTTCTCCATCTTCTGATATCTCTGCGATAGGAAATCCTAAATTCCATAATTCAGGCACATCTTTAAATCCTGGATCTGCAAAATATCCTCCTGTTACTTGTCCAGCACATTCTAGTAAATGTCCAGCTAAAGTTCCTTTTCCTAGAAATTCATAGTTTTCAGTGCTCCATCCAAATTCAAACATTAATGGTGCTAAAGTAAGTGAAGGATCTGCAACTCTACCAGTTATTACAATATCAGCTCCACCTTTCAAAGCTTCTATTATTCCTTGTGTTCCAATGTATGCATTAGCAGAAACTATTTGATGCTTTATTGATTCTAACTTTTTACCTGTTTCAAGTATTTTATAGTCTATATATTTATCTATATTATTGAAGATATCATCCCCTATAACTGCCGCAATCTTTAATCCTTTAATTCCTTGCTTTTCTGCAATTTCTTTTACTATCTTAGCTGCTGCTACAGGATTAGCAGATCCCATATTTGTTATTACCTTTATTTTATTTTCTTTACATAGTGGCACCACATGTTTCATTCTATATTCAAGTAATTCATTATATCCTTTACTTGGGTCCTTTAATTTTTTTTCTTGTCCTATTGCTATTGTTCTTTCTGCTAGACATTCAAATATAATATAATCAAGATTTCCTTTTTTCATAAGTTCTACAGCTGGTTCTATTCTGTCTCCAGCATATCCAGCACCTGAACCAATTCTTATTTTTTTCACTTTAATGTCCTCCTTAAATATTAATAATTTTCCACGTATACATATATAACAAGCAATTATTATGCCAAAGCTTAAACTCTTTCAAATTAATATCTTCTACACTAAATAAGAACATTTCTATAGCATAGTTGGCAATAAATTATTATCGGTATTTATAATAAACTTTAATTTTTAAAATTTTAGAAATCAAATTTTAAATTTTTAGGATAGAACCTATAACTTTACTATAATGCCTAACTTTCTAAAATCTTAGAATAGTATCTAATAATTTCTAAAATACTAGATATATTTTTACTTATTAATGTATTATTACTTTTTCTATCATAATATAGTTTAATAAAATTCAAATTATAAAAACTTTCTTGTTCCTAATTCTTCTACAATATTTCTATAGTATATTTAGAATTTGATTACTCCTATAACAACTGCAGTTATTAGCATTACAATTGTTACTGCAAAAGCATATGGTATTGTCTTTTTTTGATGTTCTCCAAGTTCTACTCCTGAAAGTCCTATTAATAGGAAAGTTGATCCTGTAAGCGGACTAACTGGAAATCCTGTTGTCATTTGTCCAAGTAATGCTGCTCTACCAATCTCTATTGGAGGAACTCCAAAACCTTTTGCTGTTTCTGCAAGTACTGGAAGTACTCCAAAATAGAATGAATCTGGATCAAATATTAAACTAGCTGGCATTCCTATTACACCTACAATAACTGCAAGATGTTTTCCAAGTGAATGAGGTATTATGGATATCAATACTGTAGCCATTGATTTAATCATTCCAGAATATTGCATAATTCCTACAAATGCACCTGCTGCAAACAATATACTAGACATTAAAAGAGCTTCCTTTGCATGAGCATCCATTCTTGCTCTCTGCTCTTTTACATTTGGATAGTTAACAATTAAAGTAATAGTAAATGCAACCATGAATACAGCTGTAGGAGTAAACATTCCTTTTATTAATATTGCAATGGCAACTATTATAGTTAATATATTAAACCAAAATAATTTTGGTCTAAAAAGTTTCTGCTTTTCTTCATCAACTGCTAATTCTTCAATATTAATGTTTAAAAGGTTTTCTTTTCCAATTCTTGCTACTTCTTTTTTAGCAAGTCTATAATCTATAAATAATATAAATATAGCTCCCACAAGTATTGGTATAAGCAATGGGTTAAATAATTCTGTAGAAGATGTTTTCAAAGCAGATATGGCTCTTAGAGGAACTCCCCCCCATGGCTCCATATTAACAAGACCTGCAGATAATGCTACCACTGTTGCTAAAGTAGTCCTTTTCATTCCAACTGCATCAAATAGTGGTAACATTGCTGGTATAACTACCAAGAAAGTTACTGCTCCATTACCATCTAAGTGCACACACATAGATAAAATAGCAGTTCCTAAAACAATTTTTACTGGATCTCTTCCAACTAATTTAAATATTTTTCTAATAATTGGATCAAATGTACCTGCATCAGTTAAAACTCCAAAGAATAGAGTGGCAAAAATAAACATAGTTCCTGTAGGTGCTATGGCTATAATACCTTTGATTATAAAATCTCCAGTATGCCTTCCGAATCCACCTATTAGTGCGGCCACTGTTGGTACAGCTATAAGTGCTGTTACAGGCGTTGCCTTGTTTGTCATTATTAGTGCTAGTAGAATAACTATAGTTATAAAACCAAGTATAGCTAACATTAATAAACCTCCTTTATATTTTATTTTCACTTTATTAATTAGCAATAACTGTACCAAAGCAAATTATTTCTACACATAAGTACAATTTTTAAATATATGAAAATCACTCATTATTGCTTTTATCTCATTGATATCATTGACTCATATCCCCTTCAAAAAATAATCATATTACTAAATAATATTTTTCTTTTATATTATCCTATACTGTAAATATAACTCAAATAAGATTATGACATTTTTCTAATTTTTTAGAAAAATTCCTTCAATATTTTTAAAAAAATGGATATTCTGTTTCTGATATGCTCCTACAATGTTAATACATTAACATTGTATAGGTTAACATTTTCAATAAAATTTCCTAACCTCAATATAATAAGTGCATTTTATTCTAAAATACTAGAAATGAAAAATGGCCATTTCTAATATTTTAGAAATGTTTAATCACTAAATGACAAACATTATATGAAATTAAAATAAACTCCATACTTTTAGAGAGTACAGAGTTTATTATATAAATTAAATATTTCTATAATTTTATTACATTTTATATTCTAAACTTCTCAACAATATTTTTCAGTTTCTCTGAACTTTCCTTAGTATCAGCTGTAATTTTATTAACACTTTCAACTTTCTTTAAGACAAAAGAAGCTCTTTCAGCAATACTTTGAGAACCTTCAGCTGATTCAATATTTAAAATTGATATATCATTTATTAGCTTGATGGTGTTTTTTATAGAAGTGTTTAACTCCTGTTCCGCAACACTAAACTTTCCTACTAAATCTTCAATAAATTCAGCATCCTTATAGTACTGTTCTCCAATATCAACCATAGATTTGTAATCTTTTATTACAGTTATATCCATAAATTCTAGCATTTTTTCTGAGTTGATTATTAAATTTTCAACAGATGCAATCACTTCACTTACTACCTTTTGAATTTCATTAATAGCAACCTTTGAATCTTCTGCAAGAGCATTAACTTCATTTGCAACAACAGCGAAACCTTTTCCTGTCTCTCCAGCCCTTGCAGCCTCTATAGCTGCATTTAAAGCTAAAAGATTTGTTTTAGCTGTTATTTCTAAGATAGCATTTGTTAACAGGCTTATTTTTTCAATGGATTTTGATTGTTTTATAGCCTTCCTCAATTCAATATCAACATTACAACGAAGTTCATCTGCAATTTTCTTAGAATTAATGGCACTTATTTTTAAATTTTCTGCTCTTTTTCTTATTTTTTCTGAAGCTTCAGCTCCTTTTTTAGATCTTTCTGCAATAGTATCCACTGTAATCTCAATTTCATTTGAAGTTGCGTTTAATTCCTCCGTTGAAGCTGCAGTCTGCTGCATTGCTGCAGACATTTCCTCAGTTGTAGATGATACTTCTCTAATATATTTATTCAGCTCATTAATGCTATTAGTTGAATTAGCTGCATATTTTCCTATACTTTGAGTTTCATCAACTACATTTTGAATCACAGTTCTTATAGACTTTTGCATTAAATCAGTAGATTTTGCAATTCTACCTACCTCATCTTTTCTGTCAAGTAAACTATTTGATATGTTTTCAGTGAAATCTGCTTGTGAAATTACATCTAAATGCTTAGCTGTCATGACTAAAGGTTTGGTTATAAATCCTGATATTTTAAATATCATTATGTATAATATCAACAAGGCAATAAACATAATCACCACTATGGAAATTAGTAAATTATTCACTTTACTATACAGCTCTTTCTCTGATATAGAGACACCTATAGACCATTGAGGTGTGTTTGGAATAGTATTAAAAATAATCATCTCAGTAATGCCATTAGGCTTGATAATTTTCTGTATGCCATTACTACCTTTGATCATTTTCTTTCCAGCATCATCCAAACCTTTATATCCTATTTGAGAAGATTTCAATATATTTAGTTTCATTGGAATATCTTTATCAGGATGTGACAGAAACATTCCATCCCCATCAATCATAACAGCATAGCCGCTGTTTCCTATCTTTACGTCACTAATAATTGCAGATAGTGTGTCTAATTTAATAGTAGCTGCCACAAGTCCAATTTTTTCATTATTTTTATTTCTTACTTCATGTGCAATTATAAAAATGTTACTCCCTGTAGCTTTAGCAACTACAGGCTTGCTAATAAAATATGCTTTATCTTGTTTTATTATAGCTTGATAATAATCTCTATCTAATATATTTCCTGAAGCTTTTTTAGTAGTGTAGTAATTACCTCTTGTATCAGTAAAATTTATGGATTCAAAGTCTTTATTAATCTTATTTTCCATTGTATCCAAATGTTCCTTTATGACTTGCAAATCCCCATTAACATAAACATCTTCCTTGGATATAGAATTTAGTTCATTCAAATATCCATTCATTAGCTTGCTAACCTCATATGCCCTTGCTTTAACAATTTCTTCACTCATACTCTTAGTCATATCCAAAACTATATTATTTACATTAAGAAATATAATACCTCCTATGAAAATAAATATTATGGTTATTGACAGTCCAAATGCAGTTAACATTTTTTTACGTATAGTATTCATTTTATCCCTTCCTTCTTAGCTATTTTTAATAGTAAATTCCAGTAGATATATTAAAGCAGAATTCATGCCAAAGTAAACTTTTTAACATTTTAAATCTAATTATTATTAACTAAAAACAATAATAACCATTCCTAAGTTTTTAGGAATGGTTATATACAAATTCTATTTCAATTTATTATAAAGTGTGGCTAATGAAATGCCTAAAGCCTCAGCAGCTCTCTTTTTGCCTTGAACAGTATCTCCATAAGTAATCATAGCTTTCTTAATTTCAGAAATTTCAGCATCTTTTATAACTTCTTCAAGATGTTTTAGTTTAATAATATTCTTTTTTATGCCTTCTGATTGGATTATTTTAGGCAGATGCTCTGGTTTAATAATATAATCATCAGTCATATTGGAAGCAAATTCAATAGAATTTTTGAGTTCTCTTATATTCCCTGGCCAATCATAATTGTATAAGATGTTAACTGCATCTTCAGAAATTTCAATATTTCTCTTAATTTTATTTGCCACTTCGTTCATAAACTTTTCTATAAGAATCTTTATATCTTCACGTCTATTCCTTAATGGAGGAATGTTTATTGGAAATATTGCAATTCTATAATACAAATCTTTTCTAAATTTGTTTTCTTCTATCATTTTTTCTAAACTCTTATTTGTAGCTGCTATTATTCTAACATCTATATTTACTTCTTTAAGTCCACCTATTCGTCTAATATTTTTTTCTTGAAGTACCCTTAACAGTTTTGCCTGTAACCCATAGTTCATTTCTGATAATTCATCTAAAAATAATGTTCCTCCATTAGCCAATTCGAAAAGGCCTATCTTTCCACCTTTTTTAGCTCCAGTAAAAGCACCTTCTTCATAACCAAACAATTCACTTTCTAATAAGTTAGCATCAAAAGTAGCACAATTCACTGCTACAAAAGGTCCATTCTGTCTGTTGCTATATGCATGTATAGCATTAGCATAAAGCTCTTTACCAGTTCCACTCTCTCCAGTAATAAGAACATTTGATTCACTTTTTGCTGCCTTCTTGGACAATTTTTTAACTTCTTCAGAGCTTACATCTACACATATTATATCATCAAAGCTATATTTTGACCTTTTCATACTGTTGACCTGTTTTTCAAGTTTCTTAATTATTATATTTGACTTATTTAATTCTTCAGTTAACTTATATATTTCTGTTATTTCATTTAATATAGATATGCCTCCAACAACTTTGTCTTCTTCAACAATTGGAACCATATTTACTATATATTCTGAATCATTAACTTTTCTAGGAATTCTTAATAACTTATTTCCAGTTTTTATTACATTTGGAAGTCTAGAACCTGGTCTCACTTCAGATAATACTCTTCCTACGATCTCTTCGCTACTCATAGCTGTTATCCTTGTGTAAGCAGGATTAACATATCTTACGATACAATCACAATCTGCTATAAGAACACCATCATACAAAGAATTAAATATACTCTTTTCTAAGTTAGTTATATTCACCTTATACACTCCATTCCCAATAATTAGAATATCCAATTCTATATCTAAATTATTTAATACCACAATGATATATCCACCTTCAGTTTTAGAAATCTCTATATCATTTAACAAGATATCTCCAGATTCGCAACATTTACCTGCTACACTTACTCTTTCCATAAATTCACTTTTCGTTTTGCCAGTTACCACACATTCGTACTCCGCATTATAAAGTGCCGGCCTTATATTATCCGTTATTCCTCCATCCATTGATACATATTTTCTTATACCTGGTATTTCTTTTATTGAACCTACTATAAAAAGTACTGTAGCATTACCTATAATAGATCTTCCTGGTTCTATAACAAGCTTTAGAATGCTTATTCTAAATAGCTTCATAAGCATTTTTTAGTAAAATATCTTTAAAATTCCCCTATTAAAAACATAAATATTAATGTTTTTAAGCTATTTTCACACTTTAAAGTGTATAAAATTCTTCAAAGGATTTAATTGCATATATATAATCTTTTACACCAGCCAATTCTCTTACCGAATGCATAGAAAGAATAGCAAGCCCCATATCTACAGAATTTATATTCACATGACTGGAAGATATAGGTCCAATAGTAGATCCCCCCTTTTCATCTGAACGATTTACAAAAATTTGAACTGGTACTTCTGCCTTTGAACATATATTTTTATATACAGCAGAAGATACAGCATCAGATGTGTAACTTTGGCTAGCACTTGATTTTATTATTGGCCCCTTATTAATTATAGGCCTATTTACAGGGTCACTTTTCTCAGCATAATTTGGATGTAGTGCATGCCCTAAGTCACAAGATATTATAAAGGATTTTGCCAAAGCCCTATAATAGTCCTCTCTACTTTTTAGAAGGCTTAAAGCTATTCTCTCCAATATAATGGAAAGCATAGGTGAATCTGCTCCCTGCTTTGTAGTACTGCCAACTTCTTCGTTATCAAAACATACCATAATGTTAGTGCTATTTCCAACCTCTGTGTTTACTAAAGCTTTTATACCTGAATGAACCATAATTAAATCATCTAATCTTGCACTAGATATAAATTCATCATTAAGGCCCATTATACAACCTTTTTCGGTATCATATAAAAATAAATCAAAATCCAATATATCTTCTTCTTTAACTTCAAGTTCTTGAGATATAACTCTTATCATATATTTTCCTTTTTCAAATTTTTCATTTACCATAGAAAGTAGTGGAAGTATATCCTTCTGCCTATTTAATTCTATACCAGAATTTATATTTCTGTTCATATGTATGGCAAGGTTAGGTATTATCAATATAGGCTTTTTTACATTTAAAAGTCTCTCTTCAGGACAGAATGGATTTTTACTTTTAATCATTACTCTTCCAGCTAAAGATAAAGGCCTATCAAGCCAAGTGTTAATAATTGGTCCTCCATAAACTTCTGTATTTAATTTTACATATTCACCCTCTACCTCTATATCAGCATTAGGTTTTATTTTAAATCCTGGTGAATCTGTATGTGCTCCTATTATTTTAAATCCATCTCTTTCTAAATCACCTTTACCCACTACAAAGGCGGTTAATGCAGAATTATTTTTCTGTACAAAATATTTTCCACATTTTTTTAAATTCCAGCTGTCCTCTTCTTTTAGTTCAATAAATCCATAATTTGAAAGCAATTTTTTTAAATTATGAACTACATGAAAAGCGGTTGGACTTTCATATATAAAATCTATAAGCTCCTGTGATTTTTTTAATTCTTCATTCATATTTACTCCTCCAATTTATATCTATATACTAAAGTTTTTTGTGTTCATTTATAAGTATAACTGAATTTAATACTTATATATCAAAAATTTAATATATAACCAATTTTTATTTTTTTATTTAATGAAACATAATTTATGGCAAATATATACACAAAGATATGTTTTTGCATATTATATAATGATTGAAGTAAACGGGAGTGTGTGTTTATGAAAAGTAGTATAAGAAATTTTTTCCCTGGCGGTAATACTTCTTATGGTTTCTATTCCTTTTATCAATACATTATAGATGAAAATATTGCTAAAAGGAAAATATGTATAAAAGGAGGTCCAGGTACTGGTAAATCATCTCTCATGAAAAACATTGGAAATTTCTTTGCAAACAAAGGATATAATATTGAATATCACCATTGTTCATCTGATAACGATTCTCTCGATGGACTAGTTATTAAGGGATTAGAAGTAGCTTTAATTGATGGTACTTCACCTCATATAGTTGATCCATCAAACCCTGGTGCAGTAGATGAAATACTAAATTTAGGTCAACACTGGAATGAAGAAGGGTTTAACCAGTATAAAAAATCTATAATTGAAACTAATAAAGAAATTAAAAATACTTTTGGAAGAGCCTATAACTTTCTAAAAGCCTCAAAACTTATACATGACAGTTGGAGTAATTTAAATAGGAATGCTATTAGTTCTTCTAAACTATTATTATTAGAAGAAGACTTAAAGAGTAAAATTTTTTCAAATTCACCATGCAAAACTCTAGGTAGTGATAGACATATCTTTGCCACAGCTTTTACTCCTAATGGCATTATAACTTTTATAGAAAATCTAACTGAAAACTGTAATAAAATTTACGTATTAAATGGAGGTCCTGGAACAGGTAAAACTCAAGTTCTTAAATTTTTGTATAAAGAAGCTTTACGTAAGGGCTTTTTTATTGAGGTTTATCATGATCCTCTAATTCCTGATAGAATAGAGCACATAATAATACCTGAATTGAAAACTGCTATTATAACCTCCAATGAAATAAATAATCAAAAATTCACAGGAACTCAAATATTTATGGAAAATTTAATGGATTATGGGAAAATAAATAAAACTGAATTGGTGAAATCTAAAGAAACCTTCTACAACCTTCTAAATGAAGGCCTATCGGTTATATCCTCAGCCAAAAATCTTCATGACCAACTTGAAAAATACTATGTTACCAATATGAATTTTAATGAAATTGATGAAGCCTATAAATTATTAGTGGATAGACTCTTAAAATACTAATTTATATGAATTTTTTATATAAAAAGAAACTGTCCCTTACTATGAGACAGCTTCTTTTTATATTGTATCCTTTAATAAAATCTTATTTTGTAGTTTCTTTATTTGATGGAAGAATAACTTCAACTTCTGAATGTGGACGTGGGATAACGTGAACTGATATTAATTCTCCAACACGTTGTGCTGCGGCAGCACCAGCATCTGTAGCAGCTTTAACAGCTCCAACATCTCCTCTAACCATAACAGTTACAAGTCCACCTCCAACATATTCTTTACCTATTAAATATACGTTTGCTGCTTTAACCATAGCGTCAGCTGCTTCTACTGCTCCTACTAATCCTTTAGTTTCTATCATTCCCAATGCATCATATTTTACCATTTTAAAATCCTCCTAAAATATTATTTATTTTTATATTTTAATTTTTAATTATAACTTTTTATTAATTTTCTTATTTTACTATTGTTATTTTTGATTTTGAATTAATACTCATGGCATTAGCTTCTTCGATATCCACATGACATTCAAGACTTGAAGTATCATTAGCTCTAACAGCTACATTACTATATACTCCACCTCTTAAATCGTCAAATTTTATCGATACTACATCTCCATCACAAACTCCTAAATTTTTAGCATCTTCAGGTGTCATGTGGATGTGTCTTTGTGCAACTACTAATCCTTCTTCAATTTGAACAGAACCTTTTGGTCCAACTAGTGTGACTCCTGGTGTTCTGCTTAAATCTCCAGATAATCTTACATGTGGCACTGCTCCAAGCTTAACACAGTCTCCAGCTAATACCTCAACTTGTGTCTTACTTCTTACAGGTCCAAGGATTCTAACTTTCTCAATAGCACCTTTTGGTCCACAAAGCGTTACAACTTCTTTGCACGCATATTGTCCAGGTTGAGATAGATCTTTAAGCTTCACAAGTTGATAGTCTTTGCCAAATAAACACTCTAAATCCTTTTGTGAAAGATGTACATGTCTATTGGAAATACCTACTGGAATTTCAGATAAATTTCCTTGAACCACAGCTTTTTTTTCATTAGCTTTAACTGCTTCCAATAAAAGCTTTAATACTGATTCAAAATTATCCATTAGTTTGCCCCCTTAATAGCAGCAACTATTTGGTTAACTAAATCTAAAAGCCCTTCATCTTTTGCACTTTCATTGTTAGTACAAGTGTTATTAGTGCTAGCAGTTTCAGCACATTCATTAGCTTTATTTAAAGCTGCTGCTGCCGCTGCAATTTGATCTGGACTCATATTCATAAATGCATTTTCAATTTCATTACAGCTTTCAGTAGTTTTTGTACAACAGCTGAAAGTTTTATCCTCAATTGCTAATGTTGTACAATCTTTTATACCATAGGCAACTCTCTTAATGTTTATAAGATGCTCTGGAGTAACATTCTCAGATACTGAGCTTCCACCCCATGTACCACAACCTAAAGTGAAAGAAGGATTAAGACCTGTGCTTGCACCTGTTCCACCTTGAGTTCCACCAGTATTAACAAGAATACGTGAAGCTGGTTTTCTAGCAAACTTCATAACTATATCTCTATCTTCAGTATGAATACTCATTGTATGACCAATTCCATTTTGAAGTAATTCAATACTTAATTCGCATGCTTCATGCCAATCTTTTACTGTGTAGAAACCGAGAACTGTTGTAAGTTTTTCGAAGGATAATGGGTTTCCTTCTCCTACTCCATTTTGTCTTCCTATAAGCACTCTTGTTCCTTCTGGAATTACAATTCCTGCAGCATCAGCAATAACTTGTGGGCTTCTTCCAACAAACTTAGCATTCATAGCATGTCCATTTTTAAATAGCAATTGACAAACTTTATCAGTTTCATCTTTTGTCATGAAGTATCCACCTTGTTTCTTGAATTCTTCAACAACTTTGTCATGATTACATTCTTCACAAATTATTGATTGTTCTGAAGCACAAATTGTACCGTTATCGAATGTTTTACTTGCCATAATGTTTTTAACAGCTTTTTCTACATCAGCAGTTCTTTCGATATATGCTGGAGAGTTTCCTGCACCAACACCAAGAGCTGGTTTTCCTGAACTGTAAGCGGCCTTAACCATTCCTGGACCACCTGTAGCTATTATTATAGAAACTTCTTTACATTTCATTAATTCATTTGTAGCTCCAATTGTTGGAATGCTTACTGCACTTATAATATTCTCTGGAGCGCCAGCTGCAACAGCTGCATCATGCATTAATTTGACTGCCTTAGTTGTACATTTTGCAGCAGATGGATGTGGTGAGAATACTATAGCATTACGAGATTTAATTGAGATCATAGCTTTGAAAATAGCTGTGGATGTTGGATTTGTTGAAGGTACTATACCCATAACTAAACCAACTGGCTCAGCAATCTCTATAAGTTTGTTTATCGTATCTTCTTTAACTATACCTATAGTTTTCATATCTTTTATTGAATTATATAGTATAGTAGATGCCAAATGATTTTTGAAAGTTTTATCTTCAGCTTTACCAAAACCAGTTTCTTCAACCGCCATCTGTGCCAAACAAACAGCATATTCTTCTGCAACTTTAACCATATTGCGTAAAATTTTATCGATTTGCTCTTCAGTATAGTCAGCAATTTTATTAGCTGCTACTTTTCCAAGTCTAGCAAGATTTCTAGCTTCTTGAATTGAGCGTAAATCTTTATCAAAGTTTTCCATTATTTCATACTTCCCCTCTTAGCTTTAACAATAGCTATTTTTTCTCATAATATAGCTTAAATTTACTAATTAATAGATTTTTATTAGCCTTTGAAATTGCTCTGCCTGCGATTACAAAATCTTTGTATTCACGAGCTAGATTTCTCAACTTAACAACCGTTAATTTAGATAGTATAGAAATGGCTTTTTCTATACCACTTTGGTTTACTGACTTATCTATATCATCTTTGTGCAGATTCTCTAGGTTTACCTTATGCATTTTACCTAAGTCTAAAGCATCTTCATTTTCCTCAGCATTCTCTTGAGTTTTTTCTAAATCATTTGCTTCTTCCACAACTTTTGATTTCTCTGTAGATTTTGTTTCTATAACTTCTGCCTTATTTGTATCCTCTACATTAGTTGATTCATCTTTAGGATCATTAGTCCCAATTATATTTTTCACTTCTTCATGAGGACGTGGAATTACATGTTCTGAAACTAAAGCTTGTTCATCAAGTTTTTTAACAGCTGCTGCTCCAGCTTCTATAGCTGATTTTACTGCGCCTACATCACCTGTAATTGAAATTGTAACAAGACCGCCACCTACATAAGTTTTTTCAATAATACTTACATCTGCTGATTTCACCATGGTATCAGCTGCCTCAATAGCTGCAAGTAATCCTTTTGTTTCTATTAAACCAAGCGATTGCATAGGTTTATCCTCCTAGTCTTCTATAAAAGATCTGCCCAATTTGCTGGATATGTTGTATAAAATACCCTAGCTTTATCTGGTGAACCCCAAACTACTTTAGTACCTGATGGTACAAATAATACATCACCAGCATGAGCTGTATATGTCTTTCCATTGATTTCTACTGTTAAAGTTCCTTCAATAACATAGTCAATTTCTTCATAAGTCAATTCCCAATCAAATTTTGAGTTTTCAATGATTAAGAATCCAGCACTCATTTTTGATTCATCTTTGCTTACTAACTCTTGGAAATAAACTTTGTTATCTGGATTTCCGGTATCAAATACATCCATTTTTACTGAACTTCCTCTAACTACCTTAAGCCCACTATCATCAGTATCAGCTTCGAATGGAAGACTTTTGCCTTTTAAGCATTCAAGCATTTGTTGAAGAAGTCCTTTGTCCATCATTACTTTAAAGAAATTAAGCATTTGTTCGCAGTCCATATCTTCTACATTTAATGGCTTTTTAACTTCTTGTTGTTGTACTTTAACTTCTGGCTGCTGCACTTTAACTTCAGGAGCTTCTGTTGAAAATATTATTCCATTATTCTTTGCAAGATCTTGAGCTGATGGGGTGATTATCTCACTGCCATCTATAGAAAATACCTTTTCTCCCTTTAGTATTAATGCTTCAATATCTTTTGTAGATATTAATTTTTTCACTTTATCACATCCTTTTATTTATTACGAAGTCATTATAATATACCTTCATAATCTAGAAGTTCTTAACCTATTAGAATAAAGATTCCACTAATCTGTTAGAAACTGAAGGTATAACTTCAGCATTTACCAACATGCCTTTTTGCTTAGCAACAGCCTTTCCAGCTTCAATGCCAGTTTGGACTGCAGCCACATCTCCGGTAAAAGTGAAGAATGACTTACCACCTAATCCTGTCCCCAATCTAAGTTCTAAAGGCTGTAATTCAGCAGCTTTCAGAATTGCATCAGCAGCAATAACCATTGTTGCTAAGGAGAAAAACTCTATAATTCCAAGAGCCTGAATTCTATCTGGCATTGTTGTGCCTGTTATTGCTGGGAATACTTCAGGGCTAACATTTGGTATAACGATAGAATCAACTAAAAATTCTTCTGCAACACTTTCCCCAACACCAACTGAGTCCTGAACCGCTGCAACATCACCTTGAACAATGGCTATATATTTACCTGGGCAAACAGAGCTAGCTGTTACTATTTCCACATCAGCGGTTTTTACCATTTGATCTGCTGCATATATGCCACGTGCAATACTTGTAAATTCAATCATACCTATTGCTTTTGACATATTAATCCCTCCTTATCGCGATAAAATCATTTTCGCTTTCTACAACTGTTCCTGAAATACTTGCATGAATTGCAGCTCCCAAACTATCTTCAGGAATTTTTCCAATAAGCTGTCCTAATTCCACATGATCTCCAACAGAAACAACTGCTGCTGCTGGCGCTCCTACATGCTGTCTTGTTGCAATATGTATTAGCTCAGGTTTTATTGCAACTTCTGTCATAGGAGCAGACTTGTCGAAATCACGTAGTCCCAATCTAACTATAAGACGTTTACTTGGAACTAATCTATACTCCCGATTTTTGCTTGCAGTGAACTCTGACTTTACTGGCTTATACCTTATATTCTTTTCTGCTAATTTCCCTTTAAAGTAGAGATTCGCAGCTTTAGGATAAAGTCCCGCTGGACATGAAAACAATTCACATAAATTACATTGACAACATAGTTGTGCACTTTTCTGTCCTTCAATATCTTCTAATTTATAATTTAAAGCTCTCATCATCTTGTGGGGCTGTATGTCATGTCCAATAAGATAACGAGGACACATATCTGTACACATACGACACTGTTCACAAGAAGCTCTGTTTACTCTTTTTGCTTGTTCTATATTCATAGATTTTCTACGAATAAGAAAGTGATCTTTTTTAAGGATTACAAATCCCTTATTTTTCTTTGTAATGTAGCCATCTATACTACTCATTACAGGGCCCATCATAGGACCTCCATCAATAACTGCATAGTTATCAAAATTTTCTATTCCACTAAGCTTTAATACATCTATAATAGGTGTTCCTATTGCTACTTTTACAGTCAAACTATTAGGAATATCTCCTGCAACTGTGATGTACTTTTCTGTAACTGCTTCTCCCCTGGAAGCATGGTAAATATTTAATGCTGTCTCTGAATTTACTACTATGCATCCAACCTGGATTGGAATGCCAGCTTCAGGGACAACCCTTCCTGTAAGTTCATAAACTAAAACCTGCTCATCACCTGCTGGATAGATATCTGGAAGTTCTTTTACTTCAACGAAATCGCCTACTTTCAGTACTTCAATTCTTTCTCTTAGAATTGAAATCACTTTTTTGTGCTTCCCTTTAATACCTATAATCGCTTTTCTAGCTTCAACAAACTTTGCTACTGCTTCAAAGCCTTTAATTATTTCATCTGGAAACAACTCCATGAGCTGCTGGTCCACTCTCAGCAAAGGTTCACACTCAGCTCCATTAAGCAATATATATTCTGATTTTGATGTTAACTTTGCATGTGTCGGAAACCCTGCACCACCTGCACCAATAACGCCGGCTTCTCTCACCATTTCAAGAAGATTCATTTCTACCTCCCTTGCAGTTTCCTATGCTTCATAGAAACTGCTAACTCTTATGGATTCTGAACTTATCCAAAATTACAATCTTCATCAATCATCCCAATAACAACTGCATCTACAGGAATATCATCATTTCCTAACATTCTTCGTGCAGATGATCCAGTACTAACTATGACTCTGTCTCCAATACCTGCACCAATGTTATCCACAACAATAAATCTTCTTCCTGCATCTGTTCCTCCGATTTCCTCTGCAAGCATAAATTTAAGTCCATTAAGCGAGTCTGCTTTCCTAGTTGCCCATATATTATCAATAAGCCTTGCTGCTATCATATTGCTTTTACCTCTTTCATTTTAAATTTAATTTCATCCAATGCAGATTGTACAGATGCTGTGTCACCAAAAATTCCGATTAAAACCATATGTTGAGGACACGTTCCTCTTATATCTTCAACGGTAACTCCAACAGCCTTTTCAGCAATATCCGCAGCATAAATCATATCAATAAGCTTACCTTGAACAAGTCCTATTGCATCGCTGTTATCTAAATCTGTCTTACAGTTTCCACCCATTCGTCTTCTTAGAATGTCTTTAGTGCTTTCAGAAGGCGATTTTATTATTCTAAAATCCACTTTTAAACACTCTCCTTATTACTCAATAATATCTTGAGTGCAGCTTAAGGCTATACCAAGTGGTGTCACAAACATAGGATTCTTAGGTTTATGTGTATAAACTCCTGTCTTTTTTTCAATTATTTCTTCCATTCCTGTTAAACAACAAGTACCACCTACTAAAGAAATTTCCTTAACATCATAATTCTTAATATTATAATTAATAATTGATGCTACTTTTTCAACTACCGGTTTTAATACTGGTAAAATTTCTTTATGATTCTTGTTATCTCTTTTGAATTTATCTGCCTCTTTAAAAGCCATTCCATATGCACCCGAAATAACTAATGAAAAATGAGTACCACCTGTAGGTTCATCAACAACATAAATAACTTTTCCATCTTTGAGCACTGATATCCCAGTTGTTCCACCACCAACATCTACAACTGCACCATTTTCAATTTTAAGTAAAGCATTTGCAGCAGTAGGTTCATCTAAAAGGTTTGTCAATTCAAAACCTGCAGCTTGAACTACATTTTTAATTGCTCCACCATCTAAGGAGTCTGTTCCTGGTGGTATTGCTGCTGCAGCATAAAGAAGTTCTATATTAAGTTTTTCTTCAATCTCCTGTTTAAGCTCTTTAACAAGCTTTACTGCTCCAATATAATCCACAACCATGCCATCTCTAACTACATCAGCATATCTATATGCCCCTGCAACAGGCTCATAGTTTTCATCTAAAACTGCTAGCACTACACATGCAGTTCCTAAATCTACACCTGTATAATAAACAGAAGAGTTATTGTGTATTGGTTTTTCTATAACTTCTTCGAATTTTTTAACCATTTGATCACAATATTCAAAAGTTAGATTTTTCTCTGACATTGTTTTCCTCCTACTGCTGAACAAATCAATTGTGACAGCGAATTAATTATTGAATTAACATTATTTATAATTCTGTCTTTTAAATCGTCATCATCATTTTCATAAGCATCAATTATTTCAAAGTGTAGTTCTCTTAAAGCACAACGAAGTACATGGGTTTTTAATATTACATTGCTTTTATCAAGCTGCATATGAAATTCTGTTATTTCAAAACAATCTTCAAGCTCAGTTGTGAAATTTAATGAATTCATGTCAGTGCACTCTTTAAAAAAAACGGGTTCAAGCGTACCTTTTCCTTCCACAACATTTCTTATATTTGATATTTTTCTACCCAAACTTATAACATTTTGTGCTAAACTAATATCTTCTTTTAATATTTCACTGCTAGTAACAAGAAATGTTGCCTCTATAGATCTCAACTTACAACAAAGCTTCTTTTTTAAGCTAAAATTTAAATTCGAATTAATTTTTTCATCTTGCTTTACCGATTCTACCTGTTTCACAGCTTTTATTTGATTATGAGGCTTTTCCTTTGAATCATCAGTAATCAATTTTATTTTTTTATCAGATAAATATTGAGCTGCTCCAGGTGTAAGGCGTTGTCCCTGTTGTAACTTATAGGTATCAAAAGGTTCTTTTCTGTATAAATCTCTTAAATACTCTTCGGTAATAAATTTGATCATAGACCTTTACTCCTTACCTTTTTCAAATAAATACTTCTTTAAGGCATCAATTCCTGTTCCCACTTTGAAACTAATGTAAAAATATGGTTCCAATATTCCTATATTCTTTAGTTGTCTTACACATTTCTCTTTATTTTCAAGCATAAGATCACATTTTGTTATAACTCCAATCACTGGACATCTAAAAGATTTTGCAAATCCAGGGGAGTATATTTCAGTACAATTAGACTGATCAACTACTATAAGCACATAAGCTGCATCCTGAGCTGCTGCAATTATATGTTTATACATCCATGCATTTTCTATATAGGCACCTGGAACATCAATGGTATTTTTACCATAAATCAAATCTGGTGTTCTCCTTAATGGTCCATCATAATCATTTAATGCATTAACTAAAGTAGTTTTACCACATCTTGAGGGACCAATTACCATTATTCGTTTTTTTCTCATGTTCTTGTGATGGGAGCAGGAGTAAATCCAAGCATACTTTTCAGCGTATCATTTACTGCATTAAGTGCTGTTTCCACACTTTGTACATCACCATTTATTACCACAGACCCTGTAAAACGATCTAAAAATCCAATTTCCACATCAGCAGCCTTTGTGGCAATGTCCGCTGCAATAATAGCAGTTTCATAAGGTGAAAGAGTTAAAATACCTATTGCTCCTTTTTCATCAATTCCAAGACGCTCATATATATCATGCATTGGAGATGCAATAACATGTGCTATAGTAATCTGTTTTCCTGGAACAGATTCTTGTATGATACGCTGTATATTCCTATCAGAAAAATCTCCCATAAATCTTACCTTCCATCTTAATTATCTATTTGAAAATTATTTAGTGACGAATTACTTTTGCAGATAAATCGTACTGTTTAATCCATTCTTCTATTCTATTCAAATCCTCATCAGTCAAACTTGGATCATCTTTTATAGGATATTCCATTCCTAATTGTTTATATTTATTTACGCCCATTTTGTGATATGGAAGTAAATCAATTCCTTTAAAGTTTCTGTAATCTTTATATGGCTTTAAAAACTCCATTGTTTTTTGAATATCTTCTCTTTGATCATTTACACCTTTAAGTAATGGCATACGAATTTTAACATTATATTTACGATGAAGTAATTCTTTAAGATTTTCTAAAATCTGTTCATTTCTAACGCCAGTCCATTGAAAATGTTTATCAGAATTAATGTGCTTAATGTCAAATAGGAATAAGTCTGTAAATTCTGCAACTTTAAGTACTGACTCCAGTTTTGCATAACCACAAGTTTCAATTGCAGTATTTATCCCAGATTGCTTACATGCCATTAACAAGCTACTTGCAGCTTCAGGCTGCATTAAAACTTCACCGCCACCTAATGTAACTCCACCACCAGAAACTTCATAAAAAGTTCTATCTTCCTCTACGATTTTTAAAAGTTCAGAGATGGTTTTTACTTCCCCAACTATTGATATAGCAGATTTAATGCAAGCATCCTTACACTTACCGCATCCAATACAATCAATATCATTATTAACTTCATGCTTTAAAGTTACACTATTCATAGTGTGTATGCCTGTAGGGCAAACAGAAACGCAAGCCCCACAATCAACACATAAATTACTTTTAAACATAACTCTATTTTTTTTAATCATTCCTTCAGGATTTGCACACCACTTACATCTAAGAGGGCAACCTTGAAAAAATATTAAAGTTCTTACTCCATCTCCATCATACATATTGTATTTTTGTATATTAAAAATCGTAGCTTTTCGTTCAATTACACCTAAAGTTCCATTACTCATATTTTTCATTCTCCAATTTTATTCATGCTGATTTTTAATATATATTTAATGAAATTCTTTCTTCTTTTAAAGGAAACTCCTTCTCCTTCTAGTCGAATGAGTAAGCGACCATCACAAAATCACAGATTTCGGATGCCTGCTTAACCGATTCACTACAAATCAAAATTTCAGTTCTATACTTAGAAATGTGTAAGCATAGTTCTACTAATAATTTCATCTTGAACATCTTTACATAACTCAACAAAGAATGCGCTGTATCCAGCAACACGAACTATTAAATCACGATACTCTTCTGGGTGCTTTTGTGCTTCAAGTAAAGTATTGTTATCTAAATAGTTAAACTGCATTTCTCCAAGTTGAAGAGCACATGCACTACGTAATAATGTAATAATTCCTTGTTCACCTTCTGGTGTATCAAGAAGACCAGCTATTAGCTTAAAGTTATGAACCATACCTATATTCATATCTTCGCAACTCATCTTTGAAACAGATTTAATTATAGCAGTAGGTCCTTTATAATCTGATCCTTGAGATGGACTTATACCATCTGATAGCGGAGTCCATGCTTTACGTCCATTGGCTCCAGCTCCAGTTAATTGTCCAAATGGAGTATTGTTTGAGATTGATAAAGTACCATGGCTAAGCACTGAATACAATGTCTTATATTTACGGTGCTCTTGCTCAGTAAAGTTGATTAAATCAGCAGCAATTAAATCTGCATAATCATCATCGTTACCATATTTAGGAGCATCTAAGCACTCTTTTCTTAATTTTTCATATCCAACAAAATCAGCCTTTAGAGCTTCATTCATTTCTTGTAATGTATATTTTTTATCATCAAATACTAATTTTTTTATAGCTGCCATGGAATCTGTATAAGTAGCAAGACCGCTCCATACTACTCCAGGTCCGAAGTTATACATAGCTCCACCTGCTTCTACTCCTCTACCATTTTCCATACAACCTTCATACATCATAGACATAAGTGGTTTTGGTGCAAGGTCTCTGTGAACACGTTGAGAAATTACTGTAGCAACACTTGTCCATTTAGTTATATATTTAATTTGCTCTTTAACAGCTGCTTCAAACTGTTCATAAGTTTTGAAATTACCTAAATCCCCCATATCTGGGCATACTTGTTTACCATACCATAATGGTACACCATGGTTAAGAACAAGTTCTATACATATAGGCCATTGAGTATATCCTGTAGAAGTCCATTGATATAATCTTCCTGACTTTTGCGGTTCAACACATCCCATTAAGCAATAATCTCTTGCATCCTCTATAGAAACACCTTTAGCTAACATTATTTTTATATGAACATCATCAAAGTGACATGCTGGGAATCCCATACCTGCACGAATAACATCAACTATTTTCTTAAGATATTTCTGTGGTGAAGCTTTGTGTATACGACATGCTAAAGATGGTTGATATATTTTAACATGACGAACTGCATCCATTAAAAGATAAGTTAAATCATTTGTAGCATCACGGCCTTCTCTAGTAACACCACCTAAACACATATTAACGAATGGCTGATAGCCTGCAAAGAACTTAGAACCACCTTCACTTGTTATCCACATCATTTCAGACATTTTTATAAGCATACAACCTGATAGTTCAAATGCTTCAAAATCAGTCATGCGTCCAGCTTCGATATCAGCCTTATAGTATGGATACATATACTGGTCAACACGTCCTATTGACATACCTGTTTGGTTTTCTTCAACTACAAGTAATGATTCTATAGTCCAAACCGCTTGGATTGCTTCCCAGTAAGTAGTTGGCTTATGTGCTGGAACCCTAGCATTTATTTCAGAAATCTTTTGAAGTTCTGCTTTACGCTTAGGATTGGTTTCCTTTGCAGCAAGCTCTGCTGCATAATCTGACATACGTTTGGCATATATCATAACACCTTCAGCAGTATCAATTAATGATTTATAAAAATAGATTTTATCTATATCTTCTGGCTTTTCATAATTAAGTTTAGCTAATTTTTCTTCTGCTTCTCTTTTTATGTCAAGCATACCTTTTTTCATTAAGACAACGTCATATCCTGGATTAGAGTCTCCTCCACCATTTACTGCATGATACGAACAATCTGAAACAAAGGATTCTCCTGAAAGTTCCCATACTCCAGCTTCACGATACTGATCTTCACAGTATTCATCAACTGATTTACCTTGCCAATATGGGAATAATTCCTCACGCATGACTCTCTTATCTTCTTCTGAGATATAAAATGGGTCTTGTGGACGAGTTCCTATTGTGTCAATTTCATCAACCATCCATCTCCAAGCTATATCAGGAGAAAATGCTCCTGCACGAGGCGCCCCATTTGGTGCTCCAACAATAAGTTCATTGTCTTGAATTACAAGTGGTGCAGTTTCGCAACAATGTTTGAAACACTTACCACGTAAAACTGACTTAGGGATACCAGGGTTTTCTTTAGCTATTTTAGTAATAGCTCTTGCACGATGAGTTGTTATAGTTGGAACATGCTTTAAATAAGTTTCCTTTAACTTAACTAAACGCTCTGTTATTCCATCTGGAATTTTCCCATTATTATTCCCTGCAACATGTATATGAGCTGGTTCTTCTTTTGTTATTTCTTTAGAAACACTTGAAAACATCTTCATTAAACCTGCACGTTCTTCTTCAGACATGCCTTTAGTAGCTTCCATAAACTTATTTGAAAATTCACGAATATCCACTTTAATTACCTCGCATTCTTTAACATATTTCATATTTTAAATATGATTTCTATTTTAAGTTACCTATAATTTTTTTTAAAACATCCTCTAATAACTTGATATTATCTATTTCATTTGAATTTAATTTATTGCCTTCAATATTTACTGTTTTAACAAGTTCATCTACACTTCGAACTCCATATCCAACTTTACGTACATATATTAAGTTCATAGGTGAAACATTATCCGAAGTCATTCCATCCCCTGCAGAACCACTCCCTAAAGTCATTGATGGAAATAGATTGGTAGTTGCTCCCATGCTTCCAAAAGTACCTGGAGTGTTAACAAGCACTCTACCAACAGGTTTTTTTAGTGCAAATTGTCGAATAACTTCTTCATTCTTGGAATGTATAATAAGGGTATGTCCCTGTCTTTCACTAAGCAACAGCTCTATACATTTTTCACAAGCATGCATCCAGTCATCTTCTATATAAAAGGCTAATACAGGACATAACTTTTGCTTTGAGTAAGGATTTTTTGGTGAAACAAACTTTTGCTTACAGATGAGAAGTTTTGTGTCCTTTTGAACATTAAACCCAGCATTTTTCGCTAAATATTGTGGTGATTTACCTATTATGTCTAGGTTTGTACTTCCATCTCTCTCTAAGAAGGTAGCTGCCAATTTTTCGGATTCTTCTTCTGTCATAAAGTATGCACCATTTCTTTGAAGTTCTTCTTTTACTTCAGCTGCAATACAACTATCAACGACAATTGATTGTTCAGCACTGGATACAACTCCATAATCAAAGTTTTTACTATCAATAATATCTTTAACGGCTCTTCCTATATCCGCTGTACGCTCTATAAAGGCTGGACCGTTTCCATTACCACCATAAATTACTGGCTTGCCAGATTTATAAGCTGCATCAAGCATTTCCTGAACTCCCGTATTCATTATAAGAGAAGTATCTTTATGATTCATAAGCTCTAATGAACCACTTGGAGTTACTGTATGCAAATATGCAAGAGCACCTTCTGGAAGTCCTACTCCCTCTGCAGCTCTAATTAAAATATCAATTGTTTTACCAATCGTGTTCTTAGCTCTATGATGAGGTGAAAATATAATCGCGTTTCCTGATTTAATTGCAATTAATGCCTTATATATAGTTGTAGAAACAGGACTTGTAGATGGACAAAAGGCTATAATTACACCCATTGGCACTCCAACTTCTTTTGTCTTTCCTACTTTATCTTCACTAATTATCCCTACACACTTCATGCCTCTAAGTCTATTTTTCAGATATCTGCATACAAAGCAGTTTTTGATATATTTATCTTCCCACTTTCCATATTCAGTTTCTTCATTAGACACTTTAGCAAGTTCCTTTAAATGTTTTTCAATCTCTTCAGCCATACGTTCAACTATCTCATCAAGCTTTTCTTGCGAGAAAGTCGCTAATTTTCTTTGTGCTTCACGAGCATTTTCAACAAGAATTCTCGCTTCTTGCATGGAGAGCAAATCATTATCAATAATTCTCATTTTTCTCTCTCCCTTATCAGTTTTATATTAAGGATTCAAAGTTTCAAGTGAATAGCGTTTTATTATTTTATCAAGATCTTCATGAGGACTTGCAATAACAACTGAACTGTAAACTTCAGACCCCATATCTTCAACGGCTTTTACACCAGTTTCTACAGCTGCTTTACATGCTCCTACGTCTCCACGAACTAGTACTGAAATATAGCCAGAAGCTACATTTTCAAATCCAATTAATTCAACATCTGCAGCTTTGCACATTGCATCTGCTGCCTCCAAAACATAGACTATACCAAACGTTTCTATTAAACCTAAAGCTTTGTATCTGCTCATATATAGTTCCTCTCTCCCAATTTATTTTTATAGATCAACATCATAGATTGAAACAATTTCTCCAATATCCTTAATTGGTCTTGGCATAACATTTTGCGCTGTTAGTTTTCCTATTGCTGAAGCTGCAACAGCTCCTGCTTCTACAGCAGCTTTAACGGCAGCAACATCACCTTTTACCATAATTGTAACAAGTGTAGAACCAACATTTTCATATGATATTAGTTCAACATTAGCTGCCTTTAACATTTTATCTGCAGCCTCAATTGCAGGAACCATACCTAATGTTTCAATAAGGCCTAATGCCTCTTCTCCGTAGTATCTCATTACATATTCTCCTTCCTATTTTGCGATATATATGTTTTAAATTATTTAAACAACTACACTAAATTTTATTAATCTTTAATATATTTATTTATTGTTGCAGCTCCATCTTCATGAGCATGATAATAAACAACTAATTCTCCACTTTCATCTAATTCAAATCTTGTTTCTTCAATAAGGCCATTTGCTTCAGCTGTCATTAACGCATTGATTACAGCCTTCTTTTTTAGAGCTCTAAAATTTCCATATTCTCCTTTTAATGCTTCTATAACATTATCAGCAGAAGCTTCTTCAACTTCAGTAAAGTGTTTCAAAATAGCATAATTAAGCGGCTTCATCTGTTAAACCTCCCATATCATTTTTTTTTCTAAACAAGTCAAGTGGATTCATAGATATTGTAAGGATACCAAACATCATTATTACAGCTCCAATCCAAGCAACTGAAGGTAATGACCATCCATCCTTTCCTCCATAAACGCCTAACAATAGTAGACAGAATAATGGCCCAAAGAAGGAATATGTACCATTACATGCAGTACCAAGTCCTGCTCCACACATACTGTTTCCAGCATACCATGTCATGAAAGTAATAACTGATAAAAGACCACTTAGTATAAACCATCCCATTGCCGAGCCACTTGTAAATGCCTGTGCTGCAAGATTAAAAGAAATACCAGCTTTGCCAGCCATTATTCCTAAAACTGGAACTACAATAAATAAATTAGCTATACCTGAGGTTACTTGACGAATAGCAATACCAATTTCATAATCAATCATTGCTGTACCATACCCAGCTACACAACCCTCAAATCCCCATCCAAGAGCTGCTATAATAGCTATACCGAATCCAATAAAAGTTTTTGTTGAAGCTGCACCACTGGCAAAGCTTGTACTTCCAATTAAGAAACTAGCAAATACACATATTAAAATACCAAAGGCCATACGTTTATCTAATTTCTGTTTGAATAATATTTTGCCAAGTATTGCTGCAATTGCAGGGCATAGTGCTGATATCGGAACGACTATTGAGCCAGCCATCTGAAGAGCTATAACATAAGCTGTACCAGCTACAGGTCCTCCAATTAGAGCTGCTAATATCATGACACGCCCTGGTTTTGTTTTAATACATCTTATAAAGTCTCCAAATTTACCTCTAATTACTGAATATAAAATTGCCCATACAGCACTGACTGAGTCATTTATTGCATTACCAAGTGCTGCAACTAAGTATGCTAATACAAATGCTGATAATCCTGCTGTATTAGCCCCATACCAATCTCCCCATACTCCTTTTGTCATTCCCATGGTTAAGAATGCTGTATACATTCCATAGGTAAGTCCTGAAAATAAAGCTAGGGATATACCTTTCTTGAAGAAATTACTTGTTAATTTCTTCTTTGCAACTATTGCTGCTTTTGAAACTTCATTCATAAAATTAAAACTCCTTTCAATTAACCTTTTTTTATCTTAGTTACTTTTATATATTAAAATTGCAGCATCATCTTCTTCTGCACGATAGTAAACATTTTATGCTGTCTCATTTTTATTAAACAAATCCATTGGATTCATAGCTATTATGAGAATACCAAACATCATTATTACAGCTCCAATCCAAGCTATTGGAGGTAAAGTCCATCCTTGCATGCCACCCATTACTCCAAGAACTATCCAACAACAAAATGGTCCCCAGAAAGAATATGTACCATTACATGCCATACCAAGAGCAGCTCCACACATGCTATTGCCGTTATACCAGCTCATATAGGAAACGAAAGCACAAAGACCACTTAATGCAAACCATATCATTGCAGGCCCACTTGTAAAAGCCTGAATAGTTAAATTTGTAGAGAACTTAATTCCATTTCCAAATACCAAACTAAATAGAGGTACTAATATTAATAAATTTGAAAGTCCAGATACTGCTTGTCGAATTGTAATACCAATTTCTGAATCAATCATTGATGTACCATATCCAGCTACACAGCCTTCAAATCCCCATCCAAGAGCTGCTATAAAAGCAATACAAAGTCCTAAGAACATTCCCTTCGGAGCATCGCCACCAATACTAGTACTACCAATCATAAAGCTAGATAAAACACAAATACCAATACCAACAAGCATACGTTTGTTTAACTTTTGTTTAAATAATATTCTTCCTAGAATTGCACCAATTGCTGGGCAAAGTGCTGTAATCGGAATAACAATAGAACCTGCCATTTGCAAAGCTACTACATAAGCCGTACTTGAGATAGGTCCACCTATAAGAGCCGCTAATATCATCACACCACCTGGCTTAGTCTTAAGACATCTAAAAAAATCTCCAATCTTACCTTTTAAAGTTGCATACCCCACTGCCCAAAGAGCACTGCAGGTATCGTTTACCGCACTACCAAGTGCAGCTAATACGTATGTTATAACAATTGCAGATAAACCTGCTTTATTGCCACCATACCAGTCAGCCCATATTCCTTTCTTCATTCCCATGGTTAAAAATGCTGAATAAAATCCGTACATAAGACCTGAAAAAAGAGCTATTGAAATACCTTTTTTAAGAAAATTAGATTTTAAATTATTTTTTTCAACAATCGTTTCTGAGGACATAGCCTTTGAAACTTTCTCCATAAATAGAACTCCTTTCATATATTTAATTGATACTTTTTATGCTGCCTTCTTTAAATAGAACCTTGTAATGGGAATATTTTATGATTGTCATGATCTGGGATATTTCAAATCTTTAAATTATTAAATAACTCTTCATTCATATCTTTTAATGCTTTTCCTTAATGTAAGTAAATTATATTCCTTTCCCTATAGGGTAAAGTCAATACAAATTTCACAAGAATATTCTAACAAAAACTAAAACTCTATATTTACGCTGTATTTAGCTTTACATTTTAATTTTTTAATCGATTTCAATTACTTTATTATCCACATTATGAAATTTATATAAAGTAATCTTGGTATATTTTTCACAATACCAAGTATATTTCATAAATATACTTTCCCCTACGGTTAATGTTTTTAATATACTAAATAAAAAAATATAAGCAGTAAATAATCATTTAAAATAATTATTTACTGCTTATACCTTCTATCTTTTAATTTTAATCATAATCTCTGTTACATATTTATCAGTATTTTTAGTAGTCCAATAATCTGTTACATATCTTTCATAACATTCCTCGGAACATTTATAACCATGTTCTTCAGTCCACTTTTCTATCTTTTTATATGTTTCATCAATATTCTCGTGAGCTCCTATATGATAGCAAGAAGCTGCCATCCAGCCACCATACTCAATGGTTTCTTCCTCTTTACATTTTAAAATATTTTGCTGCATTATTTTCATCTTATTGCATTTCCCATTCATTTTATCTTTATATGATGGAAAAGCTATTATCACAGGTCCTGTTATTGCATTATTTATTCTATCTATATAATTATTAAACTCTATATTAATTATAGAATCCATATAATCATATTGAAAATCCTGATTTAAAAATACTAATTTTTTGTTATCTATATACTTTATAGCCACATCACAAACATTATTTTCGAGAACCATCTGTGCCTCAACTATAAGATCACGCCAATCCTTGACTGATCTTATTTTTAAGTTTATCTCTCTATCAAGTTCTTCTAATTCATCAATCTTTTTCCTAAAGCTTTTATCAACGAAATCATAAGTTGTTCCCTCTAGAAAAGCCCTCATTTCTTCCAATTTGAACCCACTCTGCTTATAATATCTTATAACAGGTACAGTCAATAAATTTTCCTTGCTGTAATATCTGTAGCCATTTTCATTACTTACTTTATCTGGTGATAATATATTCATTCTGTCATAATATCTTAGCGCCTTTTTTGTTATTTTACAAATTTCTTCAACTTTCCCTATAGAATATAGTTCCCCAGCCATAATTACTCTCCTTTTTTTAAATTTTTTTCACTATTATTTAAATTATATTTTATTTCAAAGATTTTCTCAACACTTTTTTGTATCACAAAAAACCACTCACCAACGAGTGGTTTTAAAAACAATATTTTATTCCAAAATCTTATCTAAAATATTTAACAATTCTTTAGCTGTGGCCTCTCTAGGGTTTGTTGTTGTACATATATCCTTGCAAGCTGCACTGGTAATTTCCTCTTTACATGCATTAGCTAACTTCATATCAACACCATGTTCCTTCAATGTTTTTGGAATCATCAATGTATTTTGAAGATCTACAACACTTCTAATTAAATTGTTAACACCTATACTTACATTTGTAGCATGTAGTTTTAACAATTTAGCAAGTCTTTGGTATTTCTTAGCTGCTAATCCAAATTCAACATTAAAATTACCTTTATTTAAATTAGCATTATATTCAATTACATGAGGAAGTATAATAGCATTGCTTCTGCCATGAGAAACATGTAATTTTCCTCCCACAGCATGAGCTAAACTGTGAGTAATTCCAAGTCCAGCAGCATTAAAAGCTATTCCAGCAAGACATGATGCATTATGAAGTTTTTCTCTTGCTATTAAATCATTTCCATCAGCATAAGCCTGTGGTAAAAATCTAAAAGCTAAAGTAAAAGCTTTTTCTGCAAGAGCATCTGAAAAATCAGTAGCATTCTTTGAAACATAAGCTTCCATAGCATGTGTTATTACATCCATTCCTGTATCAGCAGTTATAGCTTTAGGAACAGATTTTACTAGCTCGGGATCAAGAATCGCTACTGTTGGAAGAAGTGATTTGTCTGCAAGAGCATATTTCAATTGTTCTTGTTTATTTGTAATTACTGCGTATTCTGTTACTTCTGATCCTGTACCACTTGTAGTAGGTATAGCATAAAATTCTTCTATAGAAGAAACTCCTCCAGTAACTTTTTTCGCATATTCTTTTATTGCCTTAGCTCCATCAATTGATGAACCTCCACCAAGAGCTATAATAATTTCAGCATTACAATTTTGTAATTTCTGAATACCACTTGCAATTATTTCTACAGATGGATCAGGTACTATATCACTATATACTGATACTTCACAATCAACAAGTTTTCCTTGCACTTTTGCAGCAATACCTGAAGTTTCCATAAACTTATCACATACAATTAGTACTCTTTTATTTTTAATTTCACTTAGTCTGTCTAAAGAGCCTTCTCCAAAATAAATTTTTGTATTGATACTAAATTCTTTCATATACTTAATCTCCTATTAAAAAATTTAAGATATGAATGAATTAGTTATCCTTTAATTGAAAAATAAAATTATCCCATAATTATAACAATCAAAACAAGTTTATAATAAACTTTGTTAAATATTATACCAATATTATATTAATAATGCAATTCTTTTTAATAATAATCTCTTAACACCCTTAAAACTACCTCCCATACAACATTGTTATATTATTTATCTTTTCAGCCAATTTATCAGTTAACATTTCTCTTTCCACTCTCCATTGCCAGTTTCCACCTATAGTTGATGGAATATTCATCCTAGCTTCATTTCCAAGTCCCAGATAATCTTGAATCTGAATTATTGATAAATTGGCAACGGAACTTAATGCACCTCTTATAAATCCCCAGTTATATCCTTCTTCTTCATCTAATTTGAAGTATTTCTTAGCAAAATCTACATCTTCCTTTTTGGTATTTTCCATCCATCCCATTACAGTTTCATTGTCATGAGTGCCAGTATAAACTATACAGTTTTTATCATAATTATGTGGCAAATAATCGCTTTGCTCCCTAGCATCAAAAGCAAACTCCAATACTTTCATTCCAGGAAACCCTGAAGCATTTCTAAAATCTATAACTTCTTGTGTTATATATCCTAAATCTTCTGCTATAATATCTACTTCTCCTAAATCTTTCTTGACTGCATCAAACATTTTTATTCCTATACCCTTTACCCAGGCACCATTTACTGCTGTCTTTTCTCCATAAGGTACCTCCCAGAAGGATTCAAATCCTCTAAAATGATCTATTCTCGTTAAATCATATAGCATGCTATTGAACTTAATTCTTTCCATCCACCATTTATAATTAACCTTTTCTAACTGAAGCCAATTATATATAGGATTTCCCCACAACTGCCCTGTAATAGAAAAGGCATCGGGAGGACATCCAGAAACTGCTATAGGTTTTTTATTTTCATCAAGCATAAAGATCTCACTATTTGCCCATGTATCGGCACTATCTTCCGCCACATAAATAGGTATATCTCCAATAATTTTAATTCCTTTATCATTGGCATACTTTTTCAAATTAAACCACTGATCGAAGAATAAATACTGTAAAAATATCCAATAGTCTATTTCATCTTTTAATTCTTCTCTATAATTATCTATTGTTTCTTTATTCCTCAACTTAATAGATTTATCCCAATCCTGCCAAGACCTTAATCCAAATTTGCACTTAATAGCCATATATAACGAGTAATCTTCTACCCAAAATTTATTATTTTTTCTAAACTCTCTTACTTCATTTTCATATGTGTATTTACCTTTTTCAAAAGCAAGTCTCAAAATAGGCATTTTATTATTAAATATCTTTTCATAATCCACTATCATACAGTTGCTGCCAAAGTTCATATCTTCGTAATCTTCTCTGCTAAGTAGTCCTTGTTGGGTAAGAAAATCTAAATCTATAAAATAAGGATTACCTGCAAATGCTGAAAATGATTGATAAGGTGAATCACCCTCTCCAGTAATACCTAGAGGCAAAATCTGCCAGTAACTTTGTGATGACTTTTCTAAGAAATCAACAAATTTATAAGCTTCCTTTCCAAAAGTTCCAATTCCATATAATCCTGGTAAAGATGTAATATGCATTAAAATGCCACTACTTCTTTTAATCATTCTCTTACTCCTTTACTTTTTATCAACAAATTTTCTTTTCTAGTATACAAGATTACTATTTCATATTTAACTTTTTCAAATTATTTTACTAAAATGTTCTTTTACTCCTAAATCCCTTTGATTGTGAGATAGTCCTTCCTATTGCTTCTATTTTTCCAGTAATACATCCCCTGCAATGTGCTGGAGTATCTCCTACACATATTTTTCCAGGATATAGTGCATATAATCTCCTGTATTCACCTTCTGTCACATTTGGCATAACTACATTTGCTCCACTTTGAAGAGCTATAATTCTTCCGTTTTTATTTATCGTCTCCATAGCAGTAGTTGCAGGTATATTAGTATCTGGCATAAGAAGCCTGATGATTGCCATAACTTTTAATGTAAGCTCTAACTCTCCACCCTTCTCTTTTGCTAAAGGTGTATCTTCATTAGGAATAAATGGTCCTATTCCTAGCATGTCTGCTCCTATTTCTTTAAAAAACAAAATATCATCTGCTAATGATTCTATAGTTTGACCTGGAAGACCTACAAGACATCCTGTTCCTACTTCATAACCTAAGTTTTTAAGGTCTTTTAAACATCTTTTTCTTTCCTCATGGCTCATACCAGGATCCATATCCTCATATATTTTTTTATCAGTGGTTTCTATTCTTATTAAATACCTATCTGCTCCAGCTTCTTTATAGGATTTATATTCTTCTATAGTTTTCTCACCTATACTTAAAGTAATGGCTACATCTAATTTTTTTATATTGGATATTATATATTTTAATCTTTCCACTGTATAATATTCATCTTCACCTGATTGCATCACTATAGTTTTATAACCATAGTCTTTAGCCTTCTTGGCTAAATCTATTATTTCATCTGGAGTCAATCTGTATCTTTTTATATTTTTATTAGATCTTCTAAGTCCACAATATAAGCAGTCCCTTTTGCATATATTAGAAAATTCTACAAGCCCTCTTAAATGAACTTCATCTCCAACATATTTCTTTCTAACTCTATCTGCTGCATTAAAAAGTTGTTTGTTACACTCATCATCTTTAAGCAATCTTACTATTTCATTTTTGCTTAAATTGTGCTTTTCTTCGGCTTTCATTATCAATTCCAAACTCTTATTCATTAGCTGATCATTTCCTTTCTCATAACTTTTTATACTGTTAATTACACTTTAAACACATAGTTGCTGCTATTTAATGAATATTGTAAAAAAGCTTTCAATAAATATTGAAAGCTTTTTTATTTTATCGAGGAAGTTCTATATACATATAATTCATGCAAGGCTCTTGTTGCCATTACATATTTTAATTTGTCCTCTTTATTATTAAATTTTTCATCATCTATTAATATAACAGCATCAAATTCTAAACCTTTAGCAAAATAAGATGGCAGTATTACTTCTCCTCCAGAATAAATCATATTTTCTTCATTTAATATAGAAATATAAATTTTTTCTTTTATAAGTCTACCCAAAGTTTCCACTGTATCTGAATCTTTGCAAACAACTGCTATACTTTCATATTCTTTCTCCTTTAATTTTACAACATTTTCTACTATTTTGTCTACTAAATCATCTAGGTTATTTACCTGTTTTTCCAGAACTTTCTCACCGTTTCTCACTAAAGGAATAGTTTTATTACTTTTTAAATATTTATTTGCAAAACTCATAATTTCTCTTGTTGACCTATAGCTTTTATTTAAATTAAAATTGTAAATATCAAAATCACTAAATACTTTATTCAATTGAAGCATAGCAATCTCCCCTTCAAAAGGAACTATTCTTTGATTACTATCACCAACTATAGTGAATGATTTACATCCTGTAAGATGCTTTAGCACTTCAAATTGAAGCATTGAATAATCCTGTGCCTCATCTATAACAATATGCTTTACTTCTTTTTTATATTTTAAGCCTTCAAGCTTGATTTTCAAATACAATATAGCTGCTAAATCATCATAAATAAATTGTTCATTCTTGTTAAATTCCTTATAAATCTCAATAACATCCGAAGCGTTAATCCACTTCATTTCATTTTTTGTTTCTATTACATGTCTTATAATATCTCTTATTTTATTTTTTCTTACAAAGCTTAAGTTATTCTGATGAATTTCCAATTCGTCTTTAGATAATTTTTCAATTGATTCCTTGTATTCTTTTTCTACTTTTCTAACTAAAACATTTCTTTCATCCTTAATTTTAGATATTAATATTCTTTTTATTTTTTTATTTCTTCTAAACAAAAGCATATCTTTAAAATAGACACAAAACATTTCTTCAATTTCTTCTTTAGTTGCTATAACCTTATCATAAAATTTAACTTCCTTTATTTTAAAATATTCATAATCTAACCTTTTAATCAAGTTATCAAGCTCTTCAATGTATTTTGTAGACTCTTTATATTTTACATTTTCAATAAAACTTTTATCTTCTTTCAATATTTTTTCCATATATTCTTTAAAATCCATTATATAATTTAAATCTAAAAGCTCCATTGCAAATTCTTTAAAAGTAAACTGTTTTACTCCTACCTCACCCAAACTTGGTAAAACTGTAGAAATATAGTCCATAAATATGCCATTCGGACCAAGTATTAAAACTTTATCTTCTAATATAGTTCTATAATTATATAACAAATATGCAACCCTATGAAGCGCTATAGTAGTTTTACCACTACCAGCTACCCCGTCAACTATTACAGCTCCTTTTCTAGACTGTCTTATTATTTCGTCTTGTTCCTTCTGTATAGTCATTACTATATCTTTTAACTTTTCACCAGCATTTTTGCTCAATACCATTTGTAGTACTTCATCTTTAACATCAATACTAGAATCAAACAATCCTAGTAGTTTAGCTCTCTTTATTATAAACTGTCTCTTAGATAAAATACTAGTTTTTATTTCTCCCATTGGTGCTTTGTAAACTGCTTCTCCCAAAGTTTCTGCATAAAACAAAGCACTTACAGGTGATCTCCAATCCACAATAATTGGTTCATACTCTTCATCTTTATCCATACCAAATCTTCCAATGTATACAGTTTCTATTCCATATTCATCTTCAAAAACTATCTTTCCAAAATAAGGAGAGCTACTAAGAATATTAAGCTCTCTTAGTTTTCTATCTATAAATTTAAATGCCTCTTCTTTTACAAATATTTCATGGTCAAAATACTTTACTATTTCGTCTTCATCATCTTTATATTCTTCAAGTTTCTTTTTTCTAAATCTAACTATATAATCTGAAATATATTTTCTCTTTTGTATAAAGCTTAAAATCTGACTTTTTATTTCTTCAAGAATCTCTTCTAACTTTTCTTTTTCTAAATTTAATTCTATTTCTCTCTTTAATTCTTTTTCAAGTTCATTATTTTCCATAATATTCTCCACCAATTCTACTCTAATGATAATTCATTTAAATTTTTTTCTTCTTCTACCATAGACATAAACTCATCACCCATAAGAGTTTCTTTTTCCATAAGTCTATTTGATATCTTAGTAAGCAATTCTCTGTTATCTGAAAGTATCTTTTTAGATTTTTCATGACTTTCTCTTATTATTTTTAAAGTCTCTTCATCAATTACCGATGCTGTTTCAACACTGCAATTTTGCACAGGTCTTCCATCTAAATATCTATTTTGAATAGATTCAAGTCCCATCATGTCAAATCTTTCACTCATTCCATACATAGTTACCATACTTCTTGCAGATGAAGTTGCTCTTTCAATATCATTAGCTGCACCTGTAGATATTGTATTAAACTCTATTTCTTCTGCAGCTCTTCCACCTAACATTACACATATTTGATCCATCATTTCTTCTTTAGTTGTAAGATACTTTTCGCCTTCTGGTAGCTGCATAGTATATCCTAAAGCTCCCATAGTTCTTGGCACAATAGTTATTTTGTGTACTGGATCAGTATTTTTTAATAAAGCAGCTACAAGTGCGTGACCAACTTCATGAAAAGCAACTGATCTCTTTTCCTTATCTGATAATATTCTATCTTTCTTTTCTTTACCTGCAATGATTACTTCTATTGCCTCTTCTAAATCTTCTTGAATTACTTCTTTTCTATTATTTTTAACTGCTCTAAGTGCTGCTTCATTTATTATGTTAGCCAAATCTGCTCCTACTGCACCTGGAGTACCCTTAGCAACAGAATTCAAGTCAGATTCATTAGCTATTTTAACTCCTTTAGCATGTACTTTTAGTATTTCTTCTCTTCCTTTTAGATCTGGTCTATCTACTATGACCCTTCTATCAAATCTTCCTGGTCTTAAAAGAGCCTTATCTAATATTTCTGGTCTATTAGTAGCTGCTAAAATTACTACTCCTTTGGAAGAATCAAATCCATCCATTTCTGCCAACAATTGATTCAGTGTTTGCTCTCTTTCATCGTTTCCACTAACATTATTGTCCCTGCTCTTACCTATAGCATCAATTTCATCTATAAACACTATACATGGTGCCTTTTGTTGTGCTTGTTCAAATAAATCTCTTACCCTTGAAGCCCCCATACCTACAAACATCTCTACAAAAGCTGAACCCGATATAGAGAAAAATGGCACTTTAGCTTCTCCTGCTACTGCTTTAGCTAGTAATGTTTTACCTGTTCCTGGAGGACCTACTAAAAGAGCACCTTTAGGAAGCCTTGCACCTATATCTGTATATCTCTCAGGTTTATGTAAAAAATCTACTATTTCTATCAAAGATTCTTTAGCTTCCTCCTGTCCAGCCACATCACTAAAGTTTACACCTGTTTGACTTTCTGCATATATTTTAGCCGTGTTCTTTCCAAATGACATAACACCGCTTCCCATTTTCTTATCTAATTTTCCAAATAAAAGTCTTCCTAAAAATATAAAAATTGCAACTGGTAATATCCAATTTATAAAGAAACTCCTTATAGGACTGTTTTCTTGAGGCACTCCACCATATGTAATTTTTGCATTATCTAGTCTTTTTATTAAATCATTATCATCTAATCTTTCTGTGTATAATGTCTTTTTGCTTTCTCCACTTTTAACCTTAGGTATAACTATTAATTTATCCTTTGAAATTTGCACTTCTTCAATTTTATTTGAATTTACATAATTTATAAATTCGCTATATTGAATATGCTGTGTTTTTAAATTCACTACGTAATCATTTAAAATAAATATTACAATAGCTACAACAATGGCATAATAAATACCATACTTTATTTTATTGCCATCGAACTTTTTATTATTAAACATATCTAGCCTCCACTATACAATCTTTTTAACTTTACACTATATATTATATCAATAAATATATTTTATCTATAGTATTTATAAACAATTATTTAATTTTAATCATCTAAATATATGAGTGCAAATTGCGCAAATATGGCAGCAGCTTTGTATATTATATCCTCATCTACATTAAATTCTGGACTATGAAGTGGCTCAGTAATTCCTTTTTCCTTATTAAGATTTCCAACCCAAAAAAATGTTCCAGGAACCTTTTCTTCAAAGCTAGAAAAGTCTTCACCTATCATAGTTGGTTTATCTACTATGATTACATTTTTGGCTCCTACTACTCTACTAGCAGCTTTTCCTAGCATAGTAGTAATTTCATAATCATTTACAACAGGAGCATGATAAGGAGTAAAGTTAAATTCATATTCTGCTCCATTAGCTTCACTTATCCCCTTTATAATAGATTCTATCATTGCTGGCATCTTTTCTCTCACTTCATAAGTTAACGTTCTTATTGTTCCTTCTAATTCTGCCCTATCTGGTATTATATTATGAGCTGAACCAGCATTAAACTTTCCAATACTTATAACAGCTGGCTCTAATGGATCTACTTTTCTACTTATTACAGTTTGCAGTGCCATGTATATTTCGCATGCTACAGCTATAGGGTCTATACATTTTTGCGGCTGACCTCCATGCCCACCTTTTCCATGTATTACTATTTTAAAATTATCTGAAGCTGCCATAAGAGGTCCTGGCTTTATACCTATTTTTCCTGCTGCTATTCCTGGCCATACATGAGCACCTATTACTACATCTACCTTGGGATTTTCTAAAACTCCACTATGTATAGTTTTTTCCGCTCCGCCAGCACCTTCTTCTGCTGGTTGAAACAAGAACTTAACATTTCCACTAAATTCATCTTTAAATTCTGCTAGAATTGAAGCTGCTCCGATAAGCCAAGATATATGAGCATCATGTCCACAAGCATGCATGAATTCAGGATACTGTGACTTATATTTTATATCATTTTCCTCTCTTAATCTAAGGCAATCCATATCTGCCCTTAAAAGTATAGTTTTTCCTGACTCCTTGCCTCTCAATAATCCAACTACTCCTGTACCACCTACATGTTCCTGAACTTCTATTCCAAGTTCTTTTAACTTATCCGCTATTACCTTAGCTGTTCTATTTTCGTGCATACCTATTTCAGGATGAGCGTGTATGTCTCTTCTAATTGTTATGAGTTTATCTTTTAGCTTTTCAGCCTTTTCTAATATTACACTTTTAAACATAAAATTCTCCCTTTAACTTTTATTAGGTATGAGAAAGAAAATAGCAACTAAAACTTAATATACAAAATGCATTTTTCACACACCTTATACTTAAATTATAACGATATTTTACATTATATAAAAGTTTTTTAACATCTAAAAATTAAAATTAAAAAATCATTATTATATGCATCCTATAACTAGACTTTATGTTTAAATTCTGAATCTAAAAAGTCTACTGTTTAATATTTTCAGTAGACTTTTTAATATACATTTTAATTTATAATATTTAAATTATTCTTAGTATGCTCTTCCCCAGTAAACCATTTGATCAGTCTTCTTACCACAGCATACACAAGTACCTGATATCTTTTCTTGCTTAAATGGAATACATCTAGATGTTGCACCAGTTTCTTCCTTAATTTTATCTTCACAAGCTTTGTCTCCACACCACATAGCTTTAACAAATCCTGTTTTATTTTCAACTATGTCTTTAAATTGTTCCATATTTATTGCAGAACTAGTTTTTTCTTCTCTAATCTTTTTAGCAGCTTCAAACATAGAATTGTGTATATCATCTAAAAGTGCTGGTATTTTTGTTTCTATTTCATCTATTGAAACTGTTATCTTTTCTCCATTATCTCTTCTTACAAGTACTACTTGATTTTTTTCAATATCCTTAGGTCCTATTTCTAAACGGATTGGAACACCTTTCATTTCATATTCAGCAAATTTCCAACCTGGCATTTTGTCGCTATCATCAACTTTTACTCTAGCTATCTTAGATATTTTTGACTTTAATTCAACAGCCTTTTCTAAAACGCCTTCCTTATGTTGAGCTATAGGAACTATAATAACTTGAATTGGTGCTATTCTTGGTGGAAGTTTAAGTCCACTGTCATCTCCATGAACCATTATTATTGCACCTATTAAACGTGTAGTTATTCCCCATGATGTCTGATGAACATATTGTAATTTACCATTTTTATCTGTATATTGCATGTTAAAAGCTTCAGCAAAGTTAGTTCCAAAATTATGAGAAGTAGCTGCTTGAAGTGCTTTTCCATCATGCATTAAAGCTTCTATAGTATAAGTTCCTATAGCGCCTGCAAATCTTTCTTTTTCAGTTTTTTCACCTCTTATAACAGGAATTGCAAGCATTTGTTCAACATGGTCCGCATATACATTTAACATTTTAATTGTTTCTTCTTCTGATTCTTCTTGAGTTGCATGTATAGTATGACCTTCATTCCATAGGAATTCTGTAGTTCTAAGGAAAGGACGTGTAGTTTTTTCCCATCTTACAACTGAACACCATTGGTTGTATAATTTTGGTAAATCATTGTATGATTGAACTGTTTTAGCATAGTGCTCACAGAATAATGTTTCTGATGTAGGACGTACGCATAATCTTTCAGTTAATTCTTCATTTCCACCTTGAGTTACCCATGCAACTTCTGGTGCAAAACCTTCAACATGATCTTTTTCCTTTTGAAGTAAACTTTCTGGTATAAACATAGGCATATATACATTTTCATGTCCTGTTTCTTTAAATCTTCTATCTAAATCACCTTGAATATTTTCCCACATTGCATAAGCATAAGGACGTATAATCATGCAGCCCCTAACACTTGAGTAATCAGCAAGTTCTGCTTTTTTTATTATATCTGTATACCATTGTGCAAAATCTTCATCCATTGGTGTAATTTGTTCTACTAATTTCTTATCTTTTTCCATTTTAATACCCTCCTATAAATTGTAACAAATTTATTCAATAACTACTAATTTCTTACTTTAACATCCTTGACAACTAAAATAAAAATAATGCATTATATATTATTTTTTACTTACTAAAAATATGAAAAGCGTTTATAGATTTTTAAACTAAAAAAAGCCTTAATCCCTATAAGGGACCAAGACTATATCGGCGGTACCACCCTGTTTAATATATTTCTATGAAACATATTCTCTCTCAATTATTAACGGTTATTATCCGCTGTATCCTACTATTATTTCAGTACAGAACTCCAAGGTAGGTTCAAAATGATCTTCTAGGAATTTTTCACCAACCATTCCCTCTCTTCAAAAAGATTAACATTTTTACTAATCCTTTTCTTTGTATTTATAATATTTTTACTTTTTAAACTTATTTTATATAATAAAATATAAAGACCTAATTGTCAATAGGATAATGATAATATTTTCAAAATCACATGGAATATATATCAGAAAATTCGATATTTATCATTTCAATTTTACTGTTACATTTATTTTCTGCAACACTTTTTTCATTTTCTATTACTCTTAAAGGAAGTTCTATTTTAAATGTACTTCCCTCACCTAGTTTACTTTCAGCACTTATTTTCCCATCATGTAATTCAACTATTGATTTTACTAAACATAATCCAATTCCGCTTCCCTCGGCATTACGAGTGAAAGACTTATCTACTTGATTGAATCTTTCAAAAATAGCATCTAAATGATTTTTGTCAATTCCTATACCATTATCTTTTACCGATATTTCAACTGTTTCATTTTTGTCGACAACATTTACATAGATTTCATCCCCTGGGTCAGAAAATTTAATTGCATTAGAGATAAGATTAAGTATAACTCTTTCAATTTTATCAGGATCACAAGCAATAATTTTTTCTTCTATATCTGTGTCGAAAATAATACTTAACCCTTTGCTCTCAACATATTCTGATACTGATTGAACAATATCTTCAACTACACTTACTATATTTTCATTAGATAGATTTAGTTTAAAAAACCCAGATTCAATCTTTGACAAATCTATTATATTTCCTATGAGCTTTATAAGCCTGTAGCAGTTCTGTCTTATAAAATAAGTATCTTTAATAATTTTTTCTTTATTCTCTGATATGGATTTATTTTTTAAATATAACTCTAGTAATTGAGCAGAACTAAATATTACATTCAAAGGTGTTTTAAGTTCATGGGATATGTTAGTCAAAAATTGTTCATGCATTTTAAGAGTTTTCTCCATTTTAAGCTTAGCCTCTATCTCTTGAGTTACATCCATAAAAATTACAACTACTTGTGCTAATTCACCATTAAGCCCCAAAACTGGTTGATATAATTTTTTTACAAACACTTCTTCCCCATCTACTACCAACCTTATATATTTTAAATAAGAGGTTTCTTTCTTATTCACTATATCTTTAATATGCTTAAGTAACATATACTTATTAAAATTAGTTATAATATCACAATAATTTTTCCCTTTAAATGAAGATATTGATTTTATCCCTGGCTTTAAACCACTCATAAATTTATAAGCTTTTTGATTGATATGCGTAATTTTTAAATCTGGATAAGACAACGTTATAACAGGCAAATCTAAATTTTCTACCATCCTATTTAACAAACCATATTGAGTTTTTATTAATAGGTCTTCTTCACTTTTTACCTTTTCAGTAATGTCACGGAAACATAGTATACCTGCAACAAAATCACCTTGTTTATTATATACTGGAGTTCCATTTAATTCTACATTGATTCTTTTATTATTAATTTTCATAAAAATTTTATATGCTGATAGCTTTTCCCCTTTTAAGACTCTTTCAGCAGGTAAACTTTCATCTGAAATCAAGTTTCCATACATATCAGTACATTCAACTTGTTCACAAACTTCTTTTACATTATTTAGCACTTTACTATAAAACAAATAATTTCTAGCTGCCTTATTAACTATTGAAAAATCACCATTTCCATCAAAAATTACTAAAGCATCAGATATATTTTCAATAATACTTTCTAGTTCTTGTTTTTGTTCTCTAATAACCCTTTCTTGCTTTTCCATAATATTTCTATTCTTAACTCTTTCTGTTACATCTACACAACTCTGAATTACACATTCTATTTCTCCATTAACATATACTGGTACCATAGATAAATCCCAATAAACTTCCTCTTTAAAATTAAATTCATTAACATAATATGGTTTACCATCTTTAATAACATTTTTAAAAGTCTTTTCTAAAGTGCTTTCCTTATAACTCTCTACTATACTTTCAAGCTTTCTGCCCATAATATTATCAATTTTATTATATGAATTGTTTAAAAAGTTCAAGTAATTCTTGTTTGCTTCTAAAACAATTAAATCTGGGAAACTGAATATGGCAACTGCAGTTTTATTGCTTGAATTAATTTGCTCAACAAACTTAATTCTATCCTTTAAAGTGTATTTCATAGAATACTCCCCCATGTTTTATTAATAAATAAACATTTTTATATCTATTATACATTATTAACCATATTTTATCATAATTATATTTCATTTTAAAACTTTTACTATATTTACAAATATAACAACTATCTTATATTAAAATTATTAACATATATTTTTCATAAATTTACTACAACATGTGAATAAAATATAATTTGTATTTACCATAGTACTCAAGTGATTCTTAGACTTAAGTGGAGGCATTATCAATGCTAAGCATCGGATAAAAAAAGTTAGTATAACTCTTAAAACTGTACTAACCAATTTCTATTTAGAATGGTATAAAATTTAAGTCCCCTATCTATTACTAAGATTGGGGACTTTATTATTTAATTAAATATGATTTGCAACTTCATAAGCATCCCAAATGGCATACATAATATTTGCAACCTTACGAGCATCACCTAAAAGATGAATTTCTGGAACTTGAAATTCTAATTCCTTATATAAAGAATCCTCTTCCTTATATCCAACAGAAAGTATTACTGAATCACATTGTATTTTATCTATTCTATTTTCTGTTTCAACTTCTAAAATTCCATCTTTATATGATTTAACTTTTGAATTTGTTCTTACCTCAATACCATTGTATGGAATAAGTCTTTCAAGCATTTCACTATTTGCAGAACATAAAGGTCCATTTAGTGCAAGTATTTTATTCAACGCTTCTACTATAACTACCTTTTTACCCTTCTTAGCAAGATCAAGTGCAGTTTCGCATCCGACTAAACCACCACCTACTACAACAGTGGTATTTCCACAGTCTTTCTTTCCTGCTAGTACATCTGCTGCTGTAAATACTTTATTATCATCTCCAAGTGAAAATACCTTTGGTGTAGAACCTGTAGCAATTATTATGCTATCTGCAGCAAAATTTAAAACTTGTTCTTTAGTAACTTCACTATTTAAATTTACTTCTACATTCAATTCTTTCAATGTATGTGCATACCAGTTAGCTAAAGCAATATCATCTTCCTTAAACTCTGGAGCTCCACCTGGAATGAGGTTTCCTCCTAATCTATCACTCTTTTCATAAACTACTGCTTCATGTCCTCTAAGAGCTAAAACTCTTGCAGCTTCACAACCTGCTACTCCACCACCAATTATTAAAACTTTCTTCTTTTTTAATATAGGTAAAAGTGCGTTATCTTTCTCTTTACATGCCTGAGGATTTACAGCACAATTAAGCATTGAATAATGCTGAATCCTTCCCATACATCCTTCTTGACATGATATACAAGGTCTAATTGATTTACAATTATTGCTTCTTAGCTTATTTACATAATCAGGATCTGCAAGTAATGGTCTTCCAAGACTTATCATGTCACATGTTCCATTTTCAATAGCTTCAAGTGCCATATCTGGATCATCCATTCTTCCTGCACATATGATAGTAACATCTACAGTATCCTTCATTAATTTAGCATAAGGTCTGTAAAGTCCCTTTTCTTGATACATTGGTGGATGACTCCACCACCATGAATCATATGATCCAACATCTGTATCCAATGAATCATATCCATAGGATACAAGCAACTTAGCAGCTTCAATTCCTTCTTCTAAATCTCTTCCCTTTTCAACAAATTGTTCACCTGGAAGTGCTCCATCTCTTAAATCTTTAATAAAACTCTTTGGTGAATATCTAAGAGCAACTGGGAAATCTTCTCCACATCTATTTTTAATTTCTTCAACTATCTCACGTGCAAAACGAAGTCTATTTTCTAAACTTCCACCATATTCATCTGTTCTGTGGTTAAACAATGAAATAGCAAATTGGTCTATAAGGTATCCTTCATGAACAGCATGAATTTGTACTCCATCAAAACCAGCTCTTTTTGCATTATAAGCTCCATCTCCAAATTTTTTAACTATAGATTTGATTTCATCTATTGTAAGTTCACGACAAGTTTTGTCAAGCCATCTATGTTGAATTGGAGATGGTGCCACTGGCGGAAATTCTCCAAGGTTAGTTGGTATAGTAACTCTACCAAATCCTCCTGACATTTGTAAAAATACTTTAGCATTATAAGCATGTATCCTCTCAGTCATTTCTCTTGCAGTTCTAACAAATTGAACAGGATTATGAGTAGGACATGGACAATTTGGCATACCATGCTCTTCAACTTCATTATCTACAAAAGTAACTCCTGTGATAATTAATCCAGTACCACCTTTTGCTCTTTCAGTATAATAATCTATTCCTCTTTGGTTAAAACCACCTTCACTATCAGCTAATCCAAGAGGTCCCATTGGTGCCAATGCAAAACGATTTTTTATTTCGCACTTTCCAATTTTAATTGGTTCAAACAATTTTTTATACTTATTCATAAAACCACTCCTAATAATACATAGTATAGGTATTAAGACTTTAGTTTATTCACTTACATATTTAAAGACAACCGCGCAGTATTCTTTATATAGATAATTATATATTTGACAATTAATCATGTCAAGGTTTACATGTTTGTTTTTTCATGTTCTATTTTATTTTCCATAAAGTAATGATAAAATAGCTCTATAGAAAGAATGAGGTGTTAACACAATATGAGGACTTTAAAGTATGCAATTTTAGGACTTATTAATAGAAGCCCATTAACTGGATATGATATAACAAAAAAATTTAATGATGCATTAGTAGAATTTTGGTATGCTAAACATAGTCAAATATATCCAGAATTAAAAAAGCTTACAGATGAAGGTCTTATTTCTTATGAAACAGTAATACAAGGAGAAAAATTAGAAAAAAAATTATACACCATTACTGAAAAAGGGAAAAAGGCTTTGCAAAGATGGCTATCAAAAGATGAACCTTTACAGCCAACACCTAAAGATATCTTTAGGCTAAAGGCTTATTTTTGTGATGAAATGGATATTAATACTTTATTAAATCAATTTAAAAGCGAATTAAATAAACATAGTGAACGATTGAATTATCTAGAAACTTCTATGGAAGAACTTTCAAAAGAAAAAGATATATCTAAAGTATCTTCTTCTGATTTTGGCGACTATATTGTTTTAAACGGTGCTATTATGAGAGAAAAAAATTATATAGACTGGCTTAATGATTGCATAAAAAAAATTACAATTGGAATTATGGATAAATAGTCATTGTGTTTTTTTATATTTATACTTTAATAGTTTTGTTAAAGAGAGTAGCAAACTTAAATTTTGCTTCCCTCTTTAAACACTAGGGAATTCAATCTACTAAACGCTGCCTCATTTATTCTGGTGGAAATTTCATTCCTTTTCTTAACCACTCAGCAATATTCAGTCCAAATCAACAGCATCAATTTGTTTCTTTGCTTTTAATAATAATTCAATTGCCAGTTTGTTTTTCTCTTCATTAGCTCGGAAGGTTGGAATACTGATGCTAATTGCTGCATTAATTTTTCCTTTTGAGGCCAATGGAACAGCATAACAACGTAAAAATTCTGTTACCTCCTCAACTTCTGTTGATACATAAGTTTCTTTTATCTCTTTTAATTGATCTTCCAAAATAGAAAAATCCGTTATAGTATTTTTAGTGATTGGTTTCAAACCATCAGGATAAAGTGACTTTATTTCTTCAATACTATATTCACTTAATAGAGCTTTTCCTAAAGCTGTACAGTAAGCAGGTATTCTTTTTCCTATATAAGAAATAAGACGAATATCCATATCTTTTATTGGATCTTCTTTCAATATATAAAGTACATTGTTTCCATCAAGAACTCCCATTTGGCAAGTTTCATCAATATTACTTACAATATTCTTCATTATTTTTTGTATAAAGTCTAACATATATTTATTTCGTGAATAGGACGCACCAATGCAAAAAGCAGAAATCCCAATTGAATATTTTAGAGAATTTTTTTCAAGAGAAACAAAGTTACGTTCAAGCATTGTTTGCATAATAGGATAAAGAGTACTTTTAGGTATATCAATAGCATCAGAAATTTCTGTTAAGGTTAGTCCTTCATGATTAATTGATAAAAGATTCAATATATTTAGTACTCTTTCTGTTGGTTTATGTACCATATTTACACCTGCCATTCAAATTTTATAAAACTTTATTTATATATTAATAATTATAAATATCTTATTCTTCATATTCAACATAGATTTATACATATAAAAAAATTCCATAAATTTTTTCTTAAGTTTTACAAAAATACTTAAATATTATCTTGACATGATAAAAAATTATGATATTATTTAACTATAAGATTCGTATAAACAAATCAATTTCTTATATACGAACAACTTATAAAAAGTAATTTTGTAAATTATTAAAATTCATAAATCTACATTCAAATAAGAAAAAAAGATTTATTTATTTTAATAAAACTACTAAATATTTAATCTAATTATTCATTTAAGAATTATGTAAACAATTACATAATAGGCTTTAATTTGCCTAATTGCTATTAAAGGAGAGAGACTATATGAAAAAAGCTAAATTTTTAACACCTGTCATTACTGCATTTGATGCCGACGGAAACTTAGATGTTCAGGCAAATAAAAATGTTTATGACTATCTCATTAACGCAGGCATTGATGGTCTGCTTATCATGGGCAGTACAGGTGAGTTCTATGCTATGTCTACTGAACAAAGAAAGGAATTAATTGATCTTGTCGTTTCTCATGTAAATAAAAGAACTCAAGTTCTTATTGGAACAGGCTGTATGACAGTAGAAGATACAATTGAACTTTCAAACTATGCTATTAATGCTGGAGTAGATGGTGTTATCATTGTCAGCCCATACTATTTTAATCTAACAGATGAAAGTTTAGAATTCTATTTTGGAAAAATAGCTGAAGCTGTAAAAGGTAATATTTATTTATACAACTTTCCAGACAGAACTGGACATGATTTATCACCAGAATTGACACTTAATTTATTAAGAAAACATAATAATATTGTTGGTTACAAAGATACAGTATCATCAATGGGGCATACTAGAAACTTAATCGAAACAATTAAAAATGAGTTCCCTGATTTCGAAGTATTTTCAGGCTTTGATGAAAATTTCGTTCACAATGTTTTGGCTGGAGGCAGTGGATGTATAAGCGCACTTACCAATATATATCCAGAGATTTTTGTAAGTTGGGTAAAAGCTGTTAATGAAAAAAACATGGAAAAAACAGCTGAAATTCAAAAATATGTTGATAAGCTGTCAGATGTATATGAAATAAGCAAATGTTTTATACCTATTCTAAAAAAGGCAATGATATTAAAAGGTCTTGATATTAAAGACTACTGTAAAACTCCTCTTCTACAGGCTAATGAAGGACAAACTGATTCAATTAAAAAGCTTATGGAAGAATTTGATCACCTAATCTCAAAATAGTCTTTTACATTTTTTAAAATTTTTATATTGTATAAATTTAATATTATAGAGAGGAAGATTAACTATGTCATTAAAATCAATTTATGGTGAAGAAAAATTATCTTTATATAAAATTCAAACTCATGCGGAAGGACCAAAAGGGTCTCTTCCTCTTACTCCAAAATTGTTAAAGGATTCACCTAGTGGCAATATATTCGGAATGACTTTAAATGCTGGTATGGGATGGGAAGCATCTAAACTTTTAGGTGGAGATGTGTTAATACTTAGTACTCAAGGCGGAATTCGCAACAATGATGGTACTCCAATTGCTGTTGGATTACATACAGGGCACTTTGAATTAGGATTACAAATGAGTGCAGCAGCTGAAGAAATCAAAAAACTTGGTGGAGTTCCTTATGCTGCATATGTAACAGATCCATGCGATGGTCGTAGTCAAGGCACAACAGGAATGTTTGACTCTCTACCTTATCGTAATGATGCAGCTGTAGTATTTCGCCGTTTAATTCGTTCATTACCAACACGTCGTGCAGTAATGGGAGTGGCTTCATGTGACAAAGGCCTACCTGCCATGATGATAGCATTAGCATCCATGCATAATTTACCAACTATTATTGTTCCTGGTGGTGCAACACTTCAACCTATAAAAGGAGAAGATGCTGGAACTGTTCAAACTATTGGAGTTAGATTTGCTAACAATGAACTTTCTTTGGAAGACGCTTGTCGTCTTGGATGTAACGCTTGTGCTTCTGCTGGTGGCGGATGTCAATTCTTAGGTACAGCTGGTACTTCTCAAGTTATTGCTGAAGCACTTGGAATAGCATTACCTCACTCTGCATTAGCACCTTCTGGTCAACCAATATGGAAAGAAATTGCTAAACAGTCAGCTAAAGCAGTCTTAGACATGGCTGATAATGGAACAACTACAAAAGATATTATTACAGATAAAGCAATTGAAAATGCCATGGTAATTCATGCTGCTTTTGGAGGATCAACAAATTTACTTCTTCATCTACCAGCAATTGCATATGCTGCTAAATGTAAAGTTCCTACCGTTGAAGACTGGGCAAGAATTAATAAAAAGGTACCCCGTTTAGTAAGTGTTCTTCCTATTGGACCAGCTAATTATCCAACAGTTAGCGCATTCTTAGCCGGAGGAGTTCCTGAGGTTATGCTTCATTTAAGAAAACTTGGACTATTACACGAAGACGTTCTTACTGTTACAGGAGAAACGCTAGGAAATAACCTTGATTGGTGGGAAAAATCCCAAGCACGTACTGAGTGTAGAAAACGTCTACTTGAAATTGATGGAATTAATCCTGATGAAATTATCATGAATCCAACTCAAGCCAAAAATAGAGGACTAACATCAACAGTAACCTTCCCTATGGGAAATATTGCACCTGAAGGTTCAGTGGTAAAATCAACAGCTATTGATCCATCAGTTATAGATGATGATGGAATATTTAGACATACTGGAAAAGCTAAAGTTTTTACATCTGAAAAGGCAGCTATTAAAGCACTTAAAGATAGCGGTAAAATTAAAGCTGGTGACATAATGATTGTAATGGGTGGAGGCCCAATGGGAACAGGAATGGAGGAAACCTACCAATTAACTTCTGCTTTGAAAAAACTACCTTTTGGTAAACATGTTTCTTTAATTACAGATGCACGTTTTTCTGGCGTTTCCACAGGTGCTTGCTTTGGACATATAGGACCTGAAGCATTAGCAGGAGGTCCTATCGGAAAATTAAAGGATGGAGATATTATTGAAATAATAGTTGATACTAATAAACTTGATGGATCAATTAATTTCATTGGAACTGATAATAATGTAATTTCCTATGAAGAAGCAGCTAAAATCTTGGAATCACGTGAATCTCACCCAGATCTTAAACCTGATCCAGATCTTCCAGATGATACAAAATTATGGGCAGCACTTCAATCTGTAAGCGGTGGAACTTGGGGTGGAAGCGTATATGATGTAGATAAAATTATTGAAGTTCTTGAAGCTGGTAAGAGAGCATTAGGTACTAAATAACTATATATCCATATTAAAAAACAAAAGAAAGTGGGGGGAAATATTATGCCTTTATTAATGGTAGCGTTAGGCGTATTATTCTTAATTATATTAATTTCTCGTTTTAAATTAAATACATTTATTTCATTACTAGTTGTTTCATTTACTGTAGCTTTTGGATTAGGAATACCTCTTGGGAAAATTGTTTCAACTATTGAATCTGGTATAGGAGGAACACTTGGTCATATTGCTTTTATATTTGGCCTTGGTGCTATGCTAGGTAAATTAGTTGCTGATTCAGGTGGAGCACACCGTATTGCTATGACTTTAATTAATAAATTTGGTGAAAAACGGATTCAATTGGCTGTTGTAATTGCTTCATTTGTTGTTGGTATAGCAATGTTCTTTGAAGTAGGATTAGTTTTATTAATTCCAATTATATTCTCTATTGCAAGGGAATTAAAAGTTTCTCCAGTCTACTTAGGTATTCCTATGCTTGCTTCTTTATTAGTAACACATGCTTTTCTACCTCCACATCCAGGACCAACAGTAATAGCTGCAGCATATAAAGCAGATATTGGAACTGTTTTATTATATGGTATTATTGTAGCAATACCATGTGTTATTATATCAGGTCCTCTATTTACTATGGTTGCTAAGAAAATTATACCAAGTGCCTTTGAAAAAACTGGCAATATTGAATCTTTGGGTGAACAAAAAACATTTAGAGTAGAAGAAACACCTAGTTTTGGAGTCAGCTTGTTAACAGCAATGTTTCCCGTCATTTTGATGATGATTTCCACAATAATTTCAATGATACAAAAAACGGCAGGAATTAAAGGTAATCCATTTTTTACTACTGTTAGCTTTATTGGTGATCCAGATACTGCAATGCTTATATCTTTAATTCTAGCAATATATACAATGGGAGTAAGAAGGAAAATTCCAATTAAACAAGTTGCAGCTTCTTGCTCATCTGCAGCTTCGTCAATTGGAATGATGCTTTTAATCATTGGTGGTGGTGGTGCTTTTAAACAAGTACTTATAGATGGAGGTGTTGGTAAGTATATTGCTACATTATTCAATGGAACCTCTATATCACCTATACTACTTGCATGGATAGTTGCAGCAATTTTACGTATTTCTTTAGGATCTGCAACTGTAGCAGCTTTATCAACATCAGGTTTAGTTATTCCAATGCTTGCTAACTGTGGTCATGTTAATTTGGCTTTAGTAACACTTGCAACAGGATGTGGAAGTGCTATAGCCTCTCATGTAAACGATGCAGGCTTCTGGATGGTTAAAGAATATTTTGGTTTCAGTATGAAAGAAACATTCTCAACCTGGACTTTATTATCAACCATTTTATCAATAACAGGATTAATATTTATTTTGGCATTAAGTTTGTTTGTATAAATTCAAATTGATATGATGAAATCTATCTAAAAATTACTATTGAAATATATAATACATTTCAATAGTAATTTTTTATCGGCAAGCTCCCTTTTAAAAGTCCCTTAGAAGTTTGTATCTGTACAGAACCTTTTTATACCCCTTTGATAGATTCCCTTCTATAATATTTTTCAATACTAATCTGATGGCATATTTCTTCTAAATTCTTCAGTAATACCGTGACTGTTATTAGTAAGTATGCTTTTCAACATTATCTTCATAGTATCCAGTGACGTAGATTCATCTGTACCCATCACCACTTCTACATGTGGGTATGTTTCATTAATTACACTTTTATACTTTTGCACGAATGGGCAGAGTTTAACCATGCAGCTTGAAAAATGAATAGTATCTGCTTTACTTATTTCAACCAACGGTTTTACTTTAATTAAAATCTTTTCAAAAGCATAGAGTGTTGGACAACCAGCACAAGTGCTGAAGCCTACAATTTGTGATTCTTGATCATCCTTATAACGCTCAAACATTCCCTTGTTCTCATTGAATGATTTGAAACATCCTGCTGCTGCACAACTAAGTTCATTCTTTACATTGTTGCAACTCATAATTGCTATTCTAGCCATAAACTATTCCTCCATTTTTATATTTGATAATTTCAATGTCCAGCTTAAAATACTAATGTAGTACCAACATTGTTCGGTATAAATGCTTTAGGCATTGCTTGTTCAATTTTATGGATAGCAGACCATCCAGTGCAGTGTCCAGGCATCAAATAGGTTGGCCTGATTTTTTTAATTCATCTATTGTTATAGGAATAATTTTTTCAAAAGTTCCACCTGTTAAATGAAAGCCTCCTAATACAGCATAAACTTGTTGACAATTAGTTAATTTTTGAGCATAGTTAATAGTATTAATAAGTCCAGAATGACAACACCCAGTAATAACAACCAGCCCTTTTCCACGGACATTTATAATGACGCACTGATCATCTTTTACTAACGGATCATTTTCCCATCGACCATCACGTTTAGTATAGTGTACAGGGAATCCAGTTTCAAAATCCGTAGTTCGAGCAATTTCACCAGAGACAAGAACCATGTTATCAACTAAAAGGGTTGGATCAGCTTTGGCAACCAAATCAATTTTTTTCTGTTGCAAAACATTTAATTTTGGAGCCGAAACATCCACTTCATAACCACCTGGCATTATCAACTTTCTATCTAAAAAAGCATCAGGATGAAATATAATAGGTACTTGAGATGAGTCTAATTTTTCAATCAAACTAGGTAACCCCATGGTATGGTCAATGTGACCATGACTTAATACAATTGCCTTTATATCATTTACATTAATTCCTAATGTGTCTATATTATGCAATATACCATTTGAACTCACCCCTGTATCCAACAATATAGTTTCTTGTCTTTCCCCACATTTAATCTGGATTATCGCTGAAAACCCATGTTCTGCTATAAGTGTTGAAAAACCATCTTTTGTAGTAAGTGGAGCTTTAGACATATTAAATCTATGCACAATTTCATTACCTGTCATAAATGCATCAATGGTATTATCCATGAGTATAGTTATCTTTACTTCATCAACTTGTAATAATTGATTGTTTTCTTTCATAAGTATCTTCACTTCCTCTCTTCTTTATTTTTACTATATTTTCAAATAAGTCAATAAGCATACACTTATAGTCAAGACAGTATATTGTAATTACTTACATTTGTTATTATATGGGCATTTATCACAAGAAAAATCATATTGACATTTCTCAAAAGCTTTCTTAAACAGGTCATCTATATCCTTCTTGTATTCAATTAACACACCCAAATTAATTGTATAGAATACTCTAAAACCTTTACGATTCTCCTCAAGAATTCCAATATTCTTTAAAACCTTTATATGTTGAGACGCGGCAGGTTGAGAAATTCCCAGTTGTTGGGCTACATCAGAAACACAAAAAATTTCATTAGCATTGGAAGCAAGCATTTTTATTATTTTTAGTCTTTTCTCCTCACCAAGAGATTTGAGAACTTCGGCAGTATTTTTTAAATGATCTTTCATTAATATACCTCTTAATTATAAGTTTATAATTATACTATTATAATATATAGATTGTGTCAAGTAAAAGTTGGCAAATATTTAACTGAAGAAGTTCGATTGATGTTGGACTTCTTCAGTTGACACCTGAACAATTATCCTTCAGATATCATTAATCATCTCAATTTTACTTTATGCGGCACAGAATCGGCTCTAATATTAGCCTTATAATGAAGATCCAGATCCTTAAATTCTTTTTTGACCATTTGCATTAAATCATCATCAGTCATGAGCTCATAACATGCACCTGCTAATGTTTTCGAAGCAAACAGCATACCGTGCATACCTATGCCAGAGCCTGTGCATGCAGTAGCTTGCCATGTGTGAGTAAATACACCAATGGGCCATGTAGCACAGTAAAATGCTCCAAACGGATATACCCAGCTCGGATCCGCATCTCCAGAGATAGGTAATACTTTAGCATCCGATACTGGTACAATCTTATCCAGTAGATCCTTATCATAATATTCAGGTGGAATCTGGAATGCCTGTGCCCCCATAGTTTTATATTCCGGTATAAATTGATCGGTAATTTTTTTAGCAAAAGCGTAATCCTCATCAGTAAAGGATGGCCCATTGAGTTCATTCATATTTTTTACAAATAGATCTGCCAGCGTTTGATTCATGACCATATCATTACCTCCGCCAAGGACCTCAACATTTTCCAATGTAGTTCCAGTCATCATAGCCGCGCCTTTTGCCACATCAACAAGACGTGGAAATGCCTCATCCAGATATGACCGTTTTGGGGCCCTCATCATATACCAAGATTGACATCTGTCAGGTACGGTGTTTGGAGCAATCCCATTGCCAAGTATTGAGTAATGTAACATAACCTCGCGAGGAAGATGCTCACGCAGATAATTTGCACCAACATTCATCAATTCAACTGCATCAAGAGCGCTGCGACCTAAATGCGCCTGCGGTGCATGGGCAGTGAGTCCCTTGAAGCTAAACACTATGGAGGTAGATGCTAAACATGGCACACGCCAAGGGGTGTTGTTTGATGATGGATGCCAATACAGCAGTGCATCACAATTGTCAAAATATCCATCACGCAACATAAATAGTTTTCCTATGAGCTCTTCTTCTGCTGGGCATCCATAATAACGAATAGTACCGTGGATTTCTCCGCGTTCAATTGCTTCCTTGATTGCTATGACAGCACCCACGCCAGCCGTACCAAGCAGGTTATGACCACAGCCATGTCCATGACCGCCTTCTTCACGTACCTTTCTTTCCGGAATGGAATCCTGCGACAAACTTTCAAGCGCATCGTATTCTCCCAAAACGCCAATGACTGGTTTTCCGTTTCCATATTCAGCTATTAGCGCTGTTGGTAATCCATTAAGTCCAAGCGTTACCTTTAATCCAGCATCTTCTAGGACTTTTGCCTGTAAATTTGAAGCATATACTTCCTCAAGTGAGACTTCTGGATTTTCCCAGATATCTCGCGCCATTTTCGTCAGCATTTGGCTATTTCTATCAATGTTTTCCCAAATTTTTTTCTTTGACATAATACCTCTCCTTATTACTATAATATAAAAGTATCACTAAACTTCTAAACAAAAATAACTTTTAGCAAGAGTGTTGCATATACCACATAAATAAAATATTAGTAAATAGTTGGAATATTTATATGCATTAATCCTATAGTAACCTTGGAAATAATCGCAAGGCGTTTCCAAAGTCAATACATTGATGCTGCTCTTCAGTAAGTATTTCTGTTTTATCCAAGGCATCTTTTAATATAGTACATGCAGGTAGGGACGTGTATGGATAATCACTACCATATAGAAAATGATCAGTATCAACTATTTGCATTAAATCAGGCAACTGCCTAGGTAGACAAGCGCCAGCTAGGTCATAGTACAATCCTTTCAGTGCTGAGTAGACATCTATACTGTTATTTTCAATTTCCTCACCAAATACTGAAGGCATTATTTGAAGAGCAGGCGCAATTCTGTCAGCAAGTATAGTCATAAATGCTCCGGCATGTGGTATGATAAATTTAATATCAGCAAAACGCTTCATTATACCTTTCAGTATCATATTAGTGACAGTACGAGTTGTATCGAAGAAAAATTCCATCATTGGAACAGGCAACCCTTCAACAACATTGCTTGGGATGCTACTTGGCTTATTGGGATGAATTAGAACAACGGATTTATATCTGTTTAGTTCTTCAAATATTGGATCTAAACATTTATTTCCAAGATATACACCCCGTGTGTTAGTTGGTAATGCAAATCCATCAACATGTAAAATATCTATAGCATATTGAATTTCCTCTATACTATTTTCAATATCAGGCAGTGGCAAACTAGCAAATAATCCAAAACGTCCTGGGTATTTTGTTACAAGTTCTGCCCCATATTCATTAACTTTCCTGGCCAAGACTTTCGTAGAATTTTTATCTCCAAAGTTAATGTGAGGAGATGACAAAGAAAGCATAGATGTAGTAATGCCAAGACGATCCATAGTCTCCAAATGTTCTTTGGGAGTCCATGCAGGAGTTGGAAATCCATCCGGATTTTTTTCACCGCAATTCAACAGTGCTTCTCTATATGCTTCAGGTATATAATGCACATGAAGATCAATCTTTTTTATATTCTTTTTTTTAATAATATCCACTATATATACCTCCTGATTTTTATTTATTTATCTAAAAATTGTCATAATTGTATCACTATTTTTTCCTATACCGTAACAAAGACTTACCCCTGAAACAAAATTACAAATTAAAGGCTTCTCTTAATTTGGTACATACCAAATTAAGTGCATCACGTGCTTCTGGTAGAGTTCTTTGCATATTAAAAAAGCCGTGAATAATTCCATCATATCTTTTAAGACACACGTCAACACCAGCCTCCGATAAACACTTTGCATAATGCTCACCCTCATCTCGTAAAGGGTCATATTCCGAAGTAATAATACATGCATTAGGAAGATTTTTGAATGTTGCTGTAAATATCGGTGAAGCCATAGGATTCTCAGCCTCACTTAAGTCATTTAAATAATTGGGAACATAGTATTTTTCAATTTCCTCTGTTTCCAATCTATATCCCTTTGCATTTTCTTTCCTGGACAAAGGCTTCGTCTTCCCAAGTAGATCAAACATTGTATTAATCTCTATTTGATAGACAATCGGAAATTCATTCCTATCTCTTGATAACTGGGTAATTACTGCAGCAATAGTTCCTCCTACGCTGTCACCACCTACCGCAATTTTATTAGGTAATATATTCAATTCTTTTGCATTTTCATATACCCATCTAACAACCTGGTAGCACTCTTCCACAGGTTCTGGAAATTTGTGTTCTGGAGAAAGACCATAATCAATTGAAATCACTGTGCATTTCACATTATTTGTTATTTTTCGACAAATCGAATCGTAAACTTCAATACTTCCAAAAATAAATCCACCACCATGTATCCAGATAAATGCAGGATGGTCATCTTCAGTTTCAGGATTATAAATGCGAATTGGAGTGTCTCTTTTGGAAGTCTGAACAGTATGATTAATTACAGATCCAACCTCAATTACATCTCCTTTAAAATCATCCCAACTTTTCAGATAATAATCTCTAAATTCATCAATGCTCATAGAATACATACTGTGAAAGTCTGTTTTTAATAAATCGTTGAATATTGGATTTAGTGGCATTTTTATTCCCTTCTTTCATATTTGGATACTTCAGACAAATTTGCACTTATAGATTTTTCTGCCATAGTATGAAGTCCATTAAAAATTTCATCTTTCATTTCTATGTCCATTCCTTCTGTAGTATACTCCTCCCATCTTTTCAATATTGAATAAAAATACTCTTCATTTTTCTTTGCCATATCTGTTAAAAAAAGTTTTTTTGATCTTCTATCTTCTATTGTCACTTCTCGTAAAATAAAACCTTTTTCTTCCAGAGATTTGATTGATCTTGCTATTGCTGCTTTATCAATAAACATCATAGAAGATACATCCTCTTGATTAATTCCCTCATTATTATACAGATTCATTAAAAGAATGTACTCCGAAAAACTGATATTCATGCTGCTAACCGCTGCTGTAATATATGCCTGTGTTTGCCTATTAAATATACCAACACACCTTGCAAAGGATAATAAATTCACACTATCACCTCCTTAGTTGACTTGATCAACTATATTTTACTTCCAATAGTTGATCGTGTCAACTATAAAAGTTGAATTATAATAAATTTTTTCTATATTTATCAGGGGTCATACCAACATCTTCTTTAAATTGTTTATAAAAATAGCTTAAGTTGGAATATCCCACTTCCCTAATTATTTCTTCTATTGGAAAATTAGAATTTTTTAATAAATATTTTACTTTATCCAATTTTATTTTTTTCTGTAATTCTGTTAAAGTACTGCCAGTAACTTTTTTAATTAATTTTCCCATGTAATCCGTACTATAACTAAAATAATTAGCTAAATCTTTAAGATTTAAATCATTATAATTTTTGTCTATATACTTAACTATTTCTACACATATATTAGACTCCACTTTGTTAATAACACTTGATGGTAAATATTCATTATAACATCTTAAAAGTTCATTAAAAATTAGTACTATATAAGATCTTATAGCTGTCTCCATACCATTTTTATTTTCATAATACTCAATCAATATATTTATCATGAAATCCCACACTCTTCTATTTTTAGAAGTTTTAAAATACAGGAATTGTCTAAACTTGTTTTTATTATACAATGCTTTTACAATAAAATTTGATATTAAATCGTTATCTGCTATTTGATTCATAAATATCCAATTAAAGAATTCTTTTTTTATCAAAACATTTATTGCTATATCATTTTCTTGTGCTTCTTTTATACTATGTTCCACATTCATATCCATAAGAAGTATTTCGCCTTTTTTTATTTCTACATCCGTATTTTCGATAGTTTGCTTTATACTTCCTGAATAAACAAACATCATTTCAAGATAATCATGACTGTGTTTCTTAAATTCAATAAACCTATCATGTTTATGTATCGATATATCTTCTGAATTTTTCATAAGTTTAGAGTTATTAATAACCCAATAATCTTTTAATATTTCATTTGAAAAGCACTTTTCAATTTTTACCTTATCCTTCTTATTTTTTAATAATTTTTTAAGTTTTATTTCGCTGGGACTCAATTCTCTAAGACTTTTATCAAGATCCCTAACATTCAAAATATCACCCCATTAATATAAATTATTAGTCTTTAGCTTAACTTTATTAAAGCTATCTTTTCTATCACTAAAATTTAAATTTATGTCATAGGTCCTCTTGAACTTTTTTGAATTTTAAAACTCTAAATAATAAAAAATCATATAAACTACCACCTTTAAAATTTTAAAAAAATAATTGAATAATCACATAATTTTGATTATAGTTCTATACTATCGTATCTAAAACTATAATAAAAGTTAACCCTTTAATTAAACTCTAGCATATTATATTAATCTTATTATCTTAATAAAATTAACATAATGTACTAGAGCTTTCTACTTAGTTACTCAAAATATAAATTATTAAAAGCTTATTAATAACTGCTTGCATATCTTTGTCTTTCTATTTCTTCAACGCTCATTCCTCTAGTTTCAGGAGTATAAACTAGTCCAATTATTAATTGGATAGCTAAAACGGAAATCAGAAACAATCCAGTTTTTTGAAATCCGAATGCAGTCAACATAGTTGGAAAAACTAATGAAACTATACCAACTCCAGCACGTACTAAGAAAAATATAATTCCTTGCGCTTTTCCTCTATATTGAGTCTTAAACAACTCAACACTCCATAATGCAAAGAAACATTGTGCACTAAATCCTGCTGAAATTCCCCATAAAATATCAAAAATTATTAGTGAAACCCAACCCATAGGTGCAAATACAAGAACAGCCCATGCTAAAACTTCCATAACACATGCAACTGAAAACACCACTTTACGATTCCATTCATCGCCTTTTCTTATAAATACCAAATAAGTAAATAAAATTGTTAAAAACCATATAAGTATATTTAATGCATTTGATTGCAAATTATTTAAGTTGCCTATTTTGCTAAAAATGAATGGTAGGAAGTATCCCTGTAATCCAGCAACCAAATTCCATAAAGTATAAGTACCTGCAGCAAGAATAAATGCTTGCCTATTTGCCTTTATTGTAAATATTTCACTAGTAGGAGCTTTTACGAAATCTGTGGACTTCTCCTTTTCTTTTTGTTCTGTCCAAATTTTTGATTCCTCAATCTGCTGTTGTAAAATCCATGTAATAAGTGCAACTACAAATAATATTCCAAACATAATTCTGTTTCCTAAAAGTCCATGTTTGTTTAAAAAGATAGATAAGATAAATATAGTCATAGGTGCAAATCCCCATGAAAATTGACCCCATCCAATGTTTGCACACCGTTTTCCTGATGGAGCCTGTTCTCCTAAATAACTCCATGATGCAGGAACTACTGCGCCTACTGCTATACCTGTAATAATATATCCAATCAAAAGCATAGGAAAATTCATCGATAAAGTTATAAATAAAACTCCAATCATATATACAATTAAATCATATCTATATATAAATTTCCGTCCATATTTATCTGATAAAGGCCCCCCTATCAATGCTCCAAGTGCTGCGCCAAATCCATTTGCACTAACTGCTCCTAAAAGCCCAAGTGCCATATCATTTAAATGTAAGTAATTCATCCATAATGTTAATCCACTTGCACCTGCTACAATTGCACCTGCATCTAAAAAATTTGACATAGAAACAGTTATTGTTTCCTTAAATTTAGATTTTTCATTAGCCACTTAAATCCCTCCAATTATTAATCCATATGAAATACTTCTTTTAAATCAACCGATACAGGACTGTTATCTGCATTCGTTTTCATTATGTCCTTCATATAAGCCCACCATTTTTGGCATATTTCTGTTTCTGAACTTTTATTCCATTTTTCCTCGTCTTCTATTTCAATATAACCAAATAAAGTGTTAGTTTTTTTATCAAGAAAAATGGAATAGTTCTTTGCACCATATTCATGTATCATGTTAACCATTTCAGGCCAAATTTGACTGTGTCTTCTCTGATATTCTTCATGAAAACCTTCATATACCTTCATTACAATTCCTTTTCTAACCAATTTTATCCCTCCAATTTTTTAATTTCATAATTATTCAATAGCATTCTGCATCAAACTATATGATGCAGAATATAAAAACTACTTATATAGAAATTTTTCAGGTAAAGTTACATCAAATCCTTTTGCAAGATCTCTAAAATCATCTGCAGTTATAGTCTGTTTTTTTCCATCCATTGACAATACTTTTACAAGAATTTCCGCTGATTTTTCCACTGTATCCATAAGTCCGAAGGCAAGATCTAAGGTCTCACCTGCAACAAAAGTTCCATGATGAGCCCATATTACTACGTCAAATTCTTCCATCAGCTTACTGGTTTCTCTTGCAATTGCTGCTCCACCAGGAACCATCCATGGTACCACTCCAACTCCTGAAGGAAATACTACAGGACATTCTGTTGCCATTTCCCAAAGTTCCCTTGTAAACACCTTGCTATCAAGTGGCAAGACAAAAGTAAGTGCAATCAAATTAGTAGTATGAGAATGATATATGACTTTATTTTTTCCGCCTGTAGCTTCTTTCTTTACTGAATGGCTCATAAGATGAGAAGGAAACTCACTTGTAGGTTTTGCACCATTTAAAAGTCCCCAAACTATCTTATAGTTTTCACCTTTATCATCTATCTTTGCTATACCTATATTAGCTTCAGGATCAAGTATTACATTTCTCATATATTTTCCGCTTCCAGTCACAAGAAAATATTCATTGGCCAAATTAGGAACAGATACTCCTATTGGGATAAACTCTGAGTTTTCATTGAGTTGATACTTTACATCTCTTATTTCATCTTCTCCTATTCTATAACTCAAGTTTCCTCCGTTTCGTTCATGCCATCCTTTAAGCCATGCATCATAAGTTATCTTTATATAATCCTTTACAAATTTTACATCTTCAACTTTCATTCTTATCCCTACTTTCTCTTTGACAATTCCTCTTTCTCATAATTTTTAACTTCATCCATCCATGCTTCTTTAACAGGTACATTATTTACCTTACAATAATAATCCCATATATCACCCATTGGATATGTCTTGAATTCTTCCATTAAGGCAAGTCTGTCAGTATAATTTCCTTCATCTTGAAGTTCTTTTAATTTTCTATTTGGAAGAAGCATGGCATTTAAAAGTGCTTTTAGCATATTTCTTGTTCCAATAATCCAAGCAGCTATTCTATTTATGCTTGCATCAAAGAAATCAAGACCTATTATTACTCTATCAAGAGCATCATTTCTTACTACTTCCTTTGCAAGTTCTTTAAGCTCATCATCCAAAACTATAACGTGGTCGCTGTCCCAACGAACCGGTCTACTTACATGAAGAGCAACTTTATCTGAGAATAAAAGCATTGAGGAAATTTTATCTGAAACTACTTCTGTAGGATGATAATGTCCTGTATCCATTAAGCACAACACATCATTTTTAGCTGCAAAGTTCATATAAAATTCACTTGAACCAACTGTATAAGATTCAGCTCCTATTCCAAAAACCTTTGATTCTACAGAATCAAGATTGTATTTTTTATCTATTTTTTCTTTAAATATTTGTTCTAAAGAATCTTTAAGACGCTGTCTTGGCCCAAGTCTGTCACTTGGAATATCTTTATATCCATCTGGTATCCATAGATTTGTCAAAGAAGGTTGTCCAAGTTCTTTTCCAAGGTATTCTCCAATTTTTCTCGAAGCAATACAGTGCCTTATCCAAAAATCACGAATTTCTTTGTTGGGATGAGAAAGTGTAAGACCATCGTCTGCCTTTTCATGAGAAAATATTGTAGGGTTAAAATCAAGTCCCAATCCATTTTTCTTGGCCCATGAAACCCAGTTCTTAAAATGTTCAGGTTTTATCTCATCCCTATCTACAAACTTTCCATCAGTTTCAGCATATATTGCGTGAAGATTGACTTTATGTTTTCCAGGAATAAGACTAAGAGCCTTATCAAGATCTTTTCTAAGTTCTTCTGCATTTCTTGCTTTACCTGGATAATTTCCAGTCGCTGCAATTCCTCCTGACAATTCTTTTTGATTTACTTCAAATCCTGAAATATCATCGCCTTGCCAACAGTGTATTGATATTTTTACTTTTTTAAGATCTTCTAAAGCTTTGTCAACATCTATTCCCCATTTTTCATATTCCTTCTTTGCCAATTCATATTTTTCCTTAATACTCATTTAATTTACCTCCAATTGTTTATTGAATTTTTTTATATCAAAAGATTTTTTTATTAATTGTCTTACTTCACTTAAATTTTTACATATCCCAAGACTTAATACCTGTGCCGAAATATTTCCTATTGCAGTTGCTTCTGATGGTCCTGCAAAAACTTCTTTTCCACTCACCTCTGCAACTAATTCGTTTAGCAGATCATTTTTACAACCTCCACCAAAAATATTTATCCTTTTAAATTTTTTTTCAAATATTTCCTCTAGAGATTCTACTGAAGATTTATAACTGTAAGCCAAACTATTGAAAACACAAAATGCAATTTCACCTATATCCTCTGGAATATCTTGATTTGTCTCAGCACAATAATTCTTTATTTCCTGAATCATATTTTTAGGTTTCAAAAATCTATCATCATCTACATTGATTATTGATTTAAAATTTCTATATTTTCTTGCTATTTCCGCTATTTCTGCAAAGCTGTATTTATTATCAATATTTCGTCTAACCTCTTGAATAATCCAAAGACCCATTATATTCTTCAAGAACCTATATCTATAATCGATTCCACCTTCATTTGTAAAATTGTAATCCATAGCTTGAGGAACACATATAGGGAAATGGTTTTCAACGCCAATAAGTGACCATGTTCCAGAGCTTAAAAATATACTGTCATCATCATTACACACTGAAGCTATAAAAGCTGATCCTGTATCATGTGATGCTGCCAATATAACTTCTGAATCAAAGCCAAACTCTTCAACAAATTCTTTTCTTAGCCCTCCCAATTTTGTTTTAGGAAGCCTTATCTCAGGAAACATATTTTTATTTATTCCAAAGGTATCTAAAATATTGTAATCCCAAGTTTTATCAAAAGAACTCAAAAGCTGAGTTGTAGAAGCATTAGTATACTCTGCCGTTTTTTTACCTGTAAGTAAAAAATTCAAATAATCAGGAATCATTAAAAAGGTCTTTGCTCTCTTAAGATAATCACTATGTTTTTCCTTTATAGAAAGCAATTGATATAGTGTATTAAATCTCTGAAATTGAATTCCAGTATATAAATAGAGCATATCTTTCGGTATTTTTTCAAAAGCTTTTTCCATAAAACCTTCAGTCCTATCATCCCTGTATGATACTGCATTTCCTATTAAGTTATCCTTTTCATCCAGCAATACAAAATCAACACCCCAAGTATCTATTCCTATAGTCTTTGGAATTTCACCAATAGTTCTGCATTTTTTTATTCCATTTTTAACTTCACTGAACAATCTCTCAACGTCCCAGCAATATTCGTCATTTACTTTTTTTATTCCATTTTCAAATCTATATATTTCTTCAATTTGCAATTTCCCTTTTTCTATATGAGATAATATGTGTCTTCCACTGGAAGCACCAATATCTATACCCAAATAATATTCCATAACTTATAACTCCTTATTGAAAATACATAATAAATTTCATTCTCTGAATTCAATTATATCTTCAATTAATCGTTATCACAGTATCATAAAAAGGTTTACTCATTATCAAAATCCGTTCAATATTTATCTTTTTTACGAGTTTAAAAAAGCATAAAAAAAGTACAGCACCGCGGGTGTACTTACTTTTTATGCTTTTTTTGTACATAGATAAAAATTAGGAGAATAAAAAAATGAATGCAAGTGCAGTAATTGAAGTATTACCAAAGGATTGAAGGATAAGAAACCATTGAATATATAGCTAATACTAGTGGGATGCTATGGCGCCTTTTCGGAATTCTCCTCTTTTATTGCGCTGCACAACGTTATAAAACTATTTATATATTCTGTTAAATGTTTGTTTTTATGATAGGAAATATAGAACTTCCTTATGAAACTAGATTCTTTTAAATTTATTTTTGCAATTTTTCCGTTTTTCAACTCATCTTGTATTACATATTGAGATAAAAGCGTTATTCCCTTATTATGCTTTACAGCTTCTTTTATAGAATCAATACTTTTGCAAACCCATGTAACATTAGGAGTAATATGCCATTTATCAAAAACATCTTGAATCATTTTTTGAGTTCTACTTCCATGTTCACGGGCTATTATCGCTTCTGAACACAATTGCTTAATTCTAACTGTTTGTCCAGCGAGGGGATTTTCAGTATGACAAACAAGCATTAGTTTATCATCTAAAAAATCAATATATGTTAACTCACAGTAAGGAGAATCCATTTGAATAATGACTATATCCAAATCATATGATAATATCTTTTGTTCTATGAAGGAGCTTTTTCCTCTGAAGATTATGCGTTTGCCGAAATTAAAGGTATTTATTTAAATACGAAAGACGTACGAACTCACGGCTCCCTTTATGAAAGGGAAATAACTTTAGCAGCAATTAATCCTGCTGCGTCAAAAGAAAAATATCAATTCAATAAAGATATAACTTCAAATCTTTTGCAATTGTTATCTAGGTAGCAGTGTAGTAGAATAGCAATTATCAAATGGATAAATTTTATGAATATATATCGACATGAAAGGTGGTTTATCAATGAAAATTCTCATAGTTGGATATTTTACCGAGACCTCAAAATCACATATTATAAAGCATTTTCCAGAAGACTGGGACATTGTAATTCTCCCACCAGGAAAAGAAATGCTGCATCATATTGAAGATTGCCAGGTAATCATACCTGAACATATTAAAGTGGATAGCAGCCTGCTTTCTATGGCCAAAAAATTAAAATTGGTACAGACTGGTGCTGGATTTGATAATGTAGATATCGATGCCTGCACACAATTTGGTATTTGGGTGGCCAATGCTGCAGGAGTGAATTCACAGGCAGTGGCTGAGCACGTAATGGCACTGATATTCTCTTATTATAAAAACATACCGTTTCTTGATTCTTTTATGAAAAACAAGATGGATGAAAATCAATTGAACTATACAGGGAGTGAATTAAAAGGCAAAACCATTGGAATTATCGGCTTGGGCTCCGTCGGTAAAAAAGTAGCTGAATTTTGCAGGGTTTTTGATATAAATGTGCTGGCTTATACTAGAAATCCTGTTGTACAGTCTGACAGTTTTGTGAAAATGACGAATTTCGATACTCTTGTAAGGGAATCGGATATAGTAAGTGTACATGTGTCTTTAAATCATCAGACCAAAGATCTAATCAACAAAGCAGTATTCAAGAAAATGAAAAATACCGCACTTTTTATCAATACAGCCCGAGGCGGGATTGTCAATGAAAAAGACTTGATAGATGCATTAAAAAAAAGGAGTATTTCAGGCGCATGCCTAGATGTATTTGAATCTGAACCACTTCCAATTGACAGTGAGCTGCGGAATCTTAGCAATGTAATACTTACTCCACATACAGCAGGTATGCCTGACGGCCTGAAATTCCACAAAAAAAGGTATGATTTCTTTGTGAATAATATAAAACGCATAGAAAATGGTGAAGAACCTGAAAGCACCCTCAATCAGTTATTATAGTTTCAGTATAATAGAAATAAGAGTCCTTTATTCTACTTTGTATCTGGATATGATATTTATAAAGGCTATAAAGCATTGATACTTTATAGCTTTTAAGACGTGAAATTCGTATAATCTTCACTAACTACTATTAAATAAAAACAGGCTACATTTAATTCTTTCTCAATTAAATCATATGTCTCTATATTTACTACATAGTCTTAAACATATTAATTAATTTCTCAAGATTTTCTGCCATTTCACCAAAATTTTGAGTCAATGCTGTTATTTCCTCAATTGAAGCCACATGCTCTTCTGTCGCAGCAGATATGCACTGCGTATCTGAACTTAATTCTTCTGAAATTTTGACTATTGTATTTAAATTATTGGATACTTCTTTCCCTTCTTTATTCATAGATTCTATTGAGCTGTTTACTGATTCCATGTTCCCTGAAATTTCCTTAATAGCTTTGAATATTAACTTAAAATAAGTATTTGCCTCATTTATTACTTCTGAACCACAAGTTACTTCATTTACACCTTTATTTATTACAGCAACTATATTCTCCGTTTCTTTATGAATCCCATTTGTTATGTTACTTACTTGTCCAGTAGCAATCTTAGTTTGTTCAGCTAAGTTCCTAACTTCATCTGCAACAACTGCAAAGCCTTTCCCATGCTCACCAGCACGAGCGGCCTCAATAGCAGCATTTAACGCTAATAAATTTGTTTGCTCAGATATATCTTTTATAACTTTCGTAATTTGTTCTATTGCTTTTGCATGTTCTCCTAGTTTATTTATTACTACAGCAGTGTCATTAACTGCATACTGAATATCTTTCATACTTGTGTTTACTTTTAACAATTCATTCCTTCCCTTTTCAGAATAGGCAGATGCATCATTAACTACCTCCGAAACAGCATTAGATTTTTTACTTATATCTATCATTGTTTTATCCAAGTTACTCATATTAGTGCTTATTTTATTTATACTACAATTTACAAGCAACGTCTTTTCTGTAATTCCGCTAACACTATTTGCAGTGTTAGAAGCAACTTTGGTTTGCTGATCGCAAACACTAATCATTTCTTTAGATGATTGCGAAACTCTTAAAGCATATTCTTTAACTTTATCTACTAATTCTTTCAAATTAGTTAACATTTTTTCAAAAGCTTTGCCTAATGTGCCTAACTCATCTTTTGACTTTATGCTTATATCTTTAATCCTTAAATCTCCTTCTGCAATGCCATTTGCTGCAGACACTAGTGCTAGGATTGGTTTAGTTGCCTTACTAGATAACAAGTAAATTACAATACAAGTAATAACTAGTATCACCAAACCTATTAGAGAAGTAGTTATTGAATCTTGTATACTTTTTTGAACCGCTATACTATATGAAATTTCTGCACATATAAGCCACCCAGTTTTATCATCCTTAATATAGCTTACTAATTCACTCTTACCATTAATGGTAACTTTCATTGAACTACTATTCCCTGCTAACCCCTTCTTTACAAATTCGAATCCACTTAAATCTGCACGATCACCTAGATTACCTACTTTTTGTGTAGGATGAGCTATCATCTTACCATACTGGTCCAAAATGTATACTGTAACATCACCTTTCGAGAGCTCTTTAACAAAATTATTTAACATATCAAGTTCAATAGTCCCCTGTAATACACCTATTACATGTCCATTCTCACTATCTCTTATCGGTGTGGCCAGTATAGTTTGAAGTTTTCCTGTAGACTTACTTGCAAGAACATCGGATACAACCTCTTCTCTTCCTTTAATAGCCAATTGAAAAAAATCACGATCCTGTATATTGACAAACGCTGAGGTTTCTGTTTTTACAAATTGTTGACCATTGGGATTAGTGAGTGAAATTGCAAAAAAATCCGGGTATACTTTTTTAGCTTCTAGAATAATTGGTCTTATTTTTTCTATATCACAAGATCTAATAATGGGATTTTTCGCCAAAACCCTTACACCTGATAAATCTTTATCAATTAAATTAAATATCTTTTGCTGAACCACTTGTGCTTTCCTCAAATTTTCTGACATAATACTTTCTGTGATAGTTCTTTGAGAAAAATGTAAACTAATAACAATAAAAATTATAAGCGGAAAAGAACTTGCTAGAAAAAGTGCTGCTGTTAATTTTTTCTTAATACTCATATATTATCCCCCTAGTATCTTTTCATAGTTTTTATCTTAAAACTAAGTGCAATATCACATTGTTTCTTTTTAGACATCCCTTAATATCTTGCTGTAAGTATTAAATTAACATTTACACAATGTTATAATTAAATTCTAAAAATAAAAAGCTTTCCCTAATATACACATAACTAAGAAAAGCTTTTATTGCATGTAAAAATTGTTTATTATAATTAAGCTACAGTATATGCTTGATCTTTAGGTTCAATTCTTTCCACTTTACCTAAAAGGAATACATAATTAATAATTCCAAGTACAATTAAACCAGCTGAGAATAGTAATGCAGGCACAAATGAACCAGTAGCTGTAACAATAAATCCAGTAATGATAGGTCCTACTACTCCTCCCATATTAGAAACTGTATTTTGCATTCCAGCAACTATAGATGTCATATTTTTAGGTGCAACATCTCCAGGTAATGCCCATACTTGAGAAGCCGCTATAGTATTACCCGACTTAGCAATACACAATAATGCAACTGCCAATGCTGCAGAGTGAGTGAACGCTGCTACACCTATAAATGATGCCATAAGTAAACCAATTATTAAGAATAGTTTTCTAGTTGCAGTTAAAGAAAGCATCCCTTTTGAATAAACCTTATCTGATGCCCATCCAGCTGCTACTTCTGCAATCATTGCACATATTAAAGGTAATGATGCTGCAAATCCCATTTGCATTAAATTCATGCCTCTTTCCTTAACTAAATATGTAGGTAACCAAGTAATAAAGAAATATGAATTATAGTTAATCATGAAAAATCCAATACACATTGCCCAAATATTTTTATATTTTAAAAGCTCATACCATTTCATAGGCAGCTCTTTTTTACCTTCTTCTTCCTTATCCATTCCTTCATAAATGTAATTTAATTCAACTTCATTTACGCCTTTATGCTCTTTAGGAGTTTCTTTAAAATATAAAAGCCAGATCACAGTCCATACTATACCAAGTGAACCTATGATTGCAAAAGTCATTTTCCAACCATAACTTACTATAAGCCATGTTATTAGCGGCATAGCAACGGCTCCTCCAAATTTGGAACCACTATCAAAAAGCCCTGAAACTGTAGCACGCTCTTTTTTAGGAAACCACTTTGCTGTAATACCTGCATTACTTGGATATGCTCCTGCTTCCCCCACACCCAAGCCAACACGTAATCCTAACAAAGACTTAAATCCTACTCCTAATCCAGTAGCAGCAGTCATCACTGACCACCAACCAACAGCAAAACCTAAAGTCTTTTTTTGACCAAATTTGTCTGCAAACCATCCAGCTGGGATTTGCAAAAGTGCATATGACCAGAAAAATCCTGACATAAGAATACCCATTTGCGCAGATGTTAAACCATATTGTTTGGTTATTTGTGTAGCTGATGCTGAAAGAACTGTACGATCGATATAGTTAATAGCTATTGCAGCCCACATTAAACCAGCTACAATCCAACGAACATTTGATCTTTTATTATTCTCCATAAATTTCCCTCCTAAATTTAATATTTTAAACCTTTTGTAATCGTATTCTTACATGTTAAAATCTTCCCCATATTCAGCATAGAAAACCGTTCATTTATAATTAGATAAACAACATCTTAACATATATCAACAAGTTTATAAGTTATCACTTTATTGAATATTCTTAATTTTTTTGCTATTTTTCTGCTGAATATGGGGTAAACTGTTTAAAACTATTAAAGGTTATTTACAACAAAATTAGGTTTTTCATTATTTATTAGTACATTAACAATATTTTTTACACAAGTCATTCCAAGTGCATCAGTAGCTCCAGCTGTATATCCTGCGATGTGAGGTGTTGCAATTAAATTAGGTAATTCAAACAATGGATGGGACTTTAAAGGTTCTTCTTCAAATACATCCAAGGCTGCTCCTGAAATTACACTTTCTTTTAATGCTTTATAAAGATCTTCTTCTACAACAATTCCACCTCTTGAGGCATTAACTAAATATGAACTTTTTTTCATCAATTTAAGTTTTTCATAATTAATTAAACCTTTAGTACTATCTAAAAGCGGAATATGAATTGAAACAAAATCGCTTTGCTTTAATAATTCATCTATTGTTACAAATTTAATTCCATTTTCAGCTGCAAACTTTTCGTCTGGATAAGGATCATATGCTACTATGTTCATACTGAATCCCTTTGCTCTAAATGCAACTTCCTTACCTATATTTCCAAGTCCAACAATTCCTAAAGTTTTACCATAAACATCAGTTCCAAATATTCTTGGCCATTCACCTTTCTTTGTTAAATTGTTAGCTTGAGGAATTTGTCTTGCCGAAGCAAGCATAAGTGTAAAAGCAAAATCTGCAACAGCATGTTTATTGGCATTAGGTACATTTGTTACATATATATTTTTCTTTTTCGCTGCTTCTACATCAATGTTGTCAACTCCAACTCCATGTTTACATACAATTTTTAAGTTTGGAGCATTTTTCAATACGTTTTCATTGATTTGAGTAAATGCAACTATTAATGCATCAACATCATGTATTTTTTCTATAAATTCATCCTCAGCAATATCTGCTGGTAAGTAACTTACTTCTATACCATTTTTATTTAACAACTCAATAGGTTCTTTTGAATACTTTGCAAATGAAGGTGATGTAGATATAACTTTCATTTTTTACACGTCCTCTCTTACTTTATCAAATCAGCATGAAATAAATTTTCATACTGATTTGATAATTAATATCATATATCAATTATTATCTTTAGGTACTAATTCAACTGCAGATTTAATTGCCTCTAACATACTCTTGTCATCAGCAATATTCTTTCCTGCTATATCAAAAGCCGTTCCATGGTCAACAGATGTACGTATTACTCCTCCGTTTAAACCAACTGTTACATTTATTCCATCTTCCATTCCAAGAACTTTTATAGGAATATGTCCTTGATCATGATAGCATGCAACTACAATATCAAACTCACCATTTACAGCACGAAGAAATACTGTATCAGGTGGATAGGGACCACTTACTTTTATGCCTTCTTCTTGAGCTTTCTTTATTCCTGGAATTAATTTTTCTTCTTCCTCACCATTTCCAAAAAGTCCATTTTCACCAGCATGTGGATTTATACCAGAAACTGCAATCTTTGGATTCTTGTATCCAGCTCTAGTTAATACATCATTAGCTAATTTAATAACCCTATAAGTTCTTTCAGGATTTATCATTTCAACTGCTTTTACAATACCCACATGTGTTGTAAGATGAATTACCTTTAGTTTTGGTGATGATAACATCATTGAATAATCTTTTGTATTAGTTAATTCTGCTAAAATTTCTGTATGTCCGGCAAATTTATGTCCACCTTTTTGCATTGCTTCCTTGTTTAAAGGTGCGGTACAAATAGCTTGTATTTTATTTTCTTTTGCAAGTTCAACAGCTTTTTTTACAAATTGAAATGCTGCATCTCCGGCAACCGGTGACATCTTTCCAATAGTTAAATCTTCAGGAATTATATCAATATTAAAGCAATCAATTTTACCATATGAAAACTCTGCATCTTTTATATCATTTATTAAATTTAAGCTTACATCAGACTTAGTAATTTCTATTGCTTTTTTTAAAAACTTTGGATCTCCTATTACAACTGGTGCACAAATATCATATACATTTCTATGACTTAATGCCTTTACTATAATTTCAGGACCAATTCCCGCTGCATCACCCATTGTAATACCAATTACAGGTTTTTTAAGCATCTCTTTTCCTCCTTGCTCTAAAATTATCTCATTCCTTTATCTGCATTTTCCTTTAACACTTTCTTTAAAGCTTCAATACCTTCTTGTGGTAATTGATTAAAAGGTGCACGACATTTACCAACATTGTATCCTAATAATGACACTGCTGTTTTAACAACTGTATTTGGATTTCCATATTTGAAGCAACCACGGAAACTAGCTATACTATCTTGATATTCTTTAGCCTTTTTCCAATTACCTTCCACATAAGAATTGTAAATTGATGCCATAGTGTGAGGGTATACATTAGCACATCCTGCAATACCTCCAACACCACCTGCCTTTAAAGCCCAAAGAATTAATTGGTCATTTCCAGATAAAACACTGAAATTATTTTTTTCAGTTGCAGAAATATATCCAAGAATGTTTGTAAAATTACCTGAAGAATCTTTTGCAGCAACAATGTTAGAAATTTCGCTTAATTTACCAACTGTTGCTGGGGTTAAAGCATTACCGGTACGCGCTGGAATATTATATAATATGATTGGCATATCTACTGCTTCTGCTACAGTTTTATAATGATCATATAATTCATTTTGGCTGGCTACTGCAAAGCTAGGTGTAATTATACTTAATGCATCAGCTCCTAAATCCATTGCCATTTTTGATTGCTCAATTGTTTCTTTAGTTGAAACACATCCTGTACCTGCATATACTGGAATACGTCCATTAGTTTCTTCAATTACAGTTTTAAGAACTAACTTCTTTTCTTCTTTATTTAAAATATAACCTTCTCCATTAGTGCCAAAACAGAATATAGCATGTACACCACTTTCAATTTGGCGATTTACTTGTTCTCTAAGTGCAGCAACATTTATAGATTCATCCTCATTCATTGGTGTAATCATTGCTGATATAATTCCTTTAATTTCAACTTGTTTCATTTTTAAACATCCTTTCTATAAAACATCAATTTTGTATGAAAACTTTAATTTAAAGAATTTGTTTATATAATTCACATGCATCTTCTTTGGTAACTTTACGCATATTATTATCTAATAAACGTGTAACCTGCATTCCTGCATCAACTAAAAGATTCAAATCAGATGCTGGTACATCAAAAGTAGATAGACTTGTTGGAATATCCAAATGCTTTACAATTTTTTCAAACTGTTTAATCATAAATTCACTTTTTTCTTCCACAGTAGTGCAAGCTTTTTCTCCATGAACACATCTGTCATATGCTTCAGCAAATTTTGCACGACATACTGGTTCATTAAATCTCATTACAGGCACCAAAAGAATCGCATTAGAAACACCATGCGCAATATGATATTTACCACCAAGTGGGTAACTTAAAGCATGTACAGCTGTTGTTCCTGAAGCTGTTATTGCAACTCCTGCGTAAAAACTTGCAATTTGCATTTTATTTTTAGCACTCATTGCTTCAGCATCATCACAGGCCTTAACAATATTATTAAGAATCATATCCAAAGCTTCTAGAGCAAAAATATCACTGAAAGGATTTGCCTTGTTTCCAGTAAAGCACTCAATAGCATGAGCTAATGCATCTACACCAGTAGCAGCTGCAATTTTTCTAGGTAACTTTTTAATCATAATTGCATCTAAAATAACATAATCCGCAATCATTTCTTCATTTACTATACCTATCTTTAATTCTTTCTCAGGAACTGCCACAATTGCATTAGGTGTAGCTTCAGCTCCAGTTCCAGCTGTTGTAGGTATCATCAAAGTCTTTATACACTTTTTAGCTAATTTAGGTTCATCTAATAATTCATGAACTCCATACTCATCTGTTGCAAGTATACTAGCAAGTTTTGCAGTATCCATAACACTGCCTCCGCCTACTGCCATAATAAAATCGGCTTTACTTGCCTTAAATTCATCTACAAGCTTTTGTACTTGACTATATGTAGGTTCAGGTGGTAGATCATCAAGTATAGTTACTTCAACTCCTGTTGCATTCACAAAGTTCATAGGATAATCTAATAAACCTGCACTTTCAATTCCTTTGTCTGTAAAAACAGCTAACTTACTTACTTTATTTTCTAAAATAATTGTTTTTATATTTTCTAATGAATTTTCGCCACTATATACAACACGCGGCATTTTTAGATTATATTTTTCTAACATTTTATAACTTCCTTCCCCTCATTTAATCTTAAAAGTATTTTTGATAAATCGCTAAATAGAGTTTTTTTACCAAACCCTCCGGATTTTGAAATTACATTTAGCATCTTTCCATTATAATTAAGCTGTGAAAGTACAACTCCACAATCCATTTCACATACAGGAAATATACCCTTAATACCAGCCTCACGTGCAAATCCAACCAGTGAATCTCCCCCCATAATGAAAATGGTGCTATCACATCCTTTGTCAATCAACCGTTTCAGAATCTTTCCCATGCCAGACATAATGTGTATACGCATCTGTTCAGCTGAAATTCCTCTTTTCTGTGCATAAGTAGTTGTGCTTTCAGTGCCTTCCATATCGTTTGTATCAAGAATAACCATATGATTATTTTCACTAGAATCATACAGCTTCTGAATAAATTCATCTGCATCACAGTTTTCTGTCCAATCAGTGTTCAGCTTTTGCTCTGGAGTAAGTCGAAAATATGGTATTCCCTTACACTCTGCATCATTGCATTGAGCAACTGAAACTGGATTAACACTCCCGCATGCTATAAGCATATTGGGTTTTATTTCAGGTACTCGTGGCCTTTCGCTTCCAAGCTGAAGAATCTGTGATAATATAGAAGCTAATCCTGCACAACCAGCTATTAGATGCATTTCATCCTTTTTCATAAGCTTTTCAGCAATATTTTTGATATCCTGATTACAATTTGAATCATATACTATGATTCCATCTGTTGATTCACATGATTCTGAAATATCTGCACCCATAATGTGCACTGGGAGCTCAGACTGAGAATTAATAATTCCTTTTATATCTGAGTAACGGACTGGTTCAAACGGATCCTTACCAAAAATGCTTTGGGCAACGGGAACTCCATTTATATAATGTACACCATTTACAGTAGTGCGACCCATTTTCGGAAATGCAGGAATAAAATGAATGTGTTTTGATCTACTTGCCAGCATTGCCGCCGTGAGCTCTGCACCAATATTTCCACGTAAAGCAGAATCGGTTTTTTTATAAATATATGAAATTCCAATTTCAGTTGCTTGTCTCACAATTGAAAATACTTTTTGATAAGCTTCTGCCTTATCAAGATGGCGAGTCTCTGCATCAATTACTAATACTTCCACATTTGACTCTATTTTAGTGTAATCGATTTGAGAATCAACTATCACATATGTTACAGCACCACTAAGTGTGAACTGTACACCTGTATCTAGTGCTCCTGTAAAGTCATCTGCTATTACCAATAGTTTAACCATGTAATGTAAGGCCTCCTCCAATTAACGTAATGATTTCTATTAATAAAAATAAAATATTTAATAAAGATTTCCTAGACATTATGCCGTGTTCTTTATGCCATTATAATATCAAAACTTATAGTACCATTAAATGAAAACGTCCACATTTTTTGTTTAATTTTAAAACAATATTAAAATTCATTGTATTTATTTATAAAATATTATAATATTATTACATAAGTATTTCATATTTGAACGCATAATTATAAGGAGAGATATAAAATGTCATCTAAAATAAGAATTTTAGCCATTGCACCATATGCCAGTATGGAGCCTTTACTAATTAAGATCTCAGAAGATTATCCCAATATAGATTTGACAATTACGGTGGGAGATTTAAAAAAAGGAGTGGAAATCGCTCAAAATAATTTTCATGGAAACTACGATGTTATTATATCACGAGGCGGTACTGCTAAATTACTTCAACAATCAGTTTCACTGCCTGTAATTGAAATTAACACATCTGTTTATGATATTTTACGCACTCTAAAATTATCAGATGCTGATACAAAAAAAGTCGCAGTAGTTGGTTTCCCAAATATTACAAAAAATCTTTTATCTTTAATGGAATTATTACCATATGAAATTGACATATTTACAATAAATTCTGCAGATGAAGATATTTCAATTCTACAAAATTTAAAAGATACTGGTTACCATGCTATTCTTTGCGATATGATTACCTATACAACTGCTAGAAAATTTGGTATGAATGCATTCTTAATTACATCGGGAATTGAAAGTATTCGTGCTGCATTCGATACTTCTGTTTTTTACTGTAATAACTATACTAATATGAGATCTGAAAATCACTTTTTAAGACAACTTATACATGGAAGAGATGCCAAAACAGTAGTTTTCACAAATGATGGGAAATTATTTTATTCTACACTTTCAGATGGTGATACGGATATTTTAGATACACTTCATAAAAAAATAGATGAAATTCTTCCAACTGGAAAACGCTATTTCTTACATCGTCAAAATAACCTGCTTTATTCTATTCAAGGACAGCGAATTCTCTCTGACGAATTTGAATATATAGCTTTCTATTTTTCTGTTAGTAAGCCTCCACTATCTGGCAACAAATGCGGTATCAATTACAGCAGCAGTAAAGAAGTAGAAAAAGATTATTTCAATAGTGCTTATAGTATAGTTGGTTCAATTGATAAACTTAACAGCACCATTGACCAAGTAAATCAAAATTTTTACCCTGTTATGATTTCTGGTGAAGAGGGTACAGGAAAAAAGCAAATTGCTAAGGCTATCTATTTAAACAGTCCTGCAGTTAAGCAGCCATTTATAGAAATTGATTGTACTCTATTAAGTGATAAAATATGGGATTACATTTTAAATAATCATAATTCACCTTTATGTGATTCTGGTAACACTATCTTTATAAAAAATATAAATGGTTTAAGTCACCAGAAGCAAAAGGAGCTTTTAATTGCCATGACAGATATGGAAATTTGTAAAAGAAATAGAGTTTTACTTTCATGTATAAGTTCTTCTAGTGGAACACTTGATTCAAATATGATGGCATTTATAAATCACCTGCATTGTTTTATCATCACTTTACCAGCATTAAGAGATGATCCATCGCGCATAGATTCAATTGTAAAACTATATCTTAATAAATTAAATATATCTACTGGAAAACAAATTTTAGGAATCACGCCAGATGCAATACAGATGCTTTGCGAATTTTCCTGGCCTTATAACTATACGCAATTTACTCGAGTTATTCAAAATCTCGCTATAATAACTAAAGGTCAATATATTTCTTCTGATGAGGTAAAAGAAGTCTTAAATAAAGAGAAAACTATTTTCTCAACTTCTTTCAATTGTAAATATTCAGCAAAGCTATTAGACCTATCTCGTCCTCTTAGTGAAATTGACAAGAATATTGCACTAAAGGTAATTGAGGTGTGTAATGGCAATCAAACCAAAGCTGCTGAAAGTCTCAAAATCAGTCGAACTACATTATGGCGTCTAATTAAATCTAAATAGATGCTCTTCAAAAGCTCTATTATTGATTCAAGAAAGTCCTTAAAACCCTGTAGTAGAGAAAAGTTCACTATTAACAGGGTTTAAAATTTGATTCTTAACTTTTAGGAAAATCATTGCATTTATTCTTCTCAATAATTACAAAAGCTGTACGGCTGCTTGACCAAAGTATATTCTTTCCTAATAACTCTTCATCCAATATTAAATATCTTATAGCTTTCCATTTATCATCAAATGGAAAATCTCTTCCTCAATGTTAAAAATTAATATATTAAATTTAGCATATCATAAATTTATAGATCTAAAACTTGATATTTTTATATAACCTTCTATCTCTTTTAATACTTCTCTCAAAAACTACATTATACTCTATGATTTTTATGGTATAATAAATTATCAAATTAACCTGTTAAAATTTAAGTGATAACGTTTTTTGCTCTACTAAATATTGAAATTATGGTAAGAGTTATACTGAAAACTTACTATTTTAATGCAAAGGGGTTGTTTAAATTTATGGATATGAAACAGTTAAAATATTTTGTACAAGTTTGTGAAGATAAAAGTTTCACATTAGCATCACAAAGCCTGTTTATAACGCAGCAAGCTCTTAGCAAGACCATCAAAAATTTAGAAAATGAACTTGGTATACAGTTGTTTCATAGAACTCCAAAGGGAATTGAGCTTACTGATGCCGGAAATTTTTTACTTGAAAAAGCGAAATATTTATTAGAGGAATTAGAATCAATAACAAATGAAGTTAAAGATAAATTTAATCTCCAGAAAGGTACCATATCTTTATGCGTTGCCCCCGGAGTATTACGATCTTTATCACCTAATATTCTCATTGATTTTTGTGATACATACGCTGATATTAAAGTTATAAAGCATGAATATTCAGATCTTATATGCGAGCGTCATGTAAAGAGAGGAGTTTTTAATATAGGCTGTAGTCTAATGCCCTCTAATTTAACAAATATAGATTTCATTCCTATTAAGTCAGAAAAACTATACCTCATTGTGAATACTAAAAATCCATTGTCTCGGAAAAAAGAAATCCACATTAAAGATTTAGCAAATGAAAATTTTATTGTATTTGATAAGAATTTTGAACTCCGACACCTTGTAGTTAGTAAATGTAAAGAAGCAGGTTTTATTCCAAAGATAATTTTTGAGTCCTCTGAAGTTGATTTATTAAATAATTTAGTTTATCTTAATAAAGGCATATTTATATGTGTAGAACATGTTGTCAATGAAATAAATGAAAAAAACACCTGCTTTATTCCCTTTAGTGATAAATCCTTCAAATGGAAGATTGGATTTATACTGAGAAAGGACAAGCAGGTTAGTCCTATATTAAAAACTTTCATAAATTATATATTGGAGTATTAATGTTAGTGTAAAGTTTTTTACATTATTACAATATGAATAACTCCCTACAGCTTCTCTTTATCCCATTGCAAGCTTCATTTTTTCAGTCATTTAACCTATTTTTAATACAGCTTTAATAACTTTACCATTGTGAGAGTCTTCAAAAGCTTTATTAATATCTTCAAAATCATAGAATTTAATTAATTTATCAAATGGAAATTTGCCTTCTTTATAGTAGTGAATTAATTGAGGAATAAACAACTTTGGAATAGAATCACCTTCTATAATACCAATTAGAGATTTTGCTTCACCCATTAATTCTTCTTGTACATTAATAGTCAAATCTCCAGTTGCTCCTAACACTACTGCAGTACCTAAGAAACGAACACAAGCAAGAGCTTTCTTTACAAAATCACCAACTCCAGTGGTATCAATTGCATAGTGGCATCCTCCATTTGTGATCTTCTTAATTTCAAAAACTATATCATCAGTTTCTTTTCTGTTTATAGTATGAGTTGCTCCAAGCTCTTTTGCAAGTTCTAAACTGCTTGGATTTCCTCCTACTGCAATAATTTTTGAACATCCTGTAATTTTAGCTGCCATAATAGCACTCATTCCTACAGTTCCACATCCAAATACCGCAATAGTAGAACCAAATTTTGGATTTAATCTATTTAATACAGCACCTGCACCTGTTTGGATGCCACAACCTAGAGGGCCTACCAAAGCAAGATCTATGTCATCCTCAACTTTTATTGCACTGTTTTGATTTACCACTGCATAAGTTGCAAAGGAGGATTGTCCAAAGAATGAAGATATTTCTTTCCCATTTTGTGAAAGTCTCTTTGTACCATCACTCATAACCCCACCAAAATTAATTTTATTAAGATTTTCACATGCATGTTGATGCGCACTTAGACAATTTTCACAATGTCCACAAAATCCAAAGGAAAAACCAACACGGTCACCCTTTTTAAACTCAGTAACACTGCTGCCAACCTCTTCTACAATGCCACAACCTTCATGTCCAAATACTGCTGGTAAAGGTACTGGAATCACTTGTAGTTTTGCAACTTCATCAGTATGACAAACACCACTTGCTACTACTTTTACAAGTATTTCATCTGCCTTTGGTGATGCTAATTCTACCTCTTCAATTTTAAAATCTTGTCCTTTTTCATGAACTACCGCCGCTTTTATTTTCATAATAATCCCCTTTCTCTAATATAGACTTTCTATGTGTTAACTTAAGCCATCCCCAGAAACGCTCTATCAAGTTAATATTATTATTTTTCTTTTATAGTGCTAAAAAACCTTGCTGTAATTATAGAAACAACTACAGCAGTTAGAATAACTATTCCTGCTATTTTATAAAAAGTGTTACTAAACATAAATATTCCCAGTATTCCCTGTTCAGCCATTCCTGTTTTAACTGCATTAGCAAACAAAGATCCCAAACCTGAAATCGGCACTTGCGCACCTTCTCCTCCAAAGGCTACAATGTACTTATATAAATCTAAAGTCTCCAGTAACCCTCCTATAATAATGATTGTTGTCAGCATTTTTGGTGGAGATAATTTAAATTTTGTCAATAAAAGTTGTCCAAGAAAGCATATGGCACCGCCTGTAATAAATACTTTAATAAAATCCATAAGAATCACCTTATCCTTATTTTTTAATAAATAATTATATCTTAACCAATCCCATTACTATACCTGCAACTACACATGTAACCCAACCCCAAAATAAAATTGGCGCAACTGACATAAATCCTTTATAAACGTTTTCAGGAAGAGACTCACCATTTTTTTTAGATTGCATTGCAGTACCTGTTATTGCACCTGCAAGACCAGTTGTGGGAAGCATACCTCCGGCTGGTCCATACTTGTCTAATTTACTATACCATCCAAGAGCTGTAGTAAGAGCACCTATTAATAGAAGTGTAAGAAGAGTCACTACTAAAGAAATATTATCGGGTACTCCTACAGCTGCATATATTATGGATAAAACATGAGCAAGCACAGAAATCAATCCACCAATTAGCCATGAATATATGCAACTCTTGAACCATCCCAATTTTTCATTTCTAGTCTCACCCTCTTTTGGTGAAATATTTGTAGTTTGGATTTTTATATCGCCCATAAATACCACCCTTCAAAATTAATTTATCTACTCTTAAATATCTAGTGCACGATAGTATCCGTTTGTAACTGCCTCAACTACACGACCCGGCTTGATACAGTCACCTGTTTCGAATACACGTGGTGCTGTGTTATAGAAGCTGTCTGCAACTGCACGGTCAGTTTTCATACCTGCTGCTAACAAAATACTGTCAGCCTCAAAAGTAACTTCACCATGGGCTGTCTCACAAACAAGTCCTTCATCTGTAACAGCCTTTGCCTTTGTACTTATGTTAACCTTAATATTGCTGTCACGCATTGCCATTTTCATTGCATTTTTATGCATAAAATAAGAATCAGCTGCCCAGTCATCTCTCATTTCAACTATTGTAACATCTTTTCCTATACCATCCAGATAAATTGCACATTCACATCCAACAAGACCACCGCCAAGTATAACAACCTTCTGTCCAAGTGCAGGAACTTTCTGGTGAAGAGCTTCAATCCCAACAACTTTCTCATTATCAATTCCTGGAATTGGTGGAACAATCGGTTTAGCACCAATGGCTGTAATAACAACATCAGCATTCTCTGCTGCTGCCTGTTCAGCTGTAAGCTCTGTGTTCAAACGAACATCAACGCCTGATTTCTCCAAACGTCCTTTTAATACTTTTACAAAGTTGAACATATCCTGCTTAAAAGGAATATACTGTTCAGAAAGAAGTTGTCCACCAAGCTCGCTATTTTTCTCATAAAGAGTAACAGAATGACCACGATAAGCTGCTGTAATAGCTGCTTCCATACCGCCTGGCCCACCACCAACTACAATAACTTTCTTTGGCGTTGTTGCTGGGAATGCATGCTTGTTTTCCAGTTCGTTACCAATAACTGGGTTAAACGCACAACAGAAGGTTCTATTTGTTAAATAATTGAAGAAACAAGTGTAGCATCGGCAGCAACGATTAATATCATCTGCATTTCCTGAAAATGCTTTCTCTGGAAAATATGGATCAGCCAGTGATTGACGTGCAATCTGTATGATATCTGCTTTTCCTGAAGCAATAATTTCTTCCATCATGTCTGGATCATTTAGTCCACCTAATGTAGCAACCGGTGTCTTAACATGCTTTTTAATCTCAGACGCAAGATATACATTATATCCATGTTCAATAAACATAGATGGGTGAGTAAGTGTAAATACTTCCATGTCTTCATGAATACCAGCAGAAACATGGATAATATCAACCTTCCCATCCAGCATTTTGGCCATCTTGATGCCCTCTTCGATTGTGTATCCGTCTTTTGTATACTCCGCTCCACTCATACGGAATTCAATTGGATAACTGAGTCCAACAGCTTCACGTACTTTTTCTATTACAAGTAGTGGAAAACGCATACGATTCTCCAGACTTCCACCCCATTTATCTGTTCTGTGATTCATTGTTGGAGAGCTGAACTGACCAAGCAGCCATCCATGACCACCGTGGATAAGTACCATGTCAAAGCCAGCTTCTTTCACCAGCTTTGCACCTTCAGCAAAACAATCCGCAACTCTGTAGATATCCTCATCTGTCATACTGCGAACCTGAAGTCCTTCTGGATTTATTTCATCATTAGGTCCAATTAATGTGCCATCAGCATTGCCATGACCACGAGCATTACCATATTTTCCTCCGTGCGCAAGCTCCATTACTGCATTACAATTATGACGATGCATAGCATTTGCAGCTTCCTTAAGTGAAGGTAGAGACATTATGTCATAAAGTTTTATTTCCTTTGTGTGTGTACGACCAATAGCATCTACAATACCAAGACCAATGGCTACACTGGCAAGACCACCCTGTGCACGATTTTCATGAAATGCGATTTCTTCTTTTCTCATATTACAGTCTGCATCTAATTCTGGATTGGACATGGGAGCACCAAAAATTCTGTTTTTAAAAGTAACTCCATTAATATTAATAGGACTTGCAAGATGTGGATAATATTTATTCTTCATATCTTTTTCCTCCTTTTTTATCTGAATTTGATACTTTCTTGACAACTTGAGTATAATTGAATACGTTTTATAATCTAGATTACATATTAATTTTATAATTTTGACAAATATATATCAAACTCATAATATTTGTATTGACTACAACTTTTTTTTGTATTATTAATCAGTCCTATTTAACTTTTTCCTTATATTTTTCTCACCATCTTCTCCTATCTCTATTAACTGCTAATAGTCGCTTACGAAAATTCGCAAGCGACTAAAACAAAACACCTATTATCATATTAATTTTAATTATTTTTTATTCAAAAACAAACCAAAATATTATTAACTTGTATAGAATTATAAAATATGAATATGTTGTACTAAATAACAAAATTATTTAGTACAACAATTTATAAATGATTTGAATGTGCCTAATTAGCTTGAATTATGTAAACACCTAAAATTAATAAAAAATACCAGAGCAAGTCCTAAAGTTCCAACAGCAAAGCTGACAAGGTATGAAAGTATAGGATTTACTATTTTAGAACGAAAGGCTCCATTTATACCAACTTGCAAAGTCAGAGCAAAGCCTGATATTAATGAGAGTAAATAATACAGGAATGTCATAATATAACCTCCAGTGAATTTAATATTATAAAGCTTTCTATGAAAAATCAAATTAAACATAGAAAGCTTTATTAAAAAAGCAATTACAATTAATTTAAGTTTTAATTTAAATAATTTTCAAATATATCATCTAGCCAATCAAACATAACTTGATGAAATAGTGCGTGATTACCTTCTTGACAATGTTCTTCTGCACCTTCATCTATAGTAAAGACACGAACTGTCTTTGGTGCTTTTATTGAATCTAAAAGGGCATTTAATTGATCTTTAGAAACAAAGTGATCTGTTTCTCCCATAGTAAGTAATATAGGACATTTAATCTTTTCAGCAACTCCTTTTAAAGAAGCTTTCTTCATTTCATCAAAGACTTCATATCTGTGTTTCAATCCAAATACCCATTTACCGTTGTTTAGCATCCAACGAAGATTAGAATTATTTTCTTCAGCTTTTGTAAGCATAGCTTCTTTTTGTTCTGCTGGTAAGCTTAATACTTTTTCAAGCTGAGGATTTTGATTTATAGTGGACTCATAAGTATCATAGAATACGTTGAAAGCGATACATGCTTTTATACGTTCATCAAAAGCTGCTGCTCTTGGGGCGAAATAACCACCTAAGCTCATGCCAAGCAAGGCTATTTTATCAATATCGATATCGTTTCTTGTTTCGAGGTAATCTATTGCAGCACCTACTGGAACTTCTGCATCATGACGCATATAAAGGTTATTCTTTCTTAAAGCTTCTCCTTGTCCAGGACATTCAAAGATTAAACAGTTATAACCACGTTTTATTGCAGGAGCAGCTCCACAGAAATAAAGTTCTTGAAGAGTGGAGTCATATCCACCGATAAATAATAAAGTAGGTCTTGATGTGGTAGTAACTTTATCATAGTCTAATGCTCCATAAAAATAACCTTTTAAATGAGTACCTTCATAGGGTATTTCAACTATTTCAAAATGTGAATCTATAAGCTTCATTGCTGCTTCAAAAGTCTCAACACTCTTTTCAAAGTTTTCACTGCGTCTTGGGTCAGTTCCTTGTAAAAAGAATTCTGCAGTCCTATAATAATTATGTGCTCTAAGGAAAGCCTCTCTAGCACTTATTTTATGTCTCTTATTTAAGCAATCAATACCTATTTGTTCGACTCTTTTAGCTGTATTTTTCCATTCTTCATACCAGCTGTCAAAGTCACCTTCTTTAATTTTTGCAGCTGTTGCTAAGGCTTCACCTATTTCTGCTCCTTGATATCCTGAATAAGTTGCAGCTCTTAATAATTCAAATGAAAATGCTTGGTCTTGAAAATGTAGTTTCATAGTTAATTCCTCCTATATCGTATAATAATATTTTAATTTATGGTTAATGAATATATTTACATAATTTTTAATTGAACGTTCAGTGAACCAAATGCATAAAATTTCACAAAGAAATTTTTTTTATTTTTTCCAAGTCATTTGAGTATAATTTATAATTTGTTCTAAATACACCTCTTTACTTATTGAATATAAATTTTTTTCTCCAAAAAGTGTATTTTGCAATATATATGTGTAAATAGCACTCCAAAATTGATTTGCCATCATAAAAAAGTCAAAGGCTTTTATTTCATTTTTTTCAGCTTTATCTTTTAAAATCAACTCTGTTTTATGAATTACTTTCTTTATATGGTTATTAAAAGTATTTGTATATTCTTCTGATAATATATTTTGCTCACGTAATAATATAACTAATATATTTTTATCATTACCAATATATTTAAATATTATGTTTCCTAATTTAAAAAGAATTTCTTGAATTGGTATATCAGAAGTAACTTCAGATATTTCTTTTTCTAACTGAATCCATCTTTCATCAATAAATTCTTTAATAATTATATCTAAAATCTGTTTTTTTCCTTCTGGAAAATAGTGATAAATTAGTCCATCTGCCATACCAATATTCTTTGTTATTTGTCTAGTTGTAGTTGCATGGTAACCATTAGATGCAAAAAGTTCTTTTGCTGATTCCAAAAGCTGATTACGTCTTTCTATTGCTTGAAGATCTCTATTTGTAAGTTTAATATCATTGTTTTTCATTTTATTCACCGCCTGTTCAATGAAATTATAAATCATATTTTAATATTATGCAATAGGTTTTAAGATAATATTTTATTCCAGATACTATAACTAATTATGTTATTATCAAGGATTCCAATTTTTTTAGGAGTGCTGGAATTCAGAACTTCAATCAACTTTGCTGCTTGAATTACTTCCATTGCTTATTTCTCCTTTCATTAGATCCTTGAGCTTGTTTAAAAACTTCAGATTATCCATATGATAGTCAACATCTGATTCCTTCTCTGATAATAATTTTATTTTTTTATCTAAACCACCAAAGCTTATTATATTAGAAGGTTTAACTAAGTCAGTATCTAATTCCAGTTTTTCAAATAATCCAATTAAATCCTTAGGCTTTTTATCAAAGTTTTCAACTATTAGCTTTTTAATTCCCATGTCATTAAATACTTCTACAGCATCATCATATAATTCAATTAATATAGCTCCACCCCAATACTTATCATCTATTGGTAATTGTATTAAACTATAATTTTTCTTTAATACTTCAAAAGCTAATCTATCAGATCCTACTATATCATTTAAGAAATCAAACATTTTTTAGCTTTGGCACTTACTTCATATTCCTCTGGTGAATTATCAGATGCAACCATTTTATCATTGTTTTCTAATTCTAAGTGCTTATAATTTATTAATTGTTCAAAATCTATATTAAAAGTTGTAACTATCTTATCTATATGACTTTTGAGTGTTTTACTGTTATCTATTTCACCTTTAATTAATTTATCAATAGTTGGCCTTGAAATACCAATAAGATAATCTTATTTACCTAATTATTCTATAGTTCCATATCATTCAGAATATCCCTTAATTTTTTCAATTCATCATTTGTTAAAGTTACTCCCTTACCCATCTTTTCATGTTCAAGTGACCAATCTCTAATATCAAATTTAGGTTCTTTATCATTCCAGCTTATTAAATTTAATTCTTTCTTCCAGCCTTTTGATGATTCTGAAAGAGCTCCTATAGTTTCTTTTATTTCATATTTTATATTTGCCATGCTAATGCCTCCATAATCTATTAAATATTTTTTTAATCTTTTTCTTAAATTCTATTAAGTTTATAATTTCTTTTTTATCATCTTCTGAAAGATTTGAAAATGCTCTTGCAAACATCTTTATATTAAAATTTTCATTTGTACCATAAATTAATTCATCTAAAGTGACACAGTAAAATTCCGAAAAAAAACTTTAATTCTTCAGAAGTTACTTTTCTAGTACCAAGTTCTATTGCAGTGATGGTAGTTCTATGAATGCCTAACTGCTTTGCAACATATTCCTGGAATAAAGCAATCTTCTTTCTGCCTTCTTTTAATAATATATAGTTTTCATGAAATCTTCTCCTGAATATTACTATATACAAAATTGATATTTTTTTATAGCAAATAATATTTGAATTTTGGGCACTATTTTAAACGTTATAAAATCAATACTTCATACATCTTCAAATTTTATTTAATAAATTTAATATAAAAAAAGACTAACTTATATGAGTTTAAACTTTTTCTATACTAAAATATAATATTAAAAGTTTTATCCTGTAAACTTTCTATAAAAGCTTCATTACTTAATATCTCATCATGCTCCTCTATAGAGTTATCTAGTGCACTTTTTGTAAATTTAACTCTCTTCTCATCTCTAAATTCTATAATAGAATAAATATCTTGCTCTGCAGTTATAAAATCATTTATGTAAATTTCTTTAATCAAGAAATCATTAGATTTAAATGTTATTACACTACTTTCTAATTTTTCAAATGTCTTATCATTTACCAGTTTTAACTTTGCTTGCTTAACAAAATCATATGTCCCCCTATCATTGGACATCACTGTTATGGTGTGATTCCTTTCAAAATAAATATATGACATAACTAGGGCTAAAACACTTATTGAAATCTCTCCAGCATTCTTCTTTTTTGTTCTTCCATTAATAAGTGTTTTACCCTCAAATCCATTCTCATACAATAGCTTTAGCCAATCTTCATAGTTATCCAATTCCTCTAAAGGCTGATTTTTCTCTATATTTCTTTTTATAAAACTTTTTAATTCTCCAATCATAAAAGAAGAATATAAGAAAAACTTATAGAGCCATCCTGCCTTATATTCTGACAACTCTTCATAATCATTTTCATTAATTATATAAACATGTACGTTTTTATTAAAAATACTTTCTATATAATTCACTCTTTCCTCTGAATCTTTTACCTCTTCATAGACCCAATTAGGTATTAATAATAAATCATAATTCATTAATATATTATCTACATAAGTGTACTTACTAATCTTTGATAGAAAACTAATCGTATTATTATCAAGGATTCCAATTTTTTTAGGAGTGCTGGAATTCAGAACTTCAATCAACTTTGCTGCTTGAATTACTTCCATTGCTTATTTCTCCTTTCATTAGATCCTTGAGCTTGTTTAAAAACTTTAGATTATCCATATGATAGTCAACATCTGATTCCTTCTCTGATAACAATTCTATTTTTTTATCTAAACCACCAAAGCTTATTATATTAGAAGGTTTAACTAGGTCATTATCTAGTTCCAGTTTTTCAAATAATGCAATTAAATCCTTAGGCTTTTTATCAAAGTTTTCAACTATTAGCTTTTTAATTCCCATGTCATTAAATACTTCTACAGCATCATCATATAATTGAATTAATATGGCCTTATAAGGTGCTTTAAATACATCCATACATCTAGCAATTTTGTTTATAAATTCATCATCCTCTAGTGAATAATAATATTTATAAACATCACCTAACAGCATCTTTGCAGCAAAATAATCTGCTTTTCTTTCATTTAACTCCATTTCTTCAGCCTGTATATTATGTTGTCCTTTAATTATAGAAGGATCATAAAGTAAATGAAATAACTCATGCCATGCAACAAAGAATTGATAAACTCTTGGCTGTGCTGAATTGATAACCGGTATCTTTAGATTGCCTCTAATAAATATAGCTCCACCCCAATACTTATCATCTATTGGTAATTGTATTAAACTATAATTTTTCTTTAATACTTCAAAGACTAATCTATCAGATCCTACTATTCCAATTTTGTTATAATTAATAAAGAAATTACTCTTTAAGTTATCTATTTCATTTTTTATTTTCTTATTTGCTTCTATCACTTCATTCAAGTTATCAGATGTTATATATTTAGACATACTTATCACCTTACCTATCGCTGTAGACTTCATAAAGGTCTACTATATCATTTAAGAAATCAAACATTTTTTTAGCTTTGTCACTTACTTCATATTCCTCTGGTGAATTATCAGATGCAACCATTCTATCAATGTTTTCTAATTCTAAGTGATTATAATTTATTAACTGTTCAAGATCTATATTAAAAGTTGTAACTATCTTATCTATATGGCTTTTAAGTGTTGTATTATTATCTATTTCACCTTTAATTAATTTATCAATAGTTGGCCTTGAAATACCAGTTAGTTTTGAAACTGATGATTTTGTATACCCATTATCTTTAATAAAGTTGAGAAGATTTGAACCTATTTTATATCTGTTGTCATAAATATAGGCTTTTATTTTATTTTCATTATATTTTTCTACTAATTCCATATTAACACCTCCCTATAATTATATTATATACTGATATTGTAAAAAAAAATACATATGTAAAAATTATTTTTACATATGTATAATTAGTATATTATTTTGCTATTTTTTACCCAATAACATAATCTTATTTACCTAATTATTCTATAATTTCATATCAATTAAAATATCTCTTAACTTTTTTAATTCATCATTTATTAAAGTTACTCCCTTACCCATCTTTTCATGTTCAGGGGACCAATCTCTAATATCAAATTTAGGTTCTTTATCATTCCAACTTATAAGATTTAATTCTTTCTTCCATCCTTTTGATGATTCTGAAAGAGCTCCTATAGTTTCTTTTATTTCATATTTTATATTTGCCATATTCACACCTCCAAGTTCATTAAATACATCTATTCATTAATCTAAAAACGCTCTTATTATCTGATCTTTTTTCATATTGTATTGTATCTTTGTTACTCTGTACCTCGCTTAAAACCCTTAAACATTTAATATCTTACTTTCTACTTCTCAAGTCTTTATATGCTTCCCTTGCAATCTCTTCCATTACCGATTGATAGAAATTCTTATCCTCAAACAATTTGGAAAAAGAAGTCATTGATTCTGTATAACAATCTTGTGCAATCTTTTTAAATATTTCAGAAAAAATGCTTTGCTCAAATACTTCTGAATCGTTCTTTTTAGCATACTGAGTAAGTTTCTTATTGCCTTTTACACATTTCTTATAAATAGTTTCTACAATAACCTTATCACCATCTGTGAATATACCTTTGAATCTATCATTAACTTTTCTTATGATATTTTCCAAAAGCTCATCTTCATCCTCTGGTTTGCCACCTATATCAATACTTTTAGGGTTTATAAGGGTTTCATCCTCTATTGTTGGATTTAATGAAATATCACCTTTAAATGTTTTTTCTAACTTATAGAACTCAAGTTTTAATTTACCTTCCAAGTCTATATCTCTTCCATTCGCCTTAGGAAGTAATTTTTCAAGGTAAGCTGTAAAAACATATTCTTTGTGTAAATCCTTATCAAACATTCTTGCAATTTGAATGATATATGAATACCATTTATTGAAGTTACGAACAGTTTTCTTAAATTCAAATTTCTTATCTTCATTAAGGTCTGAATATCTATCAACTATTGGTTTTAAAAGGCTTGTCATTTTGCCTAAGTCTGTAGAATTTTGATTTCCTTTTTTATAATAAACTTTAACAAATTTCTCAATATCATCATCATTGTAAAGTTTGTAATTTCTTAGCATTGTCTTTGTATCATAAATAAGATTGACATTAATCTCTTCATCTAAAATAGTTGATTCATAATAAGGTTTGAAGGCTTCTTCTATTTCCTCTTTTGTGTTAACAAAATCAAGAATGAACGTGTCTTCTTTATCCACACAAATTCTATTTACTCGTGAAAGAGTTTGAACTGCTTTAACTCCACTTAGTTTCTTATCAATAAACATTGAATGTAATAAAGGTTCATCGAATCCTGTTTGATACTTTTCAGCTACAATTAACATATTAAAATCATCTTTATGGAAATCCGCTTTTAATTGGTCTTCCTTAATAGTAGAACCATCTTTACGCTTGTTCATACCTTCTTCTGTAAATTCTTTATCATCTTTGACTACACCTGAGAAAGCAATCAAAATATCTAAATCATCATAACCCCTTTTTTCAATATAGCGTTTAAACTCATGGTAATAACGAACTGCATGAAGTCTAGAAGCTGTAACTACCATAGCTTTAGCTCTACCACCAATTTTATTTTTAGTTATCTCTCTAAATTGCTCAATGATAATAGCTGTTTTTTGCTGCAAATTATGAGGATGTAATGATTCGTAACGTCTTATAGTTTTTATTGCTTTAGAAGTTGGTACTTCTGGATTATCTGATGTATTCTTAGCAATTTTATAACAAACCTTATAAGTCATATAATTCTTTAATACATCAAGAATAAATCCTTCTTGGATAGCCTGTTTCATACTATAAATATGGTATGGGTGAAAAGAACCATCTGAATGTTTTGTACCAAACATTTCCAAAGTCTTTTGTTTTGGTGTAGCAGTAAAGGCAAAGAAAGAAAGATTTTTATGTTTACCATGTGCTAATAGCTCATTTACAAGTTTATCTTCATCATCTATTATTTCTGATTCAGCCTTGCCTTCAATTTCTGCATACTCTCTTAATGCTTCTTCTTTATCTGCAAGAGCTGACTTTAATTTTCTTGCACTATTTCCCGTCTGGCTTGAATGAGCTTCATCTACAATAATTGCAAAATTTCTCCCCTTATTGTCGTCAATTTCCTCATAGATTACAGGAAACTTTTGAAGGGTAGTAATGATAATTTTCTTTCCATCATTGATTGCATCTCTAAGATCTTTAGATTTCTTACCTTTTCCAATTGTTTCAACTATACCCTTTGTATGATCAAAGCCTGAGATTGTACCTTACAACTGACTATCAAGAACTCTTCTATCTGTAACTACAATAATAGAAGTAAAAATATTTTCATTATCTTTGTTGTGTATACTTGATAATCCATAAGCTAACCATGCAATAGAATTACTTTTTCCAGAACCTGCACTATGCTGAATTAAGTAGTTATCACCACTACCATTAACTTTTACATCTGCAAGAATTTTTGTAACTACATCAAGCTGGTGGTATCTTGGAAATATAATTTTCTTACATACTTTCTTAACTTCTTTACCTTCCTTTACTATTTTTGTTTCTTCAACACTTAAATGAATATATCTTTGAAGAATATCCATAAATACATCTTTAGTTAGAACTGATTCCCAAAGGTAAGAAGTTGCATAACCTTCTTTGTTCTCTGGATTACCTGCGCCTCCAACATTACCTGGTCCATTTGAACCTTGATTAAAAAGTAAGAAAAAAGTGTTCTTGCCTTTTAACTCTGTTGTCATAACAATTTCATATAAATCTACTGCAAAATATACAAGGAATCTTTTATTGAATTGGAAACATAATTCCTTAGGATTTCTATCATACATAAACTGGGTTTTTGCATTTTCCACTGACTGCCCTGTGATTTAATTCTTGAATTCAAGTGCTGCCATTGGAATATCATTTAAGGATAAAACCATATCAGTAGCTTTTTCCCTGCTGTAAGTTGTTAAATCTCCTTTTGTGTAGCCACCTTTTGAAAGAAAATAGGTTTCTATATCTTCTTCAAAGCGTTTCTCTTTATCATCCAAGTTATTTCACCTCTCTTTTTCCTGTTACACACTCGTAGATAAGTGATTTTTTAACAAATTACTATATATTTGGTTCATTGACGTATAACTTGACATACTATTGTCAGGTTATTGTGTTATAATATAATAGAACTGGAGTGATCATATGCAGATTAACAGACTTTTTGAAATCATATACATTTTGCTCAATAAAAAATCCATAACTGCCACTGAATTGGCGGAACACTTTGAAGTATCCGTGAGAACGATCTACCGGGATATTGACACGTTGTCTTCCTCAGGGATACCAATTTATGCAAGCCAAGGCAAGGGCGGTGGCATCTCTTTGCTTGACGATTATATCCTTGATAAATCTCTTCTTTCAGAAAAGGAACAAAACGAAATATTATACGCACTTCAAAGCCTTTCAGTCGTAAAGGCGCCCGAGTCAGATGACGTTCTTGAGAGGCTAAGTCGTCTGTTCAATAAAAATAAAACGAGCTGGATTGAAGTGGATTTTAGTCCATGGGGCAGCGATAAAAAAAGGGCATTTCAATTTACTATCATAAAGGACGCCATTTTAAGCCGCCGGATCATTGAATTCAATTACATTAGTTCCTCTGGTAAGAAAAGTGCGCGGAGAGTGGAACCGGTTAAGCTCATTTTCAAAGTAAATGCCTGGTACCTGCAAGGGTTCTGCCTTACCAGAAACGCCTATCGAACCTTTAAAATCTCAAGAATGTCGGAGCTTCTGATGACGCAGGAGGTTTTTACTGAGAAGGTCTTGAGTGAATTACCAAATGAAAGCCAGACGGATAATACGCAGAAATGGATTCAAGTATGCTTAAAGATATCTGCCGAGGGGGCATATCGGGTATATGATGAGTTTGATGAAAAAGATGTCACGAGGAATTGGGACGGCTCATTTACTGTTACTGCCTCCTTACCTGAAAATCAATGGCTGATTCGTTACATCCTGTCTTTTGGTGCCGATGTTGAAGTGTTAAGTCCAAATAATATATGTGATATGCTACGGGATGAATTAAATAGAATTTCCAGCAAATATTAATGATAACCTGACATGATGCTGTCAGGTTATCATTGTTACAATGGGAATGTAAAATAAATTTAATCATAGTAAAGGAGACTATTCATGAATAATTACAACCATATAGAAATTGACCCAAAGGAGCTTGCCGGAAAACGTGTTCTTGTAACTGGCGGAACTAAGGGCGGAATGGGAGAAGCAATTGTAAAACGCCTTACAAAAGCTGGTGCTACCGTCATCACAACAGCACGAACCACCCCGGATGAATTAAAAAACACAGAATTATTTATACAGGCTGATATTAGCACCGTCGATGGCACAGTAAAGATTGTGGACTATATACTTGAACGCTTTGGCGGTGTCGATATTCTTGTCAATAATGTTGGAAGCTCTTCAACCCCCACCGGAGGCGTTCTTAAGCAAACTGACGCAGACTGGCAGCGGACCTTTGATACCAATTTGTTCGCGGCGGTCCGGCTGGATCGAGGCTTAATTCCTCCGATGCTGAAACAAGGTTATGGCGTTATTATTCATATTACATCCATTCAGCGCCGCTTTCCGGGAGAAAACACCATGGCATACTCGGCAGCCAAAGCAGCGCTTGCAAATTACAGCAAAGCACTTGCAACTGAGCTTGCGCCGAAGGGAATCCGTGTTAACAGTATTGCGCCCGGGTTCACGGAAACGAAAGCCGCAGAAAGACTCATCGAGCGGATGGCCCAGGAACGTGGATGCACCTATGATGCCGCCAGACAGTCTTTGATGGACTCACTGGGCGGCATTCCGATCGGCCGCACAGCGCGCCCGGAGGAAGTCGCGGAGATGGTGGCTTTTCTGGTATCTGACCGCGCTTCTTACATTGTCGGCGCTGAACATACCATTGACGGCGGGATTGTCCGAACACTGTAAAGGAGAGTGAAAATTATGTCAAACAATCAATTTCAATTACCAAAACCGGTTGAGGTACATTTTCAGGCAACAAACACGGATGACCCCGTGACCTTCCTTTCCGCTTTTGCTGAGGACGCCGTCGTCATAGACGCCGGTAAGGAATATCACGGAAAAGCCGCTATTAAAGAGTGGAGCGACCTCGATTATTTCAGTATACATTTGAGGCTGGAAGTCACAAACGCCGTTCTGGATGCGGGAGAACTCGTCGTCACCGCAAAATCAGACGGAGATTATGACAAGACCGGCCTTCCAGACCCTCTATATCTTGATTTTCACTTTACGCTGGATGGGGATAAAATCACACGGCTTTGCAATGTTCTTTCCTCTAATAGCAGGGCAATTCCATTGCCGCAGTCGATTGCTGCCTTTTATCATGCCTCCGATGTGTATGACGATGCGCTGCTTGCGGGTTGCTTTGCGGCTGATGCCGTGTTGGCTGACGAGGGAATGGAGTATCATGGCCCCGAAGCCGTCAGCGAGCATATTCTGGAGGCAAACCGAGACGCTAAAGTCATGACCGAAATTACCCACTGTACAGAGAAAAACGGTGAAACGGTTGTCACCGCTACGCTTTCTGGCAACTTCGAGAGAAGCCCGATTCCGCTGGATTTCCATTTTAGCCTTGAAAAAGGAAAAATCAAAGCCTTAAATATCGTACTGGCTGGTAAGTGAGCATGACTGCGGAGAATTTGATTCAGATAAATCAGGACAAATGCACACAATGTGGACTTTGCGTAAAGGTCTGCCGGGGCACGCTTGACATGGGAGAGCACGGCCCCGAGGTCATCGATGATTTCTGTATTGCCTGTGGGCATTGTGTAGCGGCTTGTCCAAACGGCGCATTGGATCACAGACAGGCCCCGCTTGAAAAACAAGTCTTACTCAAAGAAATGCCGATACAGGACGCCAATACGGCAGCCCGTTTTCTCCGGTCACGTCGGTCTGTTCGATCTTTTCAAAAAAAGCGTGTGCCGCGTGAGACCATCCACGAGCTTCTGGATATTGCACATTTTGCGCCAACAGCCTGCAATTCACAGGGAGTATCCTATCTTGTTGTGGATGATGCTGTGACCTTAAAAGAAATCGCAGCTGCGGTTGCGGATTGGGCGGAGGAAGATTTAAGATACGGTGCTTTAGGAAAATCCCCATGGTCAAAAAACACCGCCAATACCATACGCTGTTACCATGAAAATGGCAGGGACACAATTCTGAGGGATGCGCCATGTTTGATCATTGCCATGGCACAGAAAGAGCGTTTCGCTCTCGGTCGGGACAATACTCATTTTGCACTTACCTATGCCCAACTTTATGCTCCGGCACTCGCTCTTGGCACCTGCTGGTCAGGGCTGTTTGAATACTGCGCAGCGGCGGGATATGAACCCCTGCTGCAGCTTCTCCAGCTTCCCCAAAGCAAGAGCGTCACAGGTGCGTTGCTCGTTGGATATCCCAGCTATACTTTTAAACGATTAGTGGACAGGGAACCCTTGCAGGTTTCATGGCAATAATGTGAGAGTATAACATATGATAAAGCAAGGCACTTTACGAAATTGATGTAGATGCCTTGCTTTTTATTATGAGTAAACTTTTCTGCTCAAATCAGATATGTTCCCACGCACACGCAATAATCCAAAAAACATCTATCCTGTCCTCTCACCAAGCCCCAAAAATGCAAAACATCTATTCTGTCCTATCGTGAAAGCCTGTTATCAATCCTGTTCTCTCGTGAACGGAATCCGACCCGATAGACTGATTCCCTTGCACAAGTAAAATCACGTTTTGAGCGTACAGTTTGAAAACCGCAAAATCACAGAAATGGCTTATTTACTGGGTTTCCTGTACATTCAGTCTTTTACCCTTGACATCAATACGACCGTCTCAACGTGAGCAGTTTGTGGAAACATATCTACAGGTTGAATTTCAGTAGCCTTATACCCTAATTCATCCAGTATGCTCAAATCTCTAGCTAAAGTTCCTGGATCACAAGAAACATATACTATCCTTTCAGGAGACATTTGTGCTATAGCCTCTAAAAGACTCTTTTCACATCCCCTTCTTGGTGGATCTACAACTACTACATCTGCTTTTACTCCATTTTTTATTAGTTCAGGAATGACTTTTTCAGATTCTCCTACTATAAATTCTGCGTTATCAATATTATTTTGCTTTGCATTTATCTTGGCATTTTCTATAGCCTGTGGAACTATTTCAATTCCATATACTTTTTTAGCCTTTTGAGATAAAAATAAAGATATAGTACCTGTACCACAATATGCATCAAATACAGTTTCATTCCCAGTCAATGAAGCATATTCCAATGCATTATTATATAATACTTCTGTTTGTACTGGATTAACTTGAAAGAAAGATAATGGAGATATATTAAATTTGAAATCACCTATATAATCACTTATATTATCTTTTCCCCACAAAGTTATACATTCTATTCCTAAAATTACATTAGTTTTTTTACTATTTACATTTTGTATAATACTAACAATGTTCTCTTTACTTTCTATCAGCATTTCTATAAGCTCTTCTTTATGAGGTAATTCATTACTTCTAGTAACTACAACAACCATAACCTCATTTGTTTTAAATGCCTTTCTAACCATTATGTGTCTTATGCTTCCACTATGTAATTGCTCATTATAAGCTTCTATTTTATATTTTTTCATCCAACTTTTTATCAGTTTCAATACTTTGTCTGCTGCTTCATGCTGTATATTACAGATATCCATATTTATTATTTCGTGAGTTCTCTGAGCATAAAATCCTATATTAACTTCTCCATTTTTTTCTCCCACAGGCAGCTGAACTTTGTTTCTATATCTATAAGGGTCATCCATACCAATAGTGTCATTTAAAATTACTTCTGAAGTTTTTAATTTTCCTATTCTTTCTATACAATCTTTAACTCTCTGCTTTTTAAAATCCAATTGTGCCCTGTAAGAATAATGCTGAAGCTGACATCCTCCACATCTTTTATATATATTACAAGCTGGTTCAGTTCTGTATTCAGAAGCTTCCATAACATCTATAAGCTTTGCAAAAGCAAAATTCTTATTTACTTTAACTATTTTTACTTTAACCTTCTCGTTTAATAAAGCACCAGGTACAAAGACTGTAAAATCATTTATTTTACCTACTCCTTCACCTTCATACCCCATTCCTGTTATATTCATATCATATTCTTCATTTTTATTTATAGAAATGTTTTTATTCATTATTTCACCTACCATATTAAATCTTCTTTCACTATTCTACAGTTTAGTATTAAATTTGTCTATTAAGTTTTTTTATTTTGTTTTTATCAAGATTAACTATTAAAATATAACTTAGAGGATATCTTATTCTTATATGATGTAATTCTCAATATATTGAAATCACAAATTACAACTTATTACACATTTTGTTAATAAATAAAAGCTATATATACAGGAGGTGCATTGTTTTTTGATAAACATTAACTGGAAACCAGAAAAAAATAGTTCTAACCCTTTATACAAACAAATTGTAGATTATATAATAAATGAAATATCCACTGAAAATTGGGTTGTAGGTACTAAGCTTCCTTCACAAAGACAATTAGCTGGAGACTTCAAAGTAAATAGAAGTACTATAGTAGAAGCCTTTGATGAATTAAAAAGTAAGGGTTTTATTGAAGGAAACAGTGGTGGTGGTACTAGAATAGTAAATAGTACTTGGTCTTTGCTTTCATCAAGATCTAAATTAAACTGGCAAAATTACATAGAAGGAAGTATACACAAACCCAATCTTCATACTATTCAAATGGTTAATAAGCTGGAATATAAAAAAGGCATTATACGATTAGGCACTGGTGAACCTGGACCTCAATTGTTTCCTAAAAATATTATGGATAAAGTATTAAACAGGTGCTCCAACAAAATTACATCCTTAGGCTATCTTGAAGGTAAAGGTCTTTTAGAACTAAGAATTATTTTAAGTGAATATCTTAAAATTTATGGGATAAATGTTAAACCATCTTCCATACTTATTGTTTCTGGAGCACTTCAAGCCTTACAATTAATAGCTTTATCAATTTTGCCTTTAGGTTCTAAAATCCTCATAGAAAAACCATCTTATTTAAAATCCCTTCACATATTTCAATCTATGGGTATGAATATGATTGGAACAAAGATGGATGACAAAGGTATTATTCCTAATGAAATATCCAAGGAAATTAATAGTAAAGTTAATACTTTATTATATACAATTCCTACTTTCCATAATCCTACAGGAACTGTAATGACTAAAGACAGACGTATGGAAATATTAAATTTATGTCAAAAACATAGAATTCCTATTATTGAAGATGATGTATATAGAGAATTATGGTTAGATGAATTGCCTCCCCTTCCATTAAAATCTTGTGACAAAAATGGGAATATACTTTATCTTGGAAGTGTGTCAAAATCTCTTGCACCAGGTTTTAGAATTGGATGGCTTATTGGTCCTGAACCAGTAGTTGAAAGATTAGCTGATATAAAAATGCAAACGGACTATGGTTCTAGTTCATTATCTCAACTAATATTGGCAGAATGGATAAGTAGTGGACTTTATAGCGAGCATCTTAACAATGTAAGATCTAAATTAAGAATTCAAAGAGATAATGCCTTAAAAACCTTAAATGAAAATTTTTCTGATATTGCTACTTGGAATATTCCTAAAGGTGGTTTTTATATATGGTTAAAGCTAAATTCTCCTATATCAATGAATAGGTTATTCTCCGAAGCAGCAAAAGAAAATATACTTATTAATCCAGGAAGTATATACGACTCTCTTAATAGTGAAAATTTAAGAATATCTTATTCTTATGCTTCATTAGAAGAAATGAAAATTGGTTTAGAAAAATTATCTCGTATAGTTAGAAGTTTTATCAAAACATCAAGTTATTCCTAGACTCAGAGATAGAGCTTACTTTTGAGAAATACCTTTCTACATCTAAGTCTTAGAAGAACTTATCTAGGCGCGTGTCAATATTTACCGCTTACTTTTCTTTGGTTGGTAAAACTTTTATCATTTTGGTTGGAGATATTATCCTTAACTAAAGCTATAATTTACATTAGGAATCTTAGTTCAGGAGGATAATATATATGATAAAATATTTAATTCAAGGATTTGTTTTAGGTCTCAGCTATGTTGCACCTATTGGAATGCAAAATCTATATGTAATAAACTCATCCATATCTATGAGTAAAAAAAGAGCTTATGAAGTGGCCTTTATAACTATATTTTTTGATATAAGTTTATCCCTTTCAAGTTTTTTTGGTATAGGTTTGCTTATAAATAAGTTTAACTTTCTCAAGTTAACAATATTGTTATTGGGAAGCATTATTATTTTATACATTGGAATATGCCTTATACGATCTAAGCCCAATTTATCAACTCAAACTTCTACAGATCCAAATATACCAATATCAAAAATAGCCCTTGCATGCTTTACTGTAACTTGGCTTAACCCTCAAGCTATATTAGATGGTACACTATTATTAGGTAGTTTTAGAGCATCCCTTCCACTAAATACTTATAACTTTTTTATTGGTGGAGTGTGTACTGCTTCTATAGTGTGGTTTACCTTTTTAGCTACAATTTTTTCTATATTTAAAAACACCCTTACCGAAAAATTTCTTAAAAAAATAAACATACTTTGTGGCTGTATAGTTATGTTTTATGGAATAAAATTATTATATTCATTTTTAAAAGCCATATAATTAAAATAAGCGGATAAATCCGCTTATTTTAGTGATCTTTAAAAGTTTCACATTCAGTTTCCCTACTAGTTCTTGCCTCAGAACCATATACTTGAACATTACTTGCTGTGCATAATTCATTTACATTATAAATACAATTTTCAGCTTCACACTTTATTTCTGGACTCATCTCTATAGACTCTGTACTAAATAACTGTTTAAACTGTCCAACCAAGTTCATATTTGTAAAATTAGACATAGCATTTATAACACCTTTTGGAGAGAAAGTTTCACATCCAGTTTCTCTACTGCTGTGAGATGCCTCTCCTGTTATATGTATATTATTAGCAGAACAAAGACCATTTATATTATTTACACACTTTTCTGCATTACAGCTTAATTTTCCACTCATTAAATATCCCTCCAAATTATTAATAAATTTATTATATGTTTTGTTAATTGGAGGAATTTTATACCTAAAAAAAGTGCACCTTTTAAACAAAGGTGCTAGGAATAGAATCAGTTACCTCTTATTTCCCTATCATGTTATTTTAACCATAAATCATTTTATTATACATAATTTCATATAAATTTTCAAGAAAAACTTTTATAAAAATTTATTTTATTTTTCAAAAGTCTTCTTAACATCTTTTAACATCTTTATTATTGGCAAATTATATGGACATCTAGACTCACACTTTCCACATTCTATACAATCTTTTGCAGTCACCTTTAAAGCTTCATATCTGTCTTCCGCCCATTTTTTTAAGTTATATCTTTCTTTATATCCTTGTAATAAAAATATACCTGGTATATCTATTCCCTTTGTACATGGTGCACAATATCCACATCGTCTACAAAATTCAGTACCTAACTCATCTGATATTTTCTTAATTTCTAGTTTCTCATCTTCTGTTAATTTGATATCATTTAAAGCAACTGCAGCATTTTCTTCTACCTCTTCTATTTTTCCCATTCCTGGTATAGCACAGGTTACACTTTCATTTTGTAATATATATTTCAATGCTAATGTTCCATTATTTATAGCTCCACCTGCCATTGGCTTCATAGCTATTATTCCTATGTTTAATTCTTTTGCTCTTTTAAAAAGCTTTTCTGCTTGATCCTCTACTATATTATATGGATACATTATTGTTTCAAACTTTCCGCTTTCAATAGCAAGTTCTAAAATTTCAAGACTATGAGAAGTTATTCCTATGTGCTTTATTTTTCCTTCCTGTTTAAATTTTAATAAAGCTTCATACGCTCCATCTTCACTTAAAACTTTATTGTAATCTTCCATAGTTTTTACATTATGTAATTGATAAAGATCTATATAATCAGTTTTTAGATTAGCTAAACTTTTATTTACATCATTACTCATAGATTGCTTGTCTCTAGCCATGGATTTAGTAGCAATAATCCATTTATCTCTTCTTCCTAATAATGCCTCACCTATGTATTCTTCAGATACAGAATAACCTCTGGCTGTATCTATAAAATTTATTCCTTTTTCTTCTGCCGCTATTATAACTTCTTTAGCACTTTCATTATCTATTCTTTGTATAGGAATTCCTCCAAAGCCTATTACTGAAACTTTTAATCCTGAATTAACTAAATTTCTATAATTCATATCACTTACCCCTTATCAATTTAATAATTTACTTAATGGGATTTTACTATTACATTTAGATAATGTCAATAAAGGTGACTTTAAATCAGCAATTTAGGTGAATAGACATTTATATTTCAAAATTTTAAAAGTAAGATCGCCCTTCTTTGTTTTTTTATTTGTTTACACCACGAGGTGTGTGGTGAAACGTAGTAAACCTGCTATTTTCCATTTGTTTGACTTAATGTTTCAAACATACCTGCAAAAGGGTCATGGTTCGTAATTATACCACAATTGAATAAAACTGTAGATATACTCGCTGTTATAGCTATAAATATTATTAATATTACCGCTGGAAGAAGTGCATACGAACGTGCATCATTTCCAGTTATACTGTAATGATGGATATTCCATAATGTACCTATAATCGCACCTATTACTAACACATCTACCTTAATAGGCATTAAATATATTAAACTAGGAACACCACTAACACACAAGGATATAACATAACCAATTACATAATAAATTAATTTGTATTTATACTTCTTTTTATTTAACCTTGTTTCATTTTCATCAACAATCTTCATTTTCATCTTTCTCTAATCCTTGCAAAAATTTATTAAACCCTACTTCTTCCTCATCTTGATAACCAGTAAAAAATATTGTATCAATTTGTTCATGATTAAACAAATAATTATGATTTAAGTCAATATTTCCTTCTGGATAGATGCATGCTACATAATCCCACTCCTTCTTTGTTTGACTATCTATTTGTTTTCTTCCATATATCATTACTTTTTTGTCCACCTTTTAAAAGTACTATAGATCCTATTGATAAATACTTTTCCATTAAACTACTCTCCTTCTATTATATTTTTTATCCTTTATCTTGCTTTAGTTAAAAACACTCATAAGTATATTTTTTTTATTTTTAAAGCTCATTAAAACTCATTTTTTATACTTTAGTAAGGGAATCATATATAAATAGACCAGCTATTAATAGTATTAATAGCCCTATGCATATAAAAAACTTTATCACATTTTTCTTAACCTTTTCAATTGCTTCTGTATCTCCTGATTTAACAGCAGTTCTATATAGAAAAATAAAAATTGAAATAAAAAGAAGTAACATTGGTTTTTTAGCATTAATTGTCCTAATTTATTCTTATCTACTTGTCCATCTTTCCAAATACTGAACATATATTGTTTTCTATATCTCTTACGCCACTACAATATTTATTAAAACTTAGTATTCATAAAAGTCGTGGTTGAGCCATAACTTTTCCAAATTTAGTATATTTTTTTATTTATTATTTATTTTTCACATCCAAACATACCTAAAAATGGTCTTATATCTGTAATTATATTATATTTTAGTAGTATTTGAAGTAATATTACTACTACTACTAATAATACTAGAGATATAATTCCATAAACGACACCGTTCCAACGTATTTCTATATCAGTTTTGTTTGGCTTTTTGGGTACTTTTGATAAAGATGTTATAAGTATAGATATACACATAGCATCTACTTTTATAGGAATTAAATAAGTAAGTTTAGGTATCCCTGTAATACATAAAGATATAATGTAACCTATAATATACCCTATTAAGATAATTCTCCAGTTTATATTTCTCTTGTTTGGTTTTTTAATATAATTTTGACTCCAATTAGTGATTTTCTTTTTTTTACTCATAATATCTATCCTCTTTTAATCTTCATTTGGTAATAAACTTGATTGGACTGATTGTGCTGTACCTTTAGTATTTCTTAAATCTACTCCTGTGTAAAATGAATTTTTAGTAAAATCCCATGTATTGAGTAAAAGGTGTTCTGTTATAGTACGTTGTAAAATCATAGGTGTTTTAGTAGATTGATCAATTACTTGTATTGTATCTACTGTTTTCTTAGTTGTTCCATTAATTGTTTTTGTCGTTATAGTTTCTATAGGTAACTTTAATCGTTCTGCTTTTGCTATATTTTGAGGTCTTGGTACTACTTTAATACTATCTTCTCCTATTATCTTTGATATACTTTGAACATCACCAGCTATACAAATTCCTCCACATATTAAAGAAGCTCTATTATAATACATTTCTCCATTTTCATCGCCAAAAGATTTTTTATAAACCCAGTCTCTTAATGGATTTATTGTGTTAAATTTTTTACCTGTTAAAGCATTAACTACTTTAGTTCCACCTTCAGTCATTGCACTACTACCATCTGCCATTAAATACCCTCCTACTGGTATAGCAATTGGTGCAGCTAATCCTTCTGTAAGAGCTGACCCCCCTGTTGCTACAGTAAATCCTAAGTCTGTTTCTGTATAACCGCCTATAAACTCCAAAGTTCCATCCAAACCCATATATACTCTATCTTTTATTTCTTGTTTTTTAGCATACTCACCACTCTTTATCTCCGATAATGTCTTAGCTAATTCACCTTCAAAATATTGTCTACTATAGACTTTCCAAAACATCCAACTACCTTCATCATCACTCAATTCATTTTCCTTAAGCCAATTTAGTTTATCAGCTAAATAATTTATACGATGTAAGGTTTTTTTATCAACATTTTGTAACCCAATCACATTTCCTGTTTCTGGGTCTATAATATAAGCTATAGATGATGGAACATAACTACCGGTCAGATTCATTAATTGAGCTAAATCCTTCTCTTCCTTTATTGCTTGTTCTTTCAATTCGGCATATCTCTTTTCACCTAATACTTTTTCTAAATATGCTAACATTTCTTTTTCCTCATTAGTTAATCCACTAGGATTCTTTAACATTAATTGTTTTACTTTATTCTTATCCACTTGTCCACTTTCTGAGATAATGGACATACCTCTAATTTGAGATATTCCTTCAGTTATTCCTGATATTTTCGAAAACACTGAGCATATATTTTCTTCCATGTCTCTTACACCGCTGCAATATGTATTAAATGAAGTATCAAACTCTGTCAAACTTGTTGTTTGATTTCTAAGCGAAGTTTCTGCACTTTCAACATTTCCTGTTATAGGAAATGTTGTAAAGGTCAAGCTGTTTACCAAACTTAGTATTTCTACAAATTTGGAATTCATATTTCTATAATAATCGTTTGTACATTCATTAACATTGTTGTTTATTGGAAATTGCCCTCCATATTGAAGTGAAATAATCCCTGTATCGTCATTTGTAAGTGATGCTCCTCCAGCACTTCTTTTTATACAATCTTCAAAGCCCTCACATCTTTTCTTTAATTGAATTGCTCTTGGTTTTTCTTCATTTTCTAAAGCATTTTTCTCATATTTTATGTCTTCTATTAACTTTGTATAAAACTCCTGCTTTTTAATATGATTTTCCATAAATTTATCTTTTGCTTCACCTGACCATCCTAAGTCAGCAAGTACTTTAATTGCTTTGTTTATGTTTTCTTTTTGCTCTTCTAAATCTTTTATTACATTTTCATATTCCCTTATTGTTGCAGTTAACTCACCTATATCTAAACTAAAGTCCATTTCAGGTCCTCCTATTTCTTGTGGTATTAGTCATCTTTGCTATGATACTCAATATCCTCTGTTATCATTGCACTTTTTTGAGCTTCTAATTGTTGAATTTTATCTTCACACTTTTTAACTAATTTAGGTAGTGACTCTGTCATATCTTTATTCAACTTTTTTTCTTCAGACATCAATCCTCCCATATTAACACAAGAAAATGTTGTCATACAATTTACTGCTAATTTTTGTAACTCTATTGATACAGAGAAATTTGTGTTATTTGCATTAGAAAATAAGTTTTTCATTTCATTTATTTTGGATATATCACTTGTACATCTTGAAATATCATTACATCTACATCCCATGTTTCTGCTTCCTCTCTACATGTTGTTTCTGTTTTTACTTAACATTGTAATTTAAACTAGAACCTTATATTATATTAGTTGTTATTCACTTATTTGGTTTGTTTATCAGCCATACTTGCAGCTACTTCAATTCCTCCTACACCTGGTCCCAAAATAGCTTCTGTTATACTATGCGCTAAACTAGAATCCAAACCAAACATAGAAATTTTTGCACTTGTTAAATCATTAATCTCTTCCTGCAATTCTTGTGTCATTTTCAGAAAATTTGCCTTAAGTACATTAGCACTAAGTATAAATGCAGTTCCTCCATCTCCTAACCACTTTCCCTTCAAATTAGCATTTGTTTTATTAAAATTATTGTTTGTTGCAACTAAGTTACTTTTATAATTTGTTAATTTTGAAATTGCATTATCAAAAATTTGTTCATTTAACTTAATTTCTTTGCCTTCAGCCATTTTCCTATTTTCCTCCTTACTAACTTTAACCATAATTTCAATTGAAACTTAATTATATTGAGAATATAAATTGAAAGATTCGCATCCAATTAACAACAAATCCTATATAAGTAATACATTTTTACCATGTCTCTTATATAGGATTTATTAATCTACTTATTCAAGTTAGGTTTTATACCATCACTCCGTTGCTAATCCCCTCATGGTGGATAAGCATTTCTACGCTCCTGGATAAGCTCTTCTTTTACGCACAAACATTGCAATTCTTAACATGCTATATGCAACTAAAATTGAAATTGCTATTCCTTTAACTTCATTAGTATCATTTTGCTGTTGTTTAACTATATTCCCTTCTAGCGATTTATTTTGAGTTACCAATACAGGATTTGTAATAAATCTATACAAATTTGAATTTTCTACAGTTCCTAATCTTGAATTTCCCAATACACTTACTAAGGAATCCAATCTTTCTTTATTAGAATCTGCTGTTTTTTTCTTCATTGTCTTGGCATTCTGTAATCCACCTGCCAATTTACCTTTAGATTCTTCAATTCCTCTATTTAAGTCACCCATCATTGCAGTAACATGGTCATTGGATTGCTTTCTAACTTCATCTTCAACTTTATTGTATTCATCTATCTTTTTTGTCACTTTATCGTTCAGATCTTCATTAGATTTATCATATTTTCCTAAAAGCTCAAATATTTCTTTATCATCTTCTACTTTAGCAGGTGTTTTCTCAAGACTATCTGCATGGGTTATGATGTTATTAAATTGGGCCATATAGTCTTTATCAAATACATCTACTACATCTTTAACCGTAATTGGTCCAGCATTTTCCACAACTTTTTCTGCTTCTTTTTGTATTTTCCCTTTTATACTGTTTACACTTTTTTCATTATTAGTTTTAATTGTAGAAATCAATTGCTTTTTATTTGATCCATCTACTGAATCTTTTATTTGATTGATAAGAGTGTCTTTTATCTTCAAGCTTTCACTTAATGTTTTATCTTTATTTTCACTAAAGATATCTTGAAGATATTTATAGTCATCATCATTCATAATATATTTTGCTGATGATGCTATTTTATCTGAATCAGTATTAGCTTTATTTAAATTACTAATTATGTCACTTATACTCTTAACATTTGCATCATTTTCATCAACATTTTTATAATTACTGCTTCTTGATGTTATGAAATTCCCACTTTTGTTATCAATTCCTTTAACTATATATTCTTTTAATTCATCAGAATCTTTAAATGAATTATCATTTTTTGAATTAGCTAATGGATCTTTTAATATTTTACTATAGTCAATATCGTTATTCTTCACCACTTGATTATACACATCATCAAAAGCTTCTGGATGGATTTCTTTCAATTTACTTATCATTTGCCCATATAATATATATTCTTCATTAAGTGATTGTGTTTTAGGAGGATTCTCACTTTTTATATCTTTTTTCAAATTCTCCAAACCACTTATAGCATTATTTTTTATAATGTCAGAATTTGAGTCTGCTTTTTCTTGTATGTCTTTAAGTTTCTCATCAGATTTTTTAATAGCATTGTTTCCTTTTTCATTTACCTTTAATAAGGTTTGATCTTCATACTTATCTACTAGACCATCTATTTTACCCTTATCTTTGGTTAAATCATCTAAATATGAATTAACATCAGATATATTTACATCATAATTATTTGTTATCCCACTGTAGTTATACTTATATCTACCAGAAAATTTGTCAGCTATCTGATCTTGATCCATTTTTTTTAATCTATCTGAGAAGGTTTTAACTCCTGCATTTTTATTAATCAAGACATCAACAAGTTCCTTTTTAATACCATCTAACTCTGCTTCTTTAGGTATCATTTTAGTTCTATATTTTTTATCAACTTCATCTATTACTTTTCTATTTTCATCAAAATCCTTATTTAAATCTAAATTACTAAATTTAATATCTTTGCTTTCTAAAGGAGTCAACTTAATTGACGCCAGTATGTCTGAATCATTTATTGAATTAAGTGCCTCTAAATCAGTAGTATCATCTTTTAATATGTCTGATGCATAATCTTGCCCATTATGTAATTCAGCAAATATACCTGATAAATACATATAACTTAACTTACTGTTTAAATTTTTTTCAAAGTCACTTATTCTCCCTGACACTACGAGTTTGTTTTCCTTAGTTAATTTATCATTTGTCTGGTAGTAAATTTTAACCTTTGATGGTGTAACTTCATTTATTGATGTTATATTTTTGGAAAAGTTCCCTGGAATTACAATCATAGCTCCATATTTACCACTTTCTATTCCTTTTTGGGCTCCTTCTCTATCTGTTATTTCATATCCACTATCTAAAGACTTAAAAAAATCTAATGTATAATTGACTTTTTTATCCTTATAACTTGTTCCTTGATCCTGATTTACCACTGCAATTTTAGTTGATTCTTTACTTTGTTGTTGTTTCTCAGTAAAAAAAGTCTTTTGTTGTACCTGCCTTCCAACATAAAATGAAGTGGTAGATGTCGCAATTATAGCACTCATAATAATAAGTGCTGGTAGTACCTTTCCTTTCAAATTTTCTATTCCCCTCCTCCAATTTATTTATTATATTATTTATTTCACTTTAGGCATTTTAATCAACTGCATTTTGCCTTTGCTATACATATACCCTAAGTCTGAAGCTATTTGTGGACTTTTAGTATAATTTGCAATTACAGTTTGATCATTTGGATTGCCTAAAATAATTGCATCTATAGATTTTTTAAATATTTTAGTTACATCATCATATCCTTTAAGACCATTTCCTTGAACACTGGCTATAAACGTTATACCTATACTACTTGCCTCTTCTATTATTTCTTTTACAGGCAAATCTTTGATTAAGTTTATTTCTAATGTGAAATTGTCACAATCATCTATTAATACCATAATAGGATTTAATGAAGCATAGTATATTTTTGGCATCAATCCTGGTTCTTCTGCTCTACGTTTATCAAATTCAGATTTTCTCTCATCAATTATTTTCTTGATCTTATACAAAAATTCTCTTTGTTCATCTTGTGATGTAACATATTTATTAACTTCATTTTTATATGGATAAAGCTCTCCACTTTTAGAATCAAACACATAGGTTTCAGTATTTTTTCTTAATGAAAGCATTATTTTTAGAACATTTGTCTTACCAGTTTGAGCCCCTCCTATTACTAATTTAAATCCTCCATCTAATTCAATAAATTGAGTTCCTACATTTTCTGCATCTAGTCCTACTGGAATTTTATTTTTATATTTCTTTTCATCTGCAAATTCTTTAAGTTTGCTGATTGTAAGAATTTCCGGCAACATTCTTATACCTTCTACTTTGTCACCAGTATATAGAGCTTTCATTTTTTCTACCATTGTTAATATTTTATTTGCATATTCTAGCTCATTTTGAAAATCAACTCCACAGTAGACCTGCATTATATTAATATTTTCCAGTTTAACCATAGCTCTTCCTGGTATATCCGGTAATGTATAATTGCCCTTTCCTATAATAGTTCTAGCTTCAGTTTCATCAAACAGATAGTGTGTCATTTTATTTTTAAAGTTATTTAGCACTGCAAATTTAATCGCATTCTGACGAGAAGCTGTTACTATGGTGAATATTCCTATACCAGCGCCATCTCTTGTTATTTTCATAATGAAGTCTTCTGCTTCTATTCCAAACTCCTTTATTACATCATAATTATCTATTATGATAAATAAAGCTGGTAATTTTTCATCACTTACCTCATTATACATAGTAAAATTGGCCACACTTTCTTCACCTAAAAGCCTTTTTCTCTTCTTTGCTTCCTGGTCTATTATCTTGCACATTTTTTGGAATTTAACAAAATCATCAAATTTGATATAATCTCTCGTATGAGGCAACTCTTTCATTGGTATTAGTCCTGAATTACCAAAGTCCAAAACAAAAAATTGCAGATTTTGTGGTGAATTTTTAACTGCCAGTGATAACATAATTGTTGTCAATGTTGTAGTTTTTCCAAATCCAGCTGATGAAAATATAACAAAATTTCCTTCTTTTGAAAAATTTAATTTATATTCATCTTGTGATTGATTTTCTGGTATATCTACAATACCAATACTGACATTAGTATCTAGTTTTTTAAATTCTGCTACATCAACTATATTATCTTCATTAATATGAGGCGAAGTAATTTTAGTTTCTAATGGTGGTAGCCATGGTTTTTTTACCACTGGCAATTGTAATCTGTTGAATAATTTATTTATATAATCAACAGTTACATCTAGTTCTGTTGCTTTAAGATTTAAATCTTCAGCACCGCTGCTTAAATCATTATTAAGAAGTTGGCCTTGTCCTATATGATTAATGAGATATACTCTATCATCTATTGAATCATCATCTTCGTGATTTTCATATGTTGCTCCACTCCAAGCTGATTGAAATAATTCATAAATTTCATTATTTCCAACCTGTAAGTATGCTCGTCCAGGTTCAGTTATTTTTGCTGCATCTGGTGTTTTTATGATTTCATTACTATCTGATTCATTCTGAACTTTTAATGCCAATTTAAACTTTGAGTTACTCCATATTTGGTCATCAACTACACCTGATGGCTTTTGTGTTGCAAGTATTAAATGAATTCCTAAACTTCTTCCGATACGAGCAGCACTAACTAATTCCCTCATAAAATCGGGTTGTTCCTTTTTTAATTCTGCAAATTCATCTGAAATTAAAAACAAATGAGGCATTGGTTCTTCAGCTTCACCATTTTTAAATAGCTTATTGTATTGATTAATATGATTTACTTCATATCTATTAAATATCTGCTGTCTTCTTGCTAATTCACTCTTTATAGATGCCATAGCTCTCATACTTTCAGATCCATCTAAGTTCGTAATTGTACCTAACAAATGAGGTAAATTTTTAAATAAACTAGCCATACCTCCACCCTTATAATCAATTAATAAAAATCCAACCTCATAAGGGTGAAAATTTACCGCTAAGGATAAAATATATGACTGTACTATTTCACTTTTTCCTGATCCTGTAGTACCTGCTATAAGCCCATGAGGTCCATGAGCCTTTTCATGAAGATTTAAATATACATAATCTTTTTTACCTCTTACACCTAAAGGTACTGCTAAAGTTTTATATGCTTGATTCTTTATCCATAAATTTTCTATTCCTAGCTCCTTAGGACTATTAACATTGTACATTTCAAAGAATGTTATGCTCTCTGGAATTTGATTTCTCATTCCTTTAACATGTTTTAAACAAGCTAATCTTCTAGATAAATTCTCTAACTTTACATCTACATGATTGAGTTTAACTTTTTTATTTACTAGAATTCCTTTATCTATTACAAGAGTTCCAGATTCATAATTGTCAATTTTTAATATTGTTCTAATGTTTTCAGGTAAATTAGCCTTAAACTGGCTTGTATATATTATTGAAAAATCTAATTTAGAATCATATTTTTGTAAATGTTCCATTATAGAATGATTTAATATTAAACTTGGTTCATCAATAACAAATAGATAATATGGTGTAAATCTTATTTTGTCCTGATTTTCAGTACTTTTTATTTCTCTATCCTTTAATATTTTAGAAACACTACTAAGTACTTGATCCCTCACTACCTCTGTATCTATAAGCCCTCTAACATTTATGGCTCTTATTTTAAAATGAGGATACCATCTTAACCACTCAAAGTTTTCCCTATATTTTTCGTTATGTATTAATATTATTTCCAAATCATTATAGCTCTGAAATACTGTAAGCTCCGCAAATATAAGGTTTAGTTGCTCATGTACATATTTCTTCTCTCCAACTAATCCAAAGTGGGCCTTTTTTAAATCAATAGCAACCGGCATATCTCTCACTATGCTAAACTCATTGTAAACTTCATTGGCTTCATCTAATAATTCATCTTTTTCAAGTTGTATAGATTCATTAGAAAACTTCATCTCATAGCTTGCTTCTATATCAGTATTTCCTATTGCTATACTTAAAAAGTCCTCATCGGTATATGTACGTTCATATATTCTGCTGCTATAGAATTCTATCATCTTTTCTATTTGCTTTAATGTAGGATTATGATAATTTAAAGCTTCCATTTGTTCTTTTCTTAAGCTGTCTAATTTTTTTCTAAGGTTTAACAAATATTTATCATATACTTCTTTTCTAAGCTTATTTTTTCTTTTCTCCTCTTCTTTATCACTTATATAAGAGATTATGGAAAACACAGCACTCATTCCCATTGCAGCAACGCTCATGATAATGTATATCCCTCTAGGACTCACTATGCTTATAATAACAGTTATTATTAACATTACTATTGGCGGTACTATAATTCTCGCCAGCTGTCCTTTTCTTCTTTCCCCTTTGCTTGGTGGATTTTTAAAGCCTACTGTTTCAGTTGGACATTCTTTAATTATTCTAGGTGATCGCTTATATTCAGGAAAACCTTCAAATTTTGTTTCTTCTAAATCCACAGTATGAAGAGAAGTTTCATATGAAGCTGAATCTCCTTCAATGCATAACACATCTTCATGATATGCAATCTTAATTCTACCAATTAAGATTAGATCATCTTCCCTCAAAATAATTAGATTTTCTTTTACTAACTTTCCATTCACATAAATCTCTTGTTCTGTAAGTCTATATAATCTGTTTTTTTCTAATCTTAACTTTAATTCTCTAGTTGTTTTTAAATAGATGATATCGTCTTTTGAGTTTCCAATGGTAATAAAACCCTTTCTTTTTATTGATACTTTCTTTCTATCATTTATAAAATAAACAATTGATAAATTTTTTCTATATTCACACATATATCTTTCATAGGGTTTTAATTTTATCTGGTTTTCTCCAATATTCAATATGGCTATATTATTTTCATTACAGCAAGCTATATTTCCAATGTTTTCTTCTTTAGTTCCTATTTTAAACTGTTCTGAAATATATATTTTTTTATCACATGGAATCTCCCTTACTATATCATCCTCAAAAAATAATACACTGTTTCGATAATACATTTTTCCTCCTACTTACCTGGAGCTAAATTTATTCCGCTTCCTGATTCATTTGATTTATCTCCGCCTGCAGCTTTATCTTTAGCTGCATCAGTAGTAGTTGAATCTTTTGCTTTATTTTTTTTAGCCTCTTCTCCTATATTTAGTTTTTTAGTCAATTTTTCTATTTGAGATTGTAAGCCATCTTGTGCTTTTTGTTTTTCTTCTCCAGTCATCTTATTATTATCTTGTATATACTTTTGTTTATTTAAAAGAGCATATAAAAGCAATTCATCATCCTGTACTTTTTTAGCCGAATCTATTGCATCATCATATTTTAATTTTCCTATGGCAATCCAATAATCTAAAATACTTTCATCACTCTTATCATTTAATGTAGCTATTATATTCTTCTTTTTATTTTCTGCGAGATTTTGTGACATTACATATGAATATGCAAGCTTATATTTTGATTCATTGTTAAGTTTTAAGCCTCTTGTGTTTTCAAAACATTTTATTACACCTTCATAATCTTGTTTCATATAATAGCTATTAGCCTTAATTACCTTTCTTTCAAAGGGAACTAAAAATACTGCTGAATAAACTGTATAAGCCATTAATCCAGCTATTATTACACTCATTGCCCATATACTATATTTTCTTATCTTATGATTCCTTAATTTTATTTCTATGTATTTTTCTTTATCTTCTTTTTCTTGTATTTTTAAATCTTCTAAAAGTTCATTTTTAATTTCTTCAATACTTTCAAAGGACACGTACTTCTTAATTTTTTTATTATTTTTCATCAAATCCATGCCGCCATTATAAAAGTCCTTATATGAATATTTTTTATTAAGTACATCTGCAATTAAACTTTTATATTGTAAAACTAAATCTTTATAATCTATAACCTCAGCCTCTAACCTTATATCTCTATCCTTGATTTTAGGAATATAGTTATAATCATAATAGATGTTATCTGTTTCTAATTTAAATGAATATTCCTCTGCTATTTCTAAAATACCACTGACATTTATTAAAAATCTCAACTTTTCAACAGTTCTTCTATTTTTTATTTCACTAAACGGCTTCAATTCGTTTAAATCATATGTAAACTTTACCTCTTCGCCTTCAACCTTTGCTTTGCATGGAATTAAATATGTGTTTTCATAAGTTAGCTTATTAATTTCACTATCTCTTTTAGCATTAATCTCTGATAATTTAACTACTTTTTCAAATTCATTTTCTTTCATAATCATTTATCCTCTATAATAATTCTAATTTATCTCCTGTGTATATATTATTTTCTTCAAAAGTGCTGTATATAGAAATTATTCTCTTCTCTCTACTGGATTTACAATAATTCACCTTTTGTAAATCTAGATTTAACCCTAAGCTATCATTAACTATCTTTATAGCTTCTTCTATAACTTGTTCACTATTTAAAGATATATCAAATTCACCTTTCTTCTGCACTCTAAAATCCAGCGTAATCATTATATTCACTGCGTTTTTCTTCTCCTCTTTGTTTCTTAATATAATACAGCCTTGTTACTATGCCTGTTAGTATGCATAAAATCACAATTAATGAAATAGTTATAATATTACTATTACTATCCTCTTTTTCATATTCAATTTTTTTCTGCATGCTTTGTTCATCAAACAAGCTATATGTTTCCATATTTTGAGAAAATTTTTTATCTCTAATAGATTTTGCATTAACTGTTGTTAAGAAAATGCTATTATATAAATCTTTTCTATTACTCTTCTGTTTATTACTTATTTCTTGTTTTGTTTTTGTAATCTTATCTGTAAACAAATCAATACCATATATGTCTGGTACTGACATGTATGCTTCATTTTGACTACTTTTTAAAGAGTCATGCTCTATATCTAATTCATTACTTGCGCTAACTTTATATATATTAAATGTAAATATAATTAGAATTACTAATATACTTACAATTGTATTCTTTTTCATTTCTTAACTCCTAAAATGGGCTGTCTCACTAAAAATAAACTTACTAAAATATCATGTTTGTCATTGGTATACAAATCAATATATTGTATGTAATTTTCTTAATGCGGCAGCCCTTTTAATTCAATTATTAACTATATTATTTAACTCCAAATTGTGAAGCTATCTCTTGATCTCTTTCTTGCATTGCTGATCCAGTTTGTTGTAATTGATGTGAAATAGTTTCTACAAGATCATGCATATTTACAAAACTTGGTCTTAATTCATTAAATTGATTGGCAAAGCTTGCACTTGCTTGTCCTTCCCATTCAGTTTGTAATTCTGATATTAATGAAGTCATTCTATTAATTACCTCATTAATTTTTTCTGCTTCTTGATGATAGTCCCTTGATCTTTCTATCATACGTTCTGGTGAAATTCTAATTTGATCTGACATTTTGATTTTCCTCCTTTTTTTAAACTGCATTCCCTATTATATCATTATAATCATATTTCTTCCACTATTGTATTTTAATTATGAAAATCAAGCAAAAATTTACAAATATTTTATTCATTTTATTAATTATTTTATATATATCATTAACTATTTTATAAATATATATAAAATAAAAGACTGCCATAAAATTATGACAGTCTTTTGATTTACATTACATTAGTTCTTCCATTATAAACAATTCCTCTTACAACATCCATTGTAATAAAAGCTCCTGTTTTTAATACTTCAGTTGCACCACCTGCATTACATATAATAGGTATTTCACTTGATATACATTCTATAGCTAGATGTGAAGTCAATCCACCTTCTTCTCCTATTACACCAGCAACTCTATTAAGTACAGATATATATTCTCTATCTAAACTCTTTACAACAAGAATATCACCTTTTTCAATAATTTCATCTGCTTCTTTAGCTGATTTAACTATTTTTACATTACCATAACCTGGTTTAGCACCTGCACCTCTACCTTGAACTAGTATATCTCCAACTATATGAACCTTAAGCATATTTGTAGTTCCTGAATAACTTACAGGTATGCCTGCTGCTATAACAACTAAGTCTCCCTTTTTAACATATCCAGTTTTTAGAGACATTTCTACAGATTTCTCTATTAGTTCATCTGTAGAATTCATTTTTTGTGCACATATTGGAAATACTCCCCAGTTTAAAGCTAACCCTCTGGCAACTCTATCACTTGGAGTTACTGCTATAATAGGACTTGCTGTTCTATATTTAGAAACCATTCTTGCTGTATATCCACTTTGGGTAGCTGTTATTATAGCTGATGCATTCAATTCTGATGCAGTTGTACAAGTAGCTAAACTTATAGCATTTGCCACAGTATAAATATGAGAATCTTTCATTTTATTTAATGTTTCTTTATATTTTATTGTGGACTCAGCTTCTTTAGCTATTCTAGACATTGTTTGAGCAGCTTCCACAGGCCACTTTCCATTTGCTGACTCTCCACTTAACATTACAGCATCAGTACCATCTAATATTGCATTAGCTACATCTGAAGCTTCTGCCCTAGTTGGCCTAGGATTTCTTTCCATTGAATCTAACATTTGTGTAGCTGTTACAACAAACTTACCAGCCTTATTACATTTTTCAATTATCATTTTTTGAGCTGATGGGACTCTTTCTATTGGAATTTCTGATCCCATATCTCCTCTGGCAACCATTATACCATCTGAGAATTTAATTATCTCATCGATGTTATCAACACCTTCTTGATTTTCTATCTTGGAGATTATTTGTATATCATGTCCACCAAATTGTTCCAATAATTTTCTTATAGCTAAAACATCGGCTGCTTTTCTTATGAAAGATGCTGCTACATAATCAACACCCATTTCACAACCAAATTTTAAATCCTCAACATCCTTTTCTGTAAAAGAAGGAAGGTTAGTTTTTACATTTGGTACATTGGCATTTTTTTTAGTAGTTATCATTCCACTGTTTCTTATAATACAATGTATATCAGTTCCTTTAACTTCTTGAACCTCCATACCAATTAAACCATCAGCCATTAATATCATATCTCCTGGTTTAACATCTTTATATAATTCACGATAACTTAAATTACATCTTGTAGCATCTCCATTTACATCTTCACCACAAACTATTGTATAATTTGTACCTTCAACTAATTCTACTTTCTCTGGAAAATATCCTGTTCTTATTTCAGGTCCTTTAGTATCAAGTATTATTCCTATTTGCTTATTATATTTTTTTCTCAACTTTTTTACTAACTCTATTCTTTCTCCATGTTCTTGATGATCACCATGGGAAAAATTATGTCTTGAAGCACTCATTCCAGCTTCAATTAACTTTGACAAAACCTCTTCTGTGTCACTTGCTGGTCCAATTGTAAAAATCATTTTAGTCTTTTGCATAGCTTTATTCTCCTTAATATATATTTAAAATTTACTTATATCTTAATATGATAATATTTTCGCGATGTCATAAAGCCTCTCATCAAAATTTCTTGGAATTGCTAATGCTTCATCTATATCCATATCTTCTATCTTACCGCCAATTACTCCAACTACTCTAGAAGACTTTCCTTCTGCTAATAATTCAACAGCTTTAAATCCCATTCTAGAAGCCAATACTCTATCTGCACAAGTAGGACTTCCACCTCTTTGTATATGTCCAAGTTTAGTAGCTCTTGCTTCTATACCTGTAATTTCTTCTACTTTTTCAGCTAACTGATCTGCTCCACCAATACCTTCTGCAAGTATTATTAGATTATGCATTTTTCCTCTTAATTTACCTTCTAATATAGTTCTACATAATTCATCTTGCTTATATCCCTTTTCAGGAACGATTATGCTTTCAGCACCACCTGCAAGTCCTGCATAAAGTGCTATATCACCACAATTTCTTCCCATAACTTCAACAATACTTACTCTTTCATGAGATGTTGAGGTATCTCTTAGTTTATTTATAGCATCTAAAACTGTGTTTACAGCAGTATCAAAACCTATTGTATAATCTGTATATGGTAAGTCATTGTCTATAGTTCCTGGTAATCCTACTGTTGCTATTCCTAATTTTGATAATAATTGAGCTCCATGGAAAGATCCATCTCCTCCAATTACTACCAACCCATCTATACCAAAAGTCTTTAATATATTCGCACCTTTTTTTCTTCCTGCTTCTGTTTTAAATTCTTCGCAACGTGCAGTCCTTAGCATAGTTCCACCACGTTGTATAATATCAGCTACACTATGTCTATCCATTGGGAAAATTTCACCACTTAGTAATCCACTATAACCCCTTTGTATACCCATTACTTTTAAGCCTTTATCTAGGCCTGCCCTTACTACTGCTCTTATAGCAGCATTCATTCCTGGCGCATCCCCACCACTTGTTAGCACAGCTATTGTTTTCATACATATACCTCCTATGACCGCTGGGACATTTTATGTCCCACGAACATTATACAATATTTATTCTCTTTTTACATTATAACACATAATCATGTCGGCTTCAGTATTCTATATTAATAATTTTAATCGAAATCCATAAAATATTCAATAATTTCTATAAAATATAATATATTTTTTTAATATATAGAGAGGTATCTTAATCTTCCTCTCTATATATTTTGTTTATTAAAAAAAAATATACTTAATAATTTTAAATTACTTTAACATTTTTATCTCCAAACATTTTTTTAAGATTAGATAAAAGTTCTATGTCACTATTTATCCATAGCTCTTTATCCAATCTAAATTTTTTTCTTTCTTTTTTAGTACAAAAATATACAGGTACATTTCCTTTAAAATCTAAAAATAAAGATTTAGTTTCATAAAGCGCATTTTTTAAGCTACTTTCATCTTCTATTTGTATATATAATTTTTCAGTATTTTCCTTTATTACAGGTTCTAAGCTTTCACATAATATTTTAGGCTGTTCATCTTCTCTTACACTCACTCTTCCCTTTACTATTACTATACCATCTTCATCTATTAAACTTCTATATTTTTGAAATACCTTTGGAAATATTATAATTTCTATTACTCCATACAAATCCTCTAATTTTATAAAAGCCATCATATCATTGTTTCTAGTCACTTTTTTTGTTACTGAATTTATAATGCCACCTACAATTACTTTATCTCTATCTTTTAATTTAGACTGCTGTCCAACTGTTCCATCTTCTAAAGCTTCATCACCTATTATGTCTGATATTTTAGCACTGGTTTGTAATGATAAGCTTTTTTCATATTCTTCTAAAGGATGTCCTGATAAATAAAGTCCTGTCATTTCTTTTTCCATGGCTAAAATGTGTCTTTTTTCAAATTCCTTTATTTCAGGATATTCTATATTAACTTCTATCTTTTTAAAATCTGTAAAAAGACTCATTTGTCCATCTATATTTTTTTTTCTAGAATTACTTACTCCATCCAATACCTTTTCATAAACTGCAAGTAATTTTGATCTATATACCTTAAAACAATCAAACCCTCCTGCTTTTATAAGACTTTCCACTACTCTTTTGTTTATGCATGAAGCATCTATTTTATTACAAAAATCAACTAAGTTTAAAAATACCCCTTTACTTTCCCTTGATTTTACTATACTATCTATTACATTTTCACCTACATTTTTAATAGCCGAAAGTCCAAATCTTATTTTATCATCCTTAACTGTAAACTTAGCATAACTTTCATTTATATTTGGAGTTAAAACTTGAATTCCAATTTCATCCGCGAATCTAGTATAATATGCAACCTTTTCATTATCACCTTTTACACTATTTAACATGGCGGCAATATATTCAGTTGGATAATAATGTATCATATAAGCTGTTTGAAATGCCACTATCGCATAACAAGCAGCATGACTTTTATTAAATGCATAACTTGCAAAATCCATCATAGAATCAAATATCTTATCAGCTGCATTTTCAGATATTCCATTCTTTATACATCCTGAAACCTTTTCTATTCCTTCTTCATCTACTATTCCATATATGAAATTATGTCTTTCCTCTTCCATTACATGATGTTTTTTCTTAGACATAGCACGTCTTACTAAATCACTTCTACCCATAGAATATCCAGCAAGCTTTCTAACTATCTCCATAACCTGCTCTTGATATACCATACATCCATAGGTTACACCCAATATGGATTCTAATTCAGGTGTTAAATACTCAATACCCTCAGGATCATTTTTATTGCTAATATATTTAGGTATTTCTGCCATAGGACCTGGTCTGTAAAGACTGATTCCCGCTATGATATCCTCCAAAGAATCCGGCCTTAATTCTTTCATGAAAGATGTCATTCCTGCAGATTCCAACTGAAACACGCCTACAGTTTTACCTTCTCCTATCATACTGTATACACGCTTATCATCATAATCTATTTTATCTAAGTCTACGCTTATCCCTTTATTGTCCTTAACCATGTTTACTGCATCTCTAAGCACTGTTAGAGTTCTTAATCCTAAAAAGTCCATCTTTAGAAGTCCCAACTCTTCTAGTGTTCCCATGGTAAATTGAGTTACTATATTATCTTCATTTTTTTGCATAGGCACATAGTTAACTAAAGGCTGAGATGCTATAACTACACCTGCTGCATGAGTAGACGTATGTCTTGGAAGTCCTTCCAAAGCTTTAGCTATATCTATTAATGCCTTTGTTCTCTCTTCACTTTCATAGGCTTCCTTCAATTCAGAATTTAACTCTAGTGCCTTATCAATAGTTATGTTTAGTACTGTAGGTATCATTTTAGCTATTCTATCCACTTCAGCATAAGGGTAATTCATAGCTCTTCCCACATCTCTTATACACGCTCTAGCAGCCATAGTTCCAAAGGTTATAATTTGAGATACACTATTCTCTCCATATTTCCTTACAACATAGTCTATTACCTCTCCACGCCTTTCATAGCAAAAATCTGAATCTATATCTGGCATAGATACACGTTCAGGATTTAAAAACCTTTCAAACAATAAGCTGTATTTAATTGGATCTATTTTAGTTATTCCCAATGTATATGCAATTATAGATCCTGCTGCTGATCCTCTTCCTGGACCTGTCATTATCCCATTCTTCACAGAAAAATTAATAAAATCCCATACTATTAGAAAATAATCTACATATCCCATCTGCTTTATGATAGAAAGTTCGTATTCTAGTCTTTCTACAAGTTTTTTAGCTTCATCATTACTATTTACTAATTCATTTACATTTTCTATGTTAAATGGAATTTCTATGAGTTTTTCAAATACTTTATACCTTTGTATCAACCCTTTGTAACATAAATCCTTTAAATATTCATAAGGCTCCACATCATCTGGCAATGGGAATTTAGGAAGTTTAGATTTATGAAATTCATAATCAAAATTACACTGCTCAGCTATTTTTACTGTATTTTCTAAAGCTTCAGGCACTCTAGAAAATATCTTGTACATTTCTTCTGGTGACTTTAAATAGAATTCATCTGATGGATATCTCATTCTATCTTCTTCATCTACAACTTTTCCTGTCTGGATGCACAGTAAAACATCATGAGCCTTATAATCTTCTTTTTTTATATAATGTACATCATTTGTAGCAACCAAAGGTATATCCAATTCTTTGGACATTTTTATTAATTCCTCATTAACCTTTTCTTGTTCCTCCATACCATGATATTGAAGTTCAAGATAAAATCCATCTTTAAATATATCTTTATATAAAAGAGCTATTTCTTTTGCTTTGCTCAAATTTTCTTTTAAAATATAAGATTGAATTTCTCCTCCTAAACAAGCGCTTAGTGATATCAATCCTTCACTATGTTTTTTTAAATAATCATGATCCGTTCTAGGCTTATAATAAAATCCTTCTACAGACGCCTTAGAAACTATTTTCATAAGATTTTTATATCCTGTTTCATTTTTTACAAGCAGCACAAGATGATAATTTTCATTTGCTTTATCATTCTGCTTTATGTGCATAGACTTTCCTGCAACATACACTTCACAGCCTATTATAGGTTTTATCCCTTGTTCTTTAGCCTCTTTATAAAAATCAACACATCCATACATTACTCCATGATCTGTTATAGCTATACTCTTCATTCCAAGCTCTTTAGCCTTACTTATAAGTTCTGGAATTTTAGCTGAAGAATCTAGCAGAGAATATCCTGTATGTTGATGCAAACTTACCCACTCATATGTCTTCTCTTCCAACTACCCTCACCTTCTTTCTTTTCATCATCTTAATTATCGTCAACTAACAACTAAATTATATCATTATGTACAAAAAATAGTAGCTGCCCCATACTGTGGCAGTCACTATCATAATAGGTCTATTTTTTATTAATGTACTTAATTCTTTATTCTTCAAAATCTATAGCTGCTGATGATTCTAACATTGGCTTTAATTTTGCCAACACTTGATTTACATGGAACGGACACACTTGATATTCATCCATTTCCTCATGAGAATTAAACTTTGTAATAATTCCAACATCAAATGATCTACCTGAATGTACCACATCTTTTCCAACAGTTAATTCTTTTAACTGAGGTATTTGTCCTTCCATGGCTCTTAAAATATTTGCAGCCTTTTCTACATTCTCTAGACTTTTGTCCTTTAATTTAAAAAATACTATGTGCGTAAACATTAATACATTCCCCCTGGTTTATTTAATGGTTATTTTTTATTTATCTTCTTAATATCTTTGCAGATAAAAATGTCTTAGCTATAAGCTCTCTTTTGTTATCAAACATATCTATTTGTACTTTACAAAAATTTCTTCCTGTATCTATTATACTCGTATATATATGTATTTTGCTATCCATTTGAACAGGTTTCATAAAATAAGTATTTATACTATCGACTAAAACATTAATGTTATTTTTTTGCCTCAATGTCATAATACCCATAGTAGACACTAGCATATTTAATGAACTCCAAGAAGCAGTTCCTATAGGGTCCAACATTTCAGGAGTTATTTTACCTGAAAAATATGCTTTATCATTGTCAAATTTAAACTCAAAATTCTTAAGTACTAAATCCTCCAATGTTTCTGCCGCCTGTGGCTGTCTATCCATAAATTGAAGAGCTTTAATAACATCTCTTCTTGTTATTACACCAATCAAAGTTTTTCCTTTAACTACTGGAAACATTTCTATGCCTTCCCAAGCCATTATGTGTGCCGCATATGCTACTGTAGTCTTTGGAGTGACTGTTATAGGTTCCTTATGCATTATTCTACCTACAAGATCAGAATCATCATTATTAGATAACTCCTTAAGCGTAACTATGCCTATAAGCTTTCCTTCTTCATCCACCACGGGATACCTTTGATGTTTAGTTTCCAGCATAATCTTTTTCCATTCGCCCACAGTATTACTGCACTTAAGGAAGTATGGACTAGTTTCCATAATGTCTTCAACTAAAACTATATCCTTCTTTATAAGATTTTCAGATATAGCCTTGTTAATCATACTGGCAACAGTAAATGTATCATAAGTAGTAGATATTATAGGAAGACATCTTTCATTAGCTAACTTTTTAATTTCATCACTACATGTAAATCCTCCTGTTATAAGAACTCCACATTGATTCATTAAAGCTAATTTTTGAGCTTCTTCCCTATTTCCAACTATAAGAAGGCAATCTGCTATTAAATATTTTTCCATAGCGTCAATAGTCATAGCACCTATAACAAATCTATGAAGAGTCTTATATACACCGTTTTTTCCTCCCAATAGAGTTCCATCAACGATATTTATTACTTCACCATACGTTAACATTTCAATATTCTTTTTCTCTACTTTTTCTATCCTTACAGTTCCAACTCTAGGTATAGTGGTAACTATACCTAGAGCATCTGAATCTTTTATTGCTCTATATGCAGTCCCATCGCTAACACCTAAATCATTGGCTATACTTCTAACAGAAATTTTTGTTCCAACTTCAAGTGAAAGTATATACTTTATTATATCTTCATGCTTTGACACGGTCCCATCCTACCTTCCTTCTCTTCTAACTTCCTCTGCTATTTTTTCTATTCTTCTAAGTCTATGGTTAACTCCTGATTTTCCTACTGGTGGATTTAACATTTCTCCTAATTCTTTTAGCGATTCATCAGGGTAATTTAATCTAAGTTCTGCAATTTCCTGTAAGTTTTTAGGAAGCCTAGTAAGACCAATCTCTTTTTGAATAATTCTTATACTTTCAACTTGCCTTACAGCCGCATTAACTGTTTTGCTTAAATTAGCGGTTTCACAATTTACTAACCTATTTACATTATTCCTCATTTCCTTCATTATTCTTACATTCTCTAACTCCAAAAGAGATGAATGAGCACTTATTATATTTAACAAATCTACTATTTGTTCACCTTCTTTGATGTAAACTATAAAACTGCTTTTTCTTTGTATTACTTTTGAATTTAAGCCATATTGATTTATAAGTGAACTTAAATCATCAGCATATTCATTATCATGAGTAACAAATTCCAAGTGATAAGTTTTTTCAGGATTGCTTACACTTCCTCCTCCTAGAAAAGCTCCTCTTATATAAGCTCTTTTACAATTTTCATCATCTAATATATCTTCAGGTATACTATAATCTAATGCAAATATATTTTCCTTTTCTTTTAGTAATCCTACTTCTTTTAGAAGGTTTTTTACCCCCATTTCTTCTGTAATTAAAATCATATATACATTGTTTTTTTTCAATGAATTACTTTTCTTCACCATTATTTTTGTATGAATACTAAAATGATCCTTTAATAACTTAAATACAAACCTTGCAATAGCGGGATTTTCTGTAGTAACTTTGAAACTAAATTGTTTATTTCCACCAAGTAATAGCGTACCACTAACTTTCATTATTGCAGATAGTTCAGCTATTGCTTGTGATTTATCCATTTCTACATATCTGCAAACTTCATTTTTTACTTTCAATGAAAATGACATTTTTATTCTCCTATTTATTCTTATTTTGCTTTAATCTTTCTGATAAATAGAAATACTCAATAATCTTTCTTCTATCAAATAGAAGTTTTTTCTCCATAATAGTTTCTATCAATATTGAAGCAAGTTTTTCAGAGTTGTGTCTTATAAGTCCGTTTTTAATTTTTATAAAATCCCCCTCTATAACATTTACATTAAGTTTTTTCAATTCCTCAATGCTATCTATTTTAACTAGATGTGAAGTTTCTTCTTTATATCTATCTTCCAATTCATCATCTATCCTGCCTATATTTATAACAACATAATCTATTATTTCTCCACCTGCATGTTTAAATATAGCCTTTATATGATCTTCAACACCAAAACCATCTGTTTCTCCTCGCTGCGTCATTATATTTGATACATACAACTTTATGGCATTAGTTTTTTTAACAGCTTCAGCTATATCCTTAACTAGAAGATTAGGTATAACACTGGTATAAAGACTTCCTGGTCCAAGTATTATCGCATCTGCCTCCATTATAGCATCTATAGCTTCTTTAAGTGGTTTTGCATTTTTAGGTTCTATAAATATTTTATCAATAGACGTATTTTGTTTTATAGCTTCATTTGGAATATTAGATTCACCTGCTACAATGGTTCCATTTTTTAATTTTGCTTTTAATATTACGTTATCTAAAGTAACTGGCATAACTTTCCCAGTTACAGCAAGAACAGAGCTCATTTTATGAACAGCTTCTTCAAAATTATTGGATATTCCATCCATAGCCGCTAAAAATAAGTTACCAAAGCTCTGATTTTTTAATCTTCCATCTTTGAATCTATACTGAAGTAAATCTTCCATTAATGGCTCAGTATCTGCCAATGCAAGAATACAGTTTCTTATATCACCTGGAGGAAGCATTCCAAGGTCTTCTCTTAAATCTCCAGATCCTCCTCCATCATCTGCTACTGTAACTATAGCTGTTATGTTAGAAGTATAATATTTTAAACCTCTAAGCATAGTAGATAACCCTGTTCCTCCACCTATAACTACAATTTTAGGTCCTTTTACTAACAGTCTTTTTTCATATATAAGATTTTCAAGTTTTCTAGAATCTATGGATACATTCAAATACCCTTTATTTATCAATGCAATTATTGAACGCATACCTTGCATTATAGATACATATAAAACAAACACACCTGATGCAATTAAGAATAAATAAAATGATATATAATACATACTGTAAAGCCTTCTATTTACAAATTCCAGTACACCGAATACAATGAATAATATTCCCATACTACCAAGCATAACCCATCTTTTAACCTTTATGCCTGGCCTAAGCCAATCTACTATTTTCATAGTTTCTTACCACCTTTGTTAACATCTTCTTCTATATCTCTATGATCTATGTTAACTTTGTGTCCATCCTTTTTTAATTTTTCGTAAATAGAATTAGCAATAGTCACAGATCTGTGTCGTCCACCTGTACATCCAATAGATACTATTAGTTGTCTTTTGCCTTCTTTTAAATAATTTGGAATTAAGAATTCAAGCATATCCTCTAATTTATCTATAAAATTTCGAGTTTCCTTAAAATTCATAACATAATCACTAACTGGCTTATCATTACCAGAATATTTTTTTAACTCTGGTATATAATATGGGTTTGGTAGAAATCTTACATCAAACACCAAATCAGAATCTACAGGTATACCATATTTAAAACCAAATGAAAGTACCGTTATCATAAGCTGAGTTTCTAATTGACCTTCTTCTGCATATATTTCTGTAATTTTTTCTCTAAGTTCCCTTGTAGCAAGATTTGAAGTATCTATAATATTATCAGCTCTATCCTTTACTTCCCTTAATCTATTTCTTTCCATTAGTATTCCATTTAATATTCTTCCATCAGGAGCTAATGGATGTTTTCTTCTTGATTCTTTAAACCTTTTTATAAGTACTTCATCGGAAGCATCTAAAAATAAAATTTCATATTTATATCCTTGCTCTTTTAGGCATTTCAGACTTTGAAATAAATCATCAAAAAACTTTCCGCCTCTTATATCTATAACTAAAGCTATTTTATCTATTTTACCATCAGTCTGGTAACAAGCTTCTGCAAATTTAGGTATTAATGTAGGTGGAAGATTATCTACACAAAAATATCCTAAGTCTTCTAAATTCCTTATAGCTTGAGTTTTACCTGCACCTGACAGTCCTGTTACTATAACAAACCTCATAGCTAAACCTCCAATAAGTAGTAAATTATATGAGTTAAATTTAACCATTACATAAGTGAATTTTTTCTTTATAATTATAACACAACAATTTTAAAGAAGGAATAGAATATAAAATGGAGAATTTAACATAGATTTTACTGTTAAATTCTCCATTTTCCATACTAACATTTTTAAAAGTAAATAAACTTTTACTATTCTTCTCCTAATATTCTAACTTCAGTTAAAAGTTCTACATCAAATTTTTCTTTAACTTTTTGTTGCACAATAGATATCAAATCTAAAATGTCCTTTGCTGTAGCATTTCCTCTATTTATTATAAATCCAGAATGCTTTTTAGAAACTTCTGCATCACCAACACTTATGCCTTTTAATCCACTATCCTCTATAAGTTTTGCAGCAAAATAACCTTCTGGTCTCTTAAATGTGCTCCCTGCTGAAGCATATTCTAATGGCTGCTTTTCACTTCTTCTTCTATTTAGATCGCCTATTCTATCTTTTATTTTACTGCAATCACCTTTATCTAGCTTAAGAGTTACTTCAAGTACTGTATATCCATACTTTAATATAGAACTCATTCTATATCCAAGTTCTAAATCTTTTTTATATAAATCTTTTATGTTTCCATCTTGATCTATAATTTTAGCACTTTCTATTACATTTACAATTTCACCATTATATGCACCAGCATTCATGGCAACTGCTCCACCAATACTTCCTGGGATGCCACATGCAAACTCAAATCCTGTTAAACAATTTTCCATTGCAATATCTGATATTTCTTTTAAAGTTACACCACTTTCAGCAATTATCTTGTCTCCTTCTACTCTTACTGCATCTAACCTACAAAGCTTAATAACCACACCTCTTATTCCGCCATCTTTTACTAATAAATTTGACCCATTACCTATTATATAATATGGTATTTCTTCTTCCTTACAAAAGCCTATAACACCTACAACCTGTTTGAAATTTTCAGGAGTAACAAGTATATCTACTGGCCCTCCAACTTTAAACGATGTATGATTTTTCATAGGTTCATCTATTTCTATATCTCTTAGATCTACTATTTTAGCTAAATTTGTACTAAAGTTTTTAAATTTATTCATTACATATTCTCCTTGAAAATTAAAATTATGTATCATATTTAGTATAATGTATGTATTATGCTTAATCAAGATTTATCTGATCAAGCTTATAATTTTATTTAACTCTCTTACCTGTCATTGCCTCTGAAGTATTCTATTATACTTTCTGCTGCTTTTCTATCAATAGAAGACACTTTTATAAGGTCTTCATATTTTGCAACTTTTATATTTTCTATGCTCCCGAAACTTTTTAAAAGTTCCTTTCTTCTTTTTTCCCCCACATTTGGTATGTCCTCTAATATAGAATGCAAAATCCTTTTATTTCTTAAGCTCCTATGATATGTTATTGCAAACCTATGAACTTCATCTTGTATTCTAGTAACAAGTTTCATAACATTAGAATGCGAATCTATCAAAATTTCTTCATTATTGTATATGATTCCTCTTGTATTATGTTTATAATCTTTGACCATTCCACACACAGGTATACTTATGTCAAATTTTTTTAATACTTCAAGTGCTATATTGATTTGACCTTTTCCTCCATCCATAAGGATTAAATCAGGGAATATACAAAACTTTCCTGCACTTAGTTGCAATTTTGTTTTTTGTATTTTTTCTATTTCATCCAACCCATGCTGAAATCTTCTGGTTAAAATTTCACGCATGCTTTCATAATCATTAGCACCTTTTACTGTATTTATTTTAAACCTTCTATAGTCACTATTTTTAGGTCTTCCTTCTTCAAAAACTACCATAGTTCCTACTGAATCTACACCTTGAATGTTTGATATATCATAAGCTTCTATTCTATGAGCAATATCCTCTAAGTTCAATATACTGGATAAATCTTTTAATGATTCACCATACAGCTTTCTATCTTGAATAAATTTCAATTTAAAATTCTCTAAAGTCATTTTTGCATTCTTTTGTACTAAATTTAAAGTATCCTTCTTACTTCCTTTTTGAGGTATTTTCACATTTACCTTAGAACCTCTTTTTATTGCTAGCCACTGTTCCAATAATATTTGATCTTCTACTTCAGGAACATACATCGTTTTAGGTATATATGCAGTTCCTCCATAAAATCCTTTTATAAAATCAGCAATTATCTCTTCATTGTTAGTGCCTTCTGTATTTTCTATTATAAAATGCTCTCTTCCTGTTATTTTACCATTTCTTAAAAAAAACACTTGAATACAGCTGTCCTTTTCATCACTATAAACATTAATAAAATCTTCATCTTCAAAATTTCCTGTTATTATTTTTTGTTTTTCTGTAATTTTTCTAACAGCCATAATTTTATCTCTCAATGCTGCTGCCTTTTCGAACTCCAAGTTTTCTGAAGCTTCTTCCATATCACTTGTTAATGAATTTATTATAACTTTATCTTTACCAGATAACAATTCTATAATATTCCCTACCATTTTATTATATTCATTTTTAGTTATATGTCCATCACAAGGTGCTTTACATAATCCAATATGATAATTTAAGCAAGGTCTTATTTTTTCACTACTCTCTTTTATCAATTTTCTACAAGTTCTAATAGGAAATATCTTCTTTAAAAGTTCTATAGTTTCATATACTGCAGAAGAATCCGTATATGGTCCAAAATATTTTCCACCATCTTTAGCTAAAATTCTAGTTACAAATATTCTTGGAAAGTCTTCATTAGTAGTAATTTTTATAAAAGGATAATGCTTGTCATCCTTTAATAATATATTATACCTTGGTGTATATTTTTTTATTAAGTTGCACTCCAAAATTAAAGCTTCCATTTCAGAATCTGTAACTATATATTCAAATTCAGCAATATTTTTTACCATTGCTTTTACTTTTTCAGAATGGTTTCGTGAATTTTGAAAATACTGTTTTACTCTATTTTTTAGAACTTTTGCTTTACCAACATATATTGTTTCGCCTAAACTATTTTTCATTAAGTATACACCTGGTTTATTCGGTAAAACTTTTAAATGGTATTCAAAATCAAACACATAATCACTCCTAAAATAATTAAATATTACTTAATCTTCACAACAGTTACTTCATAAAAATTTGTGGAAGTTTATATATTATAAATAAAAGTCCAAATATCATAAGCAATTCTTCTATGGAATTACCCATTTTGGAATTAGTTTTATAAGTAATGGGTAACTTTACCTTTTTGTTTCTAAAAGGATATAAAAGTGGTACCCCTCTATTAGTTGCCATGTCGCATAGCAGATGCATACCATAACCTATCATAAAATAGTAAACAAGATAATGAATATTATACATATTTCCTATATAACCTGCTATAAAAGAAAATATAATCATACCTGTTAAACTATGAGTTAATCCATTTCTGTGGGATGACATAGCTATTACCATAAAAGAAACTCCTAGTGCTTTGAATACAGGTTGCTTTGTATATAAATAATCATACCATAAAATTATTATACCCAAACACATGTACAAAGTAACTTTTGTTGCTTTATTTCTAAATGGTAATATATATTTATTTATTATACTTTTAGGATGGTCTATATCCGGCAAAACTGATGCCAAAATAACTACCATCATACCAATATAGTTAAACTTTTCCGGTATACTATTATAAACTGATAAAAAAGTAACTATCCCAAGGCCGGCATGAGTTTTCCCCTTCATATTTTCTCCCTTTATACCACAAAAGCAAATTTTTATATATTTTTATGGTATTTAAACAACCCCATTATTGACTATATTATATCATTAAAACAGTGATAATTTTACTTTTTGCAACAAAATTTCCCGGGAAAATATGAAATTGAAGATTCATGTAGAACTCCGCTATTTGTACGCAAAAAACTTACCTTTAAGATAAATTTTTACACAATATTTTTTTAAGAGGACATTTGACAATTGACAGAGGACAGTGAAGGATGATTTTTCTCCGCTGCGCTGCTAAAAATCTTTAATCAAATTTCTGAAGACTCGTTTCACTAAAGCGAAACATTGTTAATTTATATAAATTTAAAGCTTATTTTGCGTTAGCAAAATAAGCTTTTAAAAATCTCAGATAAATTAGTTTTCTGACGTAAGGAGGAAAACTCACCTTCATTGTCCTCTGTACTCTGTCAATTGTCCTCTCAAAAAAGTTGTGTCGCAATGTACTTATATTTTATTTTCTATAGCATTCACAATTTGACTATCTACTATATCTGCTATATTTAATAAAATGTCTTCTACCCCTTTAGGTTCGAACTTTCCAAACTCACCATGATGTGAAAGTATAGAATAACATATATCATCTAACTCTTCTTCCGAAAGGACATTGCCTACTTCCTTATTTATTTCTGATACATACGCTGCACCCATTACTATATGATCTAATTTTATAGGCTTTCTTTTTATTACACCATTATATTGATATTCCTTTATTTTCATAATATCATGTATCACAGCTTTTAATATAAGTCTATCCTTATTTATTACATTACTTGCATTCATATAAAAAGGATTATCTATATAATTATTAAGCACACTTTCCATAGTTTTCATCACACCTACAGTATGTATAAAAAGTCCGCCTCTTTTGTTACCATGAAATTTTTCTGCTGCAACACAATTCAAAAATGCATTCCATCTTTCATTATTGTATCCTATGGCTCCAGTAGCAGCTACAGCTATTTTCTTATATTTATCTTCTAATTTATTTATAGTTTTAATAAAGTATTCAATAAGCTCCTTAGGTACATCATAAAATGGCACAAAATCCGAATAATTTACATCTTGTTGAAGTACTTGTATTACAGGGTTTTTTATTTGCATATTCCCATTAAAACTTCCTGCAAATCCCTTTACATGTACAATGCTTCCTTCTTGCATTGAATTATTCAACTTATCATAATGATCCCATACTGGAAATGATAACGATCCTGTATTATCTTGCATTATCATGATTATATAGGGACTTCCGTCCTTCTTATATCCTGTTCTTTTGTCATTTACCATTGCCAAAACTTCAATGGCATCTCCATTATTTGCATTAGCAATATCTTCAATTTTCAACATTAGGCACCACCTTTATATTCTACTTTTTTAAGGATGTTCTAATCACTTCTGATGCTATTCCAGCTGCAGCCTTACCACCTTGTCCTCCATCCTCTACAATTACTGCTACCGCTATCTGTGGATTATCATAAGGAGCGAACCCTATGAACCAAGAATGTGGTGTAGCATCTTTCCCATTTACTTGATGATCAGCCGTTCCAGTTTTACCACACACGTCTACTCCTTCAACAGATGCATTTACACCAGTTCCTTCTTGCACAACAGATTTCATAAAATCTCTCATTGTATTTGCAGTGCTTGTAGATATAATTTGCCCTAATGATTCTGGTTGTACTGATTTAACAAGTACTCCTTTACTTGTTTGCACTTCCTTTACCAATTGAGGTTTCATCATTGTTCCACCATTTGCTATAGTAGCTGAAACTAATGCCATTTGAAGTGGACTTGCTAAATCACTACTCTGTCCAATAGCAGTTTGAGCAATACTTCCTTTTTCATAATTTTTCAAAGTAGGAAACTTACTCTGCTCTACTGGTATTCCATCTGCTGGTATGTATTTGTTAAAATAAAACTTTTCTGCTGTTTCCTTTAACTTATCATTCCCAAGTTCTAATCCCAATGTACCAAATACTACATTACTTGAATGAACATAAGCATTTTTAAAATCTATATTACCGAATGTCTCACCTTCATAATTATGAAGAGAATATTTATCACTTATTCTCAACTCTCCATTGTCTTGAAATGTTCTATTTCTAATACCTGGAATATTCTCTAATGCACTTACTGCTGTAACTGTTTTAAAAGTTGAACCTGGAGGATACAATCCAGCTGTAGCTCTATTTAAAAGAGGTATATTTTTATCAGCATTTATGGATTGCCATATTTCTTGTAAATTATTAGGATTAAAAGATGGCTTTGAAACCATTGCCAGAACTTCTCCTGTTTTAGGATTTAGAGCTACTACAGCTCCTTTGTTATCTCCTAAAAGATCATAAGCTTTACTTTGAACATCATAGTCTAATGTAGTTTTTAAGCTATCACCTATTTTTTCTTGTTCTTTACCTTTATTTTTTATTAAGCTTTTAATATTATCTTCAATATCAGTATCCATTAGCTCTTTATCATATTTTTTTTCCAAGCCAGTAATACCATATTTTATATCCACATATCCTAGTGCATGAGCAAATATTTCTCCGCCTGTGTACTCTCTCTTTTGGGTTTCTTGATTAACTCTAGAGCTTTTCGTTAAAGGTTTGCCATTTCTATCGTAAATAGTTCCTCTCAAAACTTCATTTCTCTTGACCCACAATCTTCTATTGTACGTATTGTTTACTATTTTAGGCCCCTCAACCATTTCAAAATAAGTTATATATGAAATTAATCCTATAAAACATATGAGGAAAATCATAAGAACCTTTTTTATGTTATTTGATATATCATTCATACTCTACCTACCCTCTTCTGATATCTTCTGAATTATACCCAAAGAAAAAAACGTAATAAGCATAGAACTTCCTCCATAACTTACTAAAGGTAATGTTATACCCGTAAGAGGAATAGCATTCATAACTCCCCCTACTATAACCAAAACTTGTGATGCAATCATGGCAGCATATCCTACTGCTAAAAGCCTTGAAAAATTATCTCGTTCATATACTGCTGCTCTCATACACCTATAAAAAAGTAGAAAATACAATATTATTATTGCAAATCCTATAAGTATACCCAATTCCTCACACAAAGCTGCAAATATAAAATCTGTAGTGTTAACAGGAACATATTCTGGATGTCCAAGCCCAAGTCCTGACCCTGTAAGTCCTCCTGAGGCAATAGAAAACATAGATTGTACTACCTGATAACTTTTATTTGTGGCATATGGCCAAGGATTTTGCCATATTAACACTCTTGTTCTTACATGATCAAAGAGTCTGTAACTTGCAACAGCTCCTATGCTCGATAAAGCAAAGCATGCAATTACATATTTAAATTTAGATGTAGCTATGTACAACATAGTTACAGATATTCCAAAAAATATTAAAGCAGATCCTAAATCTTTTTGCAACACCATAAACCCTAAGCATGCCATTACTACTATGCCTGGCTCTATAAGATTTTTAAAATCTTTATAGTCTTTTAGGGCAGAAGCCAAATATGCAACTAAAAACAGTTTACCAAATTCCGAGGGTTGAAATCCATAACTTCCTATGAAAATCCAGTTCTTAGAACCATTAACTTCTCTTCCAAACAATGTAGCAACACCCATAAACATTATAGTAATTACTAAATATCCATATCTATAATTACTGAACCTTCTTAAGTCTGGAAGCACTACCACTATCAGTATAAAACCTGTTACTCCTATAGCAAACCATATAATTTGCTTTATGGAACTAGCCATGTTTAACCTATATATCATAACAATGCCTATAACAGATAATATACTCGAAAATATAAATATATATTTATCTCCATCAGAAAAAAACTTTCTTATTATAAAATAAGAATATCCTATAAGCAAGCATGTAACCACAGCCATAACCATAGCATTCTTATCTAATGGCTGTTTAAGTATGGCCAGATTGGCAAAACACACTAAGCACAGAAGATATGTATATCTTAAGAGCTTTTTTTCATCTCTACTAGTATCCAAATTCACTCACCACCAATTTTTAATTGAAAATCTAATTTTTACCCTATTACCTTAAATGATGTGTTTCCTATTACAATTTCATCACCAGAATTTAAATACTTTCTGCCATTTACTCTATTTCCATTTAATAGCGTACCATTTGTACTATTTAAATCTTCTAATATACAATCGTTATTTTTTAAAAATATTCTTGCATGATATCCTGATGCATATGGGTCGTCCAATACAATAAAATTTCCACTTTTTCTTCCTATATTTATTTCTCCATGAATAGGTATAACAGCACCCTTTCTCAAATTCGAATTATTACCAGCGTTAATAATTTCTAATCCCAAAGATTTTCTATGTCTTCTTCTATCTTTCTTATCTCCACCCTTTATATCTTTATACATTATTCTAAGAGCTAAAGAAATTATGATATAGACTATAGCTATTATTATGATTTTAAAAACTAAGCTTAACTTATTCAGATCCATATAATCACCTTCTTGTACTCATACTTTTTGATAATCTTATTCCACAACACCTTTTACACATTAAAAGACTAGCATTAGGGTAGATTAGTTGCTAGTCTTATTAAATTATAACATCTTTTTCAAATATTGTCCTGTATAAGACCTTTGGTTTTCTACTATTTGTTCTGGTTTTCCAGTAAAAATAACTTCTCCACCCTTTTCTCCACCTTCTGGGCCAAGATCTATAATATAATCTGCACATTTTATAACATCTAAGTTGTGTTCTATAACAATCACTGTATTTCCTGTATCCACAATTCTCTGAAGTATACTTATTAGTTTACTTACATCATCTATATGCAGTCCAGTAGTTGGCTCATCTAAAATGTATAATGTTTTTCCAGTACTTCTTTTAGATAACTCATATGCTAGTTTTATTCTTTGAGCCTCTCCTCCTGATAACTGAGTAGATGGTTGACCCAATCTTACATATCCAAGTCCTACATCCATGAGGGTTTGTAGTTTGTTTTTTATTCTAGGTATATTTTCAAAGAACTGTAATGCTTCTTCTACTGTCATATTTAAAATATCATCAATGTTTTTCCCTTTATATTTTACTTGTAAAGTTTCTCTATTATACCTCTTTCCTTTACAAACATCACATGGTACATAAACATCAGATAAAAACTGCATTTCTATCTTTATTATTCCATCACCGCTGCAGGCTTCACATCTTCCTCCTTTAACATTAAAACTAAACCTACCTGGTTTATAACCACGCATTTTAGATTCTGAAGTACTAGCAAAAACCTCTCTTATAATGTCAAATACTCCAGTATATGTAGCTGGATTAGATCTTGGCGTCCTTCCTATAGGACTCTGATCTATATTTATAATTTTATCTATATTTTCTACTCCACTTATATCCTTATGAATTCCAGGATTATTTTTAGAGTTATTTATTTTTTTATGAAGTCCTTTATATAGTATTTCATTAACTAGTGTGCTTTTTCCTGATCCTGAAACTCCTGTAACACAAGTAAAAATTCCTAATGGAAATTTTACATCTATATTTTTTAAATTATTTTGTCTAGCACCTTTTACTATTATACATTTTTCATTACCAAGCCGCCTGCTTTCAGGAACAAGTATTTTCTTTTTTCCACTTAAATACTGGCCAGTTATAGACTTTTCATTATTAATTATTTTATCAATAGTTCCTGCCTCTATTATTTCTCCCCCATGTTCTCCTGCTCCTGGACCTATATCCACAATAAAATCTGCTTCCTTCATTGTATCTTCATCATGTTCTACTACTACTAATGTATTACCTAAATCCCTTAGATGTTTTAGAGTACCAATTAATCTATCATTATCTCTTTGATGCAATCCTATACTTGGTTCATCAAGAATATACAATACTCCAACTAAACCTGATCCAACTTGAGTTGCAAGCCTTATTCTTTGAGATTCTCCTCCTGATAAAGTTCCAGCCATTCTTGCCAAATTTAAGTAATCAAGTCCCACATCTATTAAAAACTTTAGTCTTCCCTTTATTTCTTTTAATATTTGCTCACTAATTATTTTATTTTTTTCAGATAGCTTAATTTCATCTAAAAACTTTAATTCATCTTTTACTGACATTTCACAAAACTGAGCTATATTCTTTTCCCCAACAGTAACAGCTAAAGCTTCACTTTTAAGTCTAGTTCCACCACATTTAGAACAAAGAGCATCACTCATATATGCTTCAATTTGACTTTTTATATAATCAGAATTAGTTTCTAAATACCTTCTTTTTAGATTATTAATAAAACCTTCAAAAGCATGGTCAAATTCCATTAACCCATTTTCACTTCTATATTTTCCTTTTATCTTTCTTCCTTTTGTACCATAAAATATAATATTTATTATTTCTGGATCTAATTTTTCTACTGGTGTATTCAATGAAAATTTGTATTCTTTAGCAAGTGCCTTTAGTATACTAAATGTCCAAGAATCTTCCTTTAAACTTCCGCTACCCATAGTTTCTATGGCTCCATCTGCAATACTTTTACTCTTGTCAGGTATTACTAAATCTTCATCTATTTCCATAAGTGTACCCAGACCATCACAACATTCACATTTTCCAAAAGGTGAATTAAAAGAAAATGTCCTAGGTGCTATTTCTCCTATGCTTATACCACAATCTACACAAGCAAATTTCTCACTGAATAAAATATCTTTTTCTCCAATAACATTTATAATAACAACACCTTCTGATAATTTTAATGCAGTTTCAATTGAATCAGCTAATCTACTTCTTATATCCTCTTTAATAATTAATCTATCTATTATTACTTCAATAGTATGTTTTATATTTTTCTGAAGTTTAATATCTTCTTCTTCTAATTCTACAATATTTCCATCTATTCTTGCTCTTACATACCCATTTTTCCTTATGTTTTCTAATACTTTTACATGCTCACCTTTTCTTCCCTTTATTACAGGTGCCAATACTTGAATTTTTGTTCTCTCCTCCATGGACATTATTCTATCTACCATTTGATCTACTGTTTGCTGCTTTATTTCTTTTCCACACTTAGGGCAATGAGGTATTCCTATCTTTGCATATAAAAGCCTTAAATAATCATATATTTCAGTAACAGTTCCCACAGTGGAACGTGGATTTCTACTTGTTGTCTTTTGATCTATGGATATTGCTGGAGATAACCCTTCTATATATTCCACATCTGGTTTGTTCATCTGGCCTAAAAATTGTCTTGCATAAGCAGATAACGATTCAACATATCGTCTTTGTCCTTCTGCATACAAAGTATCAAATGCTAAAGATGATTTTCCTGAACCAGATAATCCTGTAAATACAATTAACTTATCTCTTGGAATTTCTAAATCTACATTCTTTAAATTATGAACTTTTGCACCTTTTATTACTATTTTATCCTTCATTACTTTTGTTTACACTCCTCATTTTCTCATAGTACAATATATCTCAACAAGCTTTGTTTCTATCCGTCGCTAGTTTTTCTTTTTTTGTTTTTTTAATTTTAATATTTTATCTCTTAAATCTGCTGCTAATTCAAACTGAAGCTCTTTTGCTGCTTGTTTCATTTCTTTTTCATATTTTGAAATTAATAAATCTATATTTTCATTATTAGCTTCCATAGCTTCTTCTAAACTACCATACTGTGCTTTTTCTTCTAAAACCTTAGTAGCTTCAATTACTTCTCTAATTTCTTTATCAATGGTTTTAGGTATTATATTATGTTTCTCATTATACTCCATTTGTATTTTTCTTCTTCTATTAGTCTCCGATATTGCTTTTCCCATAGAATCGGTTATTCTATCTGCATACATAATAACTTTACTTTCTGAGTTTCTTGCAGCTCTTCCTATAGTTTGAATCAAAGAACGTTCAGACCTTAAAAATCCTTCTTTATCAGCATCAAGTATAGCTACTAAAGCAACCTCAGGTATATCAAGACCTTCCCTTAAAAGATTTATTCCAATTAATACATCAAATTCACCTTTTCTCAAATCTCTTATTATTTCCATTCTCTGTATAGTATCTATACCGGAATGTAAGTAATTTGCCTTGATATTCATTTCTTTAAAGTAATCTGATAAATCCTCTGCCATTTTTTTCGTAAGAGTTGTTACAAGAATTCTATATCCTCTTTTTATAGTTTCTACTATATTTTTATACAAATCGTCTATCTGACCTTTAATAGGTTTAACTTCGATTTCAGGGTCCAATAGTCCTGTAGGCCTTATTATTTGTTCTGCCACATTTGTAGAATGTTCTAATTCATAATTTGCAGGGGTTGCACTTACAAAAACTACTTGATTTAACTTACCTTCAAATTCATTAAATGTAAGTGGTCTATTATCAAATGCTGAAGGTAATCTGAATCCATAATCAACCAAAGATTCTTTTCTGGACCTATCTCCAGCGTACATAGCTTTTACTTGAGGCATAGTAACATGACTTTCATCTATAAAAAGTAAATAATCTTCAGGAAAGTAATCTATAAGAGTTTGCGGAGGAGTTCCTTTTGCTCTTCCATCTAATATCCTTGAATAATTTTCAATACCACTGCAATATCCTACTTCTCTCATCATCTCTATATCAAAGTTTGTTCTCTGCTTTATTCTTTGAGCCTCCAAAAGCTTATCTTGAGATGTGAGCTCTCTTACTCTTTCTTCTAATTCTGATTCTATATTTTTTATAGCTATTTCCAGCCTTTCCTTAGAAGTAGCAAAATGGGATGCTGGAAATATAGATGCATGCTTCATAGTTCCTATAGTTTCACCCGTTAATGCATCAAATTCTTTTATTCTATCTATTTCATCACCAAAAAATTCTATTCTTATAGCTTTTCCACTAGATGCGGCTGGAAATATGTCAAGTACATCTCCTTTTACCCTAAATGTACCTCTTACAAAATTTATCTCATTTCTCTCATACTGTATTTCTACAAGCTTTTTCAGAACTTCATCCCTATCCTTAATCATTCCTTCTCTTAAGGATAAAGTAAGTTTTTTATATTCTTCTGGATTTCCTAAACCATATATGCATGATACTGATGCTACTACAATTACATCTCTTCCCTCTAACAAAGCAGACGTAGCTGAATGTCTTAGCTTATCTATCTCATCATTTATGGATGCATCTTTTTCTATATAAGTATCCGTTTGAGCAACATAGGCTTCAGGTTGATAATAATCATAGTAAGATACAAAATACTCTACACAATTTTCCGGAAAAAATTCTCTAAATTCTGAACATAACTGAGCTGCCAAAGTTTTATTATGAGCTAAAACTAAAGTTGGCTTTTTTACACGTTCAATTATATTTGCCATAGTAAAAGTTTTACCTGACCCTGTAACTCCTAAAAGAGTTTGAAATTTCTCTTTATTATTTATACTTTTTACTACACTGTCTATAGCTTGCGGTTGATCTCCTGTAGGCTTAAATTTTGAATGTATTTTAAATTCTTTCATTCTCTATTCATCCCTATCCTTATTTTTGATTTTTTGTAATATCTCCTCAAACTTGTTTTCATCAAACTTTACTACCATACTATCCTTTGGAACTCCTTTTGGTACAAATACTATTCCCAATCTTTTTGAATTGTTCATTTTGTTATAGCTTACCTCTTCAAATTTTCCAGTAACCTTTTTTACTTTAAACCAAATAAAATTTGAAGTTTCTCTAATAATTTCACTTATCTTTTCTTCATTCTCAACTTTTTCACTGTTAATTTCTACCAGTAAATCCCCTGTAGAAATTCCCATTTCATTAGCAGGAGAATTAGGTGCAACTTCTAAAACCATAATTCCTTCTTCATCACTTGTATATTTGGGAGTGCCCTTTAACTCTAATCGCCTTTGAAAAATTATCATTCCTTCGTGCGCAACTGGTGCAAATACAAGTACTAAAATTTTTAGGAATATATTTAAAGCAGCCAATTGTGCCAATGCAAATAAAGCTAAACTGTATATTATAGTTAATCCCCCAGACATTAAGGTTTTCTCTTTCTTGTCTCTTGTAAAAGTTATGCTGTTATAACCTATCACTCCATAAAAAGGAATCAAAGCTACTAGTGCATTTTTCAATACATTTGAAGGCATGGAATTATTTACTAAAGGCCACCAGTTTGGTGTAGGTATCTGCCATGATAAGCCTGGATTAGATACACTATGCAAAATAAAAAACATTGCTACTGGAAGTGTCCAATATCTTTGAAGCGCAAACCCTCCTACTATCCTGCCATTTCTATTTGTAAATACAGGTATATATCCTGTATCACCATCTAAAATTATTAAAAATCCTTCTATAAAGTGCAATACTGCAACCATACTCATTAGAGATACTATATCTATTTTTAAAATATCTAAATTAGGCATTTTTAGACTAACTGAAAGGAAACTTAGTGCTATACTCACAATTCCAAGAACTGCTCCTGAATAAGAAAAGCATATAAATCTCTGATTAAAAAACATGAAAACTATGGATAGTAAAAATACTAAATCTACAGCTGAATTTTCATCAAATACAATACCTAAATAAGACATCATAACACTAGCAATAGTACCTGCAAAAATGCCTATAACAATTTGAGATATAGTTAATTCAAAAGGAGAATTTATCCTTTCTCCTATTATCATTTTCTGCATAATAGAAGTCTTCTTATTTCTTCTATAAAGTACAAATGCTAAAATAATCAAAAACGCAACTAAGTATGGTTCCGTTAATGCAAAAGCTACTGATTTTAAAGTATATAATAAAATACTCATTAATCTACTTTCCCCTCTCCATAAATGAAGTTAGACAGAAATTTCTGCCTAACTTAAAACCCATAAATATATTATATCTTTATATTTATTCTTAATCAAAATAACAAATATCTACTATTTAACTTTAGTTTTTGCTATTTCAAGTGCTTTACTAAACTGAGGATCTAAACTTCTATCATAGGCTTTCTTTCTAAGTTCTTCTGGATAAGTTACTGGTACATCTGGCTTTATACCAACATGATGTATGTTCTCTCCATTTGGAGTATAATATTTCGAAACTGTGACCTTTAGTGCAGTTCCATCTCCTGTATCCAGCATAGTTTGAACAACACCTTTTCCAAAAGTTTTTTCACCAACCAAGGTTCCAATTTTATAATCCCTTATAGCACCCGAAAATATCTCAGACGCACTAGCTGATCCACCGTTTGTAAGTACTGTAAGAGGTAATCCTACAAAGTTTCCTCCACTTGATTTATATTCTTTTTTATTCTTATATTTATCTATGGTAGAAACAATCACTTTATCCTTTGGTAAAAAGTTAGAAACCATATCTACACACTCATTTAGAAGTCCACCAGGGTTTCCTCTTAAATCTATTATAAGTGATTTCATTCCTTTTCCCTGAAGCTCACTTAATTTACTTTGGAGATTCTTAGCTGTATTTTCATCAAACATAGAAATTTGTATGTAACCTATATTTTTATCTAGCATTTCTCCTTTTACTGTAACTAAGTTTATTTTTGATCTCTTTAATTTTACATCAAAAACGCCTTTACCTACTCTATTCATAGTTAAAGTCACTTCTGTTCCTTCTTTGCCCTTCATTAAAGTAACTGCCCTATCAAGATCTTTTCCTGTTACATCAGTATTATTTACTTTCTCTATTTCATCCTTAGGAAGTAATCCTGCTTTCTTAGCTGGTGAATCTTCAAATACATCAGCTATGATAATTTTATCGTCCTTAGCTTGAACTTGTAATCCTACACCGCTATAGTTTCCCTCTGTTTGAGTATTAAATTCATCAAATTCTTTTTTATTCATAAATACTGTATAAGGATCTTTTAGTGCATCTGTCATTCCTTTAATAGCTCCTTCTACTAAATCTGATTCATTTATATTACCATCATAATACTTATGCAATGCACTCTCTACTTGAAATAATTTATAAAACTTACTTACATTACTATTGTTTTGAATATATGATTTTGTTCCAAATAAAGTAATTGTATTCGTTACAAGTACAGCTACTATGGTTAGTGATATCCACTTTTTTTTATTCAATTTTTCCACCTCTTTGATTTAAAGCTTATATACCTATATTATTTATATAAATCTTAAATAATTATAACATTAAAAAAAATAAATTTGCACAAGTATTTATAAAAAATTAGCATGCAGTATTAAACTGCATGCTTATTAGACATCTAAAAACTTTCTTATAGAAGAAATACTGCCTGCTGCTCCTATAATCATACCTACTAATATGAATAAGCCAAGAATGTTAGTTAAAACATATTGAGGTTCAACTAATTGAATCATAACTAACCCTGATGAAACTTTTGTATAAGCCATTCTGTAAGCATAATATAAAATTATATCTGCTACTATACCGCCTGCAACTCCGATTATCATACCTTCAATTATAAATGGCCATCTTATAAACCAATCTGTAGCCCCTATATATTTCATTATACCTATTTCTCTTCTTCTTGAATATACTGTAAGCTTTATAGTATTTCCTATTAAGAATAATGAAACTCCCATTAATATTACAAACATTACACTTCCAACCCATTTTATAGTTCTTGTTATTGTTATAATCTTATTTACAATATCTCTGCCATCTTTTATTTCATCTATACCTGGCATACTTTTTATTGCACTTACAACATTAGATACTACTTCTGGCTTTTGGACCTTTATTATGTATGAATTGGGCATAGGATTGTCCTTATCCAATCCGTCCAGTAATCCTTTATTTTGTTCCCCTAATTGCTTTCTAAACTTTTCTATAGCCTGAGCTTTAGTTTCATAGCTAACATCTTCTACTCCATCTACATCTTTTATCTTCTTTTCTATATCTCTTTGCTGTAACATAGTTATATTATCTTTCAATATAACTTTTACCTCTACTCTTGACTCTACTTCAAGTATTCCTTGATTAACATTTTGTATAGTAAGCCAGAAAACTCCCAATATGAAAAGAGTTGCTGCAACCGTTGCTGCTGCTGCACTACTTATAGTTTTGTTTCTCTTTAAGCTTTTTAAAGCATCTACTATAGAGAACTTAATTGTACTAATCCTCATATCCGTATGCACCCCTTTTCTCGTCTCTTACTATAACTCCTTTTTCTATGGCTATAACCCTTTTTCTCATACTGTCTACTATGTCCTTAGCATGAGTGGCCATAACAACAGTAGTTCCTGCACGACTTATATCATTTAAAGTTTCCATAATATCCATTGAAGTTTCGGGATCCAAATTTCCTGTAGGTTCATCAGCAATTAATATTGATGGACTATTTACTATAGCTCTTGCTAATGATATTCTCTGTTGTTCTCCACCTGATAACTCATGTGGAAAAGCCTTATACTTATTAGCTAGTCCAACAAGAGATAAAACCACTGGTACTTTTTTTCTTATATCTTTTAGAGGTGCTTCTACTACCCTCATTGCAAATGCTACATTTTCATAAACATTTAATGTAGGAATTAATCTAAAATCCTGAAAAACAACTCCTATTTTCCTTCTATAATATGGTATTGATTTTCTCTTTAAATTTGTTATATCTGTATTATTTACTATTATGCTTCCATTAGTTACGTCAACCTCTTTTAGCAAAATTTTTATAAAGGTAGATTTTCCTGCTCCACTTGGTCCTACTAAAAATACGAATTCCCCTTTTTCTATATTTACATTCACATTAGATAAGGCAAATATATTATTATTATAAACTTTGCTTACATTATTAAACTGTATCATTCAAACATCTCCTTACATGCATATTAAGTTTACATAGCTTTTCTGCATTGCTAAAAATATTATAACATAATACGACATTAAATAAAAAACTATTATGCTAATTTTTTGTTAATAAAATGATACATATATGGCAAGCTAATCCTCAGATTTCAATTTATTTAAATTAAAAATGGCGGCATTTGTAATAAACACCACCATTTACATAATATTCTATTTCAAGCTTAATCCTTTTTTAACTGCTTTTACTATATCATCCGAAGTTAATCCATAAGCTTTTAAAAGCTCCGCAGGCTTTCCGCTTTCTCCAAAAGTATCCTTTATTCCTACTCTTACTACTGGGGTAGGAAGATTTTCACTTAACACTTCACATACAGCAGAACCTAATCCACCTATTATGCTGTGCTCTTCAGCAGTTATTACAACTCCTGTTTCTCTTGCTGAATTTATTATAGCATCTTTATCTATAGGTTTTATTGTATGTATGTTTACAATTTTAACCTTTATTCCTTCTTCTGAAAGAGTATTATATGCTTCTAATGCTGCATCTACCATTATACCTGTAGCAATTATAGTTGCTTCTTTTCCTTCTCTCAATGTTACAGCTTTTCCTAGCTCAAATTTATAATCAGGTCTATCATTTATAACTGGAACACCTGATCTTCCAAGTCTAACATAGCAAGGTCCATTAAGTTCACTTACAGCTTTAATTACAGCTTCTGCTTCTACTGCATCACTTGGGCATATTACTGTCATATTAGGTATACTTCTCATTAATGAAATATCTTCAACAGATTGGTGAGATGCTCCATCTTCTCCAACTGTTATTCCTGCATGAGTTGCACATATTTTTACATTTAATTTTGGGTAGCATATAGAATTTCTTATCTGTTCAAAAGCTCTTCCTGCAGCAAACATAGCAAAACTGCTTACAAAAGGTATTTTTCCACAAGTTGACATTCCCGCTGCTACTGCCATCATGTTACCTTCTGCAATTCCCATGTTTATGAATCTTTCAGGACAAACTTTTTTAAATTCTGCAGTTTTAGTTGATTTCGATAAATCTGCATCAAGTACAACTATATTTTCATTTTCCTGACCTATTTTTGCTAAAGCTTTTCCATAAGCTTCTCTTGTTGCTATTTTATTGGACATTATTCTTCACCTCCAATTTCCTTTAAAGCCTGCTCACATTGTTCCATACTTGGAGCATTTCCATGCCAGCCTACTTGATTTTCCATAAAGGATACGCCTTTACCTTTTACAGTTTTACATACTATCATTGTTGGTTTTCCTTTTACAGTTTTAGCTTTTCCTATAGCATCAATTAATTCTTCAAAACTATGTCCATCTACTTCTAATACATTCCATCCAAAAGCTACAAATTTATCAGCAATAGGTTCTGCTGACATTACATCTTTACATGGTCCATCTATCTGAAGTCCATTATAATCAACAAAAGCAGTAAGATTATCTAACTTATATTGAGCTGCTGCCATTGATGCTTCCCAAACTTCTCCTTCTTCTAATTCTCCATCTCCAAGTAATGTATATACTCTGTAATCCTTTTTATCCAATTTTCCAGCTATAGCCATACCAACTGCTGCAGATACTCCCTGTCCTAATGATCCTGTAGACATATCTACTCCTGGTACTTCATTCATATTAGGGTGACCTTGAAGAATTGATCCAATTTTTCTAAGTTTTTTTAATTCTTCAACATCAAAATATCCCTTTCTTGCAAGCACACTATACAATACAGGTGCCGCATGACCCTTAGAAAGAACAAATCTATCTCTATCTAAATCTCTTCCTTTTTCAGGACTTACATTCATTTCATCGAAATACAATGTTGTTAAAATTTCTACTGCAGATAAAGAACCTCCTGGATGTCCTGAACCTGATTCAGTTAGCATCATTACAATATCTTTTCTAACCTGCTGCGCTACTTTTTTAAGTTCTTCTATATTTTTTTTCACACTCTCAACCTCCTAATAAGCAAACAATTGCAATCTACTTATTATTTTATCACAAAACACCATTTTTATATACACAAAAAAATAGGGATTTAAAATCCCTATTTCAAGCTTATTACAAGCCCACACTTACTAAAAGTGCATCATCTACTTTTTTCATATCTATATCTGTCATATGACCTATTTTTTCTTTCAATCTTCTTTTATCTAAAGTTCTTATCTGTTCAAGCAATACTACCGAATCTTTATTAAGTCCATAGGCTTCTGATGAAATTTCCACATGAGTTGGAAGTTTTGCCTTATTTATCTGGGAAGTAATTGCTGCTACTATTACCGTAGGACTGTATTTATTACCAACATCATTTTGAATAATGATTACTGGTCTTATTCCTCCTTGTTCTGACCCCACTACAGGGCTTAAATCAGCATAAAATATATCTCCTCTTTTTACTATTGTTGTCATCAGCTAAATCACTCTCCGAAAGCTTTGCTTCATATTCTTTAAAATCTTTCATGTCATTTGCAAAGCCCATTTCTGCAAATTCTAGATTAAGTTGTGCCATCTCCTTATAACCTTTTTCCATCGCTGATATATTTGATCTCTTTTTCTCTTTAATATATAATATGATAGCTTCTCGAATAAATTCACTGCTTTTTTTGCAATCTTCTTGAAGTACTTTATTCAATTCATTATAAAGTGTTTCTGAGAGGTTTACCACTAATCTCTTTGAATTTGACATATAAAAATCAATACCTCCTATTAACTTAAGCGAAATATATACATATAAATTATAGTCCTAAAGCTATTAATGTGTCAAAGAAATTATCTGTATTTTCCCCATTTTTCTACTTGTATTTTTTACAAATAATCTCTTATTATTGCAAATATATTGTACTATTATGTATTATAAACATACAATTTTAATTTAATATGTACTACGATAAATTAATAAAAAGTGATTTAATATATATCTCCATAAAGTATTATGCCCAAATATAGCTATATTTAATATATTGTAAAAAATAAATTTATCTGCATAGCTATCAATTATTCAATTTAAATAAATTAGTTGCTGAATATTTTAACAAGCATAATTAAAATTTTCATAGAGACTGCACACTTAATTTAAATATATGTAATTTTTGTTGGATTTATAATTGTTATCAGACAGTAAAGGTATTTTTCCTTTACTGTCCTGTGAAAACTATTAGAAACTATATATAGTTTCTAACCTTGGTAATTTTTCCATCTTTAATATAAACTCTAGGAACCCTTTTACTTATCATGCACAATAATTCATAATTAATAGTTCCTAACATTGGTGCCATGTCATCAGCATCAAATTTAAGTGTCCCATCACTTCCCATAAGTATTACTTCGTCTCCTACTTTTATATCTTCTATTTCAGTAATATCTATCATACATTGATCCATACATATGTTCCCTACTACTGGTGCAAACTTTCCATTAACTATAACTTTTGCTTTTCCAGATAGCATTCTAGTATATCCATCTGCATATCCTAATGGCAATGTAGCAATAACACTTTTTCTTTCAGTTCTAAATTTTCTTCCATATCCTATATATTCACCCTTTTCAAGAGTTTTTATGTGCATTATATTCGCTTTCCATGTCATAACTGGTTTTATATCTAACATTTTCTTATCAACTTCTGTTGATGGATAGTATCCATAAAGTATTATTCCAGGTCTTGTCCCTTCATAATGTGTTTCTGGCAATTCCATTATTGCCGCACTATTAGCTATATCTCTCATATTCATTTTTACACCTTTTTCTTGCAGCTTTTCATAGAATGAATTGTACTTTTCAAACTGTTTATGAGAATAATCCTTGTCCATTTCATCAGCAGTGCAAAAATGTGAGAATAGACTTTCTATTTCAATATTAGGAAGTCTGCTTATTTTGCATACCTCTTCTATGCTATTTTCATTAGGTAAAAATCCAATCCTACCCATACCAGTATCTAATGCAACATGTATTTTAGCAACTTTATCTTTAGCTTGTGCCGCTTTAGATAACTCACTAGCATACTCATAAGAAGTTACTGCAGGTTCTATATCATATTCTAATAAATCATCCATTAGTGTATTTGGTGTAAGTCCCAATATCATTATATGACAGGAGATTCCACTTTTCCTCAATTCAATACCTTCACTTAATACAGCTACAGCTAGTCTTGTAGCGCCATTTTCTAAAAGTATTGGGGCTACTTCTAAAGCACCATGACCATAAGCATCAGCTTTTACGACACCTATCAGTTCTTTGCTTTTCGATTTTTTTCTAATGCTTTTCATGTTATATGTAAGATTATCCAAGTCAACCTCTACCCATGTAGGTCTAAAATTTTTAAACATAAATATCTCACCCTTCTAAAATAAAGTAAAAATTATAATATGCTTCCATACATATTAATTATACAATATTTTTAATACATATATCATTCAAATTGTTTAAAAAATTAAATTTATTTCAATTTTAATAAGTTGACCTTGCAAAATCCATATAAACATATTTCTATTCTATAACAAATAAATTCTTATTCAATTCCTTGTTGAAATCAAATTTAGAATATTGTACTTTAATTTTTTCAGTATCTCTCCAATCATATATACTTAAATATTCTGGTTTTTCATTATCCGCATCTATATATAAGTTAGCTTTATTAATATTTTTGTTATTACCTGGAATATCCAAAGATATAACTTCATACTTTTTATTATCTATAGTTTTTGAAGAAACTTTTATTTTTTCATTAGTATAAACGAGCCCTACATACTCACCTATAAAGCTCAATTTAAATACACTATCAAAATTTTTATCTGTACTATACTTAAATCCACTTTTCAAATCTTTTACGAATATATTATTATCTTTGTATACCATTACTCTATTATTTTCAAGTTCAAATCTATATCCATATCTTTTATCATAAAATTGTTTTCCTTTATAACTCACAGTTTGTTTATCATTTTGTATTTTCATATCCACATCACAGCTATAACTATCTAGATTTTTAAAATTTCCAATAATTTTTTCTGATTTGTCCTCATTGTTCTTACATCCTGATAATAACAAAAAAAATAAAAAGAACATAATAGTTATTATTAATAGTTTACGTCTCATTTTATTCCCCCTAAAAAACACTTATAATAGAGAGTATTAATCCATTATTAATAATATTCCTATATGTTCCTTTATAATAGTCTTAAATATTATTCTCTATTCTTGTAATTCTTTAATTATAAATGGTAAGTTATTTAATATATGTGTAGCATTTACACAAAACATTTCTTTTGACAATACCTCCCCACAATATCCATGAATAAACGCTGATATGCAAGTCGAATCCATGCTATTATATCCTTGGCCTATGAATGAAGCTATCATGCCTGTAAGACAATCCCCCATTCCTCCTGAAGCCATAGAACTATTTCCTGTAGGATTAATTATGGTACTATCCCCATCTGTAATTATAGTGTTATATCCTTTCAAAAGTATTACAACTTTATTCTTTTTAGCAAAAGCTTGAGACACCTCTAATCTGTGTTCTTTTATATAATCTACAGACAAACCAGTTATTCTTGACATTTCTCCTAAGTGAGGAGTTAAAATGACTTCACAGTTTCTATGTACTAAAATATCCAAATTATCTTTAAGTACATTTATAGCATCTGCATCTATAACCACTGTATTTTTAGCTCTGTTTAAAATATTTTTCAATATATTAAGAGTATTTTTATTATTTCCCATTCCTGGACCTATGGCTATACCATCGCTTTTATCTATAAGCTCTTCAATTCTACTTTCTTCTTCAAAAGAAACAGTCATAGCTTCTACTAACTTAGAGCTTAGTATAGGTTGAATTTCTTTATGACAACATAGTGTTACAAGACCCGCTCCACTTCTCACAGCACCTTCTGAACAAATATATGCTGCTCCAGTAAATCCTTTTGATCCTGCAAATATAGTAACTTTTCCATAATCACCCTTGTAACAATACTTATCCCTTTTTACCAAGTTATTCTTTATCATATTTCTATCCATAATAAATTCATTATTATGAAATTTATTTATAGCACTCTCTGGTATTCCTATTTTCTCTATAATTATTTTCCCTGTCACTTTGTCTGTTCCATAGTTTAAAAACCCTCTTTTATATAGTTCAAAAGATACAGTTTCATTAGCCCTTATACATTTACCTAATATTTCCCCTGTATTGCTATCAAAACCCGATGGAACATCTACTGAAATAATGTACTTGCTATTTTCGTTAATTATAGATATAACCGACTCAAATATCCCTTCCACATTCCTCGATAATCCTGTTCCAAAAATGGCATCTATAGTTACTTGATTTCTTTCTATACAATCTCTTAACTCATTAATGTCTTCTAAATTATCTACCTTATCAATATGAATCCCCATATTCTTCAATATATCATAATTAATTTTACAGTCAGGTTTCATATTTTCCTTTCCACCTACTAAAAATATCTCTGCACTTTTGCCCAAAATGTGTAAATGTCTTGCTATAGCAAATCCATCTCCACCATTATTCCCTTTAGTACACACTATGCAAAAACTATCATACTTATCTAAATCTATATTCTTTACAACTTTTAAAGCTGCATTTTCCATTAAAACAATTCCAGGCATATGTAATTCATTTATGCAATAGCTATCTATCATCCTCATTATTTCTGACGTTGCAATCTTCAAATTTATCTACCTCCATTGTAGCATAAGCTATGGCATTATCTAAGCTATGGGATATACTTACATGAATTTTATAATTACCACACTTTTGTGCTATCATTTTTGCTTTACCTCTCAATACAACTATAGGCTTTCCAGAAGCTGTTCTATCTATTTCAATGTCTTTAATTTCAAATCCACTGAAACCAGTACCCATAGCTTTAACTACAGCTTCTTTTGCAGCAAACCTTCCAGCAACAAATTCAGGTCTTAAATTCCTCACCTTAAAATACTCTATCTCATTCTTACTAAATAATCTATTTATAAAATTTGCATGTTTCTCCATAGCTTCCTTAATTCTTCTTATCTCAACTATGTCTATACCAACACCTAAAATCAAAACATCACCCCCATGTGTTTTATTAAATATTAGCCTTACTTAATATAATAAAGTAAAATTATTGATTTTAAAAGTATAAACTGTTATCTTTAATTACTACTACAAAGAAAAAAAGAGGATTTTTTCCTCTTCATTTTGTAAATATTTTAATAAGCAATATATTTTATTTCTTTATCAAAATCAACTATATAGTCGTCAATGTTTTCACCTAACACTTCAATTAAATGTATAGGTGATACACAATTATCATATAACAATTTTAATAAATTATGAACCTTATACCTTTGAGTACTTATACTTTTAACACAGTCTCTTTCTATATTTACTAACTTATCCTCTAAAAAGTCCTGTCTTTCAACTTCAATGCCATATGCCTGTACCTCTATGGTATCTATTCCATACGTTATTGAAAGTTTGCTTTTTAGCAACCTGTATAAATAATTATACCTCATTTTTTCCGTCTTTTGAGTTCTAACCAGATTTTCTACTATCATGATTTTGCCCCCCCATAATCAACTTCAACACTATATTAGCACATACTTTAAAAAAAATATGTCATTTCATGATAATGTTAATTATAACTTATCCCTCTTATATGACATCAAAAAGCTTCTAATACCAAATCTAACAACTTTGAAATTCCTTAAATGTAATAATTTTCATATTTTAACGTTTAGTATTGTCGAAACTACAAATACTTTGACTACATTTTATTTAAATAACAATTAATAGCTTCTATTAAAATTTCTTGCTCAATTCTTGTAAATTTACATATATCTTCCAATACAAGTATTGCTGTAATTAATACTAAACACTGATTCTCTTCATACTTTTCCAAATTGTAGAATTGTTTATACTTATCTGCTATTTCTTTTTTACATTTTATATCACTATACATACTTTTTAATGTGTTATTTAATTCACTAAAAGATAATATTAAAAAGTCTTTTTTAGATTTTTTATTACCGTTTACTATGTATTTAACTATTTTATTCAAAGAATCTTGTTTATAATGTCGTTCCATGTAAACTTTGTAACTGTTAGCTAAATGCCTTCCTACTATGTAACTATCTATTAAGGCTATTTCACCTTTTGTACTAAATATTATAGTTGCTTCTATATTAGATTTTCCTTCATCTTCTATTTCTTTAATCACTTCACTTATTTTCGTATTAAAAAAAGTAGTAAATTTAGAATCTAAAATAAAATATTCTAATTCTTTACTAGAACATTCCGTTATAAAATCATAAAAATTTTTATAAATTTTTCTCATATAGTCTTTATGGTTCAATTTATCACCCTCTAGAATAAGTTTTTAGTTCAGACATACATTTTATATTATTACTAATTTTTTTTTTTATATACTATAAAATTAATTATCAATCTTAATTAAAAAAAGCCATGGAATATAGGTTCACAACCTTAGTTCCATAGCTTTTTTCATATATTATACTAAGAAATATTTTTATGATTTTTTTTCTTTCCCTCTCTATCGAAAGCTAACGTTGCATTTAGCTCGCCTCCCATGACCACAGTAATTGATATAAAAAACAGCCAAGTTAATAATATTATTACAGCACCAATACTTCCATATATTTTAGAATAATTACCAAAATTATTTACATAAAAGGCAAAACCAATTGATACTGATATCAATCCAATTGTAGCAAATATTGCGCCATAACTTACCTCTTTCCATGTAAGTCTTCTACATGGAGTATAATGATATAACGCTGCCAATACAAAAACAGTTAATGTAATAATAATAATATATCTTACTACATTCCAAAGGATTTTAAATTCTTCTGAAAGCCCTAAATTGAATGCCATTGAATTTCCAATTATTTGACCAAAAACCAATAAAAAGATCATAGCAAATATTGCAATTACTAATCCTATAGTACACAATACAGAAGTGAATTGAACTTTTAAGAAACTTCTATGTTCCAACTCATCATAGGCTTTATTCAATCCTTTAATAACAGCATTAAAGCCACTTGAAGCTGACCATATTGTAAAGATTAAGCTAAAAGACATTAGATGAGGATTTTTATAATCTACCACTTCTATTATAGTATTCTTAATTAGCTCCAAGGCACTTCGTGGAATAATCCTATTTAATCCCACTAAAATATCTTGGCTATCAATAGAACTATATCCTAGAACAGTCATGAGAAATATTAAGAATGGAAAAAAGGCAAATATTAAACTGTATGCAAGTTGAGAAGATAATGCCAATACATCATCTTCATTGAATCTAAACATTAAATTTTTAATATCTTTAATCACTTGTTGCCTCATAACATAATCGCTCCTTTAATCCTCCCATTGTTTATTAAAAATTAAAAATAATTATTTTATTCAGAATATTGACTTTTGTCAATGAATATAGTATTATCTAATTAATCAATAGACAACCTCTAGACACAAGAACATATCTATTGATAATAAATAGGATCGAGGTGATACCGCCAGAAACTTAAAGTTTTATTCAATATTTTAATCTGTAGAAAGAAGAGGAATATACCAATGGGCATTTAATATTTTTTATATTATGTCTAGTAGGTTCTAATTCAAATAATATATTCCCTTAAATTTAATCTTTCTATTCTAATTTTTATAAGTATGTTTTTTAATATACTAAGTTAAAGTATTGAATGTATTGTTAAGTTAAATCGAGATCAATAAAAGTAAATTTTTCTATGTACCTGTTATGGTTATTCAGGATTTTAGATGATTACTATAGAAAGGATGGTTGTTAGAATTCAAATAGTTGAAAATGAGTTTATTGAATTAGGATCTACTTAGCAGCTGCTATGTATATGATAAGGGCATATACGAACCAGCTGCTATATATTTTTTCTTAATGTTACTCAAAATTTAAAGTTGATATTTTTCTATCTTCTCCTAAGAAAGTATTTTCAAATATATTTTTTGTATTTAAAATATAATCTTCAGGATTTGCAAGTGATGGACTAAAATGAGTAAGCCACAATTCTTTCACTTCAGCTTCTCTTGCAATTAGAGCAGCTTCCGAAAAAAGCATATGTCTATTTTCCAATGCTTTGGGAAGTTTTTCATCGTCTCCATACATTCCTTCACATACAAATAAATCTGATTTTTTTACAAATGAAACAAGTTCTTTTGTAGGTCTTGTATCTGTACAATAGCTTAATTTTAATCCTCTTCGTTCTTCACCCAATACCATATCTGGCGTGTATACTTTTCCATCTTTTTTTATAAGCTCTCCCTTTTGAAGTAAATTCCATAAACTTAGAGGTACATTATTAATCTTTGCTTTTTCAACATTAAATTTTCTACTTCTATTTACGTTTACGCTGTAAGCAAGACAAGGCATAGTATGGTATACAGGTTGTGCATATAATCCCATATTGCCAATTTGAATTATTTTATCTTCAAAATAATTTTCATCATTAGTTGGAAGTTCTATTAAATCTACATAATAAGGAAGCACTGGAGATACTACTGTAAGTCCTTTTACAACTCTACTTAACCCTTCCGGTCCAACTATATATAAAGGTTCTTTGCGTCCAGAATTTGCTATAGTAAGCAAAAGTCCAGGAAGTCCAATTACATGATCAGCATGATAATGAGTGAAACAAATTACACTTATATCTTTAAATCCCCAACCTAAAATTTTCATAGATACTTGAGTTCCTTCTCCACAATCTATTAAAATTTTTTCACCTTTATAGGATATTAAGAGTGAAGTTAGATTTCTATTAGGTGTAGGCACATTCCCACCACACCCAAGCAAGCAAATATCGACCATAACGTACCTCTTTTCTTAAAATTACTTATTTTTATCATATCGTTTTTACATAATTTAATTGTATCATGCGCTACCTTTATATGTAAAATACCTATATGGAATTTTCTAATATAAATATTGATAATAACTAATCAAAATAATAAAAATGACTCTAGCATATATTTTCAAGCTAAAGTCATTTTTTTTAATAATTTATTGATTTGTAAAAGTCTGTCTTTTCCATCTTTTAAATTGCATTTATAAATAATTTTATTTTTTTACATAGTTATTAAAATAATTAAGCACCTTTTCTTTCTGTTTCTCCTGCTTTACTAAAGCTGCCATCGCCTTCTTGCAATAAACTATGCTTGTGTGAATACGTTGCATAAACAATTATACCTAATGCAACTGATACACCGAAGTATACCCATGTTGTTTTTGATAAGCTAAGCATAAGGAATACACAACATACTACTGCAATTAAAGGTAGAACTGGAACTAAAGGTACTGTAAATTTTCTTTCTAATTTTGGATGAGTTTTTCTAAGCACAATTATAGATATAGCCACAAGCGAGAATGCTGCTAGAAGAATCATGTTTGTCAAATCTGCTAATTGTTTTATATCCGCAACACCAGCTAATATAGCACCTAAACATCCTACTACCCAAGTTGAAAATACAGGAACATTTGTTTCTTTATTTACACTAGAAAACTTTCCTGGAAGCAATTTATCACGACTCATTGAGAATAATATACGTGATGCTCCGTAAACGTATGCAAGTACTACAGCCAAAATCCCTATAACCGCACCTACTGAAAGTAAAGAAGCTGCCCAGCTTTGACCTGTAGAACTTAATGCATAAGCCATAGCATCACCAACATTTAAATTTCTATAATCAACCATTCCAGTTAAAACTAAACTAACTATAACATATATAAATGCACATCCTAGCATTGAACCAATAATACCTCTTGGTAGGTTCTTTTGAGGATCTTTTACTTCCTCAGCAGAAGTTGAAACTGCATCAAAACCAGCAAAAGCAAGGAATACAGATGCTGCACCAGCAAATACACCTTTAAAACCAAACGGCATAAATGGCTGCCATCTTACTGGCTTTATAAAAAATGCACCTACAATTATAAATAAAGCTATAACAGCAAGTTTTGTGAATACCATAAAATTATTTATTTTTTTACTTTCCTTTGTTCCTCTGGATAATAAGAAAGCAATAATTAGCACTACAACAACTGCTGGAATATTCATTATTCCACCTTGACTTGGAATGCTTGAAAAGGCAGCTGGCAACTTAATTCCAAATTCTTTTAATAAACTAATAAAATATGATGACCAACCACTGGCTACAGTTGCTGCGAGCACCGTATATCCAATAAAGAGTGTCCAGCCAACTAAATGAGCAATAAATTCACCTAAAGATACATAGATATAAGCATATGCGCTTCCTGATGTTGGAATTGACGATGCAAATTCAGAATAACATAAAGCTACAAGTGTACAAGCAATTGCAGATGCAATAAATGATAAAACTACAGCAGGACCTGCATCTCTTGCAGCTACAACACCTGCTAATACCATTACTCCAGTTCCAATTGTTGCGCCAATACTCATTATAGTTACATCAAATGCACTTAAAGTTCGCTCTACAGAGCTACTCTTATTATTGTCTAAAATAGAGTTTACGTCTTTTTTTCTAGCAAATAATTTCATATGATGACCTCCCTTAATAAAATATAAATAAAAAATTTATTTGAGTAATTAGTTTTTCAATTAGATAAATTGCAATTAAATTTATTAGTAATTGCATAATTGATTATAATAGATTGACTACAAAATACTTCAAATGGCTTCAAATGGCTTCAAAATACTTAACAAAAAAATAAAATACTTTTAAAAATTTAGAATTTTTAAAAGTATTTTATTGAATATTATGTGATTATGACCATAATCTGTAATCATTATCATCCAATATTTAACAACTTTTCTAGTACTCTTCACACTGAAGTAATAATCCTTCAAAGAATTTATTTATTATTACCTTTCCACCAGTTTTGTTTTTTCCCTTTATATAATCCATTTCAGCTTTAACACTTGCAAAATCGAACATACCCTTCGAGTAATCTTGAAAACTTTCATTATAATAGTCTTCTATTCCTATATATGCAAGATTAGTTAGCCCAGTCTTAATTGCTCTTCTTATTCTTTGTTGTATTGTTTTAGGATTGTCTCCAAGCATAGAACTTAATTCATTAAAATTACATTCATCAAATGATTTTTTGGTTTCCAATAAATAAATGCAAATTTTTATAATATCATTTGTTCCTTTTTCACCTAACATTCCAAATCTACTTAAAACATGTTTGATTATCTTAATATTATTATCTTGTGACTTTTTTTGAGGACTAACATCTTTAAATACTTTTTTTATATTATTAAGCATATTTTCAATTTCAATTCTTTCGGCTACCTTACTTGTAACCTTTTCAACTTCAATTTTATTAATAGGTTTATTAATAAAAAACTCAATACCAGAATTATAGGAATCTGCTACCAATTTTACATCTGATACCTGTGAAATCATTATAAATTTAATTTTCGGTTTCAATAACTTTACTTCTCTTACTAAACTATTGCCATCTAGCTTAGGCAAAAGCAAATCAACCAATACAATATCCGGATTACAAACTAATATTTCTCTAAGAGCTGTTTCCCCATCATTGGAACTTCCTATCACTTCACCTGACCCATTTTCTTCAAGTAAATTAGTCAATATCTTAACAATGCTCACGTCATCATCAATAATATAATATTGCATTATACTTACCCCCTAAATGAACTTGTTGGTATTTTTACTGTGAAGGTTGTACCTTCATTTTCTACAGACTCAACATATATACTCCCTTTAAAAATATCTTGAACTAAATCCTTTACTAATGTAAGACCTATTCCTCTACATATACTGCCACTTTTATCGTACTTTGTAGAAAAACCAGGATTAAATATAAAATCTAAGTTCCCATCATTTATACCTGTCCCATTATCAGTTACAATAAAAATATATTCACATTCTTGCTTTTCAATTCGCAATTTAATTAATCCCTTTTCTTTATTATCTATAGCTTCTATACCATTAAAAATAAGATTTCTTATTATTGATACCAAATAAAAATGCTGAGAAACATAAAAATTACATTCCACTTTAAAATCAAGTTCTATATTTAATTTTTTTACAACTATATAATCTTTCGTATATATTTCTAAAATACTTATAACATCCTTTATTTTCATATGCTCAACATCTATTTTTTCATTAGACATCTCTTCAAGTCCTCTCATAACTCTAATGTAATCTTTTTTAATCTCATGAATATCTTTAGCAATATCAAGCGTGAGATTTTTCAGTTCTCCAGGATAATTATTTTTAGAAACAATTTCATATGCTGAAAATGACTTTTTCATTACATCTTCTATTTCAGCTGCATTTTTATTCATAAAATATATTTCACTCTTAAAACTTGAAGTTAACAATATCAATTTTCTGTAACGTTCCTCATGTTCTTCTTTTACAAGAAATGATTTATAATATTTCATTAACATTAATATAATCAAAGTCACTAGAGTTCTTACACAAGCTACTATTAAAAGAGCTTTAATCATATTACTGTTTTCTCCATTGGTTCTAGTTCTAATACTTATTTCAACAACATTTGAAATAAAATCACACCAAAATACTGAAAGTATAAATTTAGTTAAATCTTTATTTTTACTCCTATAGTATAAGAAGTAAAATAGACACCCAAAAGTAGCATAAAACATTATTTCTGGTGTAGTTATTTTAATGGTTTTCATAATATCCATGTTGCTACAATAAATCCATACTGACCTATAAAGTGTTGTAGAAACTCCTGTAACTATTGCTGTTACTATTGGATTCAATTCAGTATAATTATAAAGAAATACAGAAAATATAATTGCTGAAAGAGCTATAGTAAAATCTTGAATTAAAAATCCAAAATAAATCTGAGATGCTACAACTACACCAATTACAACTGTTAAAGTGCGTTTTAATTTTTTCATATTATACATTTTCCTTTCATTTTTTCGAGAAATTTAATGGTTCAAAAGCCACTAATAGGTGCAGCAAATATTGCAACTCCATATACAAAAATTTCCGAATACTTTTATACGGTATTTTAATATAACAAAAAGAATACATTATAAATTTATGTATGTCAAGGCTTGGAAAGAGTTGTGTTAATGCCTATTATAAAACTATCATTACTTTTGTATTATATGCTTATTTAAACATATCAAATAAATCAATGACATCTAAATTTTAATCTATTTATTGCAATAACTCTTTTTAGTGAAGTACAAAAATTCTTTTGCCAATTTACAAAAACATACATTCTTAATCCTTAATAATATTATTACAATTAATTTACATATTCTATTAATTTAAGAGTCTTGATTTTATGACTGCAAAGGTTTAAAGTATAATAAAATATGAAATTTGGAAAAGAGGTGGTTTATTTATGGAAACAAAATTAGAAAAAAGATACGGTCTTATCACAGCTATAGCTATGGTAATTGGCATAGTTATAGGAAGTGGTGTCTTTTTTAAAGCAGAAAAGGTTTTAAATGCAACTGGAGGAAGCCTTACACTAGGTATCCTGGCTTGGATTATAGGTGGTATTATTATGATTTCTTGTGCTTATACTTTTGCTGTAATGGCGACTAAATATCAATATGTAAATGGTGTAGTAGACTATGCGCAAGCTACTTTAGGCAAAAAATATGCATATTATGTTGGATGGTTTATGGCACTAATTTATTATCCAACATTAACATCAGTATTAGCATGGGTTTCTGCTCGATATACTTGTGTATTATTTGGATTTCCAATTACAGGTGGAGAATGTATGACTATTGCATGTTTATATTTAATAGCAAGCTTTGCATTAAATGCATTATCTCCTATCTTAGCAGGCAAATTTCAGGTTAGTACAACCGTCATAAAACTTATTCCATTAATTTTAATGGCCATAATTGGTACAATAGCAGGTATGGGCAATGGTATGATTAAATATAACTTTACAACTGTAGTAAAGCAAGTCAATCCTTCTACTGGACTTTTTACCGCTGTTGTTGCTACAGCATTTGCTTATGAGGGATGGATTATCGCTACAAGCATCAATGCTGAACTAAAAGATGCAAAGAGAAATCTTCCAATAGCTCTTGTTGGTGGAACTTTTATAACTATGGCAATCTATATACTTTACTATATTGGGTTATCTGGTGCAGTAGCAAATAAAGTTATGATGGCAGGTGGTGAATCAGGAGCTAAACTAGCATTCCAAACAATCTTTTCATCGCTAGGCGGTTCTTTACTATTTGTATTTGTTATCATTTCTTGTCTTGGAACTTTAAATGGATTAATGCTTGGATGTACTCGTGGTATTTATTCATTAGCAGCAAGAGGTCTTGGTCCAAAGCCAAATATATTTAAACAAGTTGATAGTATCACAAATATGCCAGCAAACTCGTCTATATTTGGATTGCTCCTTTGTGGTATATGGTTATTATATTTCTATGGTGCTAATTTAACCAAGCCTTGGTTCGGCTTTTTTTCTTTTGATTCTTCAGAATTACCTATAGTAACTATTTATGCAATGTATATTCCTATTTTTTTAATGATGATGAAAAAAGAAAAAGATTTAAGTTGTTTCAAAAGATTTATAGCACCTACTGTTTCTCTAGTAGGATGTATTTTTATGATAATTGCCGCTTGTTTTTCTCATAAAATTGCAGTTGTTGCATATCTGATTATATTTGCAATTATAATGATTTTTGGCAGCATATTTTCTAATAAAAAAACTGTGGACTAGATTTAATAAATATTATAATAAACATAATGTATCAAGAGAGTTAGTATGCTTTTAACTCCTTGATACATTTTATTTTCCATGTATCATAGACTTTTTTGCTTTATGATTACAAGTCATATTTATTATTTCAACATATTTATTCTATAATTGCTATGTCTTAATCCTTTTACTATTTTTTTTATTGATGATGTATTTTTAGCTATATCATTAGAATTAGCAAAAGAATAAAAATCACCATATATACCTGCGATAGATATTGATGTAATATCAAATATATCTTTCTGCCCTTTCCTATCAGTTGCAATTATATATGAATTTTCTTTATCCTTATCATTAAAAAAATCTAAAATCTTTTTATCAAATTCCTCTATTATACTTTCACATAAATTTTTGCAATCATCATAAGCTTCATCTATAATAGCAATAAAATCATCCCCACCAATATGTCCTACAAAATTATTATAATTACTACTATAGTTCACATACTTTTGTATAAGGTTAGCTGTAAATTTAATTATTTTATCACCATTTTCAAACCCATAATTATCGTTATATACTTTAAAGTTATCTAAATCAAAATATAATACACAAAAATTACCCTTACATGATAATATATCCTTAAGCCTGTTTTCTATTAATATATTCCCTGGAAGTCCTGTAAGCGGATTAAGTTCCTTAGCATAATTTCTCTCCAATGTAGTTGTAAATTGAAGCAATTTTTTTACTGTTACAATACCAAAATACTTTGAATCTTTGGTAACAATAATATAATCATATAAATTTTTATCTTGCCTTTCCATGGCTGCATTAGATACATCACTTACAGGCGTATTATAATCTACAATTAATGGATTTTGGTCCATAACTAAAGTAACTGAACGTTTTAGAAATATTGATAATCCATATTGTGTTGCCAACATAGAGTCTAAAGAATGCTTCATTATAAGTCCCACTGGAATGTAATTATCAACTATACACACTCCTGTAATAGATGTAGTATCAAAAAGTTCCTTTAATTTGAAACAAGGAGTATTCATATTAAAAGCAGCATCTTTTCTGACAATTTGACCTATAAAATTATTAAAATGTAAGTTATTTTTATACTGTTTATGATATTTCAATATTGTGTTTTTAACACCTTCTTTAATGTCAATTAATAAATCAGATGGACGTTGAATAAAATATCCTTGTCCAATATTAACTCCTAATTCTATTAGTTTGGCAAGTTCTTCTTCTATTTCTATTCCTTCTGCTATTAATTTTATATTCGTATTATCTGCTAACTCAACAAGCATTTTTATTAAATGCTGTTTAAAAGAATCTTTATGAATATCTCTTATTAAATATATATCAATTTTTATATAATGAGGTTTTGTTTCCGAAATCATCTTTAATCCAGAATATCCAGCGCCAGCATCGTCAATTGCTATCTTATAACCTTCTTCTACATAGTTGTCAAGTGCTGCTCTAAAACTTTTGTAATCCTTAATACATGTTCTCTCTGTAAGTTCAAATATTATTGATTCTGGACACATATTATATTTATGCAAAAATTTTTTTGTAAACCCTTTTCTAAATTTTTCATCCTTAAGAATCAATGGATCAACATTAAGAAATAATAATTTATTTGTATCAATATTACAAGCTTTTTCTATAGCCTTACTTCTACATAAACATTCTAAATCCCAAAGTTTATTAAGAGCCTCTGCAGCAGTAAATAACTTTTCAGGATTAGATAATGGTGAATCTTTAGGGCCTCTTGTTAAAGCTTCATATCCAACTATAGTACCATCTTTCAGTGAAACAATAGGTTGAAATACAATAGTTATGTCTTTATTATCTAAAATCTTTTTAAGTTCTTGAGACATATCCATAAAGTTTTCTCCTCTTCAAAAATTTAAATATAAACTTGAATTAAGAATAACATTTTTATGTTACCAAAATATTAATATAATACAGAAAAAATTACTACAACATTTTTATTGCAGTAATTAAAATTTAAATCAGTTATATTTATTTTTCACCAATCCATATAAAAACTGCTATTTATATGACTATAGCTCTTTTTACATTTTATTACACAGAATTAGCAAATCTAGGCTCAAATCCATTTTCAATCCAACGTTCTTTATTACAATGTAATTTTATTTGTTTATTAAAATCACCTTCAACTGCAGCATTTAAAAAAACTTTTTGACTATTTACATTTTCTTTTCCTCTTCTATCAATTCTAGTATAATATCCATCTGTATTTAAAATTCTAGCTTTTACTGTGTCAGATAAAGAAATGTCTAAAATTTGTTTTATCTTAAATACAGCATTTCTATCTTCAACTGGAAACAACAGTTCTACTCTTCTATCTAAATTTCTAGTCATCAAATCAGCACTGGATAAATAAATTGTCTCATCACCATTATTATAAAAATAATAAATACGACTATGTTCTAAAAATCTTCCCACAATACTTCTTACAGATATATTTTCACTTACTCCTGGAATTCCAGGTCTTAGGCAACAAACTCCACGTACGATCAAATCAATATTTACTCCAGCATTTGATGCATTGTATAAAGCTTCAATAATCTGTGTATCTACTAAAGAATTCATTTTTGCAATAATTTTAGCTCTTTTTCCCATTTTTGCATTTTCAGTCTCTTCTCCTATAAGATAAAGAAATCGCTCTCTTAAATTTAAAGGAGCTAGACTTAATTTATATAAATCAGTTGGCTGAGAGTGACCTGATAACATATTAAATATGGTAGATGCATCTGAACCTATATAAGGGTTTACAGTAAATAATCCCAAGTCTGTATACAATTTAGCTGTAACATCATTGTAATTACCAGTACCCAAATGAACATAACGGTTAATTCCAGCATCTTCTTTACGAACAACAATTAATATCTTACAATGAGTTTTAAGTCCAACTAATCCATAAATCACATGACACCCTGCTTTTTCCAAGCTTTTTGCCCAAATAATATTATTTTTCTCATCAAATCTTGCCTTTAGTTCAACTAAAACTGTAACCTGTTTGCCTTGTTCTGCGGCATTAATTAAAGCCTTTATAATAGGAGAATTTCCGCTTACACGATATAGAGTTTGCTTTATTGCTAAAACATTTGGATCTGCGGCTGCTTGCTTTACAAAATCAATAACTGGTTCAAAGAATCATAAGGATGATGTAATAAAATATCGTTTTTAGAAATTGATTCAAATATATTATTAGTTTTTAAAAACTCATCAGAAACTTGAGGTTTCATATGAGAATATAGAAGATTATTATATCCTATTTTTTTGATAAACTTCATCAAAAAAGTTAAATCAATAGGCCCGTTAATTTCATATTCTTGCTCCTTAGAAATTTCTAATTCTTCTTCAAGAATATGAAGTAACCTTTTATCCATACCAATTTCAAGTTCTACCCTTACTACATTTCCCCATTTACGTTGCTTTAATGATTCTTCAATAGCATCTAGTAAATCTTCTGCTCCTTCCTCATCTAAAGTTAAATCCGCATTACGAGTAATACGATAGCAGCTTGAAGCTATAATCTTGTGACTATTAAATAGTGAACTCAAATTCATCTTAATAATATCTTCTAAAAAAACAAAAGCTTTTCCATTATCATAAGGAACTTCTATAATCCTTTCTAATACTGATGGTACTTGTATAGTAGCAAAAATCTGCTCATCAGAAGCCTCACCTTTTTGTAATAACAAACCAATATTTAAGCTTCGATTTAAAATTAATGGAAATGGACTACTAGTATCAACTACCATAGGTGTTATTACTGGATAAATGTCTTTGAAATAATACTCTTTAATATATTGACATTGTTCTTCATTGAGATCTTTAGGTTTTAAGAAAAAAATTTTTTCTTTTCTTAAAGCTAATTTCAAAGAACGATTATAACAATTTAATTGATCATAAACTAATTTATGAACACGTATAGATATCTTTTCCATTTGACATACTGGTGTTAATCCTGCAGCATCTGGCTTATTAAACCCAGCAGTAATCTGATCGCATAAGGAACCTACACGAATCATAAAAAACTCATCTAAATTAGAACTGACAATAGACTTAAATTTTAATCTTTCAAAAAGTGGATTACTAGTATCTTGAGCTTCTTCTAACACTCTTTGATTGAATTCTATCCAACTTAATTCTCTATTTATGAAATTTTCAGGTGAATAATAAACATTCATTTTTTTCTTCCTTTCTCAGATTATATCATTGGTTTTATACCTAATACTTCTTCAAAAAAATCCGAATTATTTATAAAATTCCATTCTTCTAAAATAATATCTTCATCAGCAGATAAATTAAAGTAAAGTATATCTTTATCCTGAATTAGTCTTAATTCACTTATTTTTTGAAGATGAGATATGTCTAAAGCTTCTGATAACCTTAAAACAGCAGCTAAAATAGAAACTGTCATTTTATCTTTATCAGATAAAACAGAGTAATTTTTATGTGATTGTTTAGGAGTTTGTTCTGAATGATATCTTGCTATATTAGCTATCAACTGCAAATCTCTATCAGAAAGGCCAATAATGTTTTGACTACGAATAATATTATAGGATTGAATATAATGATTAGATGCATCTATAAAGATTCCCACATCATGAAGAATAGAAGCTATCTGTAAATAAAGCCTTTCTTTTTCTCCAAGTTTATGAAGTTTTTTAGTTTGATCAAATATAGATAAAGCAATATTTTCAACAAAAGCTACATGTTTTTTATTAATTCTATACTTTTCACCAATATACCATACAGAACTAATAATATGATTTTCAGATTCTTTTCTCCTATCAATTTGAAGCAATTCCTCTGATAAATCATACAAAACACCTTCCCTCAAGGATACTGTTGAAATCTGTACATTTTTACTATTAGTTATCTTTAAAAAACAATAAAAAATTAGAATTGAAGGTAAAAGCAGCTCAGCAATCTTATATGAAATACCATATGTAAATCTTATTTGATCATTTGTCATATTCTGAATATTCTTATATAATTGTATGAACTCTTCTCTTTCTATAAAATACCCTTTTTTCATAAAACCTTTTTTATTCTTTGTATCTATAATCTTTAAAATTGTTTTAAGCTCTCCTCCTGCACCTATTAAACATTCAAAATTAAGATTCTCTATGGATGATTTTATAGAATAAAGCTTATTTTCAATAAATTGTTCCATTATTTCAGGAAAATCCATTGTTTTTGTTTCTAATTCTCCTAAAGTTTCTCTAAGACGCAAAGATCCTATCTTAGATTGTTCACTAAACTTTAATTGCCCTTCCTCATAAATTGATGCTTCAACAGCACCAGAAGTAATATTTACAACTAATATTCGTTTTAGAGCACTTAAATTAGAATTATAACTAATTGCTTTTAACATATAGAAACGTTCTTCCGCTGAATTAATACATTGAACATTCAACCCTGTTCTAAGTCGAATCTGTTCTAAAATATACTGTTTATTTTCCGATTCTCTAATTCCGCTAGTAGAAATAGCTTTATAAAATTTTGTTTTATAATCCTTTAATAATTGAGCAAACCCTTTTAAATCATTACACGTTTCATGCATAGTTTGTACAGAAATTCTTTTAAAGTTAAAAGTATCTTTACCTATATTAGTTGGTTTAACTGCATCTTCCAAAATTTTTATAGTTTTATTAACATTAATTTCTGCTATACTTATTCTTAAATAATTAGATCCTATATCAATGACAGCAATAATATCTCCTACTTTAATTTTTGTCATAAAGTCTCACCTTCTTAATACGTATTAAAATATTACATATTTGTTATAATGATTTTCTCATATTATTGATTTAATTATAGTATATTTCTAAATGAAAATTGTCCAAAATTACATTTTTAATTTACACTTAACATAGAATTAACATAACAATAACAAAAGATTGTTATTTGCAATAACTTAATTAAATTATTGCAAATATCATAGATATTCAATAAAATTAGAAATAAGTTTATTAATATTTCATGTTTATTATTAAATATAATAGTGGCTGTGTACTCAAAAATAATTAAGGTGTTTTCTGGAAGCACAGGAAAGGGAGATAATATGGAACGAATAGCAATTATTGATATAGGCTCTAATTCAATACGATTAGTACTTGTACAGATTAATAAAAACAATTGTTTCAGCATAATAGATGAAGTAAAGGAAACCGTACGACTTGGAAAAGATATGACTATTTATGGGGAGTTAAATCCTTTAAGAATTGAAAAAGCTATTAAAACATTATCATTTTTCAAATATTTATGTGAAACCCAGAATGTAACAAAAATTATCGCAGTAGCAACAGAAGCAGTACGTAAGGCATCAAATCAAGTGGATTTCATGAACATGGTTAAATCAGAATTAGATATAGAAATTCAAATATTACCAGGTACATCGGAAGCTTACTATGATTACTTTGGTAATATAAATAGTATGGATATTACAGATGCACTTCTATTGGATATTGGTGGCAGTAGTACGGAACTTATTTGGGTAGAAAAAAGAAAACTTAAAGCCTCAATAAGCCTACCTTTTGGTGCAATAAACTTGACAGAAAGATTTTCTTTGCATAAAGCTATGAATGAAAAAACAGAAAAAGATTTAAAAGAATTTGTACTTTCCTTCTATAAAGATATACCTTGGTTCACTAGTGTTTAATTTTTAGAAAATATTTCAATTGACATCTTTATTATAATCGTTTT
>NZ_JIBU02000002.1 GCF_000633595.2 Clostridium drakei | reverse complement strand
GCTTTTATACACCATATATTCAATGCGGACTCCACCTAAAAAGTTGTGTCGCAATGTGCTCATATTAAGTCAAAATTGTGTGTATGAATTATATATTTTAAGTGGTAGTTTTATATTTTTGAGATGAAAAGTAAGTGAAAGGTAATAAAGCAATTATAATAAAGATATACAACCATGGAAGAATTTCATAGGGAGTAAAAATTTTTCCGTGAATATCATATAACGTAAATGTTGTTATCAATTCCCACCCAAGCATCAATTGATGCGGCATTACACTTAAAATCTTTTGAAGAATACCTTGCACTCCAATTGACTTATCTAAGATTGCGGGAACCATCATAATTAAAAAAATTAAAATGATTGTAAAAAAGGAATTTTTCACTTTTGAGGAAAGAAACATTGAAAGTGTACCAATAAACAAGCAGGCTAGGTATCCCAATAATACAACCATCCCAAATGCCTGAATATTAGTTATATGATAAAAGCTTTTCCATCCCCCCATACTAGCTTGTAGAGGGCAATTTCCTCCTTCAGGTCCAAACATGAGAAAAATAGGTAGATTAGCTAGGAACATAAACACAAAATACACTAAAGTAATGGACAGTAATCCTGCAATTAATTTATAAATAATTGCTTTTTTCTTTCCATGTTCTGTAGAAAGAAGAATTGCTGCTGCTCCAGTTTGATATTCAACTGAAAATACAGGGGCTAGAAGTATACAAATAACAAATGCTAGAGCATAAATAGCTGCAGCACTATATTCCAAGGCTATTGACCAACCATCAGCATAAGAATACTCAAAAGGTGTATTCAACGTTTCTGCAGAATGAATTAAGTACCTTTTTTTACTTGCTGAAAGTTGATTGGCTTCCTGGCTTTTAAGCCATGTTTTTAATTGATTGATTCTGTTAGAATAAAATTTGTTAGAACTATTTATATTTAACTTATCCATTAAATCGTAATCATAAGAACGAAACTCTGAATAAGAGCAGCAAATCAAAGCTTTAATATCATTAAATTCCTGTTTTTCTGAATACTGCATGTTTGAAAGCTTTGCATCAGAATCCGAAAGTTTAGTGTTAGAGTCAGCGTTTTTTATACTAGCATATTTACTTTTGGAATTAATGGCTTGATTCTTTTCTAGTACATTTCTAATTCTTTCCTCTGTTAATGGCCCATTCCATGTCATTTTCTTATTTTTAAGCAGTTTTATAGCTTTAATTCCTTTTGTATCTGTACCATCAGCGCTAACATATGTTATATATGGTGTACCTTTCATATTAAAAAACAACATAGCTGCAAGATAAAAAGTTAACACTAAAAAGCTGATTAGAACACCTTTTTTACAAAAAATTTTTTTAAATTCATATTTCAAAATCTGCAATTTCATTCACCTCTCCAAAATAGTACATAAATAAGTCTTCCAGTGTAGGGGTAATCTGCCTGGCAGATATAATTGGCTTTTCACTGGAAATAATTCTAAGTTCTATATCTTCTCCAATGTTTTTCTCATTACTAATCACATATTTTGCACGTAACTGTTCTGCTTCTTTCAGTGATGCTTCACAAATCCATATATTATTTTTTATTGGCGTGAGCAAACTTAATACATCACCTTGGGCAATAATACTTCCTTCCTTCATGATTAGAATTTCTTTTGCAATGGAGTCCAAGTCTGATACTATATGTGTAGATAAAAGTACAATCCTTTCTTCAGCAAGGTGGCTTATAAGATTTCTAAAACGTATCCTTTCCTTTGGATCAAGCCCAGCAGTAGGTTCGTCTAAAATTAAAATTTCAGGCTCATTAATTACAGCTTGGGCAATTCCAAGCCTTCGCTTCATTCCTCCTGAAAAAGTTTTGATTTTCTTTTTACTAACTTTTGTTAATGAAACTATCTCTAATAATTCTTTTACACGCTTTTTTGCTATTTTCGGTTTTAATCCTTTTAGTGATGAAATATATAACAAATAATCTTCTGCTGAAAATTCAGGGTAATATCCAAATTCCTGTGGCAGATAACCTAATATCCTCCGATATTTTTCATTAAGCTTTTCAATATTTTCTCCATTATATTGTATTTCACCATTAGTTGGAGTAAGAAGTGTGCAAAGCATTCTCATAAGCGTTGTTTTTCCTGAACCATTTGCACCTAGTAGGCCATATACTCCTTTTTCCAATGTAAAATTAATATGATTCACTGCCATATTATCTTTAAATTTTTTACATAAATCATTAACTTGTAATTGCATTTATATACCTCCAAATTACATCTGTATTTCACAATAATATTTGCTGTATTTTATAATTTTTTTCCCTGCAAAGACCATATAACAAAAAGAAAAAAACAAAAGTAAATACCAAATTTTCATCTGCAGCATGGCATAAATATGATAATTATTTACTAATACATACCATAAAGTAGCCTGTATAATACATATCCCCAATGCTAAAACCTCTGAACAAAGCCTTTTTTTTCTGCATAACAAAGAAAAACAAATGCAGCTGGTAAAATTGAAAGGAACAAAAAAATAAATAACAGCCTCATATATGGAAAACTTAACTAAGTTCACTGCTGCTATGACTAAAATGGTTGCTATTATTAAATCCAGCATCCCCACGAGAAGTAATCTTGCAAAGTATAACTTTCGCAAATCAAAATAAGTTGTATTTTCTACTTCGAATGCACCAGCTGATATATTTTTCCACAACTCTGGTATTGCAAAAATGATTAATAATGGAGTGAGTACAGCGCAATAAGCGGCTTTATTTCCTATAAAATTATATTGATTCATTACTACTAAACTGCACACAGCTGTAAAAAATACAAAAATTTGTGTTAGCCAGTAATTTTTGCTTAAATACTGCATTTGTTCAAATAAGAATTCCAAGCTGCTTATTGGTTCTGAAATTATTTGTTTTAAGTATTGCTTCTTTGAAAGCTCTATTGTTTGTTTCATTTTTTCTTTATCATAAGTAGGTATTTTATAGTGCCAATTTTTATTCATAAAAATCCTCCTTATCCATACTGTTTTTAAGAAATTTTTTACCTTCAGAAAGTCGATATTTAACCAGTGAAAGCTTTATATCAAGTATTTCAGCAATTTCACGTAATTTTAAATTCTGAAAGTAGTGCAGAAGAACAACTTCCTTAAAATCCTCTGAAAGTCTTGAAATCTCCTGCATAATTCCTTCCTTCAGCGTAAGCTCGTCCTGTTCTACCTTACTATTTGTCAATTGTTCTTCCATTAGATCAATAGATTCTTCTTTATGTTTCTTATACTGATTCTTACATAGGTTCCCAGCAATTACATAAAGATAGTTTTTGGCTTTTCCTTTGTGAATATAATTGTTAAAATGTCCGAAAAAACGTGTAAAAGCGTCCTGTGTAATGTCTTCGGCCAGCCATTTATCATTTAATTTGTAATAGCAGTATTTATAGATTTCACCATAGTACAATTTTACAAAATCATCTACTGCAGCTTCATCACCATGTTTCATTCTTCGTATTATGAAAAAATCCTTGTCCACTTCTGCACCTCCTTTCACCAAGTTGAAAAGTACTTTTCATTTAGTATAACAATTTACCTAAGGAAAAAGTTAGAAAAAATTTTTTCTTTTATACAAAAAGATTTTGATAAAATGTATTTTTATTATCATACCGGGTAAGTATAAATTGTGACAGGAAAAATTGTAATATAGTATTTACATACATAATAAGATGTTGTATGTCGCTTAAAGAAGTGGCAAACTCAAAAAAGGAAAAGTTTCAATACAGTATATAATGACGCGGGGTGGAGCAGTTGGTAGCTCGTTGGGCTCATAACCCAAAGGTCGCAGGTTCGAGTCCTGTCTCCGCAACCAAAAGTATTAGAAGCTTTACAAGTTGATAGGCAATCGATAAAGGAACTGCTGCATTAAGTAACTTATATACAATAGGTTGTTTGGCAAATTAGAAACCAATACAATATATTGTGTTATTTGTTCTTAATTCAACAGTTCCTTTTAAAATTATTAAAGAGAAAATATCTTTAGTGAATAGAAAAACATAAAGTAAAATTATTGTGGTGAAACATGGTTTTAATGTATAATTTTTACGTAGGGATGTGCTTTCCGAGAATAAAACAGTATAGCATAACAAAATGTTTTGCAATATATGTAATAGTTTTAATTTTTATCATAAATTTCATGGCAATGTAATACAAAACAACTATTGTAAGGAAGGTTTTAGATTGGTTATGTCAAATTAATCTTTAAAATAAAAATTAAAATGTAATCAACATTAGCAAAGTGAAAATTATTATGTAATATTTTAAAAGTGGAGGTTTTTATGAGAACTTTAAAAAGAAGAACTTTATCATTGGTTGTTATTTTTATAATTAGTATTTTTGTAGTTGGTTGTGGTGAGACAGCATCAAAAGAATATAAAGAAGAACCTGTAGAAATTATTACACAAAAGGTGGTTAAAGTAGAACCTATAGAATCTGTTAAACAAAAGGTAACATCACATTTGACAGCAAAAGGCTACAAAGAAGGGGATTTTAAGCTAACTGTTGAGTATAATAAAGATAATATAAATTTATATAAGGGACCATACTCTATAAATGTAATTTTTAATGATGAACCAAATGTTATTTATAATTACAGATATAATTATGATTCAGAACTTAAAGATATAACTCAAACAAGTATATCACCAATGAAAGATAAAAATTTTAAACATGCTGAATAGTAAGCAAATCACTATAAATACAAAATGGTAGTGATGAGGACGTTCTTTATATAATGACGAAAGATCATTAGTATTTAATTTTCATACAATATATATTTATACTATAGTGTGTGGTATACTAGTATATAATGCTTTAAAATAGACATTGTTTTTTATGTTATTAAAATAGTGAGGTACAAATATGAAATTACTAGAAAAATTAAAAGGCGAAAATGGAAAGGATTATGCATACAGGGTTCTAAAAGATAATATTATGACTTTAGAGCTTAAACCAGGTGAATATATCAGCGAATCAGAGTTATCACAGCAATTAAATATTTCAAGAACTCCAATTCGTGAGGTATTGATGAAATTAAAAGAAGAACATCTTATAGAGGTAAAACCTCAAATAGGTACTTATGTATCATTAATAGATAAACATCTTATTGAAGAAGCATTTTTCATGAGATACTTTTTGGAAAAGGAAGCAATGAAGCTGGCATGTAGCAGTTTTCCAGAAGATAAGCTTATAGAGCTTGAAAAAAATTTGGTATCTCAAAGATACATTGCTGGAAAACAAAATTTTGAAAAAGAATTTCATAATTTAGATATTAAATTCCATGGGATAATATTTGAAGGAGTCAATTTAGAAGAAGTGTGGAAGGGTATATTAAAGATAAGTACTCATTATAATAGATTGAGATTGATTTCTGAAATAAGATATTCTAATAAAGTTTTTATTGAGCAACATGAACAGTTTTTCAACATCATAAAAAATAAAGATGTTGATAGTGTTGAAATGCTTATAAATGATCATGTTAGCAACCCTAAAAAAGGCTGGAAAAGTATTTTTAATGAGGATTCTCAATATAAGGATTATTTTAAGTAATAATCTAAAAGATATAAATAGTTGTTTTAAAAAGAAAAAGACTGTGTAGAGAAAGTGGTGATTATCCAATTCTTTATGCAGTCTTTTTAGTTTGTTAATTAAAAGATTTTATAAAAAGCCATTGACTATTTTTTATTGGTATGCTAGTATACTTGTATACCAGTTAAGGGAAAACATTTACAAAACTCAATATATTGAAAATTAAAGCATGCATCAATTTTTAGATATATTATTGGAATTACATAATTAAAAATTATTACTTATAATTTTTTAAAATGAAAGGAGAAAATGACCATGAAGATGACATTTAGATGGTATGGTGACGATGATAAAGTGACTTTAGACCAGATAAAACAGATACCGGGAATGACAGGAATTGTATCAGCAATTTATGATGTTCCTGTAGGTGAAGTATGGCCAATGGAAAAAATAACAGCTTTAAAAGAAAAAATTGAGGCTCATGGATTAGAATTTTCTGTAATTGAAAGTGTTCCAGTACATGAGGATATAAAGCTTGGACTTCCATCAAGAGATAAATATATAGATAACTACTGTCAAACATTAAGAAACTTATCTAAAGTAGGTGTAGAGGTAGTATGCTACAATTTTATGCCAGTATTTGATTGGACAAGATCTGAATTAGCTCATGAATTGCCAGATGGTTCAAATGCATTAATATATAAACATGAAACTGTTTTAAAAATGGATCCAGTAAAAGGGGAGTTATCACTTCCAGGTTGGGATTCAAGCTATACAAAAGAAGGTATGCAGGATCTATTAGAGCAGTATAAAAGCATAACAGAAGAGGATTTATGGAATAATTTAAGATATTTCTTACAACATGTTATTGCTGTAGCTGATGAGGTAGCAATTAAAATGGCCATACATCAGGATGATCCGCCTTGGTCAATATTCGGATTACCAAGAGTAATAAAGAACAAGGAAGATCTTGAAAAGCTTATTAACTTGGTGGATAGTCCGAATAATGGTATAACTTTATGTTCAGGATCTTTAGGGGTTGATCCAAATAACAATGTACCTGAATTAATTCGTTACTTTGGTAAAAAGGGAAGAATTCATTTTGGACATTGCAGAAACGTGAAAATCACAGGAGAGAAATGTTTTGAAGAAGCTTCACATAGAAGTGCAGATGGCTCATTAGATATGTTTGAAATTATGAAGGCTTATCATGATATAGGTTTTGATGGACCAATAAGACCAGATCACGGAAGAATGATTTGGGGAGAAACAGGAAGACCAGGATATGGACTTTATGATAGAGCATTAGGTGCAACATATTTAAATGGTATATGGGAAGCATTAGAAAAGACAAACAAGTAATTGGAGGGATTAATTATGAATTTACCATTTCAAATAGATTTGAAGGACAAGGTTGTAGTAATTACTGGTGCAGGTGGAATACTTTGTAGTGGCTTTGCAAAAGCATTAGCACAGTGTGGAGCTAAGGTTGCATTGCTTGATTTAAACAAAAAAGCTGCAGATGCAGTTGCAGAAGAGATAAAAGCAGCTGGTGGAATTGCAGCTGGTGTTGAAACAAACGTTCTTGATGTTGAAAGTATAAAAAGAGCAAGAAAAGAAGTGAATGAAAAATTTGGTCTTTGTGACATTTTAATAAATGGTGCAGGTGGAAATAATCCCAAAGGTACTACTTCAAAGGATTATTTATTTAAAGAAGACTTGGAAAATAAAGAAGAAGGAATTAAAACTTTCTTTGACCTAGATCCTAAAGGAATTGAATTTGTTTTTAATTTGAACTTTTTAGGAACATTGCTTCCTACTCAAATTTTTGTAAAGGATATGATAGGCAAGGAAGGTGCAGCTATATTAAATATTTCTTCAATGAATGCATTTACGCCTCTTACTAGAATTCCAGCTTATAGTGGAGCTAAAGCAGCAGTTTCAAACTTCACTCAATGGCTTGCAGTTCATCTTTCAAAAGTGGGAATAAGAGTAAATGCCATAGCACCTGGATTTTTCCTCACAAATCAAAATAGAGGATTGCTTGTAAATTCAGATGGAAGTTATACTGAAAGAGCTCAAAAGATAATAAATGCAACTCCAATGGGACGTTATGGGGAAGTGGAAGAGTTAACAGGAACACTTCTTTGGCTTTTAAATAGCAAAGCTTCAGGCTTTGTAAATGGAGTGGTTGTACCGGTAGATGGAGGATTCTCTGCTTATTCAGGAGTTTAATCAAGTGATTCTTAGAGCGGGTAGTCATCGGATAAATTTACATAATTGACAGTACAGGAGACTAGATGAAAGTTAAATAGAGACAAGCATATTAGTTTTATATATACCAATATTTGAAATAAATAAAATTTGCTTAATTGTGCTTAGGTAACTAATCATAAGGTACTATGTGTGGGGCAATGGTCCACATATAGTACCAATTGAAAAATCAAAGTTTTTAGTAGGAATTTAATTATTTTATTGTAAGGGGGAAAATATATGCCTTTATTAATTGTAGCTATGGGTGTTGTATTATTATTATTTCTAATGATCACTTTAAAAGTAAACGGTTTTATATCTCTTGTATTTGTTTCTTTAATGGTTGGTATAGCTGAGGGAATGCCTGCAAGTAAAGTATTAACCTCAATACAAAATGGTGTGGGAGGAACTTTAGGCAGTTTGGCTTTAATATTAGGTTTTGGAGCTATGCTTGGTAAGCTTATTGCTGATACTGGAGCAGCTCAGAAAATTGCAACTACACTTATCAATAAGTTTGGTAAGAAGAATATTCAATGGGCCCTTGTTATAACAGGATTTATTGTTGGACTTACCATGTTTTACGAAGTAGGTTTTGTCCTTTTGATACCTTTAGTTTTCACAGTTGCAGCTTCTACTGAATTACCTCTTTTGTATGTAGGTGTACCTATGGCTGCAGCACTTTCTGTTACTCATTGCTTCTTGCCGCCTCATCCAGGGCCAACAGCTATAGCTGCAATATATAATGCCAATATAAGTATGACATTAGTATATGGAATTATAATTGCAGTTCCTACAGTAATTATAGCCGGACCTATTTTTTCAAAGTTTTTAAAAAGATTTGAAAAGGAACCGCCAAAGGGATTATATAATCCTAAAATATTTAAGGAAGAAGAATTACCAAGCTTTGCTATAAGTGTTTTTACGGCAATTATTCCAGTTATATTAATGACACTTGCAGCTGTATGTGAAATGACACTTCCTAAGACTTCAGGATTAAGACAAACCTTTGAATTTTTGGGTTCTCCAGTTATGGCTATGTTTATTGCAGTTGTGGTTGGAATATTTACACTCGGAATTAATAGAGGACAAAAAGTTGCAGAAGTAATGGCTATGCTGGAGGAATCCATTAGTGGAATCGCAATGATCCTTTTAATAATTGCTGGTGGTGGAGCTCTTAAGCAGGTTTTAGTAGATTCGGGTGTAAGTAAATACATAGCAATATTAATGTCAGGAACTCATATGTCACCTTTGCTTTTAGCATGGCTTGTTGCAGCTATACTTCGCTTAACCTTAGGTTCAGCAACAGTTGCATCTATGACTACAGCAGGAATTGTGCTTCCAATAATAGCTACAACTCATGCCAATCCAGCTTTAATGGTATTAGCAACTGGAGCAGGAAGTGTAATATTCTCACATGTAAATGATCCAGGCTTTTGGATGTTTAAGGAATATTTCAATTTAAGTGTTGGAGAGACTTTAAGTTCATGGTCAATATTGGAAAGTTTAATTTCAGTTCTAGGATTAATAGGAGTGTTAGTTATTGGAATGTTTGTGTAAAAATGATGAAAGAAAAAATATTAAAATATAATTAGACAATAAAAAAGGAGAATAGTATTATGAAATCAGTATATTTAGAATCACCAAATAATATTAAAATTAAAGAGGTTGAAAAACCTATTAGAAAAGAAAATGAAGCATTAATAAAAATTAAGTCAGTAGGAATATGTGGATCAGATATAGGAGCTTATAGAGGAGTGAATCCTTTAGTTAGTTATCCAAGAATAATAGGTCATGAATTAGCAGGTGAAGTTGTAGAAATTGGAGAAAATAGCAAAGGAATAAAAGCAGGAGATAAAGTAATTATTGATCCATATATTTATTGTGGAAAATGTTATCCTTGCAGCATCGGCAGGACAAATTGTTGTACAGATTTAAAAGTATTAGGAGTTCATATTGATGGAGGTATGGTAGAATTCTTTACTCATCCTTCAGAATTGTTATGGAAGGTTCCAGATAATATTTCATGGGAACAAGTCCCAGCAGCAGAGCCTTTAACAATAGCCTTACATGCTATTCATAGGACTAAAGTTACAGCAGAAGAACATGTGGTTATAATTGGAGCAGGTGCTATAGGACTTTTAGCGGCTTTATCTGCAATAGCTTATGATGCAGTTCCAATATTATTGGATATTGTTGATGAAAGATTAAGCTTTGCAAATGGAATAGGTATAAAACATACAATTAATGCTATGGATAAAGAGGCAGTGGAAAAAATAAAACAGATTACTAATGGAAGAATGGCAGAAGTAGTAATTGAAGCTTCAGGATCAAATGCAGCAATAAGAAACACACTTGACTATGTATCAAATGCAGGAAGAGTAGCACTTACAGGATGGCCTAAAAAGGAGACAAGTCTTCCAACAAATTTATTTACTATGAAAGAAATTGACATTAGAGGTTCAAGAACTAGTGCTGGGGAATTTGAAGAAGCATTAAAGCTAATATCAGAAGGAACTGTAGATGTTAAGAGCATAATTAGCAAGGTAATAAAATTAGAAGAAGTTCCAGAGGCTGTAAAAGAACTTTCTGAGCACCCAGAAAGATATTTAAAAATAAATGCCCTTATATAGGCTTGTTTAGGAGGATTTCATGAATAAATTTGTAATTTCTTTAGAAAAAGATTCAATTTCACAGGTTGAAATAAACCAGCAAATTAATGCATTGATTGAACAGTGTGAGCTGCATAATGTAAAAAAAATTCTTATTATACCTCCTGATTTTACAAGATGTTATTCTATGGCAGGAGAAATTACACAAGTTTTATATAAAAAACTCTCACACCATTATCATATAAATATAATGCCTGCACTTGGAACTCATATGTCAATGGATAATGAAGAATTGGATAAGATGTTTGGAAGTGAAATTCCAAGAGATGCTTTTTTAATTCATGACTGGAGAAAAGATACTGTATCATTAGGAAAAGTACCAAGTGAATTTGTATCTGAGATTTCAAGTGGATTGTTTGCTGAGGAAATAGAAGTAGAAGTAAATAAGCGATTGGTAAGCGGAGAATATGGTCTTATACTATCCCTTGGACAGGTAGTACCTCATGAAGTTGTAGGCATGGCAAACTATAGTAAGAATATTTTTGTGGGATGCGGTGGAAGACAGATGATCAACAAATCTCATATGCTTAGTGCTGTTTGTGGAATGGAAAAAGCCATGGGAGTATGTGATACTCCTGCACGATTGGTATTTGATTATGCTCAGGAACATTATTTATCAGATTTGCCACTTGTTTATATACAAACTGTTACCACAGTAAAAAACAATGAAACAGAACTTAATGGACTATATATGGGAAATAAAAGGACTGTATTTGAACAAGCAGTAAAACGCAGTCAGGAATTAAATATAACATATGTAGAAAAGCCAGTAAAAAAAGTAGTAGCATATCTTGATGAGCATGAGCTTAAAACCACCTGGGTAGGAAACAAAGGAATTTACAGAACAAGAAAAATTGTTGCAGATGGTGGAGAACTTATACTTTTAGCACCTGGAGTAAGAAAATTTGGAGAAAATGAAGAAACTGATGTTGAAATACGTAAATATGGATATAAGGGAAGAGACTATGTGTTGAATTTATATAATACTGTGCCTGATATGAAGGCAAAGATGATGATTGCAGCACATTTAATTCAAGGTTCTAGTGACGATAGATTTAAAATTACTTATGCAACTCAGCATTTAACAAAAGAGGAAATTGAAGGTGTTGGATTCAACTATATGCCGCTTAAAGAAGCATATAAATTATATGATCCTGATAAGCTTGAGGATGGCTACAATACACTTGAAAACGGTGAAGAAATTTATTTTGTCAGAACACCTGCAATGGGACTTTGGACAATAAGAGAAGAATAAAATGTAATTTAAATTATTGAAGGGTGATGATGGCAGTGAAAAGAATTGAAACTATACAAAGAATAATTGAAGCTGGTGTTGTAGCAGTAATGAGGGCAGAATCAAAAGAACAATGTATTAAGGTTATAGATGCAGTAAAAAAAGGTGGAATAAAGGCTTTAGAAATAACAATGACTGTACCAGGCGCAGTTGATATTATAAAAGAGATATCAGAGGTATATAAAGATGAAGATGTAATAATAGGAGCTGGAACAGTTCTTGATCCAGAAACTGCAAGAGCTTGTATACTTGCTGGAGCCAGATATATAGTAAGCCCATGTCTTAATGTAGAAACTATTAAACTATGTAACAGATATAGAATACCTATAATGCCAGGAATAATGACTGTTAAAGAAGCAGTGGAAGCTCTTGAATATGGTGTTGAAATATTGAAGGTATTTCCAGGAAATGCATACGGACCTTCAATTATAAGTTCTTTTAAAGGACCTATACCACAAGGAAACTTTATGCCAACTGGTGGAGTGAAGCTGGATAATATTAAGGATTGGATAAAGGCAGGAGCTGTAGCAGTTGGGACTGGATCGGATTTAACTAAAGGAGCTAAAACTGGAAACTATGAATTAGTTACTGAAACAGCAGCTAAATTTATTGAAGAAGTAAGAAAAGCTAGAGAAAAGTAATTTTTGAAATAGTTTAGAATAAAGTTTCAGTGAGGTACGGCTTTAGATCAGCTTATGATATTTATGGGTAACAAGAAAGTTATAGATACATAAGGAGATATTTTTGCTCAACTATATAAAATTTATGCTCTGTTAAAGAATAGAGTTAATAAATATGATACAATTAAGGGAACCTATTAAAAGTTCCCTTAATTCACGTTTTATAAATGTTGTATTAAAAGATTTAATCTTTATTAACATATCCTTCTAAAATATTAATTTCTAATTTAAAATATTCTTCTTCAACAAAGATTGGTTCATTCATAAAGTACCAATAACTCAAATCACATATAAGTTCATAACTTTGAGAATAATACTCTTCTGAAAACTTATTAATATTCCTGAAATTTGAATGGGATGTCCAATCCTTAATATACCAAGATACAAACCAAAACCCTTGTGTAATTTCCTTGTCTAAAGGGTCACTGGATTGCATTTGTTTACAGTAATCTCTCATACTATTTAAAAGATTAATAAATTTATTATGAGACCATTCCAAATCACAACGAATAGAAATTAAGAAACAATTCCCTTCTCCCCTAAATTCGTGAAGTAATTTATCAGTTACTTTATTTGTCATATGTGCCTCTCTTATTTTCCCTAGTATTTTTAGAATAATCTACTCATACTAGGGAAAATTATTAAATAATACATACATTATTTAATTTGCTGGGGAGGAATTCTTATGTTTAGTATAAAACCAAAGGATAATATGTTTTTTGATCTTTTCACACAAGGTGTAAAAATTTCAAATTCAGCTGCAAAGGAATTACGTACACTTATGGACGAACTTGGTAATCCAGATGAAAGGCTTACAAAATTAACAGATCTTGAGCATGAAGGTGACAAAGTCACTCACAGCCTTATAGAATACACAAATAAAATGTTTATTACGCCGCTGGATAGAGAAGATATAATTACTATTACTAGAGAAATAGATAATGTTACAGATAATATTGATGCAACAGGACATAGGTTTTATATGTATTACATGGATAAGCCAACAAATGAAGCAATGAATATGCTGGATAAACTTGTAGCAGCTACAAAAGAACTTGTAGATATAGTGTCTGAATTAAGAAATCTTCATAAAAGCACTACTATGATTGATAAGATAATATATGTTAATACAATTGAGAATGAAGCAGATCAGATATATAGAAAGGCCGTTAGAAAGCTTTTTGAAAATCCATCGGATGTACTTTATATAACAAAATGGAAGGATATATATAAATATATAGAGGATAGCATAGACTCCTGTGAAAAGCTTGCAAATCAAATAAGGGGAGTTGTTATGAAATATGATTAGTACATTTATCATAGTTGTTATAGTATTGGCATTGGTCTTTGACTATATAAATGGATTTCATGATACTGCTAATGCCATAGCAACTGTAATTGGTACCAAAGTATTGACCCCATCTCAGGCATTATTTATGTCTGCCGTATTAAATTTTATAGGGGCTATGCTAAATACTGAGGTGGCTTCAACTATAGGTAAGGGAATTGTTAAGGAAGGTGTAGCTACGCCTGAGTTGATAACTATGGCTCTAATTGGAGCCATTGTTTGGAATTTGATTACTTGGTATTTTGGAATACCAAGCAGCTCTTCGCATGCACTTATAGGTGCACTTATAGGAGCTGCAGTAGCCTTTCATAAGTTTGATTTTGGTGTTATCAAATGGAAGGGTTTTTTTAATAAAATTATTATTCCTCTTATTACGTCACCTATAGCAGGATTAATAATTGGATTTGTATTTATGATGGCTTTAATATGGATTTTTCATAAAACTAGTAATGTCAAGTCTAGCAGAATTTTTAAAAGGCTTCAGATCGTGTCTGCTGCATTTATGTCATACAGCCATGGTTCAAATGATGCTCAAAAATCTATGGGAATTATAACATTAGCACTAGTGGCTGGTGGATTTTTAAAAAATTTTCAGGTTTTATGGGAAGTTAAACTTGCCTGTGCTGCAGCTATGGCCTTTGGAACTATGTCAGGTGGCTGGAAAATCATTAAGACTATGGGTGTAAATATGATTAAACTTGACCCTATAAATGGTTTTGCTGCTGAAACTGCTGCAGCTATTACTATACAGACTGCAACTTTTATGGGGGCTCCTGTTAGTACAACACATATTATTACTTCTTCTATTATGGGTGTTGGTGCAGCTAAAAGAATTTCAGCTGTAAGATGGAATCTTGCAAAAAATATACTTGTGGCTTGGGTTCTGACAATTCCCTGCAGTGCTGCAATAGCTGGGGTGTGTACTTTAATATTTTATAGATAGATTGTTAATAAAATTATTGAATCTATGTTATACTCTTTATAGTTGGTGTAAATTTAAATTAGGAAGAAGGTAATTTATATGAACAAAAGTAAATTACAAAGGGAATTGTTAAAAGCGAAGTTTAGTTTACTTAAGGATATAAAAACAGATCAAAAACAAAAACTTCCACAGCCGTTGATTCAAAAGTCCGTAAAAGAAGATGAAGAAATAATTATTCTTCCAAAGGTAGATAGGAATGTTATAGTAAAAAAAGACATTTTCGATTGTATAATGGATAGAAGCAGCAAAAGAGTTTATACAGAAGAAAGCTTATCATTAGAAGAACTTTCATTTTTGTTGTGGAGCACTCAAGGAGTAAAAAAAGTTGTGGGAAAAGTAAATTTTGCAACTTTTAGAACAGTGCCTTCAGGTGGAGCAAGACATCCTTTTGAAACTTATTTAGTAATAAACAGAGTAGAGGGATTAAAAAAAGGAGTATATCGTTACTTGCCATTAGAGCATAAAATTGTATTTTTGTTTGATAAAAATGATATGGAAGAAGAAGTAACAGAAGCTGTTTCTGGACAAAAGTTTATTGCTAGCAGTGCAGTTGTATTTATTTGGAGCTGTATACCATATAGAAGTGAGTGGAGATATGATGTAGCTGCTCATAAGACAATTCTTCAAGATTCAGGACATCTTTGTGAAAATCTATATTTGGCATGTGAAGCTATAGGGTGTGGAACTTGTGCAATAGGAGATTATAATCAAGAAATAATAGATAAATTTTTAATGCTTGATGGTGAAGAGGAGTTTGTTATTTATGCGGCACCAGTAGGAAAGGTTAAAAATGAATGATGATAACACATAGTCAAGAAACAACTCAAAGAACACCTATAGAGTAAATTTTTAATTAAGTAATTCTTGTTTTAATATTAATAAAATCGTTAAGCAATTAAGATTGTTTAGCGGTTTTTTTATTGTTTATGGAAATGTGCCAAATACAAAACTACTATTAAGTTGATTTTTCTTTGCCATGTGTATATTCAATGAATAGAATTATTTTAATTTTAGTATAGATTGAAAAAACTGTAAGTAGGTTTGTAATAAAGTATAAAAGTTAAGAAAAAGGGTATAAGAACTCAAAAATTAATAGTTAAAAAGAAGGAATTTAGAAAAATATGCAGAATATATTCAATAATACATTTGTAAATACTAATGTATATACAATAATACTATGAAGTAATTTATTTATCCAAGGAGGAGCAAAAAAATGAGTAGAAAAAGTTTTTTAAAGAAAGGAATTGCACTAGGTGTAGCGACTTTCTTAACAGTTGGTTTTACCAGCTGCGGTTTAAAATCAAATCAGGCAAGTGGTGATCAAAAAAGTAATAGTGCTGCAAAAACACTTGTAGTAGTTAATTGGAAGGATTATGGCTCAGATAAAGCAGATATAGTTAAGGAATTTGAAGATAAATATAAATGCAAAGTTCAGCATATTTATATGTCTTCAGAGGAAGAGCTTTTAACAAAATTAAGAACTGATGGAAAAGGTAAAATAGATGTGGTACTTCCTAATGCTTCTGTACTTCCAGTGGCAGAAAAAGAAGGGTTGCTTGAAGCAATAGATACTGGAAAATTAGAAAATTATAAAAATATATTAGATAAATTTAAAAGCTTACCTGAAAACAGTATGAATGGAAAAACTTATGCAGTTCCATGGGTTTGGGGTTCTACAGCATTAGCTTACAATACAAATATGATTAAAGAAAATGTTGATAGTGTTAATGTTTTGTGGGATGCAAAGTATAAAGGACAGATTGCATTTAGAGATGACTTTAATGATGCAGTAATGACTGCTGCCATTGCACTTGGACAAAATCCAAATAATCCAAGTGATTTAAATGCAATTAAGAATAAGCTTATTGAACAAAAGGCATTAAATAAGACTTACTGGAAAACTGGTGATGAGTGGTCCAAATTATTTGCAAATAACCAAATAGCTGTTGGGGTTATGTGGAGTGGACAAGCTGCTTCTATGAAAAAAGAAGGACAGCCAATTAAGTTTGTTGTACCAAAAGAAGGAGCTATTGGATGGGTTGATAACTGGTCTATAGTAAAAAATGCACCTAATCAGGATTTAGCTTACAAATTTATAGATTTTATGACTAGTAAGGAGTTTCAGCAAAATTGGGCAAAATCAGGCGGACCAGCTCCTACAAATAAGCTTGCTATAGCTGCCCTTGATCCAAAATTAGTTGAAGATAATTCTATGAGCGAAGCAGTATTAAACAAGTTAAATTTCATATCCTATCATGATGAAGCAACAAAGAAGGCTTGGAACGAATTATGGCAAGAAGTTAAGGCGAAATAATTTATTTATAGGAGAGTTGATAAAGTGAAAGTTAACTCTCCTAATAATTATATATTGGATGAAAAGTGAGATGAATGGAGGGGGAAAATGAAGAAGAGATATTTGCTTATGAGTCCTGCACTTTTTATTCTAATTGCCTTTGGTGTTGTACCATTGTTCATAATGTTCTATTTTAGTTTTTTAAGTGATGGGCAAACTGCAAGCTTTACACTGCAAAATTATATGGATTTTTTTTCAAAGGGATTATATATAAAATTAACATTAAAAACTATAAAGATAAGTATTATTGTAACTGTTATTTGTCTTTTGATAGCTTATCCTATGGCATATATTATGGCTAAAATTGTGAGAAAAGGAAAAGGCATTATGCTGCTTCTCATTATAATACCATTTTGGACAAGTGAACTTGTACGTGCTTATTCCTGGGTAAATCTTCTAAGAGATGGAGGAATATTAGAAATATTTTTAAGAAAACTTCATATTATTGGAAGTGGAAATTTAGGCATATTATTTACACAGGCAGCAGTAATAATTGGACTTACACACATTTTTTTCCCATACATGGTTATTACAATATATATGTCTCTGGAGAAATTGGACGATTCCATTATAGAAGCTTCCAAAAGTCTTGGAGCTACCAGCCTTAATACCTTTAAAAATATTACTCTTCCCTTGAGTAAAGTAGGAATTTTGACTGGAGCTATTTTGGTGTTTATACCATGTCTTGGAAGCTTTGTTGAACCTAGAATATTAGGTGGAGTAAATGGTTCGGTTATAGGAACGATTATTGAAGATCAATTTTTTGAAATATACGGATGGAATTTTGGTGCAGCAATAGCTTTTATACTTCTTGCTTTGGTATTAATATCTTTAGGCATATTTTCCAGATTCAATAGAGAGGTGTAATTGATGAAAAATAAAATTTTTGGATGGACTTATGCCATGTTAGTATTTATATTCCTATATACACCAATAATTGTACTGGCATTGATGTCCTTTAACAAATCAAGATATAATACACTTCCTTTTAACTTTAGTATGAAGTGGTATTTGGAGCTTTTTAATGATACAAAGCTTATAAATGCAGCAGCAAATAGTGTGTACATTGCCTTTATTACAGCTATTATTTGTGTGGTTTTAGGAACGGCTTTGATGCTTGGAATACCCGAAGGAAGGAAAAAAGTAAGCAATATGGTAAATTCAATAGTACTTATGCCATTGACAATTCCCTGGATTATTATGGGGTTATCTTTATTACTATTTTTAATGAAGCTTGGTTTAAATAAAAATCTATTTATATTAATAATTGGACATGTTATTATTTCACTGCCTTATGCAGCATTGGTAATAGGAGCTAGAATTTCGGATATGGATAAGTCAATAGAGGAGGCCTCATACAGCCTTGGAGCAAATGAATGGACAACTTTTAGAAGGATAACTTTGCCTGCTATATTGCCAGCAGTTATTGCAGGAGGTTTTTTATCTTTTATGATATCCTTTGATAATTTTGTTATTTCGTATTTTCTTATTCCTACAGGTAATAGTACTTTGCCAATTGAAATATATTCTTCGATCAAATTTGGATTTACCCCAGAAATTAATGTAGTGGCAACAATTATTTTGGTGGTTTCCCTGGCAATAATTATACTTATTGCTCTACTTATGCAATCATCTCTTAAGAACATATTTAGGAGGAAAGCTTAAATGTCATATTTTCAGACAAAAAATTTAAGTAAAAAATACGATTCAAATACAGTTTTAGATAAAGTAAATTTTAATATTGAAAAGGGAACCTTTTTGTCCTTACTTGGACCTTCCGGTTGTGGAAAAACTACAACTTTAAGAATTGTTGCTGGTTTTGAAAGCCCAGATAGAGGAGAGGTAATAATAGAAGATAAGGTTATTAATAAAATTCCTGTGTATAAGAGAAATGTAGGCATGGTTTTTCAAAGCTATGCATTGTTTCCTCATATGAATATTGAACAAAATATTGCCTACGGACTTGAGCAGAGAAAGGTATCAAAAAGCGAAATAAAAAAAGAAGTATCAAAAGCAATAGAAATGGTACAGCTAACTGGCCTTGAGAAGAGAAAACCTAAGCAGCTATCTGGAGGACAGCAGCAGAGAGTTGCCCTTGCTAGAGCACTTGTAATTAAGCCAAGTTTGCTTCTATTAGATGAGAGCTTAAGTGCATTGGATAAAAAATTGAGAGTTGATATGCAGGTTGAATTACGTCAAATTCAGAAAAAAGTAGGTATAACAACAATTTTTGTTACACATGATCAAGAAGAAGCTTTAACAATGTCTGATAAAATAGCTGTTATGAACAAAGGAAGAATTATGCAGCTAGATACTCCTCATAATATTTATGAAAGACCAGCAAACTCTTTTGTGGCAGGATTTTTAGGACAGTCAAATTTTTTTAAGGGAGTAATAGCAGATGTCAATAAAGATATTTACAGCGTTAAAATGAAAAATGGTCATAATGTGGATATAGAAGCAGAAGGCAAGCTAAGTTTAAATCAAAATTATATTTTTTCAATTAGACCAGAAAAAATTATTATTGAAAAAGAAAGGCCTGATAATAAAACTTTTTTAAGTGGAGTAATAAAATTCATTACTTATGCAGGTAATATTTCGATATACAGAGTAGATGTAATGGGACAAGAAGTTATAGTGCAGCTGCAAAATTTCTTTGGTGAAGAAAAATTTAAAAATGGAGATCAGGTCTATTTAACCTGGGACAAAGCAAGTAACATTATTCTAAATGATTAATATAGTGTAGTTAATAATTCAGCTTTTTCAGAGGACAGAGGACAATTGTATTACTATATATAAGATGTAGGTGGTTTTATGAAATTAGACAAAGATAAAAAAGTGCTTGTTATGGGAGGTTTAATAGTTGATAAATATATTGTTACAGAGCAATATCCTTCAAGGGGAGAAGATGTTTTAATTACAAATTCTTTTAACAGAGTTGGCGGATGTACAATAAATGTTGTTTCAGCCCTGAATAACCTTGAAATTGATGCATACCCTGTATCTACTGTAGGTGGAGATGAAAATGGAAATATAATAGAAAAATATCTACTGGAAGCTAATATTGGTAAAAATTGTGTAATGGTAGAGAAAGATAAAAATACAGGATACTGTCTTGTGATTTTAGATGACACTTCAGAGAGAACCTTTATGACATATAAGGGATGTGAAGAGGAGTTTTATTATAAGCTTATAAATTGTGATTTAATGAAAGAAATTAAATTTGTTTATTTAACAGGTTATTATCTTTTAGGAAGCTTTGCAGCGGAAATATTAAGTTTTATAAAAGATATCAAAGAGCTAGGAGCTTCTATTATGTTTGATCCAGGTCCATTGGTAGATAAAATTCAGTTGGAAATTCTACAACTGGCCTTAGATTTATGTGATATTTTTATACCTAATTTCAATGAAATAGAAAAGGTTAAAATAAAGTTGAATATAGTTGAAGGTGTTAGTAAATGGATAGAAAAAAATAAAATACAATATCTAATTATTAAAAATGGAAGTAAAGGAGTCACTGCTTATAAAGGAAATAAAAAATATGAAATTTCAGCTTACAACGTAAAAGCAATAGATACTACAGGAGCAGGAGACAGCTTTGCAGCAGGGTGTATTTACGGATTTTTGAATGATATGGAATTTGAAGAAATATTAAATATAGGAAGTGCATGTGGTGCTATGAATACAACTTTTATAGGTCCAAATGGAAAATATGGTGTGAAAGATATAGAAAAACTTATAAAGGAGGAGATTGACAATGCTTGACAGGGCATATGGAGCTTTAATAGGTTCAGCTATAGGCGATGGAATGGGAATGCCTGCATCATTTATGACACCTGATCAAATAAAGAAATCTTATGGTAAAATTATAGGCTTTAATAAACCCTCATCAGAACAGATAGCACATGGTTCATTAAATGAAGGAGAAATAACAGATGATACTGAAGAAAGCATTATTATAGCATCAGTTTTAATAGAAAAATCTGGCTTTCATAGAGAATTGTTTGTAGATAAAATGAGAGAATGGGCAATTAAGAATAAAATGCTGGAAACAACAGTTATTGGACCAAGTACAAGAAGATTTTTAACTTCCATTATTAAAGGAGAAGATTATATTAAGGCGGGAAGGATTGGAGATACTAATGGCGGTGCTATGAGAGCAGCTCCCATAGGAATTTTTCATCATGGAGATATAAAAATGGCCACAGAGGATGCCTTTGAATCGTCCATTGTATCACATGGAAGCAAGCCAGGAGCAGGTTCTACTTGTGCAATAGCAGCAGCAGTATCTTGTGCTGTAGAAGGGAAGGCTTCAATTGATGAAGTGATGAAATTTGCAATTTATGGAGCACATTATGGTGAGGAAAATGGATATGACATACCATCACCTTCTATTGAGGAAAGAATAAAACTTGCCATGGAGGTTATAGATAGAAATAAGGATAAAAGCTTAGACGAAGTTTCTAAAATATTATACCGTTTAATTGGAGCTGGTATGAAAAGCTATGAATCTATTCCTTTAAGCTTGGGTGTTTTCTATGCAGGCAGTGGAAATTATGAGAAATGCTTAACTGCAGTAATCAACATTGGTGATGATGCGGATACTAATGGATCCATAGTTGGTGCACTTTGTGGTGCCTTTAAGGGTGCTTCAAATATTAGAGATGAATGGAAATCATATATAGAAAATACTAATCACATAGATTTTTATAAGATGGCTGAAAGCATTCTGTCTGCTAGAAACAAAATTACAAGAAAAATTTAAATGAGGCTGTTGTATTAAGAATAAATACTACAATATCATTGTATGTAAATTCCTTAGTGCAACATCCCCATATTAAAAACAAACTATAAATTGAGAGAGACAACATTAATATTTACTAAGTGATAGGGTAAGCAATATAAAATATTACATAAACTTAGTCACGTGTGTCAGTATACCAAATAGAGAGTATATAACAGTATACAAGACAATTAACAATATTATATTTAATAAACACAGTCGTTACTAAATTTTTCATATCTACTTACATGGTAACATATCACTTGTCGCTTGAAGGAGTGGCAAACAGAAACGAAATGTGCTTCAATGTAATGAATAATGACGCGGGGTGGAGCAGTTGGTAGCTCGTCGGGCTCATAACCCGAAGGTCACAGGTTCAAGTCCTGTCTCCGCAACCAAAAGTATTGAACTCCACAGCAAGCTGAGGAGTAAATGATCATTTTAAAATGTAAATTCAGTTGCAGTTAGTAATTGAGTACATGAGTTAATCGGTAAAAAATTACTAGTTGACAAGCTAAGATGAACATGATAAGATGCAAAAGTCGCTTAGATGCGGAAAGATCCTTGAAAATTAAACAGAGTGAAAGTAAGATATAAATCTTATTTTAAATAAGCCAGTATTAGTTAAACTAACAAGTTTAACGTCAATTAATAGAGCAAGGAAACTCCACAGCTGAAGTTGAGGAGTAAGCGATCACTAACAAATCATAGATTTGAAGTGCCTGCTTAAACTTTCAAATTGAGAGTTTGATCCTGGCTCAGGACGAACGCTGGCGGCGTGCTTAACACATGCAAG
>NZ_JIBU02000001.1 GCF_000633595.2 Clostridium drakei | reverse complement strand
TCACCATCCTTAATTTTATAACAAGCTGATCTATTATCTCTTGTGCTTCTGCTTCTGTTAGAACCCCATTTTTCAAATCTCTTTCTATATATATATCTAAGAATGTAGTATTTCTTCCTATAGACATTGCTGCTCCATTATTTTCTTTTACTCCTGCTAAATATCCAAAGTATAAGAATTGAGCTGCTTCTACAGCATTACATGCTGGTTTTGATATATCTATGCTGTAAGATGCTGCCATAGCTTTTATTTCACCTAAAGCTCTAATTTGCATTGATACTTCTTCTCTAAGTCTTATAAGTTCATCTGTAGTTGGTCCTACTAGCTCATTTAGATCTTTTTTCTTCTGTGCTGTTAAAAAGTCTATTCCATAAAGTGCTATCCTTCTATAATCACCTATTATTCTTCCTCTACCATAAGCATCTGGAAGTCCTGTAAGAAGTCCCACTGTTCTTGCTTTTCTTGTAGCTTCTGTATAAGCATCAAACACTCCTTGATTATGAGTTTTTCTATATTTACTAAAATAATTTTCTATATTTTCATTCATCTTAAACCCATATTCTTCTAAGGATTGTTCTACCATCCTCATTCCACCAAAAGGATTCATTATTCTCTTTAGTGGTGCATCTGTCTGAAATCCTACTATAACTTCATTTTGCTTGTCTAAATAACCAGGTTTAAAATTATTTATACCTGAAATTTCATTGGTTTCAACATCTATAATTCCTTTTTTGATCTCTTTTATAATTAACTCTTCTGCTTCTTTCCAAAGCTTATTAGTTTTTTCTGTTGGTGCTTCTAAAAAACTTTTATCTCCTTCATATGCTGTATAGTTTTTTTGTATGAATTCTCTTACGTCTATTTCCTCTGTCCATATACCTGATTTAAATCCTTGCCATTGTTTCATAACCATACACGCTCCTTCTATTCGATATTTTATTACATTTATTTTAATTTAATTACCTTTTATGTTCTATCTGATAATACTATTATATACTTTTTTATCATCTGTATCAATACCTTTTTTCATTGTATTTACTAATTTATAATTTAAAAAATAGTACAGAATTTATAACTGTACTATTTTTCTTTATTTATCTACAATACATAATTTTTTATTTTATTTTTTATATTATATAAACTGCTATTTTAAAATATTACAAAAAATTACATAAAATTATATTTTATTAATAAAAATAAGGGTTAATACTAAAATTAATTCTAATTTCAGTATTAACCCTTCTAATTTTTTTGATTCTAAAAGAATAATAGTTTTAAGTAAAAAATTTCATAATATAATATTTACTAATCCTACTCATATCCTTTTAACAAGTTTTCAATTTCAGTTCCTAACTGATGGCCTTGTTTATACGAAGACATGTGCTCTAATGATACACTTTCTTTTAAAAGATCCTTTCCCATAAGACTATCTATTATCCCTTTTTTAGCTGCTGGAACGTGTCCTACATGAACATCCTTTATATCTTCTAGCTTAAACTTATCCATTAACTTAATTCCCCCTTACATACATTTTTCATTAATTATTATTACCTCATAATATAATAAAAATGCATATTAGGACTTTATGCAATTACACTTCATAACTTATTGGATAAAAACTATTTCAATAATTAATCCGATTTATTAGAATACTCATGCTCCACATATTCTAATTTCTTTAACATATCTATTATATTTTTTTGTAAATCTTCATCAACCTTTATGCTACTGGAACTAATATAACTTTCTGCAATTTTTAATCCCTTTATAATGTCACTAATTTCCTTTAAATTCAAAAGCATTAATATATCTTCTTTCATTTTTAAGCCCCCTTCTTTTTTCATATTTTACTTTTAAGAGGATATAAAAACCCATTCAGCTGGTGCTAACGTATAAAATTTTATTTTAATATTTATACAAAATTAAATTTGTTCAGTAACCGCAGAATAAATTTTACCTCAATCAAGTTATACTTGATCTATTCAGTATATTTAAGAATAAGTTTATAAAAATAAAATTTTTATTTAAAAATAACCTTTATTAATTAGTAACTCTACTATTTTAATATAATATACTACAAATTATATAAAATGACAAGTGATGTAAATTAGCTATCACTTGCCATTCCTCATTTGTAAATTAACTTTTTATTCACATACTAAAAATTCGCTATAAAATCGCAATATTCCTCTAGCATATATTTAGTATAAACCTTCTTTCCCATAAGTCTATATATTATATCAGACTTTTTGTATCCCTCTTTGTATAATTTATATTCCTTAAAAATTCTTTTTAGCATACCTTTATTTATATGAAGTAAATCAACCAATTCATCTAAAATATAAAAATCTTTGTGTAGCAACATTTCTAAATTTTTTTGAAGCTCCAGCTTATATTGCAAATCTAACTTTCTATTTTTATGTGGTCCTTCCTTACCTCTATGATGTTCATGACAAAGATACTTAAAATTTAGTGGAAAGTCAATTCCTCCCTGGCTTCTGTAAACTATATGATGCTTATCCGCTTGTCTACCGCAGATTTCACACTTTAGCAAATTTTCCCCTCCTAATACTTAAAAATCATTTTAATTGATTCATCAATTTATACTTAAATTATACCATAGGCTTAAAAGTATTACACTTTGAAAAATTATGAATTTTTCTATTTCAACACATATATTTTATGTTAAATGCTATAATAAAAATATATGTTTTTAATTTCTTAATAGTGCAGTTTGATTAAAAAAATACAATAATAAAATTTTGTGTATAGTTAATATAATTATTTCTTTAAAATTCAGAAAACTTATTAAATTTTCTGAATTTTAAAGGAATAATAATTTCATTTATAGAATATTTTTATATTAATTGTAAAATTAAATTTTAATTAATATAAAATAAGTATCCATTCCATTTCAACACGGCACCAAGCATACGCACTGTGCTACTTTTTATTTTTCATAATAGTCCTAATAAGTACTATTAACAAAAATATAAATAATATAGAAAATACAGGAAGTGCTGAATAATATATTATTTTTCCAAAATCCATATATATCACCCTTTCAAACTGTTATATAAATCGTTATATTAAGTATATTCTATAAATATAAAATATTCTATAGTTTGCAACGAATTCTTTATTTATTTTATAAGTATATATCAAACTTGTAATTTGTCAAATAAAAATATGTTATAATTTAAATAAATTTTATATTTTTACAAAACATTATTTTTATAGGAGGTAGTACATTTGAGATCAACTTTATCTCTACTATTTATTATAAATGCTATAGTTTCTATAATACTTATAGTACTTGAAAGAAAAAATCCCGAAAAAACTATTGCATGGCTGCTAATTTTTATTGCGCTGCCACCTTGCGGATTGGTTTTGTATATTTTTTTAGGAAGAAATTGGAAAAAACACAAATTACACAATGAAACAAACATCAATATAGAAGAGTTAATTTATGAAGCATCAAAAGATATAAAAGATAATAGTTATTCATCCTTAATAGAACTTCTCTCTAAAAATAGTGAATCTCCACTTTTTACAAACAATACAATCAAAATCTTTAAAGATGGCAGTGAAAAGTTCAAATCACTAAAAGATGAATTGTTAAAGGCTAATAATCATATTCATCTAGAATACTATATAGTAAAAAGCGATACAATAGGAAATGAAATAAAAGATATACTTATAAAAAAGTCTTTGGAGGGTGTTAAAGTTCGATTTATTCTCGACAGAGTTGGTTGCATAAGAATAAAAAAGAAATACATACAAGACTTAAAGGATGCAGGAGTAGATGTAGTTCAATATTCCTATTTTTTAGCTCCTATCCTGCGTCATATTAATACACAAATAAATTACAGAAATCATAGAAAAATTGTAGTAATAGATGGAAGGGTTGGTTTTGTAGGAGGTATTAATATAGGTGATGAATATATAGGCAAAAGCAAATATGGATATTGGAGAGATACTCATATAATGGTCAATGGTGATTTTGTTCTGGGGCTTCAAGCTGTATTTTTAGACGATTTTGCTACTATAAAAGAAGCTAACAAAGAACTTTTCTATTATGATGATAACTTCGAAGAATTTTTTCCATCTACAGAAAATAATAATAAAAAATTAATGCAATTAATAAAAAGTGGTCCTGATTCTGAATTTCCAGCAATTGAGCAAGCCGTACTCAAAATGATATCTTTAGCAAAAGATCATATTTACATTACTACTCCATATTTTATACCAAGTGAAAGCATTTTAAATGCTCTAAAAGTAGCTTCCTTAAGTGGAGTTGATGTTCATATACTTTTTCCTGGCAAATATGATCACATTTTAGTTCACTATGCTTCAAGAACTTATTTAGAAGACCTAGTAAAGAACGGAGTAAGATTGTACTTTTATGATAAACATAATTTTGTACATGCAAAAACTACATCTATAGATGGTAAAATGTGCACAATAGGCACTGCTAACATGGATATTCGAAGTTATGAATTAAATTATGAAATTAATGCTGTAATTTATGATGAGGAGACTACGGAAGAACTTGAGACTTTATTCTTTGAAGATTTGAAAAAAAGCAAGAGAATCACATTAGACTATTTCAACAATCTTTCCCCTTATACAAAAGCATTCGAAGCATTTTGCAGAATTTTTTCATCTCTAATGTAAGACATCTTCAAAAATAATAAGTGGTGAAATTAAAATTTTCACCACTTTGATTCATATCCTTCTTTAATTAAACCCTTTCTATAAGCTATAAGCAGCTTTTCCAAATCCTTCACTTGACTCTTAAGCTCCAATCCTTTATCAGTATCTGCTACTCGTTTTCTACTAGCTACATGTTCTAAAATTATAGTAGATGACAAAATATCCTTATCATTTTTAACAGCATCCTTTATAGCCGCAAAAGGTTCATGAGATGTTAAAAGTAATCCATATGAGTTATAAATCAATGTATATCCTGCTATTCCAGTTTGTGGTTGATATGCTTTACAAAATCCACCGTCTATTACAAGAAGTCTTCCATTAGCTTTTATAGGACTTTCCCCTTCTTTTGTCTTAACTGGTATATGTCCATTAACAATATGTGAGTTATCAGGATCTAAATTGAATTCAGCTAAAATATTCTTGCATATCTTTTCATTATCTCTGTATTTATAATAATGATTTTTCTCTTCATAATGTGTATCTTTATCATTTATAAAATATCTTTCAAATGTAGTCATTCTCTTTTTTCCAAAGACCGGTGAGTTTGGACCGCACCATAAATACCACATCATATCCATACCATAATTTTTAAGTTCTATATCATTTTTAAAGAAGAACGAATCTCTTGCTACACGATCAAATCTATCCAGCAAAGCTTTTCCACTATATTTTATATTTCCTATTTTAACCTCTTTAAAACTTCCATTTTCATTTAATGGAATACATCCATGGTATAAAAGGTTAGAATTATATGCTAAATACATGTTTCCTTTACTATACAAAAATTTAATATGCTTTTGAAGCTTTTCACTATTTACGAAGGAACGGGTTAACTTATTTATCAGTTCTCTCTCTCCATCTGTTAACTCGTAAGGATTTTTCCAATCTATAGTCGGGAATGTAGTATCATTTAACTTATATGTTTTTCCATATAAATTTATTTCTCCTGTTTCTATATTTATTTTATCTAATAGCATCCTATCATCCATCTGAAATTCTGGATGTTTCTTAACAATACTGCCTTCCACTTTAAATTGAATTATTGAAATTGCTTTGTGCATTTTTGCTAAAAGATTTAGCTCATTATTACTTATATCTTTATCTAAAGTTCTAGGTTTAAAACCTTTGCATTCATCTTTTTCATAAAATTCCATAGAATAAGTAGCAAGTGGTAATAAATTAATTCCATATCCATCTTCAATAGTTCTTAAATTAGCATATCTTAAAGATATTCTAAGAACATTACATATACAAGCTTCACATCCTGCTGCTGCCCCCATCCACAATATGTCATGGTTTCCCCATTGAATATCTACAGAATGATGTTTTATTAGGGCTTCCATAATAATATCAGCACCAGGACCTCTATCATAAATATCACCTATAATATGAAGTCTATCTACTACTAAATTTTGTATAACTTTGGATATAGCTATAATAAATTCTCCAGCTCTATCTATATCTATTATAGTTTTTATAATTCCATTATAGTATGCATGTTTGTCCGCTCCATCTTCTTGCTCATGAAGTAATTCTTCTATTATATATGCAAAATCTTGAGGCAGAGCTTTTCTCACTTTTGATCTTGTATATTTCGAACATATATTTTTACATAATTCAATAAGTTGATATAAAGTAATTTTATACCAATCTTCTGCATTAACCTCTGTTTGTTTTATCAACTCCAGCTTTTGTTCTGGATAATAAATAATAGTAGCTAAAGCAGCTTTTTGTTTTTCCCTTAAAGAATTACCAAAAACATCATCTATTTTTCTTTTAATAACTCCTGAAGCATTTTTCAGCATATGGGTAAAAGATTCATATTCTCCATGTATATCACTTATAAAGTGCTCTGTTCCTTTTGGTAAATTTAAAATAGCCTGTAAATTTATAATTTCTGTACTTGCACTTGATATAGTTGGATATTGATTAGAAAGTAACTGAAGATATCTAAGATCTTTTTCTATTATTTCTAAATTATCTTCATCATAGAAAATCATATTTCTTCTCCTTCTATAATTTTTCATTTTTATAATAATGTTATACTTTATTCTATGCTAGCAACATATTTACTGCTATTAGCACAGTAATAGTATAGCATATTTATTTATATTTGAACAATTTATATTTCACTGCTAATATTTAAACAAACTTTCGTTTCTTAATATTTTAAAGCTTTATCTATTCTTATCTTTATGTAATAAATAACTTATAGTTTCCTAAACTCCGTGAAACATACTTTTTTTACATTTTTCATGTTTTATTTTTGTTTAATGAAATTTTTTCCATATTTTTTTTATAATTTTATATTTATTAGAAAAAATGCATTTTCCCATTGACTAATAATAACATTAGTGTTATTATTTAAGTAATAAAAGTCGAATTTTGTTTTAGGAGGAAAAAAATGAAGTCAACAGGAATTGTAAGAAAAGTTGATGAGCTTGGAAGAATAGTTTTACCTATAGAATTAAGAAGAACTCTTGATATTGCTATTAAAGATCCTTTAGGAATATATGTAGAAGGAAATCATATTATATTAAAAAAATATAATCCTTCTTGCATGTTCTGTGGTGATGCTAAAGATGTAGTAAACTACAAAGGTAAAAATATTTGCAAGCATTGTTTCGAAGAATTAAAAAAATCCATATAAGCCAAGCTATGCAAGATATATCATAGAATTATATCTTGCATAATTTATTTTATATACTTTTTTTTGCAAAAGCGCAATTTGATTTGTAGCTTTTTATTTTTTTCTTTTATTAAAATTTTCTAAAAATTCTTTAACAATCATTGACTTTCATCCACACTATGATATAATTTCTATTAACAGCTTATATATATTGCTGTTAGTAGTTCTTAATATGATTTGTTTAAAACTCTTTCCCCGAATATATGATATTTTCTCTTCTTTTAATATTTAAATAAAAAATTTTTGACAATATTTATGGGTACTATTTAAATTATATCTTTCAATAGAAAGGATTGATTTAAAATTCAAAAATTATATAGAATCCCTATACTTGAATTAAGAACTACTTAAAACAGCTGATTATGCATTTAACACAATCAGCTGTTTTTTTATTTTATCAAATTTTAAATTTATTTGTTTCCAAATTAAGCTTCTGTGCTACTTCATTTAGTTCTGATGCAAATTTTGAAACACTCTCTGTATTCGCTAACATCTCTTCTGATGATGCTGAAATTTCTTCTGAAGATGCTGAAGTTTCTTGTGACACAGCAGTAACTGATTCTACCTTATTCATGATAATTTCCTTAGACTCCATTGTTTTTTCAATGGATTTATAAGTATCATGTACTAACGGTGATATTTTAGATGACGCATTAAGCATATCTTCAAAAGATTTCACAGTTATATTTACTGTATCCTTTTGCTCTACTAAAAGATTTTTAACTTCTCCTGATGTACTCATTACCTTTGAAGTTTCATTGCTTATAGATTGAATTAAGATTTGTATTTTTCCTGTTGATTCTTGGGATTGTTCTGCAAGTGTTCTCACTTCCTCTGCTACTACAGCAAAACCTTTTCCTGCCTCACCAGCTCTAGCAGCTTCAATAGCAGCATTTAGAGCAAGTAAATTAGTTTGTTCTGATATTTCATTAATTACATCAGTTATACTTCCTACTTGAGATACACTTGAATTTAAATTAGCAATCTTATCAGATACTATATCAAAAGATTCTTTTATATTTTCAATAGATTTCAAAAGAATTTCTATCTGAGATTTTCCTACTTTAGCTTTTTCTTCTGTTTCCTGCGAACTTTCCTTAACACAAGATATTTTACTGTATATATTTTGGAGTTCTTCAGATAAGTTAGATATATTATTAACCACATCAGCTAAATCATTTGCTTGCTTTGTTGCTCCGCTAGTAACATCCTGTATTGCACTTGTTACTTCATCAGCTGCACTGGCCATTTGCTCAGCATTATTACTTAAATCAGATGACATGCTGCTTACTCTAGAAGCTTCATTTTTTAACTTTCCTATAGTTATCTTTAAACCGTCTGACATGGATTTAAAACTTTTTCCTAAGACTCCAATTTCATCATTACTTAAAACTTCAATTTCATTATTAAATTCTCCCTTTGCAACTTTTCCAGCTACTTCTACCAAACTATTAAGTGGTTTTGTTATTTTTTTAGCAACTGCAAGCATAATAGAAGCAAATATTACAAATGCAATTATTGAAATCATTACTATCATTCCTACCATAGCATCAATAGTCTTATGTACACTTTCTGTAGAAAGCCCTATATCTATAGCTCCTATATGAGTACCATTCTTATAAACAGGTACAACTACATCATATACTTCAGTTTTTCCTTTATATTTATATGTAGATGAGTAAATTTTTCCATCCACTGCTGCCGTTTTGCTTCCCTCATCATCAAGCACTTTTCCTATTCTATCTTTTTCGCTATGAGCTGTTGCTTTTAAATTTTTATCTATAAATAAAGCATAGACTATACCTTTATCACTAGACATTAATTCATTAATTAAAGATTGAGTTTCCACACTTGCATTTAATTTTTGAACTTTATTAGCAAGTACTCCTATTTGGACTATTCCTCCATCAGGTTTTCTAACATACCCGTATTTGTAATAATTATTATTCTCTCTACTCTTTCTTATATTCTCCATTAACTCTGTTCTTTCTCCTGTAAGTACAGCATAGGATATATGCTTACTATCAAAAACAGAACCTATGCTAGATGGTAAATTAGCATATACTATCTTACCACTAGGATCTGTAACATTTATTTCATCCACTTCAAATTGTTTTGCTAACTGAACTAAATAATCACTGTTCATTTTATCTGAATTTACTGCTATAAAGCCTCCTAATGTTTTTATTCTGGTTTCTACAGATTCATTCAATGTATCCATAGTACTGCTGTTTTTACCCATTTCACTGGATATTTCTTTTCCTATATTTGTCCCATTTATTTTCATTTGTTCCATGAGCTTTGATTTTGTTTCCAATATAGATGCTGTGGCTATTACAACTATAACTGAAAATATAATAATTAGAGGCATAACAAGAACTTTAAATTTTATAGATTTACTTTTAGACAAAAAATTTTTATTCATATATCTAGTCCTTTCTCATAAGTTTTTTACAAATCCTTTAACATTATTTTGCACAATGTGATTTATACTACAATTTAATTATGTTTTACTAAATTGCAATAATAATAATATCATACCTTTTATTTAAAATCATTAATTATTGGAATTTTCTATAGATGCATGTATTAATCTCATAAAAAATAATGAATAGCAATTAAATTGCCATTCATTATTTATAAATCTCTATAGTAGTACCATTTGGTGCATATTGTTTTAATATATTAATATCTTCATCAGTTAATGCAATACATCCATAGCTCCAATCATATTTATTTCCACCGCCATGTAATCCTACTTCTCCACCTAAAGCTGTATTCCATGGTGGTTGCCTTTTATCATTCACTGCTCTTTCTATTTTTTTATAAGTAGCTTCATTTATAAGTCCCTTTTGTAATCCTCTTTTAGCATCTTCAATATTTGGATAACTTATACCAATAAAATAAGTATATTTTGTATTTCCATTCCTATAGCATATATAATAGCTTCCTTCTGGAGTTTTATTGTCTCCTTCCTTTTCTTTATATCCTTCTGGAGACCTCCCTAACCCAATTTTAAATCTTCCCACTAATTTATCACTAGAATAAAGTTCTAATACTCTTCTTTTTTTGTATACCTTAATTGAAGCCTTTTCAGAAACAGCTTCCTGTTTATTAAAAAAAAGCTTTTCATTTTCTTTTGTAGAATCAGCACTTTTTTTCACCGAAACTTGTTTGGAATTATCAGCTTCTTTTGTCTTTATATACTTTTTTATGGATATTCCAGAAATAAGCACAATTAAAAAAATACCAAATATTAAAAATACCAAAGGGAATTTTTTGTAGTGATTTTTCATGTTATACCTCCAGATATTTTAACGATGTAAATTTTCTTTTCTTAATATTAATTTTCGTTAATTTTTTCATTTTCATTACTTACTATTTAAACTTTATTGCATAAAATTTTCATTTAATGTTTTTTCAAATTCCAATTATTGATTTAATCCATTGTATTAAGCTTTCATTTTTCTTCCCCATTACTTTAAATTGATTATATCTTTTATTATATCTGTCTAAGCTGGTATTATACTCTTCTAAACTATTTCTATACTCCGATAACTTTTTATTATAAATTATAATACTGTTATTCCATTCTTCTATATTATCAGATTTTAATTTTCCTAAATTTGATTTCATTTGCTCAAGTTCTTGATTTTTTTTAATTAATTCACTGCTCATCTTTTCAATATTTTTTCTATCATTTTCAATAGAAACACTCATCTCTTGAACTTCTTTAGAATTTACAGTTGATTGACCATTCCTTAAATCTACAAGACCTGCTACTAAAACTAGAAGTAAAATTCCTAATATAGTTATTATTTCAAACATAAGTGACTTGAATTTATTCACAAATATCATCCCCTAAATCACTATTGCATCATTTACTATTAATTCTATAATATACTTATTTTACCATATGTTTCAATATAATATATTATTCTAAAATAAAAATTAATTTATAAAGTGATATTAGATAATCTTGAATTTAAACACAAAAAATCCACAAACCTTTATGTAAAGTTTATGGACTTCAATAATTGTAGTATTTTAAATTATTGTTTAGAATATTTTCGTGTGAACCTTTTACATTTTTCAATAAAAGTACTTACATTATTATTTTCTAACCTTATCCTTTCTGATGTCATACCACCTCTTCCTAATCTATCACATAAAGAAAGCAGTGCTACCTCTTTAAAATCCCCTTCTGATACCATATCTTTAATGTTGGCAAAAGGCATATCTTTAACCACAAAAAGAGTCTGCATATGCCATCTTACTAAATAAGAAACTTTTTTTATAAAATCTTCACCACATCTAAATTCTCTCAAAAAATCTACTGAAAGTTCTTTTCCAACTTTGTCATGATCATAAGATGTTATTTTTCCCTTTCGCATCTTTGTAGTTGGCGACTTTCCTAAATCATGCAGTAATGCTGCCCACATAAATGCCATAGGATCTTTACTTTTATCCTTTCTCTTAGAAGCCTCATCTATAACAAGCATAGTATGATTCCAAACATTTCCTTCTGAATGATGCAGTGGAGACTGAGGAGTTTGCATTAAATCCTTAAGCATAGTTATTGGATATATTTTTTCGAATAATTCAGTTTCAGTTATAGAATTAAAATATTTAGATGGCTTTTCATCTTCCAACAAGTGTTTATTAAAATTCTCAAATATCTCTTGTAAATTTTCCATATTAAGTACCTCTTTAAAATAATAATATTTAAATTATACTATTTATTTTCCCAAAAGTTCTTTATAATATTTTCTACTTCTTTAACATTTCTTACAATAGTATTGGCATCCCAATGTTTTGGAAAAAGTTCTCTATAATTTCTATTTGAGAATCTTTCATCCATTAACATAACTACCCCTCTATCTTCTTCTGTCCTTATTACTCTACCAGCTGCCTGAAGTACTTTATTCATTCCTGGATACATATAGGAATATTCATACCCCATATTATTTTTATCATTGAAATAATTCATTATTATATCTCTTTCGAAACACAGCTGAGGTAATCCAACTCCGACAATTCCTACTCCAATTAGTTTATCACCCTTCAAGTCTATCCCTTCCGAAAACATACCTCCTAAGACAGCAAAGGCAACCATGGTTTCTGAATAATTTTTAAATCTATCCAAGAAAGTCTTTTTTAATTCCTCTGACATAGAACTTTCCTGAATTACAGCATTAATGTCAGAGTATTCTTGACAAAATATATCATATACATTTCTCATATATACATAGGAAGGAAAAAATATCAAGTAATTACCCTTTCTACCACATACTAACTCATGTATATATTTTGATAATAAATTATAACTACCTTCTCTATTTTTATATTTAGTAGATATTCTATTTGCAAGAATTAATTTCATATTTTCCTTTTGAAAAGGAGATGAAATTCTCATTGTATAATCCTGTTCATCCCCCCCTAATACTTCTTTAAAGTAGCTTATTGGTGATAATGTAGCAGAAAAGAATACTGCAGCTTTTCCTCTCTTTACCGCCTCATTTAAAAGATAAGAAGGGTCCAAACAAAAAATTTTTATCTTAATATCATCTCCCAATTTTTCTACATATGTAGTGAACTTATTATCATAAAATTCACTTATTCTGGTATAGGATAAAACATCAAAATATAATTGTAAAAGTTCATCATAACCTTCCAACTTATTATTTTTAGCAAGCCACTCTTCTGATTCTTTTGTAAATCTTCTTAATAAATTATATATATCTTTTATTTCTTCTTTTTGAACATAAATATTTCTATCTTCTTCTTCACAAATTTTCCTAAGTTTTATCATATATGAATTTATACTAGTCAAAGCTTTAGCTATTTGAGGTTCTTTTTTTGTCATTACTTTCTTTAACTTTAAAAAAGGCTTTTTATAAAGTTCAGCTGAGAACATTTCCCTTCCTCTATCTGCTAAATTATGAGCCTCATCAATTAAAAATACATAATCCTCTTTTCCATTTTCAAAAAAACTCTTTAAATATACTTGAGGGTTAAAAGCATAATTATAATCGCAAATAATACAATCAACCCACAGAGCTATTTCTAAAGAAAATTCAAAAGGACATAACTTATTTCTTTTTGCATATTCTATTATTACTTCTCTACTTATTAAAGTTTCTTTGCTTAAAATTTTATTTAGTGCATCATTTAATCTATCATAATGTCCTTTAGCAAACTCACAATCCTCTGGATTACAGGAAGGTTTATCTTTGAAACACACTTTTTCCTTTGCAGTAATAACCAAAGTTTTTATTTTTAAACCTTTATTATTCATATTTGTCATACATTCCTGCGCGACATTTGCAGTTATGGTTTTCGCTGTAAGATAAAATATTTTAGAAACAAGTCCTTGCTCCATAGCCTTAATAGCTGGAAATAAAGTAGATATAGTTTTTCCTACACCTGTAGGTGCTTGAAGAAATATTTTACTTTCTTGCTTTATAGTATTATATACTGCTACTGCTACTTCTCTTTGCCCCGGTCTGTATTTATCAAAAGGAAAATTCATATTTTTTATTGAAATATTTCTTTTGTCAATCCACTGATCCATAAAGTTTGCCCACCAAAAATATTTGTCCAGCAAATCTAAGAAAAACAATTTTAGCTCTTCCATATTAAAGTTTTTTATAAAATATTTGCTTTCATCAGCACTTATACTATAATAAGTTAATTGTACATATATATCCTTTAGATCGTTTTGAACAGCATAAATATATGCATAACATTTAGCTTGTGCCATATGAAGAATATTATAATTCTCATCTATTAATTCCAAGGGTTTGTTTACAGTTTTTATTTCATCTATAATAATTTTTTCTTTCTCTACTATTACGCCATCTGCACGACCCTCTATAATAAAACTAAACCCTTTATATTCTATATTATATTTTAAACTTACCTCAGCATTATATTGTCTTTCTATACTATTTTCTTGTTTATATTTTTTTTGAAGTTTTTGATGTGCTCTTGTTCCTTCTAATGCTCTACTACTTCCTACAAATTTCGAATCTAGATCTCCACCTCTTAACACAAACTCTACTAAATTTCGAATGGATACTTTTATTTTCTTATCATCCATCAAATCATCTCTTTTCTAAATACAGTTGTATATTTATATATTTTAGCAACAAATTCAACTTTAGTACATACAAAATCTTAGCTCAATATAATGAGCATAAAATGATAAAGTATTGAAAAAATTAATGTACTAATATTCCTTACTTGCATTATTTTGTACATATATTATAATTTATTATATAACATGTAAAAAAACTATTAACTTTTTTAATTATTGAACGATAATGTTTTTGAATTATAATATAAATTAGACTATATTTCTAATTTAACTATAAAACTTACGAAAGGAAGGTGGCATAATGAATAAATCAAAAAAATTAGTTTTTGCTTTTTTTATATCTGCTTCCCTAATGAATGCTAAATGTCTATTACATAATTCTGTGCATGCTGCTGGAATCATGCCAAATCCACAAGATGCCTCTTATGTAAGCGATTCAAATATTTTTACTAAATATGGATATAAGGGACAGTGTACTTGGTTTACTTACGGAAGAGTTTTAGAAAAGTTATCTATAAACTTACCTTCAGAATTCTATGGAAATGCCGTAGATTGGTGGTATGCTAATGCAAAAGACAAAGTATACAGTTATGGTTCTGAACCTAAAGCTAATTCTATAGTTGTCTGGGGCGGTGGAAATAAAGGCTATGGTCATGTTGCCTTTGTAGAAAAAGTAGAAGGAGATACTGTATATTTTAATGAGGGTAATTTCAATATTAGAGGCGCATATGATGGTCAATTGAAATCTTTGTCTAAAGAAGAAATAAAAAACAGAGGAAACTTATTTCTAAAGGGATATATCTATGTATCATCATCTTCTAATAATTCAAATAGTGGACAACCTAATAATTCAAATACTAATAGTAATAACACTCAGCCAGAACAATCTAAGTCCGCCAACGGATTGGTTAATATTTCCAGTTACAGTTCTACTCTCAATGTAAGAAGTAGTGCTAGTGGATCTTCAGGAGTTATAGGTTCTCTAAAAAAGGGAAGTTCTGTGAATATAGTTGCTGTTAGTGGTGACTGGTATAAAATTAAATATAATTCATCCTATGGTTATGTAAGTTCTAAATACATAAGCCTTGGTTCAAGTCAACCTGCAATCAATAATTCTACCACCACCAATACTGCTAATGTTACTAATTTAACTTCAAATAAATTTGGTGTTGTAAATTTAAGTAATAAATCTTCTTCTCTCAATTTAAGGAATAATCCTTCAGGTAGTGTTATAGGTAGCTTACCTTATGGAACTAAGCTTCAAATACTAGGTACTTCTGGTAGTTGGTATAAAGTAAATTCTAATGGAACTGTAGGCTACGTATCTGCTGATTATATTTCTATTTCTTCTGGAAATACTGTTACTACTACTACTGCTGCTACTAATTCTCAGCCACAAGCTGGGGGAAAAGTTGGCACCGTAACTCTTAGTAATAAAAATTCAACATTAAATTTAAGATCTGCTCCATGGACAGGAAGAATACTTTCTGAGCTTTCTTATGGCAGTAAGGTTCAAATATTATCATCTAGTGGTCGTTGGTACAAAGTACAAGCAGGATCTGCTGTTGGATTTGTACATTCAGATTATATAGCATTATAAAAGTATTGCGAAGCAAAGCTTCGCAATACTTTTATTTTATACATATATACTTTTTAATGAATCAATATTGGTAGTGCAATGATTGATATTATAAACACAACAGTAATTATTATACTTTTAGCATTTCCAAAATTAATGGTCCATCCTATACCAAATCTTTTTTCTACAAAGATGGCTGGATCATCCTTATTTACATAAATACTATTGGCTAACTTCCAATACTTATCATCATCTCTATCTTGTACTTTTTCATTCTCTTCATCCATACTTTCAACTTTAATTTTACTTCCACCTTGACCTGTTTTTACAGACATAAATATACTACTGATAATTATAAGCATTGTTATTGTGAATATAACAATCATACTAGTTTTAGCACTCATTTTTATAACTTGAAGTATGCTTAAATTTCCTATAGTAAATAAAATATTTATAGCTATAGTCATCAATATCATATAAGCCGACCATCTATATCTAAATATTCTGTTTCTTTCTTTAGATGAATGGGGATTTGAAGCACTTATTTGCTGCTTTGACCATCCAATAATTTTATAACAAAAAAACATAATTATAGTCATAAAAATCTGTGCTATAGGCATTTGCATAATTAGCTTATATGATTTTGGAGTCCACCCATTTGCCTCACCAGCAAAATTAAAATGAGTTGGCACAATATCAGGTAGGTTATCATATACTCTATATCCTATATATAAATTTATAACTATCATAAATAAAGATATTAAAAACCACCATGGTGATACTAACATGCTTTTCCCTTTCTCTTTAGTAAAATTAGTATCAATAACAACTACTGATTTTTTATTTTTACCCCAATTTAATTCATTTTTTACTTTTTTTACTTCCTTATTAGCTATAAAATAAACAAAAAAACTTATTACTAAATAAACTAATATTAATACAACATTCAATATTTCAAAATAAGCATTAAGATAATAGCACAATAAAAATACTATAATTATATATGGTATTAAAACTACCATATTGTTTCTTACATACTTCTTATAAACACTTTTTAATTTTTCACTTTCAAGTTGATTTTTAGGTATTCTTATACCAAAATATATTTCTTTTCTAGTAAGTCTAGGCATTAAAACCTGAATAAAAAATATTAAAATTACAATTGATATTATTGACATTGATGATATTATTCTATTATCCATTTTTATTCCTCCAAATTTGAAAGACTAATTTTATCATTATTTCACATTTTGTTTGTTAAAACAATTTATATTTTTACTATGTATATTCCTTAAATATTTTTTCACTAATGTTCAAAAAATTTTTTTCATCTACACCTCTACAGTAGGCTTCTGCTATTATGTATCTCAATTCTTCTGATAAATTTTCCATATATTCCTCAGAATATGTTCTCAGCATTTTATTTATTATAGCACCTTTTCTCCTATCTATAGTTATAAAGCCATCTATTTTAAGCATATTATATGCTTTGTTAACAGTATGCATATTTATTCCTATATCCTCTGCCATTTGTCTAACTGAGGGAAGACCATCTCCTTCTTTTAATTCACCCTTTGCTATACCTTGTATTATTTCCCTCCTTAATTGAACATATATGGGTGTATCTGATTCAAAATCTATTTTTATTAACACAATACTTCACCTCCATACATAAATGCAAATATGTTATCATGCATATTTGTTATATTGATACTATAACTAATATAACAAATTGTCAATATATAAAGCCTGCATCCAAGAATTACAAATTTTTCATGTGTACAAAAATAAAGATCAGTAAAAAATCTTACTGACCTTAATCTTTTATTATATACCTTTTTCTTTTAATTCACCTGAATTGTTTATTTTCTCACCATTACTATCAAAAATTTTTTTCAAATGTTTTTCCGTTGTAAATACTGTTACTGACAATACTGGAACAAAAGCTATAAGTGGAACTAAATATGGTTTATTCGCAATAAAAGCATAGGAAATTTTCCCTATAATTATCAAAACAATACCAGCTATAATATATTGATTTGATGAATATCTATTTCCTTCATCCCAAGTTTCCTGATTTATCATTGATATGGGTGTCCTATATCCATACCAAGAATTAATTTTCTTTGGTCTTACTATTTTAGGTATTAACCCAAATGCCAATGTTACTAAACCAAAAATCAAAGAATATACCATATAATACCATCTCCTTTTAAACAATGTTTTATTTTATACATGAGACTTTTTTCATATAAGTAAACCGTTCACATTAAGCTATAAATTTTAGCTTTCTACTCATGTCACTATAATAAAACAAAACTTATAAAAAATCCAGTATATTTTTATAATTCTGTCAGACAATTTATGTAATACAATTTTCTAATATTCCATATATTCAATTCATTTCAATCTACTAAATATAATATCTATTTTTGCCTATCACTACCACTAATTTTCTTCTGCATTTTTTCTTCTAAGTTATTCAATAATTCTTCACCTTCTTGTCCATCTTCAGGATAGGTAACAAAAACACTTTCTATTTCATAATCCTTGTATTTAGAATTTTTATTTTTAATTTCTCTATAGCTGCTTTGTATGTTCTTCTCTATTTTATCCATAGGATTTTTATCTTTCCATGGAATAACCCCTACAAAATTTGAAAAACCATGCTTTGCAAATAAATCTGGTAATTTAAATAAACTTTTTAATTTTTCATATACTGAATCTATCAAAATTAAATATGTTTCTTTTATATCAATTTTCTCTTCATATAGATCTGAACCTGGCTTTACCAAACTTACCATCATAATTGAAACCTTTGTATTTTCTTCTTTTGCCTTACCTATTTGTTTTATCATGTACTCTTTAAAGTTTAAGTAAATTATTTCTTCTGGTTCTTCTCCTTTTTCATGTGACACAATTAAGTTATCTATTCTTCTCAAAAATATTTTTGGATCAAATGGTTTTAAAATATATTCAGAAATTCCCTCTTTTATACATGTTATAAAATCCATTCTTGTATTCATTTTAGTTAATACCATTATAGGTATTTTCAAATTCATTGCTTTGATCTTTTTTAAAACTTCAAATCCATCTTCAGTACTTAATCCAACTTCCAATATTATTAGGTTTATCTCACTCTTTTTATCATAAAGCTTATTAAAAAAATCAAAGGACGTAGCAGCTTCATAAATTTCTATACCTTCCTCAGCTAATAATTGCTTTACTCTATATCTTATATATGCCATATCATCTAATATTATTATCTTATACATACTTACCCATCTTTCATATAATGATTACTATTTTGCTTATTAACATGCAAATTTTAACATAGCTATTTTGTTTAAAAATATAGCAAATAGTATCTACATCCTTAAATAATTTTAACTAAAATTTACACTTTCTTCAACCATTATCTTAATTAACTTTAAATTGGTATCAAGTATTTTATGCCAACTTTTAAAATAACTCTCTTTGCAAATCATACTTATTTATCGTTTATAACATCTATAATTTTATATATTTATTAAAAATAAAATTTTTAGAATTATTGTTATTTATCAAAATTTTTAACTATTCAAATATTAATTCACAGGCTGTGGATAACTTTGTGGACAACTTGTATATAAACTGTATATAACATGTTTATCATATATAAAAATATGCCGCACCTATGTTAAACCTCTTAGGATGCGGCATTTATTTTAATCTATTTCTCCACGTCAGTTTATTAATTCATTCCACCATCTATTGTTATTATTTGGGCAGTAATATATTGTGCAGCATCACTACACAAAAAAACAACAGTTTTACCTACATCTTCACCCTTGCCAAACTTACCTATAGGGATCTCTTCTTCTAACGCTTCTCTTTCTTCTTTATTTAAAAAACTATTCATTTCCGTATCTATGACACCTGGCGCCACTGCATTTACTCTTATATTAGAAGGCGCCATCTCTTTTGCTAAAGCTTTCGTAAATAAATTCACAGCTCCTTTAGAAGCAGAATAGATTGCCTCACAGGATGCTCCAACATTCCCCCACATTGAAGATACGTTTACTATACAGCCAGCTTTTTTACTAACCATATGTGGAATAACATTATGAGAACAATTGATAACTCCATTTAAATTTACATTAATAATTTTTTCCCACTGATTTTCGTTCATATCCATAAAAAGACCTATGTATGAAATTCCTGCATTATTAACTAATATATCTATTTTCCCAAAGTGTTCTATCGCACTATTTATAAGAATTTTAGCCTGTTCATATACACTAACATCTGCTTTTACTATAATAGCAGCTCTCCCAATTTTTCTAATTTCTTCTAATGTTCTTATAGCTTCTTTTTCATTGTTTATATAATTTATTACAACAGATGCTCCTGCTTTAGCCATTTCTAATGCTATATCTCTTCCTATACCTCTAGAAGAACCTGTAACTACTACCACTTTTCCTGTTAAACTTTCCACTTTTGAATATTCACTCCCTTAGTACAAAATTACACTTGTACTATTATACCACTACTTAACTTTCTTTACATAATTTAATCTTAAATTCACTGATTGATTGTAGTAATTGTTCTGCTCCCTGTGCATTTTTACTTGATTTATCACATATATGTAAATTTTCTTCTTTAAGATTTTCTATATTGTTAACTATATTAGTTGATGCATCTGCGCATTCACCCATTGACTCTGTCAAAGTTTTCATATTCACTGTCATTTCTTCTATTGAAATATAAATATCTTGTAATAGTAAATTAAATCCTTCTATTATACTTTGAAATTTACTTCCATCGTTTTTATAATCATCGCTTACAACCATAATTTTATCATAACTTTCTAATATCTCATTATCTATAACATTTAAAATAAATTTTGATGACTCAGAAAGCTTTTCTACTGAATTTAAAACATTTTTTACATTTTCCTGTATATCTTGAACCACACCATTAGATTGCTCTGCTAATTTTCTTATTTCATCTGCTACTATTGAAAAACCCTTTCCATGTTCACCTGCTCTTGCAGCTTCAATGGCAGCATTTAAAGCTAATAGATTTGTCTTTTTAGATATATCTTTTATAACTTCTGCCATTGTAGATATATTTTCAACAACTTTTGTATTCTGTAAGGCTGCATTTAATTTTTCTTTTGATTCAGAATAAATATCTAAAATTTTAGTCCTTGAGTTTTCAGTTTCATTCTTCATTGAATTTGCCCTACTTTTTATACTATTAGCTAACTCTAAACCATTTCTTGCTTCTTCTACAGTATTATTTATTTCATCTTCTATATTTAAGGACTTACAAGTTAATTCTTCGATATATGCAGAAGCTTGCTGCATATTAGCTGAAATTTTATTAGATTTATGCGAAACATTTTCTACATGCTCATGTATTTTTTCAAACATACTATTTATATCATTAGTAGATTGTAAAGTATCTTTTCCATTAAGCTTTACAGAATAAATAATCTTTTCCACATTATTTATAGCCGTATTTAGTGAATTAGCTACTTGTCCAAATTCATCTTTTCTACCTATGCTTATTCTATGACTTAAATTACAATTTGATAATTGTTCTGCATATTTTTTTATTTTTAATAGTGGTTGTTTTATAGATTTTGATATTAAAAAACCTACTACCATACCAATCAATATAAATAGTATAGTCATAATTATAAATTTATATTTTAACTCATTTGCTTCATTAAATATTTCCTGTTTAGGTATAGTTAATGCCATAGACCATTCTGTATCTGGAATAGGAGCATATGACATAAACATTTCTTTACTATCTTTAACATAATATCCAGAACCTTTTTCTGCTTTTATCATCTTACTTTCTAATTCTGCTAATGGACCTAATCTTTTATCTTTCTTAACATTTTTAATAGTATTATCCTTGTTTAAAACTAGCTTTAAATCTTTATGTGCAACTTTAGTACCTTCTTTGTTTATTATAAAACTATATCCACTGTTACCTACTTTGGTTTTTTGAACTATTTCATTTAATTTTTTAGTAGTCATATTAGAAAATAGAGCTCCAATTACTTGTCCACTTTCATTTTTTATAGGCACTGCTATAGCTATAATTTGTTCTCCTTCTACATTTGTAACTGGGTCAGATATGGAGGATTTACCTTTTAATGCTTCTTCTAAGTACAAATTATTTGCTGAAGAAAGATCAATTTGAGTTTTCTCTCCACCTGCTAAATAAACTAAACCATTAGGTCCAATTATATTTAAATTTATATATTCTAAATCTTTAGCTTCTGATAAAAGTATAGGACTTTGTATTTGAATGTTCATAGATCTAATTTCTGGTCTAGAAGCTATCTCATTCATTACTCTAATATCTTGTTGAATAGTTGAACTTACTAACGCTGAACTATCATAAGCTTTGGATTCTAAAAAAGATCTAATAGTATATTCCAAACTATTGTAAGAACTACTATATGAAACATAACCTAAAATTCCACATACGAGTATAAGCAATGTAGTTATTTGCAACATTATTTTAATTCCAACACTGTTTATAAAATGGATTTTTACAATATTCTTTATCTGTAATTTAGTTGAAATGTTTCTCATTATTATCCTCCTCAATTTTAACATTAAGTAATATTTCCATTAATTATTTTACTATTAAAAAGCAATAATATTATTAAATAACAAATACTTTAACTTATTTTTAACAGTACTGTATAATAAATTAACATAATTTTAACTTTATGTTAAAATTAATTAATCTATAATATTCATATAATATTTAAATATAAAAATAATGTTTAATAAATATTATTTTTATTATATAATATTCATATAACCAAATAATATTTAATATTATTTAATATTAGTTTTTACAGAAAGGATGTACCTATGCTTAATTTTAAACCCCTATCTCTAGAAGATAAGGAACTCTTTGACAAATATTTAAAACCATACTCATTTGAAACCTGTGAATATTCTTTTACAAATCTTTTTATATGGCGAAAAGCTTGCGATATACAGTATGCTATTTATAAAGATGTAATAATTATTAAAAAGATGGACTTTGATGGAAGTTATCATTTTATGCAGCCTATAGGCTATAAAAAAGAAAATTTAAAAGAAATAGTTAATATTTTATTAGAACTTAGATCTTCATATGACCTAAGTTACCTTTTTAAAGATGCAGAACAACCATTTATAGATGATCTATTAGATGTTTTCGGTGATACTTTTGTTATAGAAGAGGATAGAGATAATTTTGATTATATATATGAAAGCAAAAAACTTATAAGTCTTTCTGGCAAAATTCTTCATAAGAAAAAAAATCACTATAACTATTTTATAAAAAATTATGATTATAAAATTTCTGAAATGACTCCAGAACTAATACAACCATGCATAAAAGCCGCTCGTGAATGGTGTCACAAACATATATGTAAGGGATATCTTTTATATGAACTCAGATCTATAGAAGAATTACTAAAAAATAGTAACAAATTGGATTTTATAGGAATGGTTGTTCACGTTAATGATAAGCTATCAGCTTTCACCATAGGTGAAAAGGTAAATGAAAATGTTGGAATAATACACATTGAAAAAGCAGATTCAGATATAAGAGGTCTTTATAACTTTGTCAATAAAACTTTTATAGAAAATTACTTTAGTGAAACTCCACTCATAAACCGTGAACAAGATTTAGGAATTGAAGGTCTAAGACAAGCAAAATTATCTTATTCTCCTATTGAGCTTGCTAAAAAATTTAATGTAAGCTAATATAATATTCCTGTTTAAAAAGCATGAAGGAATATGATCCTTCATGCTAATTTTTTAATTATAATCTTCTTGTACTAAATAGTTCATCTACTACCTTTTGTGCAAATTCAGCTACTTCTACTCTTTCTTCTTCATTTCCTTGATACATTGGTACTAAATTATTTATTCTGCAAAGTCTATTAATAATTTTAACATTTGATATTAAATTATCATATGCACTGCTTCTTTGTTTATCTAGTTTATCAATATATTTTCTATATTCATCATCTTCTTTGCTATACTTTCCAACCATTATTCCTATTTCTAATACATTAACTCTTCTCAAATAATCCCCAGCAGAGTCTATCAATTCTTCCATCATATCTAAACATTCACAATCCTCTGTTTTAGAAATAACTCTAATAAATTCATTAATTTTTTCTCTAAACATAGCATATTAACCCCCATTTTATATTTTCTATACAATAATACTATTGTATCACAAAATATAGCTTTTTTACAAATTATTCCAAAATAAATGTAATCATTCTTTTTTTATCACTATTTTACATTAATAAAAATTAAACTTACTAAAAATGTTATTGTAGAAAGTATTACAGATATCATTAGAAATCCCGTTATTAAAATATTATACTTTATTAAATCAATAGCCAAGATATATTTTGTTAAATTTAAAGCATTTAATATTAATAGTATTATAAATATAACACTCAATCCTCTAAAAGCTCCTTTTATATCCGCAGAGCTCAAAGATATATGGGAAGATATACATATAGATAGAAATAGAAATATATAAAAATAGGGATTTTGAAAATTCTTTAAAGAAAAAATAACCTTTATTAACCCTGAATAAGAGTTTATTATTCCTTCAATTGTATTTTTATTTAACACTGTAACATGCAAACTTCTAATTAATATATCAATAAAACTGTTATAGACTCTTGGCAACATAAATTTCATCAAAGTAATTATAGAAAAAACTCCTCCAAATATAGGTGCTATACCTATAAAAAAATTTCCTATTTGTTGATAAATGCTATTTTGATTGTAACCATGTTGTACATATCCCATTACGCCATTCTCATCTGGTTTTTGAAGTAATTTAATTTTAGTAATTTTATGTCCAAATAATACAGCAAAAATAGCATGACTTAGCTCATGGATTGGAACACCAATAAATCCTGTTATCATTACTGCATTGCTGCCAAAACTCCTTTGAAAGTTTTTTATTGAATTATTTCTTAGTACACCAAGTGTCAATCCAATTAATATAATCATACCCGTTAAATAAAATGTTTCTATAAGAGTTTTCCATAATATTTCTGTTAAAAAGTTCATAGTGTACCACACCTTTCAATACTACAAAACTATATATTTTTAAAATAAAAACACATTAGAGAAGAATCTTTGATCTCTAATGTGAATTATTTAGTTTAAAATTTTATTTGTATTTTCAAAATCTATTTACTGACTACAACAAGTTTTGCTAATAAAAACATAGTTTTCATTCCTAAAGAAGTAAATTTGCTCTCATACTCTGTAACTATATTTTGCTGAAAATCACTATTATGAAGATCATAAGTTATATATTCAATATTAAAACCATTCTCTTTAAAGTAAACTTGAGAATCCTCAAACAAATCTCTATCATCAGTTTTAAACCATATTTCACTTTCAGGTTTTAAAAATTGCTTATATTGATTTAAAAATCTTGTATGTGTAAGTCTTCTCTTATTATGTCTGTCCTTTGGCCAAGGATTGCAAAAATTTATATATATCCTGCTTACTTCATTCTCATCAAACATTTCTGAAATATTTGTTATATTAGATGGAATAATTCTAGCATTAGTAATTTCTTCTTGAATTAGTTTTCTTAAAGCATATATTAATACTTCATCTTTTAAATCTATACCTATATAGTTTATATTGGGATTTTGTTTTGAATGTTCACATAAAAAAGCTCCTCTTCCACATCCCAATTCTAAATATATAGGATTTTCATTCTTAAATTCTTCCTTCCACTTTCCTTTGTGTTCTTGTGGATTTATCACAGTCAAGGGACTTTGCTCCATCTCTGGTCTCGCCCACCATTTTTTCCTTAGTCTCATAAAAATTCCTCCTGATGTATCAACATAGCATTTTGTTTTATATTATAAGATTAGCAATACGAATAAATGTAACATATAAAAGTCTTGATGGTATTCCTACTACATAAGTTGCTATAGGTGTTACTATAATCACTAACAATATAATCATTTGATATCTATATAATGTATCTGATATTTTATAATAATAGCCTGGAAATAAATCTCTCAAAATGTGAAATCCATCCAAACCTGGTATCGGTATAAGATTAAAAATAAAAAGCATACAATTTATACTAACTATATATGAAATTATTATTGAAAGTATATTATATAATCCTGGAACAGCGCTTAATAAATTAAATCCATACTTAGATAATAATACCATAAGTATTGCTCCTATAAATGCTACTACTAAATTTGCTAACGGCCCAGCAATAGATACTTTTAAATCATCTTTATATCTATTTTTAAAAGCTGATGGATTTATTTGAACAGGTTTTGCCCATCCAAAATTCATTATTAGTATCATTAAAAATCCAATTATATCTATATGCACAAATGGATTTAACGTAAGTCTTCCTTGAAATTTAGGAGTTTTATCTCCTAACTTATCCGCCACTATAGCATGAGCATACTCATGAAATGTAAATCCTATAAGTATGGCTGGTAATATAAGTATTTTTCCTAATAACCAATTATCCAAATCTAATTATCCCTCCCTTAATACAAAAAATTATTTAATTAAATAAAGTTTTTACAAGTTTCCCATCACTTATCGATATAACTCCTCCGTTATACATTTGAACAAAAGTTCCTACATAATTATATTGTTTTCCACTTGAAAATTCCTTTACAACACCTTTAAGATTATCATTAATATAAACTTTTCCTTCTCCAGTTATATATATATTATTTTTATCTACAGAACTTCCTAAATCTATAGTTTGAAATTCATTTCTGCCTTCTTTTACAGTTCCATAAAATACTTTAGTAACTTTATCATCATTGGTTTCTCCTATATATACATTGTCATTATCATCTACCCCTAATAAACTTGGATTACTTACACCACTTATATCTAAAGGTTCATCTTTATCAGTCATATATATTCTACTGTGAGTTAAATCTTCATATATTAACTTATCTTCATGTGGAAGTACTTTTATACTTCCTATTTGATAACTTCTTGTTTCAACCTTTTTCATTTCCTTCATTATATTAACCCAATATATATTGCTGCGCTTTCCACTATTAGCCACCTTAACATATATTACATTAGTAAGAGGTGATGCTTGTATATCTTCAACCTCTGATTTTTTATCAGCCCAATCTAAGTTTTTAATATCCTCTTTTAAACCTTTATCAACATCATAATAAGCTAATTTTAAATTTGATTCTTCATCTGAGCTTTCCTTTTCAGCTATAAGCATTCTATTTCTATCAGAAAGCCATTTATAAAAAGATACCTTTACTCCACCTTGAAATTCTACACTTTTTTCTTCACCTGTTAAAGTATTTACTACTTTCAACACATCTCCATCATAATAAGCCACAAACTTCCCATCAAATGATATATTTGTATTTTTCGCATTATCTGGTATATTAATTTTAATATCTGGCTTTTTGTTATCACTTTTCACTACTTTTTTAGTTTTTATATCTGTGCTTGATGCAAATAAGTATTTATTAGCATAAAAAAGTCCTGCACACTGTAGTGTTAATGATATCATTATCCATATAAGAATTCTTACGAAAATCTTCATTGAGCACTCTCCTTCTAATACTTATCTAGTGTACTTTAATGTTTAACATAAACAGCAGAAGGTACAGATCTTTCTCCTAAAGGGTCACATGGATTATTTATTACTTCACCTTCATAGTACATAGTTGATGAAGAACCTCCATCCAAATTTGTAGCATTTAATGCACCATATTCAAGCATTATATTCTGAACATCTTTCAATGTTGCACCTACACTTTTTGTTTGCCTTCCATCTATAACCAAAAATAATATAGCTCCATCTTTCCTCTGTCCTATGGCAGTTCTTGGAGCTATTCCCCATCCGCCATCACCAGATTTTATAGTTCCCTTTCCATTTACAACCAATGCAGGACCAAAGGAGATAGCCTCTGTAACGCCAAGTGACTTCATTTCTGACAAGCTGTGTGAGCCTACCAAAAGTTCCCCTTTACTAGTCATTGCCATTACTTCCATTTCCTTATCTTCATCTGATACGTCATTATACACTTCTTTTCCACCACTCATAAGTATTCCAACAGGTTTTCCACCAGTCCCTGTCCACTTACTATCACCTGAAGAGCTATCTGTAAATCCACCACCATTAATTGCTGCTACAGCATTGTTATCCTTTGCTATTTGGCTAGTTAACTCACCAGCTACACCTAACTTCTTACTATACCCTACTTTTACTCTTGTAGGATCATGAATGATAAGAATATATCCGTTAAATTTTCTTCCATCACTAACTTCTTCTCTTTCTATGCTGCTATCATGTTTATTTTCAAACTTTAACTGAGAAACATTATCTTGTTGAATATTGTCTATAGTATTTTCTCCCAAAATTTTATTAATTTCATCATCAGATAAAAAAAACTTAGCAATATATTGATGACTAAGTGTTGTCATTGCAGATTCAACTATAGTTTTTTTTACATTTTTAAATGGCCCATAAAATATTAAAAGAGGAGCAGTTATTCCAGTGAATAATACTTCAAATATTAAAAACCCTATAACCAACTTCCAAATGGATTTCCCCCTTTTACCATTTGTTTTTCTTTTGTTCATATACAAAAACCTTTCCTTTCTAAAATTACATCTCTCAATATTGTACAATAAATGATATATTTTTTAAATAGAAATAATTATAAATAGGTCATAAAAGATGTTAATAAAAATTAAATTTTGAATATGTTAAGGATTTTCTAAAAATTGTTTTGCTCCATTCTTTATAAATTCATGATCAATTTCTAAATTATGTTTACATATAAAATTATTGACATGTACTCTTATTTGAATACGTTTCAAGTGAATAAAATTTCTTATAAAAAAAGCGGATTAACTCCGCCTATTTAAATCATTATAATCTTTTTGAAGCCTCATATGATAGTGGTGATCTTTCACATTCATTGTAATTCATTGTTATTTGATAACATAAATTACTACCTTTCATTTTTTCCGAAGCATAACAAAGTCCATTTGATCTTGAATCCAGGAATGGTTGATCTATTTGATCTGGGTCTCCTATTAATATAAGCTTTGTTCCTTCACCTACTCTTGTTATAATCGCTTTAACCTGCTTTGGTGTTAAATTTTGTGCTTCATCTACAATTACCCAGTTTTTAACTATAGATCTTCCTCTTAAATAAGCTACAGCCTCTGTAGTTATAATTCTTCTATCAAAAAGTTCTTTAATTTTATCTGCTAATTCCTTTTCATTTTTATATCTCTGTTTTTCATTTGAATCTACTAATATTTCCAAATTGTCAAATATTGGCCTCATAAAAGGTGCTATTTTCTCCTCTTCTGTACCAGGTAAAAATCCTATATCTTCATCCATAGTGACATTGGGCCTGCATACAAGAATTCTTCTATATTGATTAGTATTACACTCCATAATCTTGTGAAGTCCAACCGCTAAAGAAAATAAAGTTTTAGCTGTACCTGCTGGCCCCTTTACTATCACTAAAGGAGCTTTATCTGCATCTGTAAACAATGCCTCCATCATGAATTTCTGTCCTACATTTCTTGGATTAATACCGAAAAAAATATTTTCCTTGTAATTCAAATTTACTATTTTATCACCATTAAATCTTCCTAATGCTGTTTGCCTAGGATTTTCACTGCAGTGAATTATAACAAATTGATTAGTATAAAAGTTAGGTACAACATATTTCCCTTGTGTCTCTTCATAACATAAAACATCCTTTATTTCTATAAATTTATTATGATAAAATTCTGATATTTTTTCATTTGAAGCGTAAACATCAATTCTTCCTGTATATTGATCTTCATTTTCCGGTACTACCTTTTCATAAAAATCCTCCACATCTATACCAACAATATCTGCTTTAATTCTCTCAAAAGTATCTTTTGTAATAAGGCATACATCTTCTCCTTGTTCCTTAAGAGCTTTACAAATCTGTATTATTCGATTGTCTGCCTTATTTTTATCCCAGCATGGAGGTATTTCAGTATCATAATGATTCATTTCTACCTTCAATTTTCCCCCTCCTGGGATACTAACTCCTTCATTAAGCTTTCCCTGTCTTCTAAGTCTATCTATAATTCTAGCTGCATGTCTAGCATTAGCACCTAGGTCGTTCTTTTGTTTTTTAAAGCTATCTAATTCTTCTAATACTATTTCAGGTATAATTACATCATTATCCCCAAAAGTAAAAATAGCCCCTGGTGAATACAGAATAACATTTGTGTCCAAGATATAGGTTCTCTTCAAAATTACTCCTCCCTTCTCCATTACTACTATTATATTCACTACATTTTATAAATGTATTAAAATTTATTGAAATACACTTTTATTATATTAATTCAAATAAGCACTAGTGTCTTTCACTAGTGCTTACCTGAAACAAACTATATCTATAATAAGGGGAGACTTATTATATTTTAAAATTTTCCTCTAAGGTCTATTTCCTTAGGACAATTATTATTATATAAAATAATTGTTACGATATTGTTTAATATTTGTTACATGTTAGTATATATTTTTTTAATATCCTATGAATAAAGCACCTGGCATTAACCAAGTGCTTTATTTATAGAATTCTAAAAACCTATTTTATATCAAATAAAAAATTTTAAGCTATCTATTGAATTTACATGTATCTCCTAATAATGTAGTTACATTATTATCAATAATTATTCCTCCAGTATTTTTAATTGCATACACTGTATCTGATTTTTCATTTAGTACCTTATTTATGTACTTTTCCTGTGTTTCTGTGCCTTCATAATGTACTTCAATATCAAAATTTTTAATAAAATTTAACCCTTTATTATATGAAAATGTATTATAGTCTTCATCTGGAGTAATATGATAATCTTTTATCTGTATCATTGCACCAGCACTACTTCCAATAATTATACCTTTAAAGTTTTCGATTTCATTTATTAAATCAAACTCACTTAGCCTGTACATCATTTTATCAGGCAAGCCTCCAGTGAAAAATATTACATCACTATCTTTTATTTTATCTTTTGCACTTTCCTTAGTATCTTTAAAATAATTTATACATTTTATATTTTTCCCACTAACTCCATAGCTCGAGAACGTTTTCTCTATAACTTTGTAATGCCTTCCTTTGTATTTATTAAATTCACTCTGCCATTCCATATCACTTTTTACATCTTCATCAAAAGAAAATGGAATTATCAGAACTCTATTATTAGAGTTTATATACTTTGATACGATATTTTTTGCCCATTTTTCATTAAAGTTATATAAACTAAATAACATATTTACCATTGATATTCCCCCCTGGTTTATTGATCATATTGTGCCATTTTTATTCAACTAATGGTTATTATATCACATTTTTTCTTTAAACCATATGAAAGATATTATATTAACAAGTGAAAGTATAGGCCTTACGCTTTTTATACAAAAATCAATTTTGATTAATTTTACTCCACTGTCTTCTATAATTAATGTATTTAAATTTTTTTAGCTAGTTCTTTTAATATTTCAGCAGTTGAAGATAATTCTTGAATAGATGAAGTTATTTCCTCTATTGCACTACTTGCCGCTTCAAAATTTGAATTTGATTTATTTATACCATTAGTAACAAGTTCCATTGAGCTAGTAATTTCTTTTAAAACAGTATCAATTTTCTTAACTGATTCACTACTTGATTTAGACAATTTTCTTATTTCTTGCGCAACTACACCAAAGCCCTTTCCATTATCTCCTGCTCTTGAAGCCTCAATAGCTGCATTTAGTCCTAAAAGATTAGTTTGACTCGAAACACCTTGTATAAATTTCAAAATTTCATTAGTATCTTCAACATTATTATTAGCCTTATTCAGTGCATCATAAGTATTGGAATTTGAATTAACTATTTTTTGAATTTCTTCACAAATATCATTGCTTGCCAAAGACATTTTTTTAAGAGAACTTGATACATTTTCAGAAAGAGTTAGTACACTATCCATATTTTCAAGACTTTCTGCTGCTAACAAAAGACCAATCACATTATTATTGTCATCTTTAATTGGAATGGAATATGATCTAAAAGGTACTCCATATAATTCTTTAGGAAGAATTTCTATTACTGGTTTTCCAGACTTTAACGCCTTTCCTGGAGCACCTGCTTTAGGTGTTGGATCTCCTTCTTTACTACTTAAACTTAATTTGTCACTACAAAGTATTTTCAAAATTTTTTCTGTATCAGTAATATAAATAGTTACATGATGATCAAAAAGTATATCTATGTATTGTAACGAAGCATTTAAAGAGTCAAATATTGTATTTTTAACAACTGGTGACAACATATTTTTCCCTCCTATGTAATTTATTATAAGTATAATATATATTATACAACTTATACATATAAATTAAAATATTTACTATTTTTTACACAAAAACTGCATGGATACTTTAAATTTCTAAATTAATTCCTGTTTCAAATTTGCCTTTAGTTATATTTTAAAAATAAATAAGCATCAGTATTTCTACAAATGCTTATCTAATATAAACAATATTTTATTTTTTAGAATACTCCAAATTCCCCATATATAGCTTAAGCAACTTGTGCATTTTTATTGTGTATAAGTTTATTGTAGTCATTTAATAAGGAATCGATCCTTTGACTTATTTCAAGCATTTCATCATCGGTTAGGCCTACTCCTCTTTCAATAATAACATACATATACTTTCTCATATTGTCAATTTCAGTAAGCAAATATTCATATTTTTGTATATTTTTCATGGCTACACCTCCCTATATATTTTTGCCATTTTACTATAATATTTCTATTTTTATTATATTCTATATTTTCTAAATTTTCAATCTTTTTCTATTTTATTTTTTATATTTTTATACAAAAGAACACTCTACCTACAGAGTGTCCTATAATATTAGCTATATTAAACTATACTTTATTTTATAATTTTTATATTATTATCCTTTTTAGCTACATATAAATAACATGGATTCTGAACACAAAATATATGCGATATTCCTACTGTTACATATTCTACTACTCCATATAATCCTTTCCATTCATTTTCATCTTGTATTTGTACTATATCTCCAACCTTCATGTGTTACACCTCTTTTAAATTTAAATAATCTTCAATATTATTCCTAGTTAATTCCTACTTAAAACAAAATCTACTAAATTATAATAAAATAAAAATTATTATTTTTTCGCTAAGTTTTATCTTACTATTAATAATTATTATATAGCATTTATTAAAATTTTTATCTAATTTATTGAATTTACTAAACAATATCATTCTATACATTTCACTTTTAAGAACCTATGATTTTCACCTATAATACAATTAATGTTAATTATATCCAATTTCTTGTTTTTATTTATTCATAACCAAGTTCCTTAATTTTATTCAAAAGCACTTATTGTTTTATCTTTTAACATGTATAATTTAATAAATTCAGCTCTTTAATGCCAATTATTTACAATACATTCGAATAGTATATAATAACCTCAAATTAACTCTAATTATTAAACATTAATTGACTTTATATGTAAAATTATGACTTAAAGTAATGTTTTACATTTTTTATAAAAAGTTGTATTATATATAATATAAACCAAAAACATACAAATATTTTAATCACGAAAGGATTGATTTTATGAACAAAAAAATTAAATTTTTAGGACCTGTTTTATGTGGAGCTATAGTAGCTTCTAATTTAGCCTTTTCAAGTGTACAAGCTGCACCTATAAAAAGTAATATTCAAAACTCCAGTAACACTATTACAAATAAATTATATGCAAGTAACAATTTTACTTGTGATGCATATGTAAGAAATGGCAATGTATATATAAATATGAATTCAAATTATTCTTCCGCTCTATATGAAGTTGTCATAAACTTTTATGATGAAAATGGTCGTGATGTAGATAAATTCCAACATCGCGAACGCTCAAGTTCAGGAATGTCATATGGCTGTGGAACAGATAGACATTGGACATATGCTGTAGTACATTTTTATGCTAATGGTGACTCAATAGGTTCAAAAACAGTTTATAAATAAAATACTATATATGAAACCTTATTCTAAACATAGCATAATTAAATATACAATTAACAAGCCTGCCATTTGGCAGGCTTGAAACTTTGTCATAAAATTCTTATAAAAATAATTATATTTTTATTACATGATAAATCAATGCAAGCATTTATCCAGTTTTATAAACGATATTTAATAAATATAATAAATATTAAAAAACACCTAAATTACTCTAAGTACTTATTTTCATTTATCCGATCACTACCATCGCTGATATCTTCACCTCAGTTTAATAATCACTTGATTAATTCTATATATGTATTTAATGCCGAGTCTAACATTTTACTAGCTGTCACTACCTCTGGACTTAATAAGTCTCCATTTTTTTTATTAATAATATCATATAATTGTGCCCTTAATTCTTCTATTAGTATTTCTAATTTCTTTAATTGCTCTATTATAATCTCCCCCTTAAGTGGAATATACTTAAATTTATCAAGTATAGCAATATTAAAATAGAGGCAATTAAAATAGACATTTTTGCACACTTTATATATTTGTATTTTTACTATTTATATCATATTTCATCATGAATATTTAATATTTTCTTATATGAACCATAAAGTTCATTTTTAATTACGTATTATTGAATTTTTAAAGGATGCCTATACATTTAAATTTACAGATTAACTGTTTCTTTCAATGTATAAATTTACCATAGTTTTATGATAAATTCAGATTTTTATTTGTTTTCTATTTTGAAATGTTACGTTTTATTAATTTTGTAACATCCTAAAAAATTTTTTTCTACTTACTAAAAAATTTTTTTCTACTTATATATACCCTTTATTTTTGTCCACCTATGTTACATTCACTTTTTTATGACACATTTGTAATTAAATAAAAAAATCCTTCCGTTTTTTAACGCTTTCTTACAAAACTTAATTTATCTATCATTAAATCTTTTTTATCCTGATTTATTCCAATATATCTAAGTGTTATAACTGGACTTGAATGATTATATAGTTCCATTAATGCTGCAATATCTTTAGTTTTATTATAATAATGATATCCTAAAGTCTTTCTTAATGTATGACAACCCATATTTTCTATATCAAACATTTTACCTATTTCACTAAGTATTCTATATGCTTGTTGCCTAGTTATTGGCTTATTTGTGCCTTTGCTGCTTTTAACTATGTATTCATATTCTTTCTTATCCTTCAAATATTCCCTTAGTATTGGTCTAATATCATCAGATATTTTTATCTTTTTATCCTTACCAGTTTTTTGTTCTTGAAGTGAAATATGTTTTCTTATGTTCCCCTTTGGATCTCTTATATCCCTAGTTCTAAGTTTTAATATATCTGATATTCTTAACCCTGTATTTACTCCTATTAAAAATAAAACATAATTTCTTTCACTCTTTTCTTTTAAATAATCCTCTATATCATATACTAATTGCATATATCTTATAGGTTCAACTGAATTCATATCACCACCTCATTATTAATTAGTTTATTTGTTTTATAAATAGTAAAGGCGCCTAAGTCCTAAGACCTAAACGCCAGTTGATATTATATATGCTTAACATCATAATTATATCATTTATTTTGTATATTCATCTACTTCATAAGATGATATTTTATCAAATATTATATACTCAGTTTTCTTACTAAAGGGTTGTAAATTATCTGTTTTATCAAATGTATAATAAGCTTTTCCAGTGCTTCCACTCACCCTATTGTCATACCAACTTATAAAATCATTTACTTTACTCATAGGTACTGTATATGATTTTACATTTCCATTAGTCATAGTTATAGTTAATATTGCATTACCAGTATTATCAGTTGGGTTTGTTGGTGTTGTACCCTTAGATATTACAGTAACAACACACAAGGCACTTAAGTTACTACCATCAGTTGTCGTTGCAGTTATTGTTGCTGTTCCTTCTTTTATTGCTGTCACTTTTCCATTTTTATCTACAGTTGCTATTGATTCATCACTACTTTTCCATTTTACATTTTTATTTGTTGCATTATCTGGTTTTATTGTTGCTGTTAATTGATCTGTCTGTCCTACTTGTAAGTTATCCGTAGATTTATCTAATGATATATTTGAAACATTAGTGGTTATATTTTCACTATAAGGCTTAATTATTCCTGATGAATCTATATCTATTGCATCTAAAGTTGTATATTTTCCTAATTCACCTCTAATTTCAACAAAATGCTCTTTATAATCAATATTGGTTCTTTCATATAAAATAGCAGCATTTATATATGGACTTGAGGTAATTTCTGTATACTTTTCTTCAATACCATCAATTTTTATAATGGTATTACTTGAATAGCCTGATTGCCTTAACAAGCCTACAATTCTAATTTTATTAGAGATAATATTAAATTTTATTGATGTATTTGCATCACTAGTACAATATTTCCCTTTTCCATCTGAATATGCAGGTGTTCCATCTGAATATATATTCGAATTGTTGTCTAATATCCATTTTCCTGTATAAGTTATATTTAAATCACTTTCTTGCACCCTTTTCCATCCTGCTTCTGGTTGAACTAATGATTGTCCTACAGTAGCAGCGTATACATTACTATATCCCAACCCTCCAAAAATCAAAACCATAGTAAATATTAATATAATTTTATTCATAAAACCTTTAAAATTTCTCATAGCTTAATTCCCCTATCTATATTACTCAACTAAAATTTATAATTAGGATTAGCCAACATATACTCACCTATCTTAGTTAAATCATCATCATCTATAGCTTTATTTACAACAATATCAGTATTATATTGAGTAAGTGTTGCTGGATCTTCACTATAATGTCTACCATCAATAGCTAAATCTAAAAGTGTAAATTGTCCATCTTTATTTACATCTGTAAGAGCCTCATTATCTATTGTTATAGTTGCTTGTCCACATTGATCATCTGTTAAATCTTTTTCCATAGTAATACCATCTGAAACCCTACCTTTAGTTACATCAACTAAAGCATCACCTGCGGCTATTCCTTTAAAATTTAACTTTAACAATGATTTCTTAGCCTCAACTACATTAGATGAACCCTTACTTGCAAGAATGAGTCTTAATTCTCCGTCTTTTGCATCATTCTTTACTAATTTTATTCCATCTACTTCTGTAGCACCCAAAAATTGTAATTTACTATTATCATATTTTATTCTTACATCTTCTGCCGCAATGTCTTTTATGTTATCTATTGTTAAATTAGCTGATACTGTTTCATTTAGTCTTATTTTATTTTTTTCTGGTTCAACATTTAAAATAATTTGTAATGTTGAAGGTTGTATATTTTCATTATATGGTTTTAATTCTCCACTTACATCTATATCTATAGCTGTAAGATTTAATCCAGTATAGCTACCAGGTACATTTGTTTTAATCTTTACTGAATGTTCCCTATTTTCTAAGCCTTCTTTACTATAATTCAATGAGTTATCTTGAGAAACTGTTGCTTGATTAAATTTTTCTTCTTTTCCATCTATGATACAACTTAAATCACTAGATCTATCTCCTCCAGAATATCCTATTATTCTTAATTTAGTTCCCTTAAAATTAAATGACACTGATAATAATTTATTAGTTCCATCACTAAATGCCTTATTTCCATACCATACAGGTGGAAACGAATATTGAAAATTTTTATCTTCCGCACCATATCTCTTCCATCCTGCTTCTGGTGAATTCAACTGATCACCTACATTTGCAGCAAAAACACTTTCACTACCTAAAACTCCAACTATTAAAGCCATACAAAATACTAAAGCAACTTTACCTATAAAATTCTTAAAATTTTTCATATGTATCTTCCCCCTTATTTGAAATGATTTTAATAAATTGTAAACAACTTTCAAAAACCATTTTAAACCATTGACATTAGATTTATCAACATAAATCGTATTACAAAATATTTCATAATCGAACAAATAATTAATTTTTTGTAAATTTTATAGATGATTTTTATAATTTCCTTAAAGTTACTTTTTTACATACATATCCCTTACATTTACTGGTTTTACTCTACTTTTGCCGTATAGCTCCCCTATGTCTATAATAACTATCTTGTTTCATTAAACTTAAAATATCAGAAAAGGAAAGGTGTTCTTCTTTACCTTTCCTTGGATTCTTATTACTATTTGTTGTTTTAGTTTTTTATGCATATCTTGCTGCTGAGTCTTTATTATTTTTTCTACCTTCACACCTCTCACCTCTTATAAATTTAAATAAGCACCAGTGATATTCACTAGTGCTTACATAAAGCAAAATATATCTATAATAAGGGGGACTTATTATATTCTTTTAAATTTTCCTCTAAGGGTTATCTCCTTAGGACAATTATCATTATACATGGTAATTGTTACAACTTTATGTAGATTTTATTTCTTATTAATGTATATTATTTTAACTTTTTATGAATAAAGCACCTGAAACCAGATGCTTTTGTTATTGCCACATTAAATCCTTGCTGTAGCAACCATTATTTAATTTTCCATAATACCATTATAACTCATTAATTTTATAATAGAGTGCCATTAAAGTGCTATTTTCGAGACAAAAAATGGTCACTCTAAAATCCCAGTGCAATTGCAATTTTATTTAAAGCTATGCTTTTTATTCTTTTACATTGCCTTTCACTTTTAAAACCTTATATGTAAATTCATAATAATACATTCCCTGTATGCACTTATATTGTATAACTTGTTTTTCAATATTACTTAATGAACTTAGTGCTCTATCTATTTGTTTTATTTCTTTTTCTTCTTTAAGATATTCAGCTAATTTAGGTATTTTATTTTCTATCTCTTTATTTAGACTATCCATATTTCATATTTCTTTCTTAGCATTTTTTTTCTTAACTATATAAATTACTAATACAATTGCTCCTACAATAAATATCAATGTTATTACATCTGCCATTATAGACCTAGCTCCCGTATATGCTGGTGCAACTGCATTTGAACCAGTGGTTGTCACATATGTTCTGTGTTCTGGTGTTAATGCTCTATATAACAAATAATTGCTCCAAAAGTTGCTTCCTCCATTGCTAGTATTGTAATAATAATTATTACTGATAGAATGGCAACTATAACTTGGTGGAATACTTGCTAAAGCTTTTGACTTAGTATTCACCGTATTTTTTAAAGTTGATGTGGATTTCTCAGTTGATGCAGGCGGCGCTTTAGTCGTTGAAAAACTTCCACTTTTAATTCCTGCAGCACTCTTAGGTGTAGTTGACTTTGTATTTGTATTATTTTTAGGTGCAGCTGTCGATTTTTTAGTTGCTTCACTATTTGAAAAGCTTCCACTTTTAATTCCTGTGGTACTATTAGGTGTAGTTGGCTTTGTAGGCGTACTACTTTTAGGTATAGTTGTTGATTTTGTAGTTGCTTTACTATTTGAAAAGCTTCCACTTTTAATTCCCGAACTACTACTCTTAGATGTTGAACTATGTGAAGATTTAGAGGATGAATGTGAAGATGAATGTCCACCTCCATGCCCTTTAGCTTGGACATTTGCATATGAAAAACTGACAAAAAAACTAAGTATTAATAATGGTATTAATAATTTTTTACACTTCATCATTTGCCTCCTTTAACATTTTTAAATTATGGGTTAAACTACTGCAGTAGCAATATTAATTATTCATTTTTTAGGCTCTATTATTATTTTACCATATTCTATATATTCACATCCATAAACTCACATTTTCTATAAATTGTGTAACATTTAAAATATAAAAAAATACCGCAAATTCATTCTGAATAATGCGATATTTAAATTTTTACTAATCTATATTGTTTCAATAACTGCTAACATACTCATGTAATGCCTAAAGAAAAAATTACAGCAGTTGAAAAATCAAATAATTTATTTGGCTAAAATGAGTATAAATCTGACTTTGTTTATAGCACCCTAAAACTAGTGCGGGAAAAATGTAGGAAACTAAAAAAATAAGAGGTCTTACATCTCTGTAAAACACTCTTATTACACTTATGGTAGCCACTAGGGGAATCGAACCCCTGATTCCACCTTGAGAGGGTGGCGTCTTCACCGCTTGACCAAGAGGCCATATTTAACTTACTTAAATAGTATATTATACATTGCTATTTAAGTCAAGCAGTTAATTACATTTTTTATGTAATTTTTTTTTATTACTGGTTTATCAGAAATTTAAATTTATAAATTTAATCATTAGTAATTATACAAATTGGAAATTAGATATACTTTTCATAAACTTTAAATTATTTTCTATAAAATTAACAATTGTGGGATCATACATAATATTTTTATTAACCACTATTTCCTCCATACACTTTTCAAAATCCATAGCCTTTCTATAAGGTCTTATTGAAGTCATTGCGTCGATAGAATCACATACTGTAATTATTCTAGCTCCTAATGGTATCTCTAATTTAGTTAGTCCATTTGGATAACCACTTCCATTCCATTTTTCATGATGATGAAGTACAATTTTAGCAATATGCTTTAATTTATTTGATTTATTTAAAATATCAAAACCTATTTTGGGATGCATTTTTATATGCTGCCATTCATCTTCTGAAAGTTTTCCAGTTTTATTCAATATATTATCAGGTACTCCTATTTTGCCTATATCGTGAAGATGGGCTGCCATGTGAATATTCTCCAATTCGTTTCCTAATATACCAAGCTTTTTTGATAATTCATATGACATAAATGCTACTCTTTCTGAATGTCCACTTGTATAATAATCTTTTGCCTCAAGAGCTGTTACCAAGCTTTCTATTATATCATGATAAATTTCTGTTTCATTAAATCCAACTACAACTTCTTTTAGCATTTGATATCTCCTTAGCGCAATCTTGTATAATATTTTCCATATGAACCCAAGACCTCTTAGAAAATACAATTTTCACATCACATTTCTTAGATTCCTCTTTTGCAATACATGTTAAACTATGTCCTACATAATCTACTAATACCAATACTAAATCTGTTTTTTCTGGAATTCTAATTTTCCTATCACTTTTCTTTCTTCCTGTTATATGATGTATTTTATCAAAACCCGTCCTTTTTAACTTTTCTTTGATATTACAAATATTGTCTCCACCTATAACTAAAACGCTCATAAAAAATCTCCTTTCCATATTATATTTTTAATTTCTTTTGTAACATCATATTGCTAAACTAATTTTCAATTCATACATTTATTATTTTATGTTCCCACTTTTTTATCAATTGATATTGATTTTCATTATCATATATATAATACTACTTTATTTTACTTTTGTAAACCTATAATAAGAATAAAATTACCCAAATTATATTTTTAACTTATGAATAATGTTTATTTTTTAGCATAAAATTTCATTGTATACTAAATTTTTGCATATACTTATTGCAAATAATTTGCATATAGGTATATAATATTTATAGTAAGTAATACTCATAAAAATATATCTACCTACTACTTTTTAATATTTGCATTTATTTATAGTTATAACTCTTATTAATAATTATAACTATAAATGAATGCAAACTTTCTTTGAGTTAAATAAAAATATAATTAATAAATTGGAGGATTCTAATGGTAGAAATCAAAAATTTAACTTTTTCTTATACCGGCAGTGAGCCTTATATTCTTAACAATATAAACTTAAATATAAAAAAAGGAAGCTATGTTTCTATTTTAGGTGAAAATGGTAGTGCAAAAAGTACTTTAATAAAACTTATACTTAACCTTCTAGATCCAATAAGTGGAACTGTATCATTAAAAACAAATAATATTGGATATGTTCCTCAAAAAGTTGATGGTCTTAATACACAATTTCCTATTACAGTTTATGAAATACTTAAATGCCATATGAAATTATTAAAGATTAAAGATTCCAAAGTTATAAATGAAGTTCTTGACGCTGTAGGAATGAAAAACTTTAAAAATAAATTAATAGGAGATTTATCTGGAGGACAGCAGCAAAAAGTATTTATTGCTAGATCACTACTTGGTAATCCAGAATTGTTAATACTTGATGAACCTTCTACAGGTGTTGATATTGCAAGTCAAAATGAAATTTATAGAATTATAAAAGGCTTAAACCTTCGTTCTAACATTACCGTTATATCAGTAGAACATAATCTTAAAGCTGCACTAGATAATTCTACACATATTTGTAAAATGGAAAATGGTTTTGCCAGATTATATCCAATAAACCAATTTAAGTATCACGATTTGGAGGTTTCAAATGCTACATTATAGTTTCATGCAAAATGCCTTAATAGCATCTATATTTATTTCTATACTATGTCCAACAATAGGTGTTTTTTTGGTTTTAAAACGATATTCCATGATGGGTGATGCTTTATCTCATGCATCACTAGCAGGAGTGGCTGTTGGATTAGTATTTGGGTATAACCCAATACTATCAGCTTTTATTTTCACATCATTTTTTGGTGTTGCAATAGAATTTTTAAGAGATTATTATAAAAAATATGCTGAAGTTATACTAGTAATTGTTATGACTTTAGGTATAGGTATAGCTATTACCTTAATAAGTATGGGTAAAACTAATGCAAATGTAAATTCTTACTTGTTTGGAAGTATATTAACTGTAAGTACCACTGAACTTTTTACTGTTTTTATTCTTAGTATAATATCTGTTATAATATTATGTTTATTCTTCAATCAATTACTTTATATAACATTTGATGAAGATGGTGCAAAGATTATGGGCGTAAAAGTTAAGCTTTTAAACTACGTTTTTGCATTATTAGTTGGGGCTACTGTTTCTGTTTCTATAAGAATAATGGGAATACTTGTAATATCATCAATGATAGCAATGCCTGTTGCTGCTGCACTTCAACTTCATAAAGGATTTAAAGTAACTCTTATATTTTCTATAATATTTGGATTTATAGATGTCATCGTAGGTTTAATATTGTCCTATTACATAGATAGTGCTCCTGGAGGCACTATAGCTCTTACTTCAGTAGCTTTAATGCTTTTAGTAATAATTATTAAAAGGTTGGCAAAAGCTAACTTAAATTATGCTTAACTCTTTAATGATAAAAAACAACTTATTTTTAAAAAAATAAATAGAGTATAGTTCAACCTCTATACTCTAAATTCTACCTTTTAAAATGCTGCTTGTCTAAATCCCTTTCCTTTTACTTCTGCAGTATCCATAATAGAAATTACTGCCGAATCATCTATATTTTCAATTAAACTCTTAACTTGTTCTATTTCTTTTGGACTTAGTATACAATATATAATATTTTTCTTATCACCTGTGTAAGCTCCTTCTCCATAAAGATAAGTTACACCTCTATTTAATTTCTTTAAAATTTCATCTTTAACTTTATCGCTTTTTCTAGTTACTATAAATACAACTTTTTCTCTCTCTACACCCTGTATAATTTTATCAAGAACTGCTGAATTTAAGTACATTGATATTAAAGTATAAATTGCAATTTGAAAACTTCCTATAATCATTCCTATAGTAACCACTCCCACATTTATGAGAAAAGCTATTCTTCCTATAGAAACACCATACTTTTTCTTTACAACTACAGCTATTATATCTGTACCTCCTTGAGATGCCCTATTTTTAAATATTATTCCCATTCCTATTCCAGTTATAATACCTCCACACAATGCAGAAAGTAGAGGATCTGGCAGATAGTACATACTATGAATATTTCTAGTTAGTATTAAGCATACAGACATTGAAATCATTCCAATAAAACTAAAAAATCCAAAAGACTTGTCTACACTTCTAACACCTATTAAAAATATAGGTATATTTATCAATATTATAAAATATCCTGAAGGAACTCTGGTTAGATACTGGCATATTATAGCAATACCAGCTACTCCTCCACTTAAAAGCTTATGAGGCACAATAAATAAGTTAACACCTATAGAATAAACCAGACTTCCCATTATAATCATTAAAATCTTAATTAAATTTTCTTTTTTTAACACCTTAATGCCCCCTATGATTTATAACTCTTTTACTTACAATATAAATTTTATTATACTGCAAGTTAGCTGTCAATGGACTGGTGTATGGATTAATCCATATATCAGTCCAATTTTTGAGTCCAATTAACTATTTCTTTTATTCATAGCTATATTTCTAATAAATGCTCATATATCAAATTAAAGAATTTTCAAACAATTATTGTTAAAAAAAGTTGATGCTTAATTAGCATCAACTTTTTATTTAAATATATAATTAACTTTCTATGCCTACTCTTGCTTGAACTCCTTCATTATAATAATGCTTTATTTCTTTCATTTCTGTTACTAAATCTGCTTTTTCAATAAGTTTTTCATTTGCATATCTTCCTGTAAGTATTACTTCTACATTTTCTTTTCTACTATCCAACATTTCTATAACTTCTTCTACAGTAAAAAGTTCATAAAATATAGCAATATTTATCTCATCTAAGACTACTACATCGTACTCACCTGAAGTTAAAACTTCTTTTGCTCTTTCTAAACCCTTTCTAGCTTCTGCTATATCCGCCTTAGTTGGTTTATTGAATATAAAATGATTTCCCCCAAACTGCTCTAATTTAAAAGTAGGTAGATATTTTACTGCATTTAATTCACTATATTTCATCCCCTTAGTAAACTGTCCAAAAAATACCTTCTTTCCAGCACAAACGGCTCTAAGTGATAATCCCAAAGCTGCAGTAGTTTTTCCTTTTCCATTACCTGTATACATTTGAATGTATCCCTTATCCATAATAAATACCTTCTTTCTTTATATAATAAAAATATTTTTTAAAATATCTTATCTAAAGTTTTCACTGGATATATTTTATAACCATTTAGTTTTTTAGAAAACCTAACAGCATAATCAAATTTATCATCATCTTCATATATTATCCCCAATACATTTCCGCTGTGAGCTCCAATTATTCCAAGACCACAAGTTTGATTTTTTATGCTAATAACATCTTTTATCCAATCATAATAAAGTCTTTTTTGATTTCTAATAATACTTTCTGTAGATACATATGATAACTTTTCTAAATTTTTTTCCTGTATAGCTTCTTTTAAAATTTCAAATAAATCATCTGCATTACTTAAATCAGGCAACTTCTTGCTATTAAATTCAACTGTATCAACTATATTTTCTCCTTCAAAAGCAAGTATATTATATTTAAAATATGAACCTATCTTTTCTTTATAAAGACCTTTTTTATAATCAAAAATAGTAGCTTCATTGAAAATAATACTATCTGTAGGTTCTATTTTTATACATTGTTCTATAAGCTCCTGTTCATTAAACTCTTTTTTAAACATTTTTAATAAACAGGAATACACTCCACATAAATCTGCTGTACTACTTGCCATACCCTTGCCATAAGGTATATGAGAAGATATTTGTATATCTAAACTATCTACATAATTTTTATGATCCCACTTGGTTAAAATGTTATCCAAAAACTTAGCTGCTTTTTGCCATTTAAATTTATCACTAGGGCTTGTACTTTCTGATATCTTAACATTAGTATAAACATTAACTGGACAAGACAGCAAAACATCCCTATTCTGTACCCTACCTTGAAGCACTTCTCCAAAACTTCCTGGGTATTTTGTTGTAAACTCCATAAAATACACCCTTTACATTTTAGTTTTTGTTGATTTAAGTTTTTCTATAATATATTGTACTAAATTTTCCTCATCATAAAAAATAGTTTTATACTTTCTTGTGTTTCTCTCTATTATGAAAGCATATATATCGTTATCTACACATGCTTTTATTTTTTCTTCTGTTCCACCTTGAATTCCACTATCTTTTAATACCATAGCTTTTGCTTCATATTCTTTTATAAAAGCACAATTTAAATTATAGCTTATAGGTCCTTTTATAGCTATTATATCGTCAATTTTTACACCTTTACTTAAACATTCATTCATGACTTTTACAGAAGGCAATACTCTATGAACTATTCTATTTTCTATATTCAAAGATAATATTTTATCTAAATTTCTACTTCCACTGGTATTAAGTATATTTCCCTTTATATACTTTAATTTATCATAAAGTCCTTCATAACTTTCTACTTCTATAACTTTTTCATAATTTTTAAATTTATCTACACAAGATGCTCTTTCATATCTTACATATTCTATATTTAATTCACTACAAACCTTAATAGCATTATCTGTAATTTCTACCGCATAAGGATGTGACGCATCTACAAGCATACTTATACCCTTTTCCTTAAATAATCTCTTTAATCCTTCTAAGTTTAAAGGTTTTGTATTTAAATATGCATACTTATAGTTTTGCAGTAGTTCCCCACCATATTCAGTAGCTGTAGATATTAAAATATCTTCAGTAAATTTATTCAAAAGAGATAATATACTTTTTCCCTCTGACGTTCCAAGAATTAAACCTATCATATCAAAAATCTCCAATCTTTAAAGTATATAAGAAATATCCTATTTACTTAATAATGGATTTCCATTTATAGAATCTTTAATATGCTCTACATATATATCCTGAAAAGCTTTATTTTCACCTAATCCATGTAGATACACATTAACCTTAAATCCCTCTTCTTCTAATTGAGTTTTCCACGAATCTTCTTCTTCTCCTGCCATGTCATTAATAGCATGATCTCCTGCTACTAACATGAAAGGCATTAATGTAACCTCTTCTATACCATTCTGCTTCATCTTTGGAACTAAATTTTCTAAAATAGGATATCCTTCTACTGTCCCTACATACACATTATCCAATCCTTCATCTTCTAATATGCATCTAAGTAATGCATAACTAGAATTAGCCGGATGAACTGATCCGTGTCCCATAAGCATTACTGCCTGATTTTTACTCATGGCTGGAAGTTGTTTTTTTAGTGCATTTACTGCTATCTTATAATCATTTTCTCTATATAAAATTGGTCTTCCAAAAACCAATTTAGAAAAGGTATCTTTATATTTGTTTACTCCATTCACTATCTTATCATATTCATCTCCAGGCATGATATGTAATGGCTGAACATAAATTTCATCAAAACCATCAGCATTCATTTTTTCTAATGCTTCTTCCACAGTATCTATGAAAAGTTTATTTTCTTCTTTTAATTTTTTAATTATCATATAAGAAGTAAATGCTCTTCTTATTTCATATTCTGGAAAACATTCTTTTATTCTATTTTCTGTACTTTCAATGCAAAGTTCAAAAGCTTGCGGAATACTTGTTCCAAAACTTACTACTAATATACCTTTTTTTCCCATACCAAATTCTCCATTCCTAACTCTTAATTATTAATTAAACACTGTATCCTCTAGGAGTTACAAATTTATTATCCTTTATATAACTTTTAGTATTACCTATTATTACAATTGAAAACATATCTACATTGCTATCATCAAAAGAATCTATTGTAAATAATGTTTTTTCCTCGCCATCTCTTAAAGCATTTTTAACTACAGCAACTGGTGTATCTCCTGATCTATATTTTTTTATTAATTCCATACACTCCTTTAAATAAAGAGGTCTTCCATTACTTTTAGGATTATATAATGAAATAATAAAATCTCCCTGTGCTGCTAATTCAACTCTCTTTTTTATAAGATCATAAGGTGTCATAAGATCACTTAAGCTTATATTGCAGTTATCATGCATAAGTGGTGCTCCTACAACTGAAGCTGCTGCTGAAGATGCTGTAACTCCAGGTATTATTTCCACGTCTTCATCATTTTTCATTTCTAATATAAGTCCTGCCATTCCATAAATTCCAGCATCTCCTGTACTCACTATAGAAACTACCTTATCCTTTGACAATTCAAGTGCCTTTTTACATCTTTCTACTTCACCGCGCATTCCTGTAGAAAATACAACCTTATCCTTTATAATAGGTTTTATAAATTCTATATATTTAGTATATCCTACTATAATATCACTTTCTTCTAACGCTTTTACTGATTTAACAGTCATATAATCCAATCCACCTGGTCCAATTCCTACAACATAAAGTTTTCCCATATGAACACACATCCTTTCACTAAGGTCAAATCTGACCAATACAAATAGTCATACCATTAGCTTTTATTTTTTCTGTAATTAGTTCTGCGCCCATTAATTCAACACATGGTTCACATACAGCCCTAACCCCTATAGTTTTTTCTACAAAATCGCTGCCTGCATATTTGTGATGTATTTTTCTTATTTCTTCTAAAGAAAATATTTTAAGTTCACATCCCAAATATTCTTCTAATTTTAATATGGCCTTTTCATGTTTTTTAATTTCCACTGTAGCAACAGCCTTTACTGCTCTTTTATCTAAATTGTATTCTGCCAAAATATCATCTACGCAATCTCTCATTCTTCCTGGATCAAAATCCTTTCTACATCCTATTCCAAGTATAATATCTTTTCTTATAAGCCTTAACATATTTTTCTTATATACATCGGAGTTTTCTTTTAAATTATGGGTAACATATACAATCCCTTCAGCTTCTTTTATATTGCTAGTATATCCTTTTGGCAAAGTTATGATGTTTTTCTTATCCAGAAAAGCCACTTGTTTCTTATCTACCAATAAAGCTGCAATCTTTTTAGCATCCTTAAGATCATCTATTACAAGTTCATAATTTTTTGCAATTATATCTGGTGCAGTAACTCCCATATTATCCGTAGCAGTTGTTATAACAGGAATGCTTTTAAATATATTTGCCACCTTTAAAGTTAATTCATTAGCTCCTCCTAAATGTCCGCTAAGTAAGCTTATAACAAACTTAGAGCTACTATCTATAACTAATATTGCTGGATCTTTATCCTTACTCTCCAGATAATTTGCTATGGCTCTTACTGCTATTCCTGTAGAACTTATAAATATTATTGCCTTATACTCTTTAATAATTTTTTCAGTTAAAACCTTTATACCACTTTTCTTTACACTTTCTCTGGAATACAGATCTATATCTAAACTTTCTTTAAGTTTTTCTGCAATAATATCTCCTTGTTCAGTTACACTAATTACTGCTATATTCATCTTTTCCCTTTCTGAACATATGTGAGAAACCTTCATCATATAAAAGGCTTTTATTGTATTCACAATCTATAAAGTCACCTACAAGTATTTGCGCTGTTTTTGTTATATTCTCTTTTTTCACCTTTTCAGCTATATCATCTAAAGTTCCTATAACACATTTTTGATCTTCCCAAGTAGCTCTTTGAATTACAGCTATAGGCACATTTCTTCCATATCCTTTTTTAAGCTTTTCTACTACTTTATCTATCATACTTACGGAAAGAAATAGTGCCATAGAAGCACCTATAGATGCTAATTTTTCTAAACTTTCTTTTTCTGGTACTGGAGTTCTTCCTTCAACTCTGGTTAATATAACAGTTTGACTTACATTGGGAAGTGTAAATTCTCTTTTTATGGCAGATGCAGCTGCTGTAAATGAACTTACTCCTGGGACTACTTCATAAGGTATATTAAATTTTTCTAGCTCATCCATTTGCTCTTTTATTGCACCATATATAGCTGGATCTCCAGTATGAAGCCTAACTATTTTTTTATTTTCTTTATAAGCTTTCTTCATTACATCTATAACTTCATTTAATGTCATTGATGCTGAATTGTGTATTTCTACACCTTCCTTACAGTTTTTAAAATGCTCCTTGCTTACTAATGAACCTGCATATATTATTACATCAGCCTCCATTAATATGTTTCTTCCCTTAACAGTTATTAAATCTGGATCTCCTGGTCCTGCTCCTATAAAATATATTACATTTTCCATAATCAGTCTCCCCTTTTCCTTAGTCTCTTTGAGCTATTATAAGTGACATATAATCCTTATTTTTTAATATTTCTTCTCTATCTCTGAATACTTCTTGACCTTCTCTATATGCTCTTTTTACAAAAACATATTTGAAACCTTTTTTATCTAAAACATCTAATACTTTTTCTTCAACCCTATAAACCTTCATTATTACTACAAACTTTTCATCAGTAATTTTGTCAACTTGACTTGCTGGAAGTATTAAAACTCTTTCATCACCTATAACTATAGGTTCACCTGCAATACTTGCTCCAGCACAAAATGAAGTTATTCCAGGTACTGTTTCTGTATTATATCCATGATCTTTTATATACTTTAAAAGGTATATGTATGTACTGTACACAAAAGGATCTCCAATTGTTAAAAAAGCAATATCCTTTCCTTGTTTTAATTTTTCTTCAATGGTTTTGAAAGCTTTATGAATTTTTTCTTCCTGCTCTGCTCCGCCCATAGGAAAATGTTTTACCATTACCTCTTTATCTTCTGTAATAAAGTTTTTTGCAGTTTCTAAGGCAATACTATTTCCACCTTCTTTAGCAGATGGAGCTATTATAACATCACATTTTTTAATAACATTTACAGCTTTTAATGTTAAAAGTTCTTCTCCTCCTGGTCCTACTCCTACACCATATAGAGTTCCTAATTTTGTTGCTTTACTTTCCATGCTTGTTACACTCCTATTTTTTATTTTTACAAAAACTAACCTATTTTGTTTTTATTCCGGTTAAAATAAATATGCTGTTATTTGAAAACATCATATAGCTCTTTCCTCTATTTTTATTTACAGAAATTTGCATGCACTCAACATTATAATCTAAAGCCTTCAATGTATTCATAGCTTTATATAAATTATCTATGGTAATAAAATTCAATACCATATTTTTTCCCTTTTTAAGCTTTAAATCATAATTTTCAATGATTTTTTCTATATTTCCACCACTGCCGCCTATAAATATAGCATCAAAAGGAGCTTGTATGTCTTTTTCTACCCCCATTGCTTCTCCTTCTACTATATTCAAATTGTCAGTTTGGAATTTTTCTTTATTTAATTTTATTACCTCAAGAGCTTTCTCATCCTTCTCTATGGCTATTACTTCACCCTTTGGACAAATTTTAGCAATTTGTATACTTACAGAACCTGTTCCTGCACCTATATCCAAAACTCTATAATCTTCTTTAAGCTCCAGCTTAGCAGTGCTTAAAATTCTAACCTCTTCCTTGGTCATAGGGCAATCCCCTCTTATAAATTCATCATCTCTTATATAAATCATTTTTCATTTTCCTCCACATAGTACTCCAAGTTTTCTACTACTACTACACATAAATTGCTAAAGCTCATGTACTCCGTTTCTTCTATATCTGCTATAGTGATTTTTTCATCTTCGTAGGATAAATTTTCTCCAACGTATACTCTAGCTTTTATATTTTTTGTTTTTAATTCTTTGCATATATAAGCTGGTGAATGCTTGCTGTCCGTGAGCCATATAGACACAGCATTATCTCTCACTATGTCATGAAAATTATCTTCTCTTCCATGAAGACTTCCTAAAAAAGCTCCCTGCCAGCTCTTTCCTATCTTGCTCATCATATATTGAAAAGAACTTAATCCCGGAATTATTTTTATGTTCCCTTTATAATTTTTCTTTAAATAATCTGTTATACCATAAAAAAGAGGATCTCCTGATGCAACTATGGATATACTCTTATTCTTTTCAGAATTTATCATATTCAATATATCTGTAAGCTTTTTTACTATAAGCTTTTCTTCCTTGATAAAGTAAATACTTTCCACAGCTCTTTCAAATCCAATTATTAAATCAGAATTTTTTAAAGTATCTATAGCTTTTGGTAATACGTAGTCTTTGTTTCCAGGACCTATACCAACAATATAAACTTTATTCTCCATTTCTCAAAACCACCTTTATAAGGTTATAGAAACATTATATCTATCATCTACTAACCTAATGTTCGCTCCACATTTCTCCCAAACTTTTTTAGAAGGTAAATTATCTCTTTTAATTGTAGCCGATACACATTTGATTCCTTTTTTTCTAGCAATATTTAGAACTTGAAAAAATGCTTCACTTGTATATCCATTTCTCCAATATTTACTGCCAATCCAATAGCCAATCTGCGCTGTATGCCTATCTAAATCTTGATGACTTAAAGATATTGTTCCTATTGCAATATCATCTAAAACAATAGCAAATATTTCAGCATTTCTACTTTCACACCATTTTTTATTATGATTCTTAAAAGTTACTTCTGATATTTTATTTTTCTTTGAGCCTAAAGCATATAACAGCATACTATCATTATTTAAAATGTTCACAAGTTGTATTACATGTTTTTCTTCAATATTTTTAACCAATATAGTACTTTTCACTTTAATTACCTTCTTCTATACTACTATAAAGTACTCCTCTATCCATAGAATACATAATGATATTTGCCTGTATACTATTATAAGTATACTGTTCTATTTTATTTTTCACTTTTATACCAATATTTTTATATAATTCCTCATATCCATCTCCAAGAAAATTAACAGCACCTTCTGTGGTTTTTTGATTATAAACCTGCTGTACAAGTTCTCTATCTTTTCCCATTAAAGCAAGTTCTAGTGCTAAAGTTTCCAATCTCACATCACATATTCTACTATGAGTGTTAAAACACCCTGATGCAACCTTACATAACTTACCTATATGTCCAACTATAGTTATACTCTCAATACCTTTTTCTACACAGAAATTCAATGCATATCCTAAATAGTTAGAAAATATAACCATCTTATTAGGATCAAGCCCCTGTTCCTTAGCCATATTTTCGCCCATGTTTCCAAATAAAAGTATTAAATCTTTATATCCCTTTATACTCTTTTGATTAATCTCAATTTCTATAGATTTGGTAAGAGCTTCTTCTGACATTGGTTTTACTATACCTGTAGTCCCTAATATGGATATTCCACCCTGTATATTAAGTCTTGGGTTAAAAGTTTTTTTGGCTATATCTTCTCCTTTAGGAACAAATATAGTTATTTCAACACCTTTTCCATTTAAAAGTACTTCTTCTACTTCTTTTTCAATCATTTTTCTTGGTACTGGATTTATAGCTGGCTCACCCTTAGCCACATATAAACCTTCACTACAAACAGTGCCTACTCCGATTCCACCCTTTAAGCTATAGCCATTTTTCTTCTTTTTAGCTCTTGCCCATATTTCAATACCATCCGTAACATCAGGATCATCTCCGCCATCCTTTATTACACAACATTCTATATAATCCTCACCTTTTTTTATCTTTTCTATAGGAATTAAAAGTTCTATACCATAAGGTGTATCTATTTTTATTTCCTTCAATTCTTCATTAAAATACAACATCCTAGTTGCTGCTTTTGCTGCTGCTGCTGCACAAGAGCCTGTAGTATATCCACATCTTAATCTTTTTCCATCACAATTCACATACATATCAAGCATACTTTCACCTTCTATCTGGACATTTTTATATGATATCTACCTAGCTATCATATACATAAGTGCATTTACTATGCAGGCTGCTATACCACTTCCACCTTTTCTTCCTCTTATTGTTATCATCGGAACATCCAATTTTTCTATTTCTTCTTTAGATTCTGCTGCTCCTACAAATCCAACAGGAGCTCCTATTATAAATTTCGGATTTGCCTTTCCCTGCTTTGTAAGTTCTATAAGTTTAAACAATGCTGTAGGTGCATTTCCAAAAACAAAGAATTCTACACCTTCAGCAGCAGCTTTCTCCACTGCTGCCATTGAACGGGTTATTCCTCTATCCTTAGCAATTTGTGCTACCTCTTCCCTTGCTACAAAACATTCTACTTTACTATTAAGCTTACTTAATGCGGCTTTATTTATACCAGATGCAGCCATATTAGTATCTGTATAAATTGTAGTACCTTTTTTTAGAATTTCCAGTGCACTGTCTATAGCACCTTCTCTTATATAAATTAAATCCTTATATTGAAAATCCGCTGTGGTATGTATAACTCTTTTTACTATTTTAAGCTCCCTATCAGAAAAATTGTGGGGTCCCATTTCTTCTTCAATTATTTCAAAACTTCTTTCTTCTATATCCATAGGAATTTTTATATAATCCATAATTCATTCTCCATTCTGCTTTTATTGATATATATATAATTTAATCATATTGCGAAACTACTTTTCTCTAATATCCACATAACACTCACTATTTAGTGCTGCTTCTTGGAATGTCGCCATATTATTCATAGTTTCGAGAGCTGCTTCTATAACATTAAATGCAAGAGGACACCCAGAACCTTCTCCCAACCTCATTCCTAAATTAAGCATTGGTTTTAAATTAAGTTCTTTCATCATATAAACTGCTCCAGGTTCTGCTGAAAGATGTGAAGGGAATATAAAATCTATTACACTATTATTTAATCTATATGCACAAAGTGCTGCTGCTGAAGATATTAACCCATCTATAACTATAGGCACTCTATTTTTTGCTGCTCCTAAAAAACAACCACAAATTCCTGCTATATCCAAGCCTCCCACTTTAGAAATTACATCTATAATATCATTTTTATTAGGCTTGTTTATTTCTATAGATTTCTCTATAACCTTTTTCTTATTTATAAATTGTTCTTCAGTAAGTCCTGAACCTTTTCCAGCCACAACATCTACTGAAAGATCTGTTAGCACACTTAAAACTGCTGCGCTAGTACTAGTATTCCCTATGCCCATTTCCCCTGTGCCAAACAAATCATAACCTTCCTTAACTAACTTATCTACAACTTCTATCCCTGCTTCAATAGCTTTTACAGCTTCTTCCCTAGTCATTGCAGGTTCCTTAGCCATATTTTTAGTACCATATACTACTTTTTTATTTATTATTTTAGGATTGTTAAAATCTTCATTAACTCCAACATCTACAACAGTTATATCTGATTTAGCATATTTAGCCAAAACGCATACTCCTGTTATACCTCTAGTAAAATTATTAGTAACAGTTGCAGTAGCACTTTGATCACAACAGCTTACTCCTTCTTCACAAACACCATTATCTGCACACATTATTACTATATTTTTTTTATTTATTTTATTATACATTTTTCCTGTAATACCAGACATTTTTGCAGATATTTCTTCTAATTCTCCTAAACTTCCTATAGGTTTTGTAAGATTGTCTATCCTATTCCAGGCTGACTTTATAGCTTCTTTATTTGATGGATTAATTGCTTTCAATGTTTCTCCCAATAATCCCACTATTCTTCCCCCTATTCTTTTTTACTTAACAAGTTGTTTAAGCATATCTAAATTTCCGAAAAAGTGTACATGCCCATAAGCCCCTATTGTATTCTTCTTATAATAACCACACTGCCATCTTTTTAACGATCCATCATAAACTTCTTTTGTTAAAGTACATATTTTATTTTCTTTTAAATCAACATAAGACTTATGAAACTCATGGCAATTAACCTTTGTTCCCATACTAATAAGATTATTTTTTTCTTTAACTTCAAGTTCTGCATATCCAAAGTTTTGAAGCTTTTTAGTCATATAAGCCTTACCATTTAAAAAACCTACAGTTTTAAAATATTCACTGTTATCCATTACCTGTATTCCATCTGTAAGGTACATTAATCCTCCACATTCGGCATAGCAATTTATGCCTTTTTCAAGTAGCTCTTTTATACTTGAAAGCATAGATTTATTTTCACTTAATTCTTTAATAAAAACCTCTGGATATCCACCACCAAAATATAAAAACTCTGTGTGATCAGGTACTTTTTTATCTTTTATTGGACTAAAGAAGGTAACTTCTCCTAATTCTTTTAAAAGCTCTATGTTTTCAGTATAATAAAAACTAAAAGCCTTATCATAAGCAATTGATATCTTTTTACCCCTATTCATTAAATGATAGTTATCTTCATAATTTTCTGTTTCTTTTAAACAAGTTATAAGCTCTTGTAAATTAACATGCTTTAATATTAAATCACTGCATAAATCTATCTTTTCATTTAAATCTTCTACTTCACTACTTTGTACAAGTCCTAAATGCCTACTTTTTAATGATAATCTTTCATCCTTAGGAACATATCCTAAAACCTTAATATTACAATTTTTTTCTACTGCAGCTTTTAATAATTTATAGTAACTTTCACTTATATTATTGAATATAATACCTGCTGCATTCACCTTTTCAAAATTAAGTATTCCATTTATTTCCGCACATAAAGTAGCACTTTGAGCTTTAGGTGTTATAACTAGTAATACAGGTAGATTTAGAACTTTAGCTACATGTGCTGTAGAATATGTTGAATCTATTCCCTTACCATCATAAAGTCCCATAACCCCTTCTACTATACCTATATCTCCTTTTCCTCTAGAAAAAGCTGCTTTTACACCTTCTTCACCCATTAAAAACAAATCTAAATTCCTAGAAGGTTTTCTTGTTATATAGCTGTGAAAAGCTGGATCAATGTAATCCGGCCCTACTTTGTATCCTTGCACATCAAATCCCTTTTTCATAAGAGCCTTCATAATTCCTAAAGTTATCGTGGTTTTTCCTCCACCACTACTGTTAGAGGATATTACTATACTTTTCAAGCACTTCACCTCCTTCTTACTAACTTTCAAACTTTAATGATATTGCGAAGCAAAGCTTCGCAATATTTTTACATTCTATCTTAGAATTTTCTCATTAATTCAGCAAATTTTTCTACATGTTCTTTTGTATGTTTTACACATATAAACATGCCTTCAAATTGAGATGGTGCCATCATTATTCCACCCTTTAACATGTGCTCAAAAAATCTTCCATAAAGTTTAACATCAGATTTTTTAGCTTCATCGTAATTTGTAACTTTCCCACCTTCATTAAAGAATATAGTCATCATAGTTCTAGCTCTATTAACAACTATAGGAAGTCCTTTTTCTTTTCCTATTTCCTCAGCTGCCTTTTGAATTCCTTCTCCTATTTTATCCATATGATCATAATATGATAAGTTGTTATAAAGCTTTGTAACTGATGCTAAACCTGCTGCCATAACTATTGGATTTCCAGACATTGTTCCTGCTTGATAGACTGGTCCTAATGGTGTCAATTGTTCCATTAAGTCTCTTCTTCCACCATAAGCTCCACAAGGAAGTCCACCGCCCATTATTTTAGCGAATGTTACCAAATCAGGTTTTACACCATAAAGACTCTGAGCTCCTTTATATGCAACTCTGAAGCCTGTCATAACTTCATCAAATATTAATATAGCTCCATATTTAGTACATAAATCTCTTATACCTTGTAAAAATTCCTTTTTAGCTGGTACAACTCCCATATTACCTGCTACTACTTCTATAATAATTGCTGCTATTTGTTCTCCTTGTTTTTCAAAAAGTTCTTTAACACTATCCAAGTCATTGTATTTAGCAACTAAAGTATTTGCTATACTTCCTTCTGGAACTCCAGGTGATCCTGGAATATTTGAAGTCATAACTCCTGAACCTGCCTGAACTAAAAATCCATCAAAATGTCCATGATAACATCCTGCAAATTTTATTATTTTATCTCTTTTTGTGCATCCTCTAGCCAATTTTACAGCACTCATAGTTGCTTCTGTTCCTGAGTTAACCATTCTTATCATTTCTACATTATCTACAGTAGTACATATATGCTTTGCTAATTTTAATTCAAGTTCTGTTTGTGTACCAAATGCAATTTCGTTTTCTGCTGTTTCTTTTATAGCTTTCACTACATCTTCATCCTGATGTCCAAGTATCATAGGACCCCACGCATTTATAAAATCAACATATTCATTTCCATCTTCATCATAAAGATAAGCTCCAGAACCCTTCTTTATAATTGGAGGATCAATACTTAATCCAACATATGCTCTAACAGGACTATTTACTCCTCCTGGCATATATTTTTTTGATTCATTAAATATATCTGAATTTCTCATTATTATCTTTCCTCCCTAATCCATTTAGCTGCATCTAATGCATAATATGTAATAATCATTTTTGCTCCTGCTCTTTTTATAGATGTTAACATTTCAAGTGCTACTGCTTTTTCATCTATAAGTCCTGCTTTAGCTGCCGCCTTAACCATAGCAAATTCACCACTTACATTATAAGCTGCTATTGGAAAATCATATCTGTCTCTTGCCAATCTTATTACATCTAAATAAGGCATAGCTGGCTTAACCATTATAATATCTGCGCCTTCATCTATGTCATCTTCTATTTCAAGCATAGCTTCTCTTACATTTGCTGGGTCCATTTGATAACCCTTTCTATTGCCAAACTGTGGTGCTGAATCTGCTGCTTCTCTAAATGGTCCATAAAATGCTGAACAGTATTTAGCACTATACGCCATTATAGATACATTTTTAAAGCCATTTTCATCTAATGCTTCTCTTATAGCAAGTACTCTTCCATCCATCATATCTGAAGGTGCTATCATATCTGCTCCTGCTTTTGCATGAGATACTGATATTTTAGCTATGTAATTTAAAGTTTCATCATTATCTACTTTATGATCATGAATTATTCCACAATGACCATGACTTGTATATTCACACATACAAACATCTGTTATAACAAACATTTCTGGGTCCAATTCTTTTATTTTTCTTATAGCCTTTTGAATTATTCCATTTTCATCATAAGCTCCACTTCCACATTCATCCTTATGATGTGGAATTCCAAATAATAGTACGCTTTTAACTCCAACTTCCTTCATTTCATCCACTATTTCATGCAATCTATCTATAGAAAAATGATAATTGCCTGGTAAAGATGAAATCTCCTCTTTTTTGTTTGTTCCTTCTACTACAAATAATGGATATATAAAATCGCTTGTGTGAAGGTATGTTTCTCTTACCATTCCTCTTATAACTTCATTTTCTCTTAATCTTCTATGTCTTCTAAACATTTTGTCATTTCCCCTTTTCTATATATTATTTTTTATATTAATAAAATATTTTTTGTCATCATAGCTCAATTTTTAACTATTACTCTTATCTAATAACTTTTTAATTACTCCTTCTGTAGTATACTCATCACAAACTTCATATTTTATGCTTTGCTTTTCTAATGTACTACCTGTAATTGGGCCTATAGAAATTACTCTTTTTTGTTTTATGCTGTCTACTCCAACTAATTCTATCATATTATTTACAGTACTAGGACTTGTAAATACTACTGTATCTACATCATCAAAACACCTTTCACTAGGAAGTGTTCCTAATACTGTTTCATAAACATGACATTCATCCACAATACATCCATTTTCTCTTAACACTTCTGCTAAATAAGGTCTGGCATTTTTAGCTCTTGGTAAAAATATTTTATCCCCAGATTTTATAAAGTTTTTCATTTTTTCAAATAAGCTTTCTGCTACGAATTTTTCTGCAATAATTTCAGGAATAATTCCTCTATGCTTTATAGCATTTTCTGTAGCAGGTCCTATAGCAGCAAATACTGCTTTTATTTTTCTTATATCATAATTATTATTATTTAAATAATTAAAGAAATTATTTACTCCATTTACACTAGTAAATACTATATAATCATAAGAATTCAATTTATTTATATACTGACCCATTGCTTCTTCATTATATTTTATCTCTATAGAATTTATTTCTGTAACTTGAGCGCCTAAATCTATTAATTTTTCCCTTATTTCCTTTGATTGTTCTTTAGTTCTAGTAATACATACATTTTGCCCAAATAACGGTTTTTTTTCATACCAGTTCAATTTATCATTAAATTGTACTACTTGTCCCACCACTATAATAGAAGGAGAATGCAATTCTGCTTTTAACGCTTTTTCTTCTATATTCTTTAAAGTTCCAACTACCTTTTTTTGTTTAGCAGTAGTTCCTCTCATAACCACTGCACAGGGAGTAGCTTCATCCATTCCATTTTCCATAAGTTTTTTTGAAATAATACCTAGATTTTCAAATCCCATTAAAAATATAAGCGTTCCTCCAACATTTGCTGCTGCATTCCAATTTATATTCAATTTTTCTGCACTTTTACCAGTAAACACATGAAAGCCTTGTGCTATCTTTCTATGAGTTACAGGTATTCCACCATAGTTAAGCACAGAAATAGGAGATGTAATTCCTGGAATAACTTCAAAGTCTATTCCTTCGTCTATAAGCCTTAAGGCTTCTTCTCCTCCTCTTCCAAATATGTATGGATCTCCACCTTTTATTCTTCCAACAATATGTCCTTGCTTAGCTAATTCAACCAGCATATTATTAATTTCTTCTTGGGTTTTATAATGACATCCTGGCTCTTTTCCACAATAATATATTTTACAATTTGAATTTAAATATTTTAAAATGCCTATACCTGCAAGTCTATCATACATTACTGCTGTACACTGTTTTAACTTTCTTATAGCTTTTAAAGTTATAAGTTCTTCATCTCCTGGTCCTGCTCCTATAAGATAAACCTTTCCCATTTAATTCTCATCCCTTTCTACATTATGTTTCTATATGTTTCTATAATTTTTTTAGCTAATTTATACCCTAATTCCATGTAATCTTCCTTGTTACCAACTATATCTCTCTTTATAAGCTTATCTCCAACTTGAAATATTCCTACAATACTAATGGTATTTTCATTTATTTCTGCATAAGCACCTATAGTTGAATGACAATCTCCATTTAAAGTTCTCATAAAACTTCTCTCAGCCTCAACGCATATTCTTGTATTATCATCTTCCATTCTTTTAAATGCCTCTTCATTAGCACTATTCTTTTTTGTCTCTATTCCTAAAGCTCCTTGACCTACTGCTGGTACTATCTCATCAACATCAAAATAATCTGTTATAATATTTTCCATACCCATTCTTTTAAGTCCTGCTGCTGCTAATATTATTCCATCTAAATTTTCTTTTTCTATTTTAGATATTCTAGTCTGTACATTACCTCTTATAGGCACTATTTCTAAATCAGGTCTTAAAAGTTTAACTTGTGCAGATCTCCTATTGCTGCTAGTTCCAATTTTTGCTCCTTTTTTTAATTCTTTAAAATGTACACCATTCATTGAAACAAATGCATCTCTGACATCTTCTCTTGGAGGCATAGACACTATTTCAAACATATCAGGAACATCAAAAGGCACATCTTTCATGCTATGCACTGCAGCATCTGCTTTATCATTCAATAATGCTATTTCTATTTCTTTTATAAAAAGACCTTTTCCACCAATTTTACTTAAGGATACATCTAATATTTTATCTCCTGTAGTCTCTACTAGAAGTTTTTCAGAATCAATATCATAATCTTCCTTTAAAATTTTCATTATAGTTTCTGTTTGCACTTGGGCAAGCTGACTTCTACGAGTTGCAATTTTTAATTTCAAAATCAATCACCATCCTATTATCAGTGTATTCGTCCATATAAAACATATTTAGTACTATATCTTCTTTTCCTTTTTCATAAAAAAAATAAAAATCTTCAGAACATACAAATTTCATTATTTCCTTCTTTATACTGCTATTTTCCAACCTTTTTCTCAAATCTGATGTAAATTCAATAAATTTATCATATTTAACTGCACAATCTTTTATCTTATCTGCCAAATATACAGATGCTCTAGGATTTCCACTAGAAGTGTTAACTCCTAAGAAAATATTTTTTGTATTTCTCTGACAAGGCGTAACACACAATCCATTTTCTGGAGATGTACAATCTATATATAGCTTATAGCTTTCTATACAATGTGATCTTATTTCAAAATTTATTTTTTCTGAATTAGTAGCAATTATAACTAAATGATTACATTCTATATATTCTCTTTTGTATTCTGATTTTGTAATTTTTAAATTACTATAATTTTTTAGTTCTTTAAATCCATCATTGAAGTCTTTGGCAACTATTGAAACTAAGCATCCTTTTTTTATAAAAGTTTTAGCCTTTATAAGAGCTGCATTTCCTCCTCCAACAATAAGCACTTTTATCTTATTGGACATAAGTGAAAGCATTGTATATTTTATTCCGCAACATAAAATATCTTCTTTATTATTTTCATACAATCCTCAGCACTTCCCTTCAGCTGTTCCTCTTTTAATACATCTATAGCTCTATTAATAAAAGCATCTGATGTACTTTTAAAAAGTACTTCAGCCAATTTTTCATTATCCTTAGTGTACCTTTTATTTTTAAAGGTTTTATATCTCTTCCTATACACCTTTTCTCCACATTTTTTAAGGTTTACTATTTCTCCGGAAATACTTTGTATCTTCTGCCAATCTGAAAATTCTTTAATATATTTATCAACTATATATCTATTTTTAATCATTATATCTTTTCTTTTTTTTCTATTTTCATCATCTATGGAACTTACCTTGTCAATATTATATACTGTTACATTTTCCATATTACAAACTTCTTCTTCTACATCTCTAGGCACAGCTAGATCAAATATAGTCATAGTTTTTTGTGGTAAATTATTCTTTCTTACTACACAATGAGGTGCTGAAGTACATGATATTATGCAATCCACATCAGTATAATTTTCCACTCTTTCGTCAAAATTTATAACTTTCACTCTAGGATCTTCTATATCTACAACTTTGGGATTTCTTACTGCTATATATAGCACCTCGAAACCTGCAGATAAAATATACTTCGCTGCAAGCTGTCCAACTTCCCCAAAGCCTAAAAGCATAAATCTTTTTATTCCGCGTTTTCTGCTTTCATTAACTGCTATAGATGATGAAGATACTGGTATTTTATAAAGACTTGACTTAGTTCTAAACTCTTTTCCACAAGTAACTGCAATTTGAAAAAGTCTCTGCAAATCTCTATGAACAGTTTTTGAATTCAAAGCAATTTCATAGGCTTCCTTAACTTGAGCTAAAATTTGATCTTCTCCTAAAATCAAAGAATTAAATCCACATACTACATCCATCAAATGCTTAATTACTTCATTGCTCTTATAATGAAAAGTATAGTTTTTCAAATTTTTATCCCAACCTAATATATCAAAAACTTTATTTACCATAGCATCATCATGATCTTTAGCATTAAAGTATATTTCAGTTCTGTTACAAGTACTTATCACTACAACTTCATCACAAACTTCTTTTAAACTCTTTGTGAACTTTTCACAACGTTTTTGTATTACAGAAAATTTTTCTCTTATTTCTAATTTTACATCTCTTTTTAAACCTATAAGTTGTATCATTATTACCATCTCCCAAAATAATTCACTACCACTACAATTGATAGCAATCGTACAAAAACTTAACTTAATGAATTTAAAAGCTTTATAATTTTATTATTACTTTCCCTATTTTTAATAGCTAGCCTAATATATTTATCATTTAAGTTTTTAAAATTATCACATTTTCTAATTGCAATTCCTTTATCTAAACATATTTTATACAATTCATCACAATTTAAATCTTTAAGCCTGCATAATACAAAATTAGAATAAGTATTATACACTTCTTCTATTAAAGCTATTCTTTTTAAATTTGAAATCATATATTTTCTCTCTTCATTGATCCATTTTAATGAATCTTCTATATAATTTCTATCCTTTAAAACATATTTTGCCGCAATTTCTGCAAAACAATTTATATTCCAAGGATTTTGTTTGCTTTTAATTTTCTGTATAAGTTCATCATTTTTGCTTATCCCATATCCTATTCTAATACCAGGCAAAGCAAAGAATTTAGTTAAAGCTCTAATTAAAAATATGCACTTATAATTTTTTATTTTCTCTAAAAAACTAAAATTATTTTTCCCTGTAAATTCTATAAAAGCTTCATCTACTATAACTGTTTTATTATTTTCTTCACAAAAGTCTAATATTTTTTTAAATTTATCCTTATTTATTATTCCGCCATTAGGATTATTAGGATTTCCTATAATAAGTGCTTCTGACTTTTTTACTTGCAATAATATATCTTCATAATCATAAGTCATATCCTTTTTTATTATAGAATATATTACGTCACATCCCCATTTTAAAGCATTTTTTTCATATTCTATAAATGAAGGAACTGCTATACAAACTTTTTTAAAACAACTTATGGACAAATCTATAATCTCTGCTGCCCCATTGCCAAGAATTATATCTTTTTCGGATATAAAAGATTCACTTTTTTCATTATAAACTTCAGATTTAAAATAATCCACACTGAAATCTAAATATTCTTTAATACACTTTTTTAAGCACCTATATTCAACATCTGGATATTTTTCTACAGCTTTTACAGCTTCATTCAAATTATTTGTAAAACTCTCTGGAACTCCTAATGGATTTATATTAGAACTAAAATCTAAAATTTCTCTTCCTTTTAAAATTCCTTCTGTATATATATCTCCTCCATGTTCCATATCAATCACATCCTAAATTATTTTTATAAAGCATAATTTAATTCTTAATAATTGCAAACATAAATGCTACATATATAATTATCATAAAAATTTCAGCAGCATACATAAGCTTTATAGACTCGTTTATATGTTCGAAACTCAATGCCTTTTTCTTATCTCCTATTGTAGGTTTATAAACTACTTCTCCAAAATATACATTAGTTCCACCTAACTGTACTTTCATAGCTCCTGCAGCAGCCGCTTCTGGATAGGCACAATTGGGACTTTTATGATTTTTTCTATCTCTAAGCATTATAGAAAGGCTTTCCATAACATTGCCTTTAACTACAAAGGAACTTAAACATATAAGTATTCCAGTTATTCTTGCAGGTATAAAATTGAAGACATCATCTACCTTAGCTGGAAAAAATCCTATATATCTATATTTTTCATTCATATATCCAAGCATTGAATCCATAGTATTTATAGCCTTATACATCATTGCCAAAGGTGCTCCTCCAATTATTGCATAAAATATTGGTGCAATAACTCCATCTGAAGCATTTTCAGCTACTGTTTCCACATCAGCTCTTATTATCTCATTATCACCAAGCTGTGTTGTATCCCTTCCAACTATATATGAAAGCATTAATCGAGCTTTCTCTATATCTTTATCTTTCAATGCATGATAGACCTTTTTAGCTTCCTTACTTAGAGATTTTGCTGCTAATGTTGTCCATATTATTAGTACATTGACAACATGAAACAACCAGGGCAAAGAACTTACTAACTTTAAAATACCAAATGTGATAAAAAAGCTCGCACCTGCTACAATTATTACAATAAATCCTCCAAAAGCTCTAATCCCACCATTAGATTTACATAGTTTTCTTCCTTTTTTATCAAGAAATCCTATAAGCTTACCTATATATATAATAGGATGTGGCAACCAATTTGGATCACCTATTAGCCAATCTATTATTACAGCTAAAATTATATCTAATATATTCATTGATATAAAAGATGCTATCAAAATACATCACCTCATTATTTCTTCATTCCCATAATATTATATATACTTTGTATGTCCATATTTTGTCTAATTATGTCTGCAAGTTTATCAAGCTCTTTTTCTCTTAAATTTTCATATATATAGGATTTCTTAGTTTTCATACCTTTTTTTGATCTTATTTTATTTAATACATATTCTCTAAAATGTACACCATCAAAAACTCCATGTATGTAGCTTCCCATAATATTTTCTTCATTATTTACAGCACCATCCTGCAAACAAACTTCTTCTCCATTTTTGTCTATGATCTTAAACAAAGGTTTTGCTTTTTCACCATAAGTACATATTCCCATATGTATTTCATACCCATATACGTCTATTTTTCTTTTTTCTGTTGAAGCTTCATCCTTATATACATCAAACTCTCTTATACTTTCTGCCTTTACTCTTGTAGTAACCTTTTCTTCCTCAAATACAGTATCTATATCCAAAAGACCCATAGCTTCTACCTCTGGAACTTCTGTTTCTACACCATAAGGATCTTTTATTATTTTTCCAAGCATTTGATATCCACCACAAATTCCTATAACTAAACCATCTTTGCTATATTCCTTTATGCGTGATTCTATACCAAATTTTCTAAGCTTAAGTAAGTCCTCAATAGTATTCTTGCTTCCTGGAATTATAACTAAATCAGGATTTCCAAATTCTTCAACGGTTTCTATAAATCTCACTGATACATCCTCTTCACTCTTTAGTGAATCTAAGTCTGTAAAATTAGATATGTGTGGAAGCTTTATTACAGCTATATCTATAGGTGCCGTTATCCTCTTATTAAATTCTACTGCACCATCTTCATCTTCTAATGCCAAATGAAAATAAGGAATTACACCTAGGCATGGTATTTTTATTATATCTTCCAGCATAGTGAGTCCTGGTTTTAATATTTCAACATCGCCTCTAAATTTATTTATTATAGTACCCTTAACCCTCTTCTTTTCTTCTTCATTAAATAGAACCATGGTTCCTGCTAAAGATGCAAATACTCCTCCTTTATCTATGTCTCCAGCCAACAAAACAGGTGCATCTACAATTTCTGCCATTCCCATATTTACTATATCTCTATCTCTTAAATTTATTTCCGCAGGACTACCTGCTCCTTCCATTACTATGATATCAAATTTTTTTTCCATTTCTTCAAATTGCTCTTTAAGCATATCCCTAAATTGTAATTTCATATTATGATATTCCATAGCAGTACTATTTCCATATACCTTCCCATTAACTATAATTTGACATTTTTTATCAGAAGTTGGCTTCAAAAGTATAGGATTCATATATGCTTCAGGTTGAAGACCTGCAGCATAAGCTTGAAGCACTTGTGCACGACCCATTTCCTTCCCATCTAAAGTTATATATGAATTTAAAGACATGTTCTGTGACTTAAAAGGACATACAGAATATCCATCCTGTGTAAAAATTCTACAAAGTGCTGCTACTAGTATACTCTTTCCTACTGATGATCCTGTGCCTTGAATCATAATTTTAGCCATACTAATCCTTCCCCTCTTAAAATTTTTGTACACTAAAAAAATTGTCCAAAATCAATTTTATGCAATATCAATACACTTTTTAACACACTGCATATTTTTTGACTTTTAAGACAATTTTTTATATAATAAAAAACCGGCAAATGCCGGAAGTACTATATTAAAAGTCCTTTCCCTCCGAAAGCATATGTTTTAATCAGGCAGGTCTCCTGGCTTATGAATCATTCTCTCCTTTGCCTTCCTCTAATATTAATAGAGTGGCCAGTAAAGGTTTGTCCTCATTTACAGTAGCGGGGGCTGCTGCGGAATTCAACCGCATTCCCTTTTCACCTTATTAAAAAGGCACCTGAAGTTACAATATTTTTTTATAAATTTAGTTTATTACAATTAAGTTACTCTGTCAATAACTCTACTTCCAATAAATAAATCCCATCTAGAACTTATAATTACTTGATATTGTAATGAACTAAAAAATCGTTATCATTGATTACGGAATTATAATCATCATCCCTTACAATAGTATGTTCTTCTGAAAAAACTAAAGCTCTTTTAAATACATCTTGCACATATTCAAAATCATGGGTAGAACAAATTATAGTTTTACCACTAGAATTTAATTTTATCATAAGATCTTTCAAAAATCTTTTTCCTTTAGGATCTATACCATTCATAGGTTCGTCTAAAACTAAAACCTCTGGATTTAAAGCTAAAACACTAGCTATAGCTACCCTCTTTTTCTCTCCACCACTTAAATTATATGGTTCCCTTTCTCTAAGATCTTCTACATCTAAAAGCTTTAAGCAATCTTCAACTCTCATATTCACTTCTTCTTCCTTTAAGCCCATCTGCCTTGGTCCAAATGCTATTTCATCATATACGTTAGAACAAAAAAGTTGTGCATCTGAATTTTGAAATACAAAGCCTACATTTTTGTGAAATAATTTACAGAATTTATTATCTTCTAACTTTTTACTATTTATTTCTTCACCTTTAAAGTAGTATTTTCCTTTTTTTGCAAATTCTATTCCATTTACAATTTTTAAAAATGTTGATTTACCACTGCCATTAGGACCTATTAAAGCCAAAGCTTCTCCTTCTTTAATACTTACATTTATATTTTTTAATACATCTACATTTTTGTATTTAAAATAAACATCTTTAAATTCAATCATCATTATCACATCCTAGCAAAATAAAAATACATCAATATAATTACTACATTTATTATAACATAAGCAAAATCCTTAAAGGAAAATTTAAAGTTTGAATAAGATATATACTCTCCTGTGAATCCTCTACATTCCATGGCGGAATACATTTCATCACCCATTTCCTTTGATTTTAAGAAAAGATTCCCCATTACTTTAGATAAAGAAGAGTATTTACTATCATTTATACCTATAGACCTTAATTTTAGAGCATAAATCATCTCTAAAGAAAATTCTCCAAGAATATAAATATATTTTATGGTTATATCGAAGACTAATATGAATATATCTGGTATGAAGAAGTTTTTAAGCGCCTTTGTTATATCATGCCACTTAGTAGTATAAGATAAGATATTTATAGCTAATATGGTACCTACTACTTTTAAGATAAGAAGTATACTATTTGTTACATTTCCCATAATAATAGAAGGTATAATCATAATAAATGTAAAAATTGGTACCACTATACTTACTGCTAAAATTTTTTTTATGTCTTCTATGTCTAATAAACTCAAAGTAAATAGCATATACACATCTACAATTAATATGTACATAAGATTCTTAGACATTGACAAAAATATTATGTTTATAATTGTAAAAATCAATTTTATAGATGGATTAAGCTTGTACATAAAATTATTATTAACTTTGTTGCTTCTCTTTATTAAAGATAAAATACTTAAAAGTCCCACTATAGTTTTATCTATAAAACTATCTTTATCAGCTTTAGGTACATAGTCATCTTTCTTTAAAAGCCAGTCTCCCATTATCATTCCACCTGCTTATTACAAATTATTTTACATATACTCAAAATATATCATATATAAAAACCTAATGCAATTAGTTTAAAAGTTATTATATTATACATAATCACTGTAAAATATTGAAATAATTAATATTTATTTTACATTTTACATATATTTTAGAAGGATTTAAAATGCTTTTGTAGAATATGTGTTATTAGTGCGCTATTGTACAACAGTTTATTTTAATAATAATGAAAGGAGTTCTCACTGTGTTAAGTTCTGATTATTCTTGTTTATTTTCAAATAACTCTAATAATAATTTCATTGTTAATACAGATATTCCCAATGATAAAAATATGATTAATACAATTATAGACAATGTTCCTATAGGAGTTATAATTTTAGATAGCAAATTTAACATAATACTTTGGAATTCCACACTAGAAGAAATGTCAAAGATATACAATAAAACTGTTATAGGAAAAAACTTTTTTCAGATTTTTCCCAATGCATTTACTGAAGATATCAATATTAAAATAAAAAGCATTATAAATGATAAAGAAGCTATAATATTAGATAATCTTTTAGTAAATAATTTCTTTTCAAGTAAACATCAGAAATATTGCAATATAAAAATTAGTGCTTTAAAAAACAAGTCTTCAATATCAAATGAAATAATGTTTACTTTTGAGGATTGTACTGTACTGCAAAATGTAAAATATGAATTGAATAAAGAATGTTCTATTATTAAAACCTTAATCAAAAAAATAAGAGAAGATAGATTGCACTTAAATAAAATGCAAGAAATTGACAAACTAAGGACAGATTTTTTTACAAACATCAGTCATGATCTTAGAACACCATTAAACATAATTCTGAGTGCACTTCAACTTATGAAATCTTTTAATAACTTAAACTGCAATGAAGAAAAATCTTTTAAATATTTTAAGAGCATAAAACAAAATTCTTTAAGATTATTAAAACTTATTAATAATTTAATAGATATAACAAAAATTGATAGTGGATATTTTCAAATAAATACTGGAAATTACAATATAGTTAATGTGGTTGAAGATATAACACTGTCTGTAGCTCAATATGTAGAAAATAAATCCATAACTCTTACATTTGATACAAATACAGAAGAAAAAATTATGGCTTGTGACCCTGATAAAATAGAAAGAATTATGTTAAATTTAATATCTAATGCTATAAAATTTACAAATCCAGGTGGACATATATTTATAAACATATTTGACAAAAATGATTATATTATTATTTGTGTAGGAGATACTGGTATTGGCATACTTGAAAATGATTTGGATATAATTTTTGAAAGATTTCGCCAGTCAAATGCAACTTCATCAATAAATTATACAGGAAGTGGTATAGGTTTGTCTCTTGTAAAATCTTTAGTTGAAATGCATGGAGGAAAAATTTCAGTTAAAAGTACTTATGGAAAGGGAACCAAATTTACTATAAAACTTCCTGTTACCATAAAGGAAACTGATAATGTACCTATACAAAATACTAGCTTTAATAAAAACCATATTGAAAAAGTAAGTATAGAATTTTCCGATATATATACATCATAACTTTCACACATACAAAATTTTGATTTAATATAAAAACATTGGTACACAACTTTTTGAGAGGGCAGATGACAATTGTCCTCTCAAAAAAATTTGTTTTTCACATCTAAAACTTACACGTTACTCCCTTCGCAAAATACATACCATGATCCCATAGATATAGCTGTACCTTTTGCTTGTTCTTCTAATAAAAAGTTTTTCAAACTATTCTCATTTACCAAAACAACTTCTATTTCCTCTTCTGATTCAAGATGTTGTTTAGGATTTAAATTTTCTTTTATTGTTTCATCAATTTCTACATTCGCTACACGCACAGTATCTGTTAATAGTGCTGCATTTGAATATAATTCAGGGCTTACAGTTTTTATTTTTCCTATATATCCTGTTTCTTCTTTAAGTTCCCTTAAAGCTTCATTTTCTAAATCTTCACCTTCTACTAAGCCTGCTGGAAATCCTAAAATATAATTATTTATAGCTGGACGATATTGTTTTATCATTAAATATCTGTTTGATGGAACAAGTTTAGGTATTATAACCACAGTTTTACTAGTATTAGTTCTTTCTATACTTTCCCAATTTACAGTTTCTCCACTTTTACTCTTATAAGTTGTTTGCTTTAATGCTAGCCATTTACCTTTATATAAAATTTTCTCTTGAATTTTTTTCATAATTAGTTCACTCCAATCTTGCAAAAATTTCGGTTAATATCAATAATAGGTTTCAATAATTACGATGCATACTGCGTAAATGTCACAAATACGAATGTTGCAAAAACAAAATTATAAATTAATTCCATATTTTTAATAATTACCCTGTGATTAATTCATCTAATTCATACATTGTGTATAAATTATTCTTAAAAAAATGTACATTCTGCAAATAGAATTAAAAATTTCCATTTGCTATAATGTAATTATATCAAATGGTTGGTAAATTACAACGTTTTCTGCTGGTTCTTCTCTTACTTATACAATAATAAAAAATGTATAAATTCAGTCAGGAGAATTAAAGATTATAGTATATACTTTCAATTGATGCAACATATATCATCCTAATTAGAGCCAATTAAATGTTGTGAACATCTAAGGGGTTACACTTCCCTAATGTAAATGTTTAACACGATTTTTTCGGTGTAGGATGATGAAGATATCATATGCAAAAAATATTGTAAAAGCATCTAATCTAATTTTTCTGAATGTTGCGTTATTTTTATCAACTATGTGTACAATGGGTAATATGGGGATGAAAAACATAAAGTGCAAATCAAAGAAATTTAAAGTGTTGTAGTACTAATTGATATGATTGTAACTTAAAGTAAATGTTTAAAGAAGGGGTGTATATTATGATAGTAATTGGTGAAAAAATTAATGGAGCGATTCCTTCCACAGCTAAAGCCATTGCAGCAAAGGATGCAGAATTCATAAGAAATCTTGCAATAAAGCAAACAGAAGCAGGTGCAGATTTTATTGATGTTTGCGCTTCAGTGAATGATGAGATCGAACTGGAAACAATGAAATGGCTTATAGACATTGTACAGGACGCAACCGATGTACCGATTGCAGTGGACAGCCCTAACGTCCACACATGCGTAGAAGCCATGAAATACTGTAAAAAGCCAGGCCTTTTTAATTCCGTATCTATGGAAGGTGACAAGATTAATGTGGCATTTCCTGCAATCGCTGATACAAAATGGGAGTGTGTTGCTCTCTTGAACAGCGACAAAGGAATCCCTAAAACTGCTAAAGACCGTTTGGATGTATTTGTAGATTTAATGGCAAAAGCAAAAGAATACAACATTGATCCTTCTAGGATGCATATTGATCCCTTGATTGAAATGCTATGTACATCAGAAGAAGGGATCACCATGGTAACTGAGGTTATGAAAAAAATCAAAGAATTATATCCTACGATTCATGTAGTTGGAGCTGTTAGCAATATTTCCTTTAATATTCCAGCTAGGAAAATTGTCAATCAGGCATTTGCAGTATTAGCTATGAATGCAGGAATGGACAGCTTTATCCTTGATCCATTAAATCAGGATTTAATAGGGATGTTGTTTGCAACAGAAGCACTATTAGGTGAAGACGAATACTGCATGGAATATATTAGAGCATATAGAGAAGGAATATTTGGTAAAAAGAAATAATTATATATAGTAATAAGGAGGAAAAGGTAATGTCTAAAATTGAAGAAGTAAAAGTTAATGTAGAGAAAGGTAAAACTAAACTTATTAAAGGATTGGTGCAGGAAGCACTAGATGAGGGAAGCAAAGCAGAAGATATACTTCAAGCTATGATTGACTCAATGGGTGTTGTAGGTGATAAGTTCTCCACAGGAGAAATATTCGTACCTGAAATGCTAATAGCAGCAAAAGCAATGTCAAAAGGTGTAGAAGTGCTTAAACCTCATCTTTCAAGTGGCGCTTCATCTTCTTTAGGAACATGTATTATTGGAACAGTCGCAGGCGATTTACATGACATTGGAAAAAATTTGGTTTCAATGATGATTGAAAGTACTGGATTTAAAATAGTAGACCTTGGCGTAGATGTACCCGATGCTAAATTTGTTGAAGCAGTTAAGGCAAATGAAAATGTAAAAATAGTAGTATGTTCAGCACTTCTTACTACAACAATGCCAGCTTTGAAGAAAACAGTTGAGACTTTAAGAGAAAGTGGATTAAAAGGATTCAATGTAATGGTTGGTGGTGCTCCTGTAACAGCTGAATTTGCGGCTTCAATAGGGGCAGATGCATACACTCCTGATGCAGGTAGTGCTGCAATTAAGGCTAAAGAATTGGCAACAGCATAGATATATCATAAATAATATAAGGGGAGGTATTGATATATGTTAACTAAAAGACAGAATTTACTCGAAACTATTAAAGGTGGAAATCCAGATCGTTTTGTTAATCAATATGAATTTTTAAATATGATCCTGGAAATGCCTTTGGGACATGGATCTAAATACGGTTCTACTTGGAAAGATGATTGGGGAATAACATGGCAATGGCCAGAAGGTCAACTTGGTGCGTTCCCTGTGCATGATGACGAACACAGAGTTTTAAAAGATGTTACCGAATGGAAAAAATATGTTAAAATTCCTGAAATAAAAACTTCCGATGAAGCTTGGGCTGCAGCTGTTGCTCATGCTAATTCTGTTGACCGTAATGAGGAATTTGTCTCACCTTTCTATGCTCCAGGTGTCTTTGAAATGACACATCATCTTATGGGTATGGAAGATGCATTAATGGGTTTATATGAAGAGCCTGAAGCTATGCATGAGTTAATTGATGCTATTACGCAGTATGAGCTGGATGCTGCAAAAGTGATAGTTGAAAAACTTCATCCAGATTGTATTTTCCATCATGATGACTGGGGTAGCCAAAAAAACTCTTTTGTGGCTCCTGCAATGTTTGAAGAGTTCTTTCTTCCAGCTTATAAAAAAATCTATGGTTTCTATAAAGCCAATGGTGTTGAATTGATTGTTCACCACAGCGATTCTTATGCAGCTAACCTAGTTCCATATATGATCGAAATGGGTATCGATATCTGGCAAGGCGTTATGAACACTAATAACATTCCTGAAATAATCAAGCAATATGGTGAAAAAATATCCTTTATGGGAGGGCTCCACAGCGGTTTGATTGATTTTCCGGATTGGACACCTGAAAATTGTATGAAACATGTAGAAGAAGCTTGCAAAGCTAATGGAAAGAAATACTTTATTCCATGCCTCACTGCGGGTTTACCTAAGGGATATTTTCCAAATGTATATGAAACAGTAAGTAATTCAATAGATGAAATGAGTAAAAAAATGTTTTAAAGTACATAACTTGTACAAAACATTTTTGTTGTAAATAAAAAACATTTTGGATCAATGTTAAAAATAAATTAATCCAAAATGTTTTTTGTGTTTTTTCCTACTGAGAGTTCTTTGTTTGTTACAAGGTCAAGTACGAGTCTCATTTTATTGTCTAATGTATAGGGAACTCCTATATTCCAAAACTTAAATTATGTATATTCAAGTAGAATATAACTATACTTAAAGAAAAATACTTCATAGGGGGAATTATATGAATATTTTAAATAAAAAATTTCAACTTATTATTAATTCACAAAAAGGTAAAGAAGTCATAAATGTTAAATCAGGTGAAAATTTATTTAATGTATTAATGGATAACAGAATATTTATAGATAGTCCCTGCAATGGAAAAGGAATTTGTGGAAAATGTAAAGTTAAAGTAGTAATAGGATTAAAGAAACCTACTCCACTTGATATAAAACATTTAACTAAAGAAGAGTTAGAAAGTGGATTTAGATTATCCTGTAATTTGACTATAGATGAAGATTCAGAAATAGTACTTTTAGAAAAGAATAAAGATATGGAAGTATTAATAAATGGGACAGAACAGCAATATACTTTAGATACTGTAGTGAAGAAAAAATATTTAGCAATTGAGAAACCATCCATTAATGATCAACGAGATGATTATAGAAGGTTAATTGATGCTTGTGAAAGTGATGATTTACTCATTGGTTTACAATATTTACCTCAAGTAAGTGATTTGTTAAGAGGAGCTGATTTTAATGTTACCGCATCACTTTATAAGAATCGTCTTTTACATTTAGAAAGTGGTAACTGTTTACAACAAAACTATGGACTAGCTATAGATATAGGTACAACTACTATAGTAATCTATTTATTAAATCTAAATGATGGAAAAGTAATAGATATAGATTCAAGAGTTAATAACCAGAGAAGTTATGGGGCTGATGTGGTTTCAAGAATAAATTTTACTATTGAGAATCCAAAGGGATTAGGTATATTGAAGGATAATATTGTAACTCAGCTTAATGATATGATAGAACTGTTATGTAAAAAAAATAACATAAGTGAAGATAACATATATGATATAGTTATTGTTGGAAACACTATTATGATTCACCTACTACTTGGACTTCCATGTAAAAATATAACTATGTCACCATATATTCCAGTGGTTACAAAAGCATTGGAGCTTGAAGCTAAGGAGATCGGAATTAAGACTAAAGGCATGGTAAGCTTACTTCCTGGTATATCAGCTTTTGTAGGAAGTGATATAACTGCTGGTATATTATCCTGTGGTATGTTAAATTCAGAAAAATATTCATTATTATTAGACCTTGGAACTAATGGAGAAATTGCGCTAGGCAATAAAAACGAAGTAGTAACTTGCTCTACAGCTGCCGGACCAGCTTTTGAAGGCACAAATATTAAGCATGGAATTGGTGCCATAAAAGGAGCTATAAGCAAGGTTGATTTATCAAAGGATAAAATATACGAAACAATAGGAAATGAAAAACCTTGCGGAATATGCGGCTCAGGAGTGTTGGATGCTGTCGCACAATTTGTGAAGTTTGGAATATTAGATGAATCAGGTAGAATGGCAGGAGCGGACGAAGTGGAAAACAAGGATTATCAGAATAGGATTGTTGAGATAGATAATATGAGACAATTCATTCTAACACAAAATAGTATACATGAGGAAAGTATTACCTTTACACAAAAGGATGTACGAGAAGTTCAATTAGCAAAGGCTGCTGTATGTGCTGGTATCAAAATACTTTTAAAAGAAAAGAACATAAACTTTAATGAAATAGAAAAAGTGTACATTGGCGGTGGATTTGGTAATTATATGGATATAGAAAGTTCTGCTACCATAGGCATGATACCCAAAGAGCTCAAGGGTAAGATTGAATCTGTTGGCAACTGTGCAGGGGGTGGCGCTAAAATATATTTGCTATCAAAACGAATAAGAGAAAATGCAGTAGATATTATTAATAAAACAACATATATAGAGTTATCAAAAAGAGAAGATTTCCAAGAATATTTTATAGATTCTATGATACTGGATTAATATCTTCAGTTGCAAATGCAGAGAATCTCAAATAAAGAGATACAAGTCTCGAGATGTGGACTGCCAACAATGAAATATCACTTTCGTAAATTGCAATATAAAGCCCAGCAAGTTAATTTGCTGGGCTTTATATTGCTTACAAATTATGCATATATAATTTGTATAAACTAAATAGTATTAATATTTTTTCAATTAGGTCTTAATAATAAAAAGAGTTCTTCTTCGCAATATTATTAATTACATATATCACAATAAGGACACTTCCAAAATGTATCTTCTGATTTATCTGGATGAATTTTATTATCAAGTTTCTGATTTTCACCAAACTCATGGTAATCTCTACATTCTTTTTGAAATGCTGCTTTAGGTGAGGTAGCATAGCTATATTTAAATTTTTTATACTTCTCTCCAACATGTTGTTTAAGCTTTCCATTCACATCAGAATCAGCTCTTCCAACATATTCAACTATAAAATGATTATTCTCTTTATTAATATGTCCTAAAGCATAATTTCCAGGTGAAATTTTTGTTACTTGATTATCTATTGTTTCTGTATTTAAATCAAAAGAACCTCTCATTTCTAATGATGCCATAATACCATCCCCCCTTATATTAAACTTCTACAAAAGTATAATAATACCCTTTAATTTTCATTGGGATTCTTTTGCTTTTCTAATCTATATATAAAATAACTACAAGAGTATATAATGTTATAAATTATATATAACCATGTAATTAAATTTTTACAACTAGAGCCACCTGGTTTGAATTTTAACAAACATACTTGCTTTATTAAGATCTCAATGATATAATTCAAATAGTTAGTAATACCACTTAAGGAGATAATAGCAATGAGATTAAATGCTTTTAACTTAATACAAATTGTATTTTTATTTATTTGTATTTCAACCATATTTTCATATATAGTATACTCATATAAAAAATGCACAAAGCATATTTATATAGATATTTGCGCAGCTATTAATAGAAAAGCTGTTAGATATATTGAAAAACTACATATAGAAGATTATTTAGCTTTTGAAAAATATCACATTTGGAGATTTTGTGTACATTTTTAAAAGTAATGTTTTATTAAATTAAGTTTTTTAATAAAAAATAAGGAGAGATTTTAATGAACATTATTTTTAACCTTTTCAACCAAATATTAAGTAATATTTTCAATTTCACTGGAGATTGGGGTATTTCCATAATTTTTTTAACTATATTAGTAAGAATAATACTTGTTCCATTCTCCATAAAACAAAAATCTGAAATGTATAACCAGCAGAGAATCTCACAAAAAATTCAGGATATAAAACTTAAGTATAAAAATAATGAGAAAAGAATTAAAGAAGAAACTGTTAAATATGAACAGCAGCTTGCTAAGAGTACTTTAGGATGTCTAGTTACCTTCATACAACTACCAATACTTTTCACTTTATATAATGTAGTGATGAAGATGCCAGTACAAGTTGGCACAATTATTCTACCTTGGGTCTCAAGTATTAAACTGTATGATACTTACTACATCGTTCCAATTATATACGGTTTAATTTCTATATGCCCCCAGCTTATTAATAATTTGGATTATTTCAAAGTATTAAAGGAAGTTAAACTTTCTAAAACAAATTTAATTATAACTAGTATATTCAGCATATTAATAACTATAAAAGCTCCAATAGCACTTGGACTATACTTCATAACTACAAGTTTATTTACCTTATTTGAAGAAATAGGCTATAGACTTTATATAAAAAAATTTAGTGCAGCTTCAAGTAATTGCTAGATTTATGCAATGTAATGGTGCAGTGGAAGTTTGAATTTTAACTTTCAACTGTATGGAGACTGATATATGCTGTGAAGTGAGTTTTCCTTCACAGCATATATCAGCCGGAATACAGTTGAAAGTTACTTCGCTTACGTCACAATATGCTCAAATTGCAAAGTAAAATTTTATCATATTATTACTGCACCATTAATAGTATGATAAATTATTGATCTTAGCTAAAGCTGTAACTACTGAAAATATTATGACTGCTGCCAAATTTGCAGTGTTATTATCTTGATCAAATCTCGGTGATACTTCAGCTATATCAAAGCTTATTACTTTATTGGATTTTAAAATATGTTTAATGAACTTTAACACTATTTCAGGATCTAGTCCTAATGATTGTGATGCACTTACTCCTGGAGCAAAGGCAGATGAAAATACATCTGAGCATACAGTTATATAAATATGTTCTTTATCTTTCATAAAATTATCCAACTTATCTAATTGATCAAAAATATTATTTCCTGAAATATCCTTTGCCAAAACATAACCTACATTAAATTTATCTGCAATTTTAAATAACTCCACAGTATTACTATGCTTTTGAATTCCAATACAAAAATAATTATATTTTAAATCTTTTTCCATGCAAATATCTAATATTTGCCTAAACATAGTTCCTGAAGTTCCACCATTTTCATAAGGCCTGATATCAAAATGAGCATCAAAATTTATAATTCCTATATTAGGTTTATTATCACTTTTTAATAAACTGTTTAATATTCCATTATAATGTCCAAACGCAACCTCATGTCCTCCACCTAAAACTATAGGTAAAAGATTTAATGATAGTATTTTTGACACTACCTCCGAAAGTAAAGCTTGGCTTTCTTCTAAACTTATACCTTCACAAAACACATTTCCTGCATCAAAAAGTTCAACATCCTTTGCAAAGGCGCAAGGCAAACTACTTAATTCTTTTCTAATACTTTTAGGTCCATTAACAGCTCCAATTCTCCCTTTATTCCTTCTAATTCCTTCATCACAACAAAAACCAATAAAAGCAAAACCCAACTTTCCATTAAAAGGAGTTAAATTATCTTTTCTTAAATCAATAATTTTAATCCATTGATGCCATCTAAATGCATCAAAATTAGTTTCACTATCAATTCTTCCTTCCCAATCTGTTTCCTCTACAACTTTATAGTTTTTATTAAACATTTTTTTCCTCCATTGTTTCTCTAATTAAGTTACTAACTTCATCTCCAATTATTTGAAATCCTATTTGTATTTCATTTTTATTCACTCTTGAAAATCCCAATCTAAATGTATCAGCACCTTTATTATCTGTATAAAAAATATCTCCTGGTGTAAATATGACTCCCTTATCATAACACCTGTCTAATAATTTTCTGGCATTAATTCCATCAATTTTTATGAATATATGCAAACCTCCTTCTCCCATAACCTGACCTGTAGAAATATACTTTTTGGCACATTCAATTGCAAATTCATATTTTTCTTTATAAACTTTTCTAGCTTTTTTTATATACTTTTCAAAATTTCCACCTTGTAAGTAATCATAGAACACAGCTTGATCTAAAAATGATGTATGAATATTTCTACTTCTTTTCACACTTTCTAAATATCCTATAATATTTTCATCACCTAAAATCCATCCAATTCTTATACCAGGAAAAAGTACCTTGGAAAAGCTTCCTATATATATTACACTATTTCCTTCTCCACACAATGCTGCTATTGGAGCAACATGAGCTCCTGTATATCTAAGCTCTTCATTGAATCCATCTTCTATTATCGGAATATTGTACTTTTTTAACAATTTATAAAGCTTAACTCTTTTTTCTGGTGACATTACAATTCCCGTAGGATTGTGATAGGATGGAATAAAGTAAGAAAGAGCAAATTTATCTTTTTCAAGTTTTTCTTGTAGCTTTTTTATATTTATGCCATCAGCATCCATATCCACGCCTTCAATAGTTAATCCATGGAGTTTCATTATCTTTATAGCTGTATTGTGTGTAGGATTTTCACAAAGCACTTTATCATTTGTATTTGTAAGAGATGATAATATTATATCAAATCCTTCAGTAAAACCATTAGTTATGAGTATATCCTTTCCTCTTATGTTAACGCCTTTATTTTTCATATATTTAAGAAGATAATTAATGAGTGGTCTATAACCCTGAGCATATCCATAATTTAATATTTTTTCACCTTCTATAGACATACGATTTAAAAAAGCTTTTTTAAATTCTTCCACATCAAAAAGATTTTCATCTGGTGCTATGCTTTTAAAGGATATCATTCCTTTTTTCCACTTAGCCTCATGTTTTACAATATCAAGACTTTCAGAAGCTCTTGCATAATCATTTATCAAGGTTTTCCAATTTACATTCCACTTTTCCTGCATTTCTACATGAATTTCACATACAAATGCGCCTTTTCCTTTTTTAATGCATATGAATCCCTCATCTTCCAAGAACTCATAAGCATATATAATAGTATTCCTACTTACTTTCATAATAGATGACATTTCTCTTGTAGAAGGCAACTTTTCTCCACTTTGAAGCATACCTCCAAGTATCATTTCTTTAATATAATCCTTAATTTGTATATATACAGGTACTTCTTTATTAAACTTTATATCTGAAAACATAGTTTCACCTCTAAAATATATTCTTACATAAATTTAAGGATAAATAAAGAGGCTGATATACTAATTAGTACATCAGCCCCTTAAATTTAAATATTAAAATGATGGAATTATGCTTCCTTTATATTTTTCTTCTATGAAATTTTTGATTTCTGGTGAATTAAGTGCCTTTGACAAAGCTTTTATAGAATCTTTATCCTTATCCTTAGTTCTTACTGCAAGTACATTAGAATATGGTGAATCTTTTGGCTCTATAGCAATGGCATCTTTTGTAGGATTTAAATTTGCTTGAAGCGCATAATTTGAATTTATAACAGCTGCATCTACATCACCTAAAACTCTTGGAAGTTGTGGTGCATCTAATTCTTTTATTTTGATATTTTTCTTATTTTCAGTTATATCTGCTTTTGAAATAAGTTCACCATCTTTTACTTTAATAAGTCCTGCATTTTGAAGCACTTTTAAAGCTCTAGCTCCATTTGTTGGATCATTAGGTATAGCAATTTCTGCCCCATCTTTTATATCAGCTATCTTTTTAACCTTATTTGAATATACTCCCATTGGTTCAAGATGAACTTTTACAGTATAAGATAACTCAGTATGCTTTTCTTTATTAAACTGTTCTAAGTAAGGTATGTGTTGATAAAAATTTGCATCTAATTGTCCTTCATTTAAAGAAGTATTTGGTGTTACATAGTCTGTAAATTCAACAATTTGAAGATCATAACCTTCTTTTTGTAATATTGGTTTAACTTGTTTTAATATTTCTGCATGCGGCACTGGTGTAGCACCTACTTTTATTACTTTTTTATCTTTACTTGTACTGCTTGAAGCATCTCCACTTTTAGCTCCGCAGCCTGCTAATGATAAAACAACAAGTGATGATAGTATTAAAGATAATATTTTTTTCTTCTTCATTTTTGTTACCCCCGCTTAATTATATTTTAATTTTGTTATTTAAAATGACCTTATTTACTTAATTTTCTATAAATAAATGTACCTAAACTTTGAAAAATTTGGACAAGCACTATTAATATTACAACAGTGTAAATCATTATATCTGTTTTAAATCTATAGTATCCATAGTTGATAGCTACGTTTCCGAGGCCGCCTCCGCCAATAGCTCCCGCCATAGCGGAATAACCAACTACACTAATAACTGTTAAAGTTATTCCTAATATTATAGAAGGAAATGCTTCTTTTAGTATAACTTTATATATTATTTGCCAGTTGCTTGACCCAAAGGATTTAGCAGCTTCTATTACGCCATTATCCACTTCTTTCATAGAAGATTCTATTACTCTAGCCGCAAACGGTGCTGCAGCTATTGTCAAAGGAACTATAGCTGCATTTGTTCCTATGCTTGTACCGGCTATTAATTTTGTCAGTGGAAATATAGAAATCATCAATATCAAAAATGGGAAGGAACGTAAAGTATTTATTATAAAATCCAATACCTTATATACAACTTTATTAGGCTTTAATCCACCTTCATCTGTTAACACAAGTATAATTGCTGGTATAAATCCTATAGCCACTGCTAAAAAAGTAGATACTAAAACCATTTGTATTGTTTCCAATAATGCTGGAAGTAATATTTCATTAATCATTATTTTCAATCACCTCCCAAATGATAGATTTTGAATCTAAGAATTTGCATATATTTTCTTTATACTGTTCATTTGTATTTATAACAAGTGATCCTAAAACATTATCTCTAAACTTTTCAAGCTTTCCCCATACTATGGAAAAATCTATATCAAGTTCTCTAGCTATTGAAGTTATAACACATTGCTGACTGTACTCTTTGGGAAAAAATATTTTTATATTCACTCCACTTTCAGGAAGTACTTCATTTTCACCTAATAACTTCTGTAAATCCTTATCCGGTTTTAAGAACAATTCTTCTACAGTACCTTCGCCTTTTATTTCTCCCTCTTCCATAAGCGCAACTCTACTACATATTTCCTTAACTACTTCCATTTGATGTGTAACTAAAACCACTGTTATATTTAATTCTTCATTTATTTTCTTTATAAGCTCTAGTATAGATTTTGTAGTATTAGGATCTAATGCGGATGTAGCTTCATCACATAATAGTATTTCCGGATCTAAAGCTAATGCTCTTGCTATACCAACCCTTTGCTTTTGTCCACCACTTAAATCTTTAGGCATACTATGAATTTTATCTTCAAGTCCTACTAACTTGATTAAATTGGTTACTTTTTTTTCTATATAATTTTTATCAAAATTCCATACTTCTAAGGGAAGTGCTATATTATCAAATACATTTTTTCTATTTAGCAGATTGAAATTCTGAAATATCATACCCAACTTTTTTCTCACAGTCTTTACTTCTTTTTCACTTAATTCTTTTAATTCATTCCCCATAATAGTTACTCTTCCACTATCATAAGTTTCCAAAGCATTCAAACATCTTAAAAGTGTAGACTTTCCAGCTCCACTATGTCCTACAATACCTACAATGTCACCTTTTTTTACATACAAATTTATATTTTTAAGCACTTGATTGCCAGAAAAACTTTTATTTACATTTACTAATTTAATCATTGACCGTTTCCTTTCTTTTAAAAATTTATTACTTTAATTCGTTATAACTGTGATTAATTGAATCGCATTAGTTACAAAAATTATATGTCTCATATAACCTTCTTAAGACAAAAATTAAAGCCCGAGGAAAAACCTCGAGCTATTACTCTTAATTTAACCTCTCATCTCTCAGCTTACGCCGCAGGAGTTAGCACCAATATACCATTTTTAAAAAATGATACTGGTTGCTGGGTTTCATCGGGCCAGTCCCTCCACCACTCTTGATAAGTGCGAAATTTATTATTCAATTTATGTTTTAAATTATAACAACACAAATATAGATTGTCAACTTTTATTTTTTAATTTTGCTATACTATTATCTTCATAAATAAATTTTTTGATTTTTACGTAAACATCTTCCTCCGCTATTATCAAAAAAGTATCCCCTTCTTGAAATGCAGCATTAGGTCCTGGTGAAAGTATTAAATCACCTTTTCTTCTTATTCCTACTACAGTAGCACCTGTATTTTGCCAAAATTTACTTTCAGATACAGTTTTGCCTATAATATTTAGTCCTTTATATATTTTGAACTCATAAGGCATAAAAGGATTCGTATTAATAAATCTATTGGAATAATCTATAAGTTCGTCAATTTTTCCTTCAATTTTTTCCTCCAATATTTTTTTTTGATCTATTAACTCTAATATTTCTTTCCTAGATGAATTTATAGAATCTATATCTTTAAATTTATCTATAACCTTTACACAGTTATCAACTGATTTAATAATAATTCCGCTACCCTTTATTACTTCCACTATATCCATATCATTTAAAAGAATAATTGCTCTTCTAATAGTTTCAGGCGAAACATTATAATAACTTGAAAGAGATGATCTTCCATGAAGTTTGTCTCCTGCAGAAAAATCACCAGCTAATATTCTATTTGCTATATCTATTGATATTTTTTGATAAACTGGTTTCTTTATGTATTCCGATGACATTTTAAATTATACCTTAAAATATATTATATTTTAAAGTAAATCCTCCTCTCAATAATATTCTATTAAAAATATTAATATTCACTAATTTGATACATTATTAGTACAATTTTATTTAAAATGATAAAAATTCATTACTAAATTGAAATTAGAACATTATCATATAGTACATAATCAATGTAATTCCATAAAATATAATACCATAATAATAATTTTTTAAAAAGCTTTATAGTACTGATTTAAACTTTTTCATATTTTACTTTTCCTTAATTCATCTGATAGTTACCATTGCTAATCCCAGCATTTTTTTGTATGAAATTATACATGATTCTAAGAATCACTTGATAATAATTATAAACTTTATTTTTTAATCAATTTACACAAAATCACGAATATTCAGTATTTTAAGCAATGTCAAGATAATTAACTATTAATGACAAGTAACAACTTATATGATATACTAAAGTTGTTACTTTTAAAAAACACGTAAATCAATACTTAGAAATGATTTTCACTCAATATTTTCATATCTAAAAGTTTTGATATCATGGTAAAAAAAAAGGAGGAAATAATATGATTAAAGTAGGTCTAATAGGTTTAGGCAAAACAGGACAACATATCGCAAATGGAATTTTAGAACAAAATAATATGCAAATTGTAGCTGCAATTTGCAGTCCAAAAAGCACAAAAAAAGGAATGGACTTAGAAAAGTTACTTGAAAATAATAATACAAACATAAAAATAAGTACTTCTGATGAACTAGAAAGTGTAATTTTTAAAACTAAGCCTGATGTGTTTGTAGATTTTTCAACTCCTGAAGCAACTTTGAAAAATGCTGTTACATTATCAAAAATGAAAATAAATATGGTCATCGGCACCACTGGTTTTACTGAAGAAAATATCACTACTCTTCAAAATATAGCTTATAAGTTTAAGAACGGTATAGTTTATGCACCAAATATTACTCTAGGTGTAAATGTAATGATGTTACTAAGTAATATTGCAGCAACTATATTGAACAACTATGATTTTCAAATTATAGAAATGCATCATAAAAACAAAAAAGATTCACCTTCAGGTACAGCATTAAAATTATCAAATGAGATTAAACATGGACTTCAAGCTGCAGGAGTAAATAATAAAGTTATTCCTATTGATGCTATACGCGCTGGTAATATAGTAGGAAAACATAAGTTACTTATAGTTGGAGAATATGACCAAATAGAAATAAGCCATGAATCTTTTTCCAGAAAAGCTTTTTCCTTGGGAGCCATTAATGCAGTAAATTATATATATAAAAAATCTGGGTACTATGAAATGAAGGATATACTAGATCTAAAAAAAATACTATGTGAGTATATTGATTCCTTAAATATAGTTTCATACTAATATAAAATTTTAATTTCATTATTCATAAATACTGAAATTAAAATAATTATTGCACTTTCCTTTTGTTACTAAATTCATTTATTCTCCCAAATGCATTTTGATTCTTTCTTTACACTTCCTTAATTGTAATTTTTACCAGATTTATTCCTTTTACCATGTTTTTAGGCAATCTAAGCCTGCAAACCATGGTAATACTTACATATCCTTATATAATTTATTTCATCTTACTTTAAATAAGTTTGTTAGGTACAAAATATTTTCAATATAGGTATTAAGATAATTTGAGCTGGAGAAAGACTTACCTCATCTCCAGCTCTATTAAAATATAAGATTAAAAGGGCGTATTATCACCTATATAGCAAGCTATATTATTATCTAAATATAACTGTTGAAGATGTTCCATCTTCTCATTTGTCATATCTCCATACTTACTATATTCGTATTCTTTCCCCAGTTGATTCCACTTTGTCTCTCCCAATCTGTGGAATTTCAAAAGGTTGATCTCATATAGAGAATTTTTATTCATAAATTCAATTAGTTTGTATGCATTTTCATCACTGTCATTATATCCTGCTATAGTAGGTTGTCTTAAAACAAGTCTTCCATTCCAATTGGACCTCTTAAGTGCTTCAATATTTGAAAGTATTAAATCATTATAAACTCCAATTCCTTGTTTATGCTTTTCTCTATCCATATTTTTTACATCAATAAATGCAAAATCAATGTACTTTAATACTTCTAAAAACACTTCCTGTTTTGCATATCCACTGGTTTCAATTGCTTTATGAATCTGGCTATCATAACATTTTTTCAGTACTTCCACCAAAAATTCATGATGCATAAGAGGATCTCCTCCTGTAAAGGTTACTCCTCCATCAGAACCCCAATTATTGAAATCACGCTTTAAAATTCTCATAAGCTCATCTACTGTATATTCCTTAACACACTGCTTCAAAGCATTATTGGGACACATATTAACACAGTCAAAAGTCTCACATTTTTCACAAGTATCCCAGGATATTTTAAGCTTGCCATCCTCACTGAATTTAATTGAATCATGTGAACATGCATTTATACATGATCGACATCCATTTTTCCACTTGCATACATTTTCTGCAACCATAATGTGTTTTTTCTTAGTCCAACTTTCTGGATTGGCACACCATTTACACTGAAGTGGACACCCTGTAAAAAATACACTAGTTCTGCAACCTGGTCCATCATGTACAGAAAAGCTTTGTATATCAAATATTAAACCTTTTTCCTTCATATCATTACCCTACTCTGCTTTATAACCAGGACATGCAGAAGCACCACAAGTAGCATATGCCCAATTTTCTTTTTCTAAGCCTGTACATGTTCCCAATCCGTATTTATCTGGATTACAAAAATTTTTGCAATTTCCGCATTTTTCAGCTGGTTTGAAATTAGGGCAAGCTTCACTTCCTTCACCATCAATAGGAACCATTCCCTTTGTTAGTGCACAAAGACCTTTTTCACAATCTAAATTTATATAATTTTTACAATCATAGTGGCGCATTGCTATTACCTCCATTCATTTTTTAGTATTACCTTATTATTTATCATATTCAGTTCTATAAATAACTTCATCTTGAATAGGCTTACCGATTTCACACCAGTATTGAGTAAATCCAGCTACACGAACCATAAGTTCTCTATATTTCTCTGGTGTAAGCTGGGCATCTCTCAATGTTTTAGAATCAACAACATTAAACTGAACATGAAATCCACCTTTTCTCATGTAAGCACGTACAAGATCAAGAAGCTTTCTTGTTCCATTGATACCTTTAACTGCTGTTGGATGTAATTTTAAATTCATCTGTGCATTTTGATGCATTGAGTGATCATAAACTGTTGCAGATTCAAATATAGCATATATACCATTCTTATCTGTTCCTGCTGCTGCAGATACAGAACCATCTGAATAAGTTGTACCTGCAAGTCTTCCATCAGCTGTAGCTAGAGTTACAAAGCCTTGAGGGCCATGTGTTGATACTGAAATCTGACACAAATATAAAGGTTTACCATAGTATGAACGGAATTTATGTGTCATATCATAAATATAATAATGATATGCCTTAAAAATTTCATCTGCATACTTGTCGGCATTACCGTATTTCGGTGCATTTACACATGCTGCAAATATTTTCTCATATTTAGTGCTCTTATCTGTACTTTCTCTAAAATCAGGTGAAAATACTTCTGTTTCATATGCAGTCTTAAATCCAAAATTATTAAGCATTGCATCTGTCATTTCTTCAATTGTAAATTTACTATCGTCAAAGACATTCTTCTTAATAGAACTCAATGAATTTACAAAAGTAATAGTTCCGCAGGATTCAAAATTAATACATGAGTTATATCTTGCTCCCATAGTGCCAATGTGCTTACCTTTTTTGAAACAATCAGGTTTTAACAAGGAATTAACAGCTGGCATATTGTATTTTCTCCAAATATCCATTTGAATATTGTTACACCTATTTACAACATCTGTAGTAAGTTCCATGTACTCTTTCCATTGATTCACCATTGTTTCATAAGAATCAAGCTTCTTGTTGTGAGGTGGATATACTTGTTTTCCTGTTCTCTTATCTAAACCGTTTGTTAAAACAAGTTCAAGTACTTTAGGCATACCAATAAAATGAACACCTGTACCACATGTAGGTGATGCACCTCCTGGAATCATTGTTACTTTTCCATTATATTCAAGTGGCAAAAAGCATCCAGGTGCAGATTCTAGACATCCTCCAAGGCACCATGCTCTTGCATCATGAAGATCCATTCCCTCTGGTCCATAGTTTCTCATCATAAAGTTCATACCTGTCTGATTGTTCATCCATGCAGGATATCCAAGCCCTAGTTTTGTACAGGAAGCAGCCTTCATAAGGAAGTCTTCTGGTGTCTTTTCATCGTATAATACACTCAACGTAGGCTGAGGAGTTTGATTTCTCATACCTGCTTCAACAATTAAATATTCTAGTGGAGTAACTGCTGAAAGTCCATCATAATTCTGTCCACCTAATGAAAGGTTGTTAAAGGTATTACCGGAAAGAACACCACCAGATACACCAGCTGATGCAAAACATTCAATACAAGTAATTTTAATTCTGTATAATTCAAGAAGTTCAATTACTTCTTCATCTGTCATAATACCATCCTCAACATCTTTTTCATAGAATGGCTGTAATACTTGTCCTAATCTTCCAATTGAAAGACCAGATTGAGGATCTTCATTAACAACACCAAAATGACAGCAAAGTGTCATCTGAATTGCTTCCCAGAAGTTTGCAGGTTTCTTATGAGCAATTTTTCCCATAACTTCTTCAATTTTTTCATAGTTGGCTTTAATTTCTGAATCTGTTTCAATGGAAGCTAAATATTTTGCTCTCTTTGAATAATTTTCACACCATGCACTTAAACCCTTAGTAATTTCCTTCATTGCTGCATAGTAATAACCTCTGCTCATACCAAAATCACCATCGTCACCAGCTTCACCCATGACTTCAGCAATTTTTTTGTCACATAATTCTATAATTCCATCAAAACCATACTGCAAAGGCATATAATAGTTAATTACTTCACGCCCCTGTGGAATCGCAAAAGAGTCAAACATACAGATAACACTTTCCATGATATTTTTAAACTGATCATATCCTGGTGTCATCTTTGAGTATTTATTACTTAATTCTTCTACTGAAATTCCTTCCCAAGGCTTTGAGGTTTTAACTAAAACAGGAATTTCTTCTTTTCTCATACCAAACTTTTTAGCAATAGAAATAACATTTCCATAACTTTCAGTAACATTACCTCCACCAGCGCCAACAACACTTACTGAGTCAGCTTCATTTTCTTCTGGAGCATCAACTTCGTTCATTAAAGCTTCTGCTTGAGCATTAAAAAAACTTGCACAAACCCAAGGAAATGGAAATGCACCTCTAACATTTTTTGTCTTGTTCATAACAAGCTTCTCATAAGGTAAAATTGTAGGTGTCATATGTGCTAATGAAGCAGCCACAGCTTTAGCTCTTCTTACTTCAATCACTTCGCCATCATTTTCCCACCAAGTTCTGTTATACCAATATGCAGCTTCCATATCTGCAGTAACCTTTAAAGTATAATAGATATCCATAAGCTTTTGAGTACTTTCTTTTGCCTCTGGAATATCTGCTTCTGAAATATTATCAACATTTTTCATGTCAATACCACGACTTTTTAAAACATCTTCAAGTTTAGTTTCTTTAACGTTCATTAAAAATACCTCCTTTTTAATATTTCCTAAAACATATTATTCAACATATTCTCTTGCTTCTTCTTCACCCTTTAATACTCTAAGAGTTCCCAAAGCCAAAGATTCCATTTCATTTTCACCAGGCATAATCTCAACAGGTGCAATAAACTGTACACGCTTTTTAATCCAGTTAGTTATCATATCAGAATATGCTATACCTCCTGTAATAACAATAGCATCTACCTTACCTTCTACTACTGTTGCAAGTTCACCTATCCCTTTAGCAACCTGATAAGCCATAGCTTCATAAACAAGCTTTGCTTTTTCATCTCCATTTTCAATCATTTTTTCAACTTCTCTAGCATCAACAGTGTTAAGATAAGCTTTTAATCCACCATTTCCCCTTAATTTTTTCTTCATAGTTTTTTTATCAAATTTTCCTGAATAGCAAAGATCTATAAGTGCATTACAAGGAACTTTTCCAGCTCTTTCAGGTGAAAATGGTCCTTCGTCATCTGCCATTATATCTACCATTTGTCCCTTTCTATGAACATTTACTGATATTCCTCCACCTAAATGAGCTACAATAAAGTTCATATCTGAATACTTTTTACCATATTTTTTTGCAACCTTCATTGCCATTGCTCTTGTATTTAATGCATGACTAGTACTTGTTCTTGGTATATCCGGCATACCTGATACACGAGCTATATCCTCTAATTCATCTACTCTGACAGAGTCATATATATAGGCTGGTACTCCAATAGAGCTTGCTATTTCATAAGCAATTAAAGCTCCTAAATTTGAAGCATGTTCTACTACTGGATTATTTTTTAGTCTATCTACCATTGTTTCATTAACTTTATAAGCTCCAGATTTTACTTTTGGAACCATTCCACCTCTTCCAACAACTGCAGCTAATTCTTTAACTTCATATCCATTTTGCTTTAAAAATGAAAGAACAACTTCTTTTCTCATATCAAATTGATCTGCGGTATTCTCATATTTTTCAATTTGTTCAACTGGATGCTCTAAGGTTTTACAAAATATTTCTTTTTCATCTTCATATAAAGCTATTTTTGTAGAAGTAGATCCTGGGTTAATTGCTAATATCTTATAACTCATTTACTGTTCCTCCTGTTTTTAATTAATCGCTTAAACTTATGTATATATTAAGAATGCTGCACAAAAACTATGTATGAAAATCATTAACTATGTTTCTTATGCAGCATCTTGCTGTTTTAAAATTGTTAAATTTTATACTATTACAAACCTCTACCTTTTTATCTTTGAGATCTTCCAATTTCAAGTCCCTTTTCAAAGGCTTGTTTGTTTAATGGAAGTAACTTTGGCTTTTTACCAAGTTTGTGTTCAATTGTTTCCCAAACAATCTCAGGAGAAATAACTTCAGTAAAACCTACATATACACCAAGCATGATAACATTAAGAACTTTTGCATTTCCAAGCTCAAGAGCAAGCTCTGTTACAGGAGCAGAAATTATTTTAATATCTTTTCTTGTAATCTCTTTTTTTACGATTGAGCTGTTAATAAAAAGTCTACCGCTTTCTCTTAATGTATCAAGAAATTTATCTAATGATGGTTCGTTCATAACAATCAAATCATCCATAACATCACCTAAAGGTGCCCCTATCATTTCGTCTGAAATAACAACGAAACAGTTTGCTGTACCACCACGCTGCTCAGCTCCATATGATGGGAAGAAAGTAACGTTTTTTTCTGTAGAATCACAGGTTGCAGATGCTAAAAATTTTCCAAGTGTCATAACACCCTGTCCGCCGAATCCGGCAACACACAAGTTTGTTTCCATATCTTTTCCTCCTTTTAGTCGGAAACACGGGGTAATTTAAACCCGTTTGCTTCCGCTCACAAATTACCCGTTAAAGTCCATTTAGGACTTTAACCTCTTATTACACCCAATGGGTATTCTGGAAGCATTTTTTCTTCAATGAATTTAAGTGAATCCAGTGGTTCAAGTCCCCAGTTTGTTGGGCAGTTTGTTACTATTTCAACCATTGAAAATCCTTTACCATTCAACTGATTTTCGAATGCTTTTCTTATTGCGTTTTTAGTTTTAATTACATTTTGTGGAGTATTGCAGCTTGTACGTTCTAAATATGCTGGCGCTGTAAGCTGGTTCAATATTTCACACATATGCATTGGATATCCATGTTCCTCAGCTATACGTCCTTTAGGCGCTGTACTTGCTTTCATACCCATTAATGTAGTAGGAGCCATTTGGCCTCCTGTCATACCATAAATACCATTGTTTATAAAAATAACAGTAATGTTTTCGCCGCGGTTTGCTGCTGAAACTGATTCAGCAAGTCCAATAGAAGCAAAGTCACCATCTCCCTGATAGGTAAAAACCAATGTATCTGGGTTTGCTCTTTTAATACCTGTTGCAACTGCACAGGCACGTCCGTGAGGAGAAGTTATATTGTCATATGCAATATAGTCCATATGAAGTCCGCAGCATCCTATACCAAGGACACAAGCAGTTTTTTCAACAATGTTCATTTCTTCTAAAACTTCGCCTATTAATTTGATAACTGTACTATGCATACATCCCGGGCAGAAACCGGAAACTTTATCTTCTTGGATTGTTTTTGTTCTTGAATAAACCTTTTCCATTTTCTATACCCTCCTAGTTTTCATTAATTTTTTTAATAGCTTTTATAATAGCTTCACGACTCATAATGTTACCACCTGAGCATAAACATGTATCAATTGAACAACGTTCTTTTACGCCTTTTTCTACATCATGTAAAAGCTGTGCTGGAATAGACATTTCAACATCAAGAACAGTTTTACATACATCATAATTGATATTATCAAAGGCTTTATATGGGAAAGGATGTACCGTAATTGGTCTTATTAATCCAACTTTGACACCTTCCTTTCGAAGAATATCAACAGCTGATTTTGATACACGAGCCGAAATACCATAAGCTGCAATAACTATTTCCGCATCTTCTACCATATATTCTTCTACTTGTACATCTTTTTCCCATGAGGCATATAAAGCAGCAGCTTCTTCATTTACGCTCTGCATTTTGCTTGTCAACCATTGACCTGGTTGAATCCATGCTCTATTTTTGTAGTCTAATTTATGACCAATACAAGCCCAATCTTTGTTAGCTGCTTTTAATTCAGCAACTTCTTCATCTGTTTTCATTTCAGGTAACACAACTGGTTCCATCATTGTTCCAATAACACCGTCACAAAGAATTAAAACAGGGTTTCTGTCTCTTTGAGCATAATCAAATGCTTTATATGTCATATCAACAGCTTCCTGAACTGTAGCTGGAGCAAATACTAACATTTGAAATCCACCATTACCTGAAGCTTTTGTTGCTTGAAGGTAATCTTGCTGAGCTGGTTGGATAGAACCTACACCAGGGCCTCCACGTGATATGTTAGCATACACCATTGGTATACGTGCTGATGCACAGTATGAAATACCTTCACTTTTTAGTGATATACCACAGCTTGATGATGATGTCATTGCTCTTGTTCCTGTTGAAGCAGCGCCATAAACCATATTTACAGAAGCAACTTCGCTTTCTCCTTGTACAAAATTCCCTCCAACTTCAGGCAATCTTCTTGCGAAATATTCTGGAATTTCATTTTGTGGTGTGATAGGATATCCGGCAAAAAATCTACATCCGGCTCTAACAGCTGCTTCTGCAATAGCTTCACAGCCTTTCATAAATATTCTAGACATTTTTTCTCTTCCTCCTTTTAGTCGGAAACACGGGGTAATTAATCCCGTTCGCTTCCGCTCACAAATTACCCGTTAAAGTCCATTTAGGACTTTAACCTCCTTTATTTATATACTTCAATAGCAGCATCAGGACACATTCTTGCACACATGCAGCATCCTATACAAGCATCCATATTAACTGGTACTACATATTCATAGCCTTTTGAATTAACTTCATGTCCTACAGCAAGTACACCTTTAGGGCAAAACTTAATACAATATTGACAGCTCTTACAGCTTTCTGATCTAATCTCTACTTTTGCCATTTTAATCAAATTCTCCTTTCAAAATAAACATGATTTATTTAAACATTTCTATTTAATGTTCATAGTTAATTAATCCCTTTGTAATCAAAGGTTTACCAAGAATTATTGGTTCCAAGGATATGTTAAATATAAATGAATAGGCATCAAAGGAATGTCTGTCCTAGATTTTACTTCCTCATATAAAGTCTCATTGACACAGGTAAAATCTATATTAATTAAAGCTCCAATCATTTCAAGCATTTTTAAGTTTCCTTCTAATACTTCTTCAACTGTTGTGGAAACCCCATTATTCGGATTACTTATCATATGTACTTTATCTAATTTAATATGAGACATTTTCAATATGGATGAAAGTGTTCCATCTATATGATTCAAATTACCAGACCATGGTCTATATGCATTCAAAACATAATACACAACCGTACTATCTTGATTTACTTTAGGAGCAAATCCCCCTATGGCACGTGCACCTATATCATTTCCGCCAACATCCATAACTACATAACAATTTTCATCCTTGAGCAAAAGATTAACGCCGCCTACAACTGTTGGTGCATCAAAGAACTGTTCTTCATGATGAAATATAATACCCATTTCTTCAATCTCTGCCTTCACATCTCTGGACCTAAACATTGGTTTTGTCATATCCATATCAAAAAAATGTACTGGTTTCTCATTGAGATCAACAAGGTATTTTGCGAAATTTATTGCAATCTCACTTTTACCGCTTCCGGCTTCACCAACAAAAATAAAATTCGATTTATTCATTGTAAACTTTTTGCAATCAATATTCATAAGCGGCCTCCCTTAATCATTTTTCCTTATTTCTTTTTGTAAGTAATTATTCTAAATTTATCACTTAACTGCTGATGCAGATAATACTAATGATAGATATTTTTCTTCAGCTGAAGATCCTCTTGAAGTTAAAACAATAGGAACCTTAGCTCCAACTATAAAACCTGCCATCTTACCACCTGCAGAGAAAACTAAAGCTTTTCCAAGTATATTTCCTGCAGTAATGTTTGGAACAATTAAAACATCTGCGTCTCCCACTACAGGACTGCTGTATCCTTTTATTTCTGCTGATTCCTTACTCATAGTTAAATCATAGGATATAGGACCTTCAACAATACAGTTTTTTATTTCTCCTTTTTGATTCATTTCCTTTAATAAACCTGCATCAACAGATTCAGGCATTTTAGGATTAACCTTTTCAACAGCTGCTAAAACCGCAACTTTTGGTTTTTCATATCCCATATCTATAAGTGTATTAACAGCATTTTCAATGATTTGCTTTTTCTCATCTACATTTGGATACATCATCATTCCACCATCTGTAGTTACTATTAACTTGTGATAATTAGGTATTTCATTAATAACAAAATGAGACATAACCTTTCCTGTTCTAAGTCCATGTTCCTTATTTACCACTGCTTTTAAAAGGTCAGCAGTTTGAATTTTACCCTTCATTATAAAGTCTGCTTTATTGCTATTAACAAGTTCTACTGCCTTTGCTGCTGCTGAAGCATCATCTTCTACATCAATAATAGAACTATCATCTAAATCTTCTTTTAAGTTACTTAATATTTCTTTTATTTTTGATTTATTTCCTATCAATACAGGCTCTGCTATATTATCTTTTCTAGCTTTAAATACAGCTTGTAAAGTGTGTTCATCTTGAGCTACTACTACTGCTGCTATTTTCTTTGATCCTGAATTTTGAACTTTTTTAATTAATTCTTCAAAATTTTTAAATACCATTTTACTCCTCCTATATAGCCAAAAATCATCCTTCACTACTAACTCTTATCCATTAGTTCTTAACTTGTGAAGCTTTGCTTCTCATTATACTTATTATATGAGCAACTTTCATGCCAAAACAAAAAACAGACCTAAAGCCTGTTTTTATGTAAATGTTTTTATTTTATTGTTCCAGTAAATTAACATCATGTTTCATTTTATTTACATTGGCTATGTTAACATTTACCTTTTCTCCATAATGCTGTTCTACTTATACCTAGTTTTTTTGCAATTTCGTTTTTTGACATTCCACTGCTCTCCAACATTTGTATTACCTTCTCTTCTACATACTTATTAATTTGCTTTAAATCTAATAAATTCTCATCGTTATCTAACTCATTGTTATCTTCCAGCATTTCATTTTCATCTAAATCTACTTCTTGAAAAATCAAATATCTTTGAACAACATTCCTTAATTCCCTAACATTCCCTGGCCATGAATAATTCATTATCTTTTTTTCAATTTTACTTTCAAGCTTAAACTCACATACTTTTTTTGACAATGTTGTTATATAATGCATAAATAATGGAATTATATCTTCTTTTCTTTCTCTAAGAGGTGGTATATGCAGTTCCAAAATACTCAATCTATAAAACAAATCACTTCTAAAGGTACCATTTTTAATTTTTCCTTTTAAATTTTCATTGGCAGCTGCAATAATTCTTACATCCAAAGGAATAACATAATCTGATCCAATTCTCATTACTTCTTTTTCTTCTAAGACACGCAAAAGCTTTGCTTGAAGATTCAAAGACATACTATTTATTTCATCTAAAAATATAGTTCCTCCATGAGCAAGCTCAAATAGACCTGGTTTTCCACCCTTTCTTGCACCTGTAAATGCTCCTTCTTCATATCCAAATAACTCACTTTCCAAAAGACTTTCAGAAATTGCTGCACAGTTAATAGCTACAAAAGGTTCTTTTTTTCTGCTACTTATGTTATGAATACTCTGAGCAAACATTTCCTTACCTGTACCACTTTCACCATAAATCATAACAGTACTATCATCTAATCCTATTTTAATAGCTTTTGATACTGTATTTTTCATTATTGGATCATTGGCAATGATATTTTCAAATGTATACTTAGCAACAAGACCTTTTTTATTTAATTCATATCTTATCTTTTTTTCTAAATTTTGAAGCTTAGTAATATCTTGAAAAGAGCAAAGAACGCCATGAGTTTGCCCATCTATATTCAACACAGATGTATTAGCTGTGATCACTATTTCAGGCAAATTTTTTATTTCATTATATTGATTAACTCCACTTTTTAAAACATCCATCATAAAAGTAAGTTCAGGACAAACTTCTTCAATATTTTTATCCATGACATTGGTACTAGACTTTTTTAATAATTCCTGTGCTCTTTCATTGTATAATATAATTTTTCCATTCCTATCAATAGCAATAACTGCATCATGTACACCGTCTAAAATCATATTTAATACTTCATTTCTGTAATTTTGTTCATACAAACTATCTACTAACTGTTTTGCATGTTCAAATATATCACAGATAGATTCATTGCTCGCACCTATAGAAACATTATCTATTCCTAAATTTTCAGCGTACATGCAAGGAATACCACCACCTACTACTACAACCTTATCTCTTGTTTCCTTATATTTATTAATTATGCACTCTATATTATCCTTATCTTCAAATTTTTCAATTATAACCTTCTCATGAATAATATCCTTCCAATCATCATAACTAAAGTACTCTAAATCTGATATGACAATAACTATATCTTTCTTATATTTACTAGCCTTCTTTATTGCATACAAAATATCCAACGTACTTATTTTTAAATTTATAACTGGAACATTTACTGTACCTACAGTATGACGATATCCTCCACTTCTTGCTATAATAGCACTTGCTCCCCTATTCTCCAGCATCTTTCCTTGTGCTTTCATATTGTCAGGATCTAATATATCTATAATTATTTCGCCTTGTTCAACTTCTTTTCTAAATAAATGTACAACAATATCCTTTAATTTTTCATCCGAAGCAATAAATCCTATTTTTTTTATCATAAACATTCTCCTTAAAAATTACTAAATACAAGACAAAACATTTAAAATTAAAGCTGCAAATTCATTTAAACTTCTCATCTTATTGAATTATTTTTTTATAATTGTAATTAGTAAATTCTGAAACTTTAATACTCCTACGCCTACATACCATACACCCATTAGCATTGATACCCCTATTTGTATAGGTAAAGTACCCCAATTCATATTTAATGGTGCCATAATCAATAAGGTTATTGCCCATCCAGCTAACCATGCTGGCAAAAATATTATTTTCTCTAGTTTAGTGCTTGAAATAATTACTGCTAAACCTCCTAAAATAAATAAAGCGCAAAAAAGTTCTATATTTTGATTTAATTTTACCATATCCATTGCTTCCAGTGCTATGCATCCCCATAAATCTCCTAGTAAGAAACCTATAGATATTTTAGCCCCATCTTCTACTTTATTTCCATTTGCAACAAAGATTCCAGCACAAATCAATGCTACGGCACCTGTAGTAACACCCAAATAAGGACTTATCACTGCCCATATTGGAGGCAGCAGTGCTATTCCTAAAGCTAATGTTAAAACATTTAATTTTCTTTCATTCATATAATATACCTCTTCCTAAAATTTAATAGGCTGTTACACTAATTATTGTAACAGCCTTCTTTTAGACTAAAATTTTTTAATAAAACTAAATTTTTTATGTGAATCCATAGTACTTTTCAGTATTCAGTTTTTACCTTTCTGGCATTGCTGCTGTAATAAAGTTCTTATAACTTTCTAAACGTTGTTTATACTTATCAGTTTTTTTCATATCAGCAATTGTAGATATAGTCTTTCCAATATCATCACCATGCTTAAATTTTCCAGATAAAGTATCATGTGCATGTTCTAATTGTTCTTTTGGGAATTCAAATTTTACTTTACCATCTACAATTTTAATGTCACCTTCAATACCACATAATTCGCAAATAGCATGTGTAGATTCTCTATCTAAGAAGAAGTTTCTAGAATGACAATGTGGACAAACGCCCTCTTCTCCTTTATATGAAGCATTTGAAATATCCTTTGCTGCATTTGCAATATTAACTCCTATTTCATGAACTCTTGCAACCCTTTCATCTTCTATGATAATACCAGAAGACCATGGGAATGTTTCATTATTAATAACCTTCCACATAGGAGTTAAAGCCTGCATTGCTGCGGTACATTGGAACTTTGTAGTCCAATCAGAACCACCAATTCCCATGTAGGAAATAACCTTATCCTTTAATATTCTTGGATCTGGAGCTTTTCCACCTTTTTCTTCAGCAATTTTAGCTGCTATTACATTATTTCCTCTATCCATTCTTGGTCCAAAACGATCTGTGATTGTCTGAAAAATTCCAGGCACACCTTTTTCAAAGATTGGAAGTGCCACAACTATTCCATCTGCATCTAACATTTTGTCAAGCAGCCAATCAAAGTCATCTTTTAAAACGCACATATTTCCTTTTCCTGACATAAGTGTTTGAACACAAGCCGTACATCCAGTACAATGTTTTATATCTAAGTCCATGAGACGGATAAATTCAACTTCTGCGCCTGCCTCTTTTGCACCCATAAGAGCTTCTTTGCACATAGCATCATTATGACCATTCTTTGTTCCACCTGAAATACCTAAAATTTTCATTTTTAACCTCCAAATATAATTAGTTAGTATAAAGATTTTTACAAATTCTTTTACTCTATTTTAATCTGTATAATTATTTTACAAATTTTAAATTATACAGTTTGTTGTTTTTCCTCTTGTCCCACAAATACGTATTTAGTGGACTTTTTACCAATAAATGTATTTGCTAATTTAACGCATAGGAATAAATCCACGATACTGTGTATAGTTATCACTTTCAGCAATATCTGTTAAAAATAAACTTGAAATTTCAAATTTAGGTTTCAAATAAGGAAATTCATCATACTTAGCCCAAGATGGCTTTTTAATCTCTTTTGCCTTTTCCACTGCAGTTCTATGCCAACCTGAAGGGCAATTAAACCATATTTCAACCACTTTTTGATATGGACAGTTATTAATGCTTTGAAGAATCTTGCTTGTTAGCATTCTTGTTACATCTGGAGACTCTTGAAACTTTGGTATAACTTCTTCATAAAACCACTTGTCCCCTTCTTCCATAGATACACCATCTGGATATTTCATTACAAACTGCCAACGATAGTTAGGTCCATCTTCCATAGTTCTTCCTTCACCTTTTAAATCTTCTTCCCAAGAAATAGGTACAAAAGCCCATATGAATGGAGGCATACCATTATCACCACCTGTTGATCTTGCAGCATCTCCTGATTTCATTTTTTCTGTTTCTTTACCTTCAAGAATTGCTACTTCATTATCGTCTGGAACACTACCTTGCCATTTTAATACGTCAATTGGAAAATATTCAGTCATAGCTTTATTTTTAAATTCAAGTGTTAGTGGATTAACTAGCCAGTAATGTTCTGTTAACTGCATTCTGTGAGTTCCAAATCTTTCTCCATCTGGTGGTGTTGGTAATGCAGGATAAAACGCATATTTACTTACATATGGGCCAAACTGTGCCATACTTTCTGGTACATGATGATAGTAAAGCCAATGCTTTAACATGTGTCTGTAATCCTCTTTTACAACATCTACATAAATAAGGCTTCTCATGGGCTGAAATTGAATTGACATCTGTAATTCCTTCTTTCAATTTATTATTTATTTTTAATCATTTACCTAATAGTTATAAAACGTTTACTTTATAAAAATATTAAACAATTAACATTTTATCTTTATAGCAATAGGATATAGAAACATCTAATCCCATCACTATAAATACTAGAATATCAGCTTATTATTATGAAAAATCACCATTATACAAAATAACAAACTAAACAGTACAACGTAATATATATAATCCATCCATATATGTGTCTATATAAATATAACCACGATCATCAACTAAAACATCTTCTGTTATTGCAACTCTTGCTCCAGGTACTAAGTTACCTTCTACATTATTGAATAAATCCTTCTTTGGATCTGGTGGAAGGAAATATGCTATTTCTTTTGGTACATAAGGATCGCTTACATCGTAAATACGAAGTCCAGCATTAAAATGACAACAATAAACTCTGTCATCACGTTTTTCATAAACATCTTGACCAAATGCATCAAAAATATTGTGAGGTCCGAACGGAACGCGTACACCATCAACAACATTAAAGTTTGTACCATGAGTGTATCCTTCAGGCACCTCAGGATATGGGAATATTGAAATAAGACTTGGATTACTTACATCTGTAACTTCTACTATACCAAGCATATTCATAGGCTGAGTTACAATTTTCTTAAATATTCCTTCTTTTGTTTCATTACTGAAATATCTTGATCTTTCTCCTTCTGTTGTAACCATTACATAAGGTCTGTCCCCTAATGGTAAAACAGAATGAATTGGTGCTCCTGCTGATCCTCCTCCAAATGGTGGATTAAGAGGAAGACAATTTAACATTTTAGGATTTGTTTTATCCTTTACATCTAACATAATAAATCCCTTATTTGCATATGCCATATAAACAATATCATCTTTAACAACACATGCATGAAGGAATGGTGCAGATAATGCTTCTGCTGATCCATAACGTGCACTGCCTGATGATACTTTATTATTCATAAACTGTTCGTCAGCCCACCATCTTCCAACTTCCACAGGATTTCTAGGATCTTCAATATCTACTATCCTTAAGATAAATCCATTGAATCCTTCTGCATTTCCGGTTACGTATACATATCTTCCTCCATTGTAGAAGAACCTATGTACTCCAGCTCCACCTTTACATTCAAACTTGGATAATAAAATTGGGTTTTCCGGATCTGTTTTTACATCCCAGATCATTATTCCTCCCCAGAATGGTAAACCAATTTCTGTACCATGTAATTCTTTCATTGTTCCACCATGTGCTGTAACCATAATTCCATCAGCAATTTGAATCTTTGGTGTACCTTGTCCATCATGTAAATCTTCAGATAGCCATGGACCTTCCAACCACTTAACATTTCTTGGATGTGCTGGATCAGTAACATCAATTATATTCCATCCATTGTGTCTAAATGAAGCTGTATAGATATAATATTTATCTCCAGATTTTTGCATAGCCATTTGAAATCCTGGTTTTCCATTCATATCTTCATAACCTATAAATTCAATGTTTTTACATAACATTTCAGTTCTTGTACTCATAAAATGCCTCCAATTTTATAAATTTTGCAAATATTATAAGATATATCTTATAACATATATCTTTATTAAAATAATATCAAATATAAAACCATAAGTACAATGCCTAAAATATAAAATAATCCATATCAAAATTGATATGGATTATTCTTCTTATTTAGCTATCAATTATTTTAGATGACGTATAAATTCATTAACTAACACATGTACAATTTCACTTTTATTATTTTTATTCCATGCCATGCTCACCTCATGATTAGAATCTAATAAAACATATTTAAAGGATGGTGTATTTATTATATTTTTTCCCCATGTATCAAAAAATGTTACACCCAATCCATTTTCTACAGATGCAAATATAGATTCCATATTTGGTGACAACTTTAAATGTGGTACAAATCCATAGGACTTACAATAATTCCGAATTTCTAATTCTGCATTATGTGCCTCTTCATTAGCTATAACATAAAAAATTTCATCTTTAAAATCATATGGTGTTAGATTTTGTTTTTTAGGCAACTTTTGAAATTTAGAATACAAAATCAGCTTTTGGATTTCAGTTACTTTTTGTTTATTAATATCCTTTATACCGTCCAAAGAGTTATCTAAGGTTAATATCACATCTAAATTATTAGTAGTTAATGCTTTTGTAAGTTCATTTATTTCCAAACATTCTACTGAAACTGAAATATCAGGAAACTCCTTTGAGAATTTTTCCAAAACACTAGGTAAAAATGATGAAATACTCCATCCTACAATATAACCTAACCTTATAATACCTTGCTTTTTACAATTTAGAGAATGAACTTTTTCCATTGTATTTTCAAATTCTAACTGAAATCTACGAAAAAAATCGTAGTATATTTCTCCTGCTTCAGTTAATTTAATATGCTTATTTGTCCTATCAAACAAAGATATTCCAAGCTCTTTTTCAAAAGCTGCCATATACCGACTTATAGCAGGTTGTGTTATGTATAAATTATTAGCTGCCTTTGTAAAACTTTTTTCATAGGCAATTTCTAAAAAACATTTAATTTGAGTATCATTCACTATATCACCTCGTAAAATCACTTAAGATAATTCAGTAAAATTCCTGTAGCTTCTTTATATTCTTGCTCCATAAATGCTATAGCACTATCAACATCTTTTTTAAGTACAGAATTATATATTTTAATGTGATTTTCAATACTAGTAGAACCTTCTTTTTCTTTACGGTATGCACTTCTAAGCATGCTTTGCTGTCCCTTTATTAATTTTGACATATCAATAAGTCTAGAGTTTTCTGCATATTTATAAAAAACTCTTGAAAATTGTTCTATACTTTCTGCACGTTTTATTTCGTTGTCAGATTCTTGAAAGTATTTAATATTATATAATAATTCTCCTGCTATCTCATCAATTTTACCATTTTCCATAGAATACCTTATAGCAGCACAATCTAGTGTTAAAGCAACTTCTTGAATTTCAATAATATCCTTCTCTTCAATACTAATTACATTAGCCCCTATATTATTTTTATATTCAATTAGGCCTTCTTTTTGTAATCTATTTAAAGCTTCTCTTATTGGTGTACTGCTTATTCCAAATTTATCTTGAAGTTCATTAACATTTAATCTCTTTCCCCAAGGAATCACCTGTTCAATAATGTCATCTCTAATTTGAATATATATTTGATCTACAAGAGACTGTTTTACTAAAGTTCTCATTTTATTCTCCACCTTTTTCTTAAGATATCTTGTATATTATATCATATAAGATATAATATATGCGATATTCAATGTTGAATAGAAGATTGGAATGAAAATTTTCAAAATGCTTCCATAACTAATTTAAGCTGGAGAAAGGATTTACCTCATCTCCAGCTCTATTAAAATATAAGATTAAAGGGCATATTTGTATGATTGTTACCAAGCTTTTTTTATAATTAGCATTAATATTTATTTAAAAATTCATCAATAGCTTTAGCAGCTTTTTTACCTGCTCCCATGGCAAGAATAACTGTAGCAGCACCTGTTACAGCATCACCTCCAGCATACACTGATTGCCTTGAAGTAAGTCCTGTTTCTTCTTCAGCTACTATACATTTATATTTATTTATCTCTAACCCCTTAGTTGTTGAAGAAATTAATGGATTTGGTGAAGTTCCAAGGGACATTATTACTGTATCTACATCCATTATGAACTCTGATCCTTCAACAGCAACAGGTCTTCTTCTACCTGACGCATCTGGTTCTCCTAATTCCATTCTTACACATTTTATACCTGTAACCCAGCCATTTTCATTTCCTAAAATTTCTGTAGGGTTTGTAAGTATATCAAGTATTACACCTTCTTCTTTTGCATGGTGTACTTCTTCAACTCTTGCTGGAAGTTCTGATTCTGATCTTCTGTATACAATATGAACTTCTGCTCCAAGTCTTAATGCTGTTCTAGCAGCATCCATTGCAACATTTCCACCACCAACTACAGCTACTTTTTTACCTACTTTTATTGGAGTATCAAACTCTTCCTTAAAAGCTTTCATTAGGTTATTTCTTGTTAAGAATTCATTTGCTGAAAATACTCCATTTAGGTTTTCTCCTGGTATTCCCATGAATTTAGGGAGTCCCGCTCCTGAACCAATGAATATTGCATCAAAGCCTTCTTCTTCTAATAGTTGATCTATTCTAACAGTTCTTCCAACTATAACATTGGTTTCTATTTTAACACCTAGCTTTTTAACATTTTCCACTTCGTGTTTAACAACAGTATCCTTTGGAAGTCTGAATTCTGGAATTCCATATACCAAAACGCCACCAGCTTCGTGTAAAGCTTCAAATATTGTCACGTCATAGCCGAGTTTTGCTAAATCTCCAGCACATGTAAGTCCTGCTGGGCCGCTTCCGATAATAGCTACTTTTTTTCCATTGCTAGTTTTTTTATCTGACAAATCTATATTATTTTCTCTTGACCAGTCTGCTACAAATCTCTCAAGCTTACCTATAGCTACTGCTTCTCCTTTTATTCCAAGAATACATTTTCCTTCACATTGACTTTCTTGTGGACATACTCTTCCACAAACTGCTGGAAGTGCACTAGATTCTGCTATTATTTTAGCAGCTTCTTTAAAATTTTCTTCTTTTACTTTTGATATAAATGCTGGTATATTTATTGATACAGGACATTCAGAAACACACATAGGTTTCTTGCATTCTAAACATCTAGATGCTTCTAATACGGCTTCATCTTTACTATATCCTAGGCAAACTTCCTGAAAGTTTTTGGCTCTTATCTCCGGATTTTGTTCTTTTACTGGTGTTCTTTTCATTCTATCCATTACTTCTTCCTCCTTGCATCTCTCATAAGCACATAGCAATTATTAATCATTGTGCCTACCACAGCCACATCCTTTTCTATGATGAGTATCTCCTTCTATTTCCTTTAAGGCTTTTCTTCCTTCTTCAGTTTTATACATTTTTTGTCTTCTCATAGCCTCATCAAAATTTACAAGATGTCCATCAAATTCCGGACCATCAACACAAGCAAATTTCACTTCTCCTCCTACAGTTACTCTGCAAGCACCGCACATTCCTGTACCATCTACCATTATAGGATTCAAACTTACTATAGTTTTAATTTCATACTCCTCTGTAAGCTTAGCTACAAATTTCATCATGATCATTGGACCTATAGCCACCACATGATCATATTTTTTCCCTTCATTATCTATAAGCTCTTTTAATAAGTTTGTAACAAGGCCTTTATATCCGTAACTTCCATCATCAGTAGCAATATATAAGTTTTTACACACAACTTTCATTTCATCTTCAAGTATTATACAATCCTTTGATTTTGCTCCAACTATAACATCTACATTAACTCCATTTTCATGCAACCATTTAACTTGTGGATATACTGGTGCTGTACCTACTCCTCCAGCTATAAATATTATATTCTTTTTCTTTAGTTCCTCTATATCTTCATGAACGAGATCTGAAGGTTGACCTAGTGGACCAACAAAATCTTCAAAAGCTTGTCCTTTTTCATATTGAGCCATTTTTTTAGTTGATTCACCAAGAGTTTGAAATACTATAGTTACAGTTCCTTTCTCGGCATTGTAATCACAAATTGTAAGAGGTATTCGCTCCCCTCTTTCGTCCATCTTAACTATAACAAATTGTCCTGGATAACAAGACTTAGCAACTCTTGGAGCTTCTATATCCATTAGATAAATGTTTTCTGCCAATAATTTTTTCTCTACTATCTTATACATTTCTATTCCTCAACTTTCTCTACTTCTAATTAAAATACTTCTCCTCTATGTTGAAAAAAGTATAAATTCTTATCTTCATTCATTAGAAAATTTTTTATATTTTAAAATTATCAAGGGATTTTCTTAAATCATTTATATAATTTTCTAAATCAACAGCATTAGAGGTTACTACACTTGCACTAGCAGTTTGTTCTTCTGACGAAGCACTTACTTGTTCTATAGATGCTGCATTTTCTTCTGAATTTGCTGTAATAGTATTAACAGCTTCTAATATTTTATTTTTATTATCATCAATTATTTTCACATTCTTAAATGTTAAGTTTACACTTTTTCCTATTCCCTTTATAGAATCATTAATGAAATTAAAGGTGTTATTGGCATTTTCTACTGCTCCAGTTTGTTCTTCTGCACTTTGCTTTAAATTCCTCATATAATCAACTGTATGAATAGAATCTTGTTGAATCATATCAGTAATTTCTTTAATCTTTTGTGTAAACTCTGCAGAACTTTCAGCTAGTTTTCTTATTTCATCAGCTACTACACTAAAGCCTCTACCCGCTTCTCCTGCTCTTGCTGCCTCAATTGAAGCATTTAATGCCAATAGATTAGTCTGTTCTGAAATAATTTTTATTGCTGTCAAAATTTTATCTATATTCTTAATATCACTAGCTAAATGGTTTACCATATTTTCTATTTTACAAGTTAACTGAATATTTTCTTTAGCTTTGGTGTTAAGAACAGACATATTATCCACACCAGTAGTTACTTGCCTCTTAATCTTGTTAACAGATTCATTCACAAAAGAAAAATCTGCTGTCATAATATCTAGTTTTTCGGAAAAATTTTTAATTGATACTGAAATATTTTCTGTTTCTTGAACTTGATCTGTAGAACTTATAGCTATACTTGCTATTGCACCTGAAACTTCTTCAGCAGCTACAGCAGTTTGTTTTGCTGTTAATACTAATGATGATGACGTGTTAAGTACTTTATCAGTAATTTCATTCACATTTTCTATTAAACTCTTAGTTCCTTTCCTTGCCGCTTCAACACCTTGCGCAAGCAATTGAAACTCATCTCCAGATTTTAAAACTAATTCATGAGTCATATTTCCCTCACTCATGATATTTGTAGCTTCTAGTATTTTGTTAATATTATTCATCATTATTTTACTTACCACTATAGATAATACTATTGTAAGTAATAATAAAAATAGGGATAAAAACAATATCTTGTAAAGTATTTTATATACAGGCGCTAAAAGATCAGAATTATATCCAACACTCCAGATAGTCCAACCTGTTCTCGGATAATAGGTACCTTTTATGTGCCTTTTTTCATTTTTTCCCTTTTCAACACTTGTATCATTAAATGTGGAACTTGTCTTTCCAACAGAAATATCATGTATCTTCTGCTCTGTAATTTTTTTATTAATTAAATCCTTGTTATTATGCACAAGATAATTTTCTCCTTGAGTTATGAATGTGTAACCTTTTTGCCCTATCTTGTAGCCACTATTTATTTTATTTAGTGTATCTAATCGTATAACAATTCCAAGTACACCAACCATTTCATTATTATCATTTTTTATTTTTTTAACAATGGTCAATATGTTTTTACCAGTGTTAGCATCAGCATAAACTGCTGTATATGCAATATTATCTGTTGCCTTAGCTTGTATATACCAGGGCCTTTTTCTTGGATCATATCCTGTAGGCACTGAATTCCTAGAAGGGTCAAAATAGTATTGACCCATTTCTGTTCCATAGGAAATAAGTTGTACAAGAGGATGAGAATTTTGAAAATCTTTAAATAAACTAATCATCTTAGCCGAATTATTCTGTGGATCTGCTAAAATATTCTTTAGATAATAGTTTTCAGCAAATTGGTTTAAAGAAGCTTCATTATCACCAAAGAACTGATCTAAATAGGTTGTATACCTACTCAATATATTATCAACATTACTATTTTGATTGGACTTCATTTCACTATATACTTGAGTAGACATAACGCTGCCTAGGACACATATGTTTAACAAAGAAGTTACTACTGCAAATATTATCAGTTTTGTTCTAAAACTTTTAATTTTTAATATTCTTGTATTCTTTTCCATAGGTGAACCACCTTTTTCATCATATCTTCATTTTGCTTAATCACAAGCCAAATAATATTAATTCAAGCTTATAGTAGTTCCACTTTCACCTCTTAAAGCTAATTTTGCCTTCTCTAGTGAAGCAATAATTGCCTTTCTACCTTTTTTAGATTCAGCAAATTTTAAAGCCGCTTCAACTTTAGGAAGCATACTTCCTTTAGCAAAATAACCTTCTTCAATATATTTTCTAGCCTCTTCTGCTGTTAATTTATCTAAATCTATTTGATTTGGTTTACCAAAATTTATTGCAACCCTATCTACTCCTGTTAATATAACAAGTTCATCTGCATCAATATCCTCAGCTAATCTTTCTGAAGCAAAATCCTTATCTATTACTGCAGCTACACCTTGGAGAGTTTTATCTTCTAGCTCAATTACAGGAATTCCACCGCCTCCTGTTGAAATAACTACATTATCATTATCTATCAGTGTTTTTATAGATTCTAATTCTACTATTTTTTTAGGTTTAGGTGATGCAACTACTCTTCTATATCCACGTCCTGAATCTTCTATCATTACATAACTTTTTTCTTTTTCAAGAGCTTCTGCCTCACATTTTTTATAAAATGCACCAATAGGCTTTGTTGGATTTTTGAATCCAGAATCATCTTTATCAACAACAACTTGAGTTATAACACTTATTACTGGTTTATTGATTCCTCTTTTTACAAGTTCATCTCTTAATGCCTGTTGAATATTGTATCCAATCATCCCTTGACTCATTGCACCACAAATATCAAAAGGCATGGCAGGAGTTATTTCACTTGCATGTTCATTTTGTATTGCAATTCTACCTACCTGTGGCCCATTACCATGAGCAATTACTACTTTATGTCCTTCTTCTATTAATTCAGCAAGATGCACAACTGTTTGTTTTACAATTTCTAATTGTGCCTCTGCTGTTGGTATTGAATCTTCCGATTGAAGTGCGTTTCCACCTAATGCTATAACAATTTTTCTCATAATATTCCTCCAAAAAATTTAATATATTTTATAACTACATTCGAAAATTTTACTATATATATATTTAATTAAAGTGTTTTTCCTTTACAATTATCTTTAGTAAATGTAAAATTGTTTTTAGGATAATACCTTCTTGTTTTAATTTTTCTGTGGAGAGAGAATTATCTTCCAAGTTTTGGTGTTATCCATAATTTATTTTTTTGAAACTATAACATTTAAATTACTTAAGTTTTTTGTTTATGTAAAAATTCAGAAAATTAATATACTATTATATTTTGCTTACATTTTGCTTTACTGTTGTAGCAACTATAGCAGCTAGAACAATAGCAACCGCTATAAAAGTAAATGCTGTATTATATGACCCTCCAGATATATGAATTAAATATCCCATAGTAAAAGGAGATATAAATCCGGCAATTTGACCACCAAAGTTAACAATACTAGTACCAGTTCCTGCTATTTTTGAATCCATGCTATCTACAACTAATCCCCAGAAAATACCTTGTGCACAGAACATGAAGAATGCTGCAACGACTTGATAGAAAATACACATATTAGCAGATGATGCACTAAACGTTAGATATAAAAACATGCCTGCAAACAGTGCATTTGAAGCAAAGAACCATTTTCTATGACCTTGAGTATGATCTGATAAGTACCCTCCTATTAAAATGCCTATTGTACCTACTAAATATGGAAGTGCACCAAATATTCCTGTTTTAATTAATGAAAATCCTCTTTCTACCATTAAGTAACTAGGAAGCCAACTTACAAACCCCCAGAAAGTAATATCAAATAGAAACCAAATAATACTCAATTGCCATAAAATCGGCCTTGTCAAATATTCTTTAAATGGTATTTTTGAACCAGTATCATTTTTAACTTCATCTTGTGAAATTTCTGAAAGTTCCTCGTCTGTAATTTTAGGATGATCAGCTGGGTTATCCTTAAACTTAAACCAAATATAAATACCTAAAATTACTCCTGGTATGCCAAGTACTAAAAAAATTTTTCTCCAGCCATAAATAGATATAATAGCAGCTCCAATAATTGATGCTACAGCAGGTCCTAAAGTATTAACAGTTGATTGAATACTGGTAGCAGTTCCCCTTTGTTTACGTGGAAAATATGTAGTAATCGTTTTATAGGAAGCTCCCGGGAAACAACCTTCTCCAATTCCAAAAAGGAAACGTACTATCAATAATAATGGATAAAATAAAACTGTACCTGTAATAGTTGTAAATATAGACCACCATACTATACCTATTGATAAAAGCTTTCTAAACCCAAATTTATCTGCAAGTACTCCCCCTGGAATTTGAAACATAGCATATCCCACGAAAAATGCACTTACTATAGCTCCCTGTTCAATAGAATTAATATTAAACTCTTTACCTATAAAAGGTAATGATAAAGTAATAACCATTCTATCTATGAAAGAGAACAACCATCCTAACCATAATACAAGTAAAACCGAATACCTTACTCTCCATTTATGACTTGATTGAGAATTTATGACAACCTTTTCTTTTTTCATAGGCTCATCTCCTAACAATCATTTAATTCTATTTGCAACTTTCTAGTGTATGCAGTCCCAGAAAAATTCCTGCTATCATATCAGAGCCTGAAGTATGTCCAAATTGAAGCACTTTTTCTATACTTTTTTTTAATGATTTTTCATCAATTTCAATCAAAGCCTGATACATATCAAGCAAAGCATCATTATAACAATTCTGGAAAGCACTCATATAATAATGTATACTAATATCTGTTGTATATTTTCTTTCCTTAATAAGTTCCTTTAATTCTTTTAAAAATTCCTGTCCTAACATAGGATATATTCTATTAACAAACAAAATTCCAACTAAAAAATCATCTCCTGATGGAGTTAATCCCAATCCATATCCTATCCATTTCAATAGAGCTGACCTTATAAAATCTTTTTCTTTACTTTGAAAACTGGAACATAATCTATCTATTCTTGTATCATCCTTTCTCACTAATTGAGATAATGAGAATCCCAAGCCTGTTTTCAAATTTAAATCAATATTATTTTTTAACAAATCAAAATATGATTTTGACATGCTGTGAGGTCTCTGCTTCAGAAAATTGCTGAAACCTTTTCCTTCTCTAAGCTGTATTTCAATTCCTTTTGTTTCCAACTGTCCCTTTTCTTTATTCCAAACAAAGCTTATCTTTCTGCCATCTATCAATTCTAATAATGATGGAATATACTGTTCCTTAAGCAAAATACCATATGGTAATTTAGTATTTTGCCTATTTCCAATAAAACATAAAAATTCATTTACTTTTATATTAAAGCCACTTTCAAAGCAACTGTGAACAGCATATTCCTCATTCTCTCTCAATAGCTTCATAAGTTCAATAGAGACACTTTCGATTTGTATTTTCATCGATAATCACCTCGTGATACACATTGAAGCTTTAAGCAAATATAATTATTCTGTATATCCTAGTTTTTTCGCATATGCTAAAACTGCTTTTTCAAAACATTCAATAGGTGGATGTACTGTTCCAGCTCCAATTTGTCCTAATCCTGCTTTTTTATGAGCAATTCCAGTATTAATAACTGGAGTAATTCTCTTTTCAACAACTTTTCTAGCATCTATTCCAAGACAAATTCCTTTGAAGTTCCATGTTGGAATAATGAAATTAGGATTTTCATCAATAACAATCTCTCTCATTTGATTGCTGATTTCAAGTGCATCTTCAAAGCCTCCAGTTCCTACAAATCTGGTAACTGCAGGTGCAGCAATCATTGCCATTCCTCCAACTCCAAAGGTTTCTGTAATAGCACTATCTCCCATATCAGGACTTGCCATATCTCCATCATAGCCTGCAAAGTATAAACCTTGTGGAGTATTTACAGGAGCTGTAAACCATTCATCTCCCATTCCTGAAATTCTGATACCAAAATTTTCTCCATTTCTGCACATAGCTGTAACAATAGTTCCTACTTGAATTGTTCTCGCTGCATCCATAACTGCTTTAGCTGAAGCCATCATGATATTAAGGAAAAATTGATCCGTATCTGCAAGGAATTTAATAACTTGACTTTTATCATCTGCATTCATATCAAGTTTAACTATAACAGGACTTATTTCTCTTAAGAATGCTAAAGAAGCAGCAATATTTCTTTGATGGAATTCGTCTCCCATGGCAATAGCTTTTGCAATCATAGGATTAACTGCTAAACCGCTTTCAAAAGTTCTAAGAGCCTTTCCTAAAGTAGGACCTAACACATCTCTTATCCATCTAAGTCTTACAACTACTTCTTCAGAATAAGCTCCAAATCTTAAAACCTTACCAATTCCCTCATTTAAAGTACAATATGCTCTATTTTCATCTGTTGTATTTTCTACAACAAATACTGGCATATTAGCAGAAGTAATTCCACCCATTGGTCCAACCGCCTGTACATTATGGCATGGAATAAATCTAACTTCTCCTGAGCTTAAAAGTTCTCTTGCTTTCTCTTCCGTATCTGCCCATTCTTCAAAAAGTACTGCTCCTATACATGAACCCTGCATAGGATCTGGCATGTTTTCCCACTTTATAGGTGGACCTGCATGTAACAGAACTTTTGCCCCATTTAATTCTTGAATCACTGTTTTTGCTTGCACCACATCTAAAAGAACGGGAGATGCAGCTACTATTTTACGAATAACTGCCTGATTGGCAGCATCTATTGTTTTATAAATCATTTTAATTATCTCCAATCCCTGAAAATTTATAATTTCTCAAATAACGTAATGCTTTAATCATCTGCATATCTCCTCCTGCTGGTGGCGCCCAATTATATTGAACCACTTCACAAGAAAATTCTTTTAACACATTAGAAAAGCTTTCTAATCCAACATTAATAACCTTTGGCTTTTCTTGAAGCAATCTGCGTACAGGCTCTGATACGCTATATTGTGTGTTATCTGCATTAGTTTTCTTAGGCATAATTTTCTTTGTAATTTCATTGAATTTGTATCCAGTTAATGTAACTGCTACTTCTACCGCATACTTATTACTTTCACAAACAATAACTCCTGCATCTTCCATTTTCTTCTTCTGCTTATCATAATTTTGATAGTCTTGTCTTGTTCCACAGATAGTTGTTACAAAATATAAATCTCTATTTTCTTTTTTTGCATTATCCTGTAATTCTTTAATAGCTGGAAGTAAAGCTCCTGCCATATCTTCATGGGAACCATATCCTAACACAATGTCAAACAGTATAACTCCGGTAGTTGCATCTTTAGCTGCCTCTCTCATACATTCTACTCTCTTAGTAGGATCAATCATTGGATGTGGTTTACCTTGTGTATATACATCATCTCCAAGGTCAATTACAATATGACCTGATGAATTTAACATATAACCCTCTTGTTTTCCTAAAGATACAGACAAATCTAATGTATCCCTAATCATCATTGCCGCCTCTGCTGCCAATGTTCCTCCTGAATAGTACCCCTTAATTGTTTTGTTTTCTTTAGCTGAAAAGCTTTTATCCACATTTATGCTGCATTTATTTCCTTGTATATTTTCTTTTCTCAATAGATTTACTGCAATTCTTGCTGCTTCATCAAGTGTATATGCATGATAAAAGCTTTCTTCATGAAATTCTGGTTTTTCGCCTAAAAATAGTGTTACTACAGGCTTTTTAAAATTTCTCAAACGTTTCATAACATTGTTGCGAACTTTTTCTGCTGGTGGTTTTGATATTACTATTACTACGTCTGTATCCTTATCCTCTTCCATTGCATTAATGGAGTCCATCATAGTAATTGCTCCTATGTGTTCGGATAAATCTCTTCCTCCTGTTCCAATTGCATTTGTTACTCCTTCTCCTAAACGGTCAATAATAGTTGTTAATTCCTGTATTCCTGTTCCTGAAGCTCCTACTATTCCTATTTTTCCAGGCGTAACGTGATTTGTAAATGCTACTGGTATTCCTTTGATAATTCCTGTTCCACAATCAGGTCCCATAACTAATAACCCTTTTTTATGAGCCTTTTCCTTTAATTTTTTTTCATCTTCCAATGTAACATTGTCACTAAACATAAACACATTTAAATTCTCATCTAATGCTCTATCAGCTTCCAAAGCTGCATAAATTCCAGGAATTGATATAACTGCAAGGTTGGCATCCTGAAGCTTGTCCAATGCTTTATCCCATGAATCCACAGATTCTGATTTTGATTTTTTATTAGATTTTGATGATTGATTTTTAAAGAATTCCTCTGTTTCTTTTAGCACAGCATCTATAACATCTTCCTTTGTTTCTAAAACAATTGCCATATCATTAGCACTTGCTTCCATTAATTCAGGTGTAGCCATTCCACCTTCTTTAAATATATCTTTATTTGCAGGAGTTGCCATCATGATAGAAACTTTATCAACACCATCCATTGTGCTTATTTTATTTGTCAATAGCATAAGTATAACAGAATCGTGATAGCTTCCCTTTTTTATAATTGTTCTTAACATGAATTTACCGCCTTCCATTTTTATTCAGCAAATTTATTTTTATGATCATAACGGTTAAAGTGAATATCCTCACTGATTAAGTAATTATAGATTTCATCTACAATTTCAACTCCACCGTTGTCATATTTTGCTTTTCTAAGCAATGCTCTTTCTCCTGGGTAATATACCTTATCATTGCCTTTAGATGGTTTCATTTCTGATAGTTCATCTAATGAAGCGGACATATTCTTTTTAAAGCTTTCAATATCTGTAAATCTACTTGGATCAATTACAATATGAAGCTGTCCTAAATCTCTTCCCTTAGAAAGATCTGCATACATAGAACTTACATGTTTTCCAAATGGAACGCCTAACATTATTCCAGATAACACGTCAACCATCATCATAAGTCCATATCCTTTTGCTCCTGCAATCGGAAGTAAATTAGCTACGTTTCTTGGATCAGTAGTAGGATCTCCTTCTTCGTCTACTGCCCATGTATCTGGAATTGACTTATTTTTAGAACGTGCATCTAAAATTTTACCCCAAGCCTGAACTGTTGTAGCCATATCAAATATTACTTTTCTTTCATCTGCTGTAGGAACTCCAAAAGCAATTGGATTTGTTCCATAATAAGATTCTGATCCTCCATATGGTACTACCATAGGATCTGACTGACATAGAGTAATTGCAACTAAATCTTCTTTTGCTGCCATTTCTGCATAATATCCTATACTTCCACTGTGTGATATGTTTCTTACTCCTACCACTGCAATTCCTGTTTCTTTTGCCATTTTAATAGCTTCTTCCATAGATAATTTTGCTGCTACATATCCGCAGCCATTATCTCCATAAAATACTCCACTAGCAGGTCCAGTTTTCTCAAATTTAAACTCTGGATTTGTAGTAATACCACCCTTAGCAATTCTTTCTGCATAGTATTCTACTCTAACCGCTCCATGTGAGTGATAACCTCTTTCATCAGACCATGTTAAAATCTCAGATATAATCTCTGCATGGGAATCAGTAAGTCCAGCTTTATTTAATTTATCCTTCATCAATTGCTTTAATTTTGCTCTTTCTAGTTTCATTTATGCTTCCTCCAATAAAATTTGATTTATATTATAATTAAATTCACTAAAACCTGTACCTTAGCCAATTTAAATTTTTAACAAGTTTATAAATTATTTAAATAGATATGTAGTCAACATCTTAGCAATATCAAGTACATATTAGACAATACAATTGTTAATATTACTTGATATTGCATAAAACAAACATTTTGATTACTTAAATATGAATATTAAAGTTTTGCATCTCTATTACAATCTTTAGAATAAATGTAAGCAAATTCATCATTTCTGCCAATTCCATAAGCTGCTTGTAAGCTATATGCCCCCATAAATAGGTAATCTCCTTTTTTTACAGGAATCCATTCATTATCCAAATTGTACATACCTTCTCCTGAATAGATATATGCTCCATGTTCCTGTACATGAGTTTCTATGTAACCATGGCAAGCACCTGGTTTAAAGGAAAGTATATGGAAATTCATATCAAATCCAATATCTGTAGCAGAAGGTAGAAAATCTTTTACTAATACATCATCCATTCCTTCATAGTGTACCCATTCAACATCATTGATGTTGCCAATTACAGTATGTGACTCAAAACCTTCTATACGGTCATAGCATCTTTTATATAAGAAAGCTTTTACTTTTCTATCTCCGTTATTTTCAAAATATAATTTTTCGTTTTCTGGACAGAAAATGTAGCCTCCATCTGTTATCTCTTGTTCTTTTTCTCCATTCCATACTTTTAAATCACCTTCAAATACATAAAGAAAAGTTTCTACGCCATCTTCACCGAAGCCTAAATGATTACGTCCACCTTCATTAATAGTAAGCAAGTAATCTACAAAAGAAGCTCCTAATTTTGGAGATGCTAAGATGGTTAACTCACAATTTTCAAATCCAGGAATCACATTTTTTACAATGCCATCTGGTTCAATCAAAGCAAAGTTGCCATGTTTTACAACAGATCTGTTTGTTAAAATATCCTTTCTATATCCTGTAACTTGATTTAAATAACTCATAATTATACCTCCACTTTTTTATTACTTAAACTTTTTGCATTAAATAACACAAATAGTAATAATCCAATAACTAATAATACTGCTCCAACATAAAATCCTATTACACCAGAACCTGTTTTATCCATTACAATACCTGTAGCTGCTGGTGCGACAATTGATGATGCCATTCCAAAGAAATTAAACATTCCCAAAGTTGTAGCAAGATTCTTTTTATCTGCTTTGTCTGAAATATAAGAAATCAATACTGGATCAACTGCCATTTTTCCTAAGAATCCATAAAGTAATAATATTATTGCTAAACTAGTTGTATTTGGTGCAAACATAGATACAGCAACTAAAACAAAGGCTGAAGCTTCAAGTCCAATAATTATATACGCCTTTTTAGTTCTTATTTTATCTGAAAGACCAGCAAAGAATAATGCTCCTGGAACTGCTGTTACTGAAATCATAGATACTATAAGTCCAACTAATCCACCTTTAATTCCTCTTTCAGTCTGTAGGAATTTTGGAAGCCATGTTACAATCATATAATACGCATAACATGTACAGAAGTATAAGATATAGCATGAAATCATATTTAGTCCAAATAATGAATTCTTCTGTGCTGGTTGAGTACCCACTTCAGTGTTACTTACTTTTACTTGTTTTTCTGGTTTTACACGATCTGTGCTTTTTATTGCAAACGCAAACCATAATACAAGTAAGAAAATTAATGCTGCAGAAATAAATACCATTGTCTGCCAAGGCATTTTCATAGTTTTTACAATGTAACTAGATCCAGTCATACCTAAGATTAATCCTAAAGCAGAACCACTATTTACAATTGCTGTCGAAAAGCCCTTCTTTTCAAACGGTACATGTTGTGCTGTTAATGAAAATGCTGCTCCATAATAAGTTCCGCAACCAATACCTGCACATACACTACCTATATAAATTGATGTTAATGATTTTGAAAGTGCAATACCTAATGCACCTAAAGCAAAGATAGTAAATCCAGGTATAAGAACTTTTTTCTGACCAAACTTATCTACCAAAAATCCTGAAGGAATTTGAAGTGCTGTATATCCAAAGAAATAACAGCTTGCAATTACTCCCATTGCTGCATTTGTTTGATGTCCTATAGTTCCTTGAATTTCTGCGTAAATAGGAGATAGCATAGCTCTGTATATCCAAATTATTGTCCAACCAAGACAAAAGGTAAATACAATTCTCTTCCAATAATTACTTTGAACTGATGTTGATAAATCGTTTTCTTTTAACATTCTAAATCCCCCATCATTTAATATTAATATGCCAATTCATACAAGGATGCTTTTAACGTTTCAATTCCCTTGTTTAAATCTTCTGTTTTTGTATCTTCAGCTGGATTATGACTAATTCCTTTAATACTAGGTACAAATATCATAGCTGTTGGAATTCTTGGTGCAATTATCTGAGAATCATGTCCTGCTCCACTGTGCATAATTTTATAATCTATATTATTCTTCTTGCAGGCATTCTCAATTACACTTGTAATGTTACTATCCATTGGAACTGGGTCTTCATCCATCCAACGATCAATTTCTATTTCTACACTTGATTCCTTAGCTGCCTGTTTCATGAGCTCTTCTATTTCTTCTGTGAACTTACATAAAACTTCTTTGTCTGTATGTCTGCAATCCATTGTAAACATCGCATCTCCTGGAACTACATTTACTGTATTAGGTTTTACTAAAATTTTTCCAAAAGTTAAAACTAACGGATCTCCCACTTTTTTTGCTTTTTCAATAGACTCTGTTACAATTTTTGCAAAAACCTGAGTAACATCTTTTCTATATTTCATCAATGTTGTTCCTGCATGATTAGCTTCACCTTTTAATTTAATGTTATATCTTCTTTGTCCTACGATGCCGGAAATTACACCTACAGATATTCCTTCCATTTCTAGTGTATTTCCCTGTTCAATATGAAGTTCTACAAAAGCTTTTACATCTGGAATGGAACATGAGTTATCTTTTTTAAAATCGAATCCACATTGATGCATAGCATCTACAAAACCAATGCCATTTGCATCTTCGATATTCTCTACATCTTTTTTATCTGCTATTCCAAAAAGATTCTTGCTGCCCCAGAAAACATATGGAAATCTGCTTCCTTCTTCCTCTGCTAAGGATATTATTTCTATGTTTTTCTTAGGTTTACCATGGGCTTCTAGCAAACGTTTAATAGCTAGATATCCACCTATAATTCCTAGCTGTCCATCTAATTGTCCACCGTTTACAACTGTATCCACATGTGACCCTGTTGCAATTGTTTCATTACCGTTATCCGTTCCAATAATTTTTCCATACAAGTTGCCGATTTCATCAAACCTAGCTTCCATGCCTAATTCTTCAAACTTTTTCTTTAATGCCTTTTGTACTTCCAACCAACTTTCCGAATATAACAGTCTGCTTACTCCTCCTAAATCATCTGATCCAAAAGAAGAAATCCAACTTCTTATATCTTCGATTTCTTGTAATAATTCACTCATTACCTAAGCACCTCCACTTCTTTAACCTATGTATACATTGTATTTGGAGAACCAAATAGTAACAATATTCACTGTGGATAATTCCTCTTTTAGTTTTTTGTCCATTATGCACATTCTAAAATTTAGTATTTTAATGTAAACTAAAAAAAATACAAACTAAAAATTTAAAATATTAATACAATATTTTCATACTTAATAAGGAGGTATTCTTTTGCACTCTGTAAATTCAAACAAAATGTCTCTAGAGACATTTTGCTATAAAAAAACAAATATAGAATTGTATGCTACACTATATCGAAGCAAACAAAAAACAACCCGCGCCACTCTTTTATATTTTCATGGCGGCGGATTGCTATTTGGAAAAAGAACAGATCTTCCAGAATATCATATCAATAAATTTTGTAATGCCGGATATTCTATTCTTGCTTTTGATTATAGTTTGGCTCCTATAAATAAATTATCTCATATTATGGCTGACGTAAGCGATGCTATTAATTGGTACTTAGATAATCGTTCTAATATATTTTATTCTAAATGTCCATATTTTCTATTCGGAAGATCTGCTGGTGCATACTTGTGTCTTATTGCTGGAAATATGAATTTTCCAGAAGTTCCTAATGGAATTCTCTCTTATTATGGTTATACATTTGTTCATGATTCTTGGTATACTCAACCGAACTCATATTATATGAAATTTCCTACTATAGATATTGAAACAATCAATAAGATATGCAAAGGAGATGAATCGGCAGAAGGTTCATTAGATACACGATACAGCTTATATGTCTATGCTAGACAAACAGGAAAATGGCTATCTATGCTAATTGATAATTCCATAGAAGATTTTTATACCTCATTTTCATTTAAGAAAACAAAAGATTTCACCAATTTCCCTCCTGTATTGCTTGCTCATAGTTTTCATGATCCAGATGTGTCTTTTTCAGAATCTCAAATTTTATCTTCTCTTCTGCCCAATTCAAATTTATTCGTATCTTCTATCAAAGCACATGATTTTGACAAGGATACAAGCTGTGAAGATACTTTATCTTTAATAGAAGAATCTTTGAATTTTATTAAAGTTAATTTGTAAATAAAGAAAAGTATATTATTTTGTACATAGTAACCAAACCCGTCAGACTTGCTGGGGATTTGGTTACTCTCATAGTTTTAATTATTTTTCTTCTGTTAAAATTAAACTCAATTGTAATTGGAGTATAAAATCAGAATCATCTATTTTTCTTCCTAGAACCTCCTCACACTTTTTCATTCTATATTTTACAGTGTTTCTATGAAGAAACATCTTATTTGAAGTTTCTGTAATACTGCATTTGGATTCCAGATAAGTTCTTAAGGTGTTTCTAATTTCTAAGCTCTTCACATCCTGTGGATACGCTAATGTCTTTAAATTATATATACAAAATCCTTCTACTTCATCTTTGGAAAGCGTTTTCAATAGCTCGTTTACATTTTTTGTTTTAAAATGTTTAATAAAAGAAATATCATCTTTTTCCTCTCCAGTCTGATAGCTTTCTAACGCTCCATAATAAGAATATTTTATTGCTTCTACTTCTGATACCCTATTACCATATGAAAACGTAGCTTTTACTTGTAACATTTCCAAAAGTTTATCATGATAATATCGCAACTTTTCTTCTAAATCGCTAGTATCGTCTTGAATTAGCAATACATATCTATAATTTTCGATTTCTGGAACTAATATAATACTATTATGATAATTCTTTGAAATGTCTTTTTCTAACCACTCATAAATAAAAATATACTTTTGTTCACGATGAGAAAATTTATCAACATGAAACTTATTGTTTTTAAAAGATTCTAATGTTACTAAAACAACATAGTAAAACTTACTAGGCTTTAATCCATGCTTCTCTTCAATAGCCAGTAACTGCTGTGCCGGTAATTCCTCCATTTTATTTTTATTTAATAACAAAAGTAAAAATCTTTCATTATCTTTTAATTTATGATATAAAATGCATAAGTTTTTATATAATGAAAATTCAAATGCAAGCAAAACCTGTTCTATAACTAAAGCTGAAATATCAGCAGACAATGACTCCGAGTTAAAAATAAGTAAATAGTAAGAATTCCGCCCAAAAGCATGAAAAGGATAAATGGAGATTCTCCCCTTTTTATTCTTTGCATCAACATAATATTGTACTAAACCTGATTGTTTTTTATAAAGTGATAGAGAAAAAAATAATTCTTTTACATTTTTCATATCTCCTTCTATAAAATTATCATTGGAACCAATAATATTCCCAAGTGGGTCCATAAGTACAACTAACTTTTTTAGTATAATACCCAAATTATTTAATAAGACTTCTGTAGATGCTCCTTGAAATATAAGTGTAGAGAACTTTTTTTGGGTATTTAGTGCATAAAGCACTTCCTTATTTTGGACATTCCATAAGTAACCAAGCAGTTGATGATATATTTCCCCTAATGTAACATCCATAGGAATCTGTAAAAGAGGAAATCCCAATTCATCTGCTGTTATAATAACTTTTTCATCTAAGTAATTAATAAAACGTCCTAGTTTTATTGCCAATGCTGCACATGGCAATTCGTTTAATTTATGAATAAGCATACAAAGCTGTTCCTGATCATCCTTATACGCCATAGCTGTTGTAATAAGTAATGTATTTTTGGGTAAATATTCAGCTACATCAGGAGTCTCTGTTGATTCTATTGTCTCTATTTCTCTATACAAATCAGCCTTTTTATTAATTACTTTTAGCTTGGAAAAAGAATTTACCTTCAATAATTCAAAAATATTCATTTAACACCTCCCAGGACTATTCTAAATAACATATTAATTTGAATTATAATACTACAATAACTTCTAAAGTTAGACAAATTTCAAGACATATAATTATTATATATTTGATCAAGTAATATTTCAATTAAATATCGTTTATCTTAAAATGAAATATAATGCAACAGCTCCTTATATATAAAATAGAAGGAGCTGTTGCATTAAGCAAATTATATACCATCTATTGTTTTTCAAATAAATCTGAAAAGAGATATCCAAATAAAACTCCAATCAAAGTTAATGTATATTTGCTTATGTCCATGATATACCATATAGAAATTATTTTTAGATACTCAAGTATAGATGTGATTATAATAACACCTAAAATAAAACAAATTAATATTTTAGGTATATTCCAAGAAATTTTTCCTTGCATTCTTAATTTCTTTATTAAATTTTCAAAATTCAATAAAAATCCGAAGAGTATTGAAAACACTAATGTTAAAATCATTATAGAAAAAACATCAAACTTCTTAATTAAAATATGTGATTTGTAATTGAAAAATACACTACTAAGCAATATATACATTATTAGGATAATTAAATATATACTTGATTTAATATTCCTTATCACAAAACTCACTCCTACATGTAATATTTATATAATTATACTTTAATTTCAAGTTCAAAACAATTGTATTATTGTATTTATTTTTATTTTATGTAAATATATAAAAAACGCTGACGTGTTAACATATTTTTTATGCTAATGCGACAGCTCTTTTATTTTTATTATTCATATATCTATTGACTTTTATCTTACTTCAGCTAATGAATACTCAGTTATTTTCTCTAATAAATCTGTATATGACATATTTACGGCCTTTGCACTTTTAGGGAATAAACTATTTTTAGTCATACCTGGTAGTGTATTTAATTCAAGCACATATGGCACGCCTTCTTTTACTATCATATCTACTCTTACATACACATTACATTTTAAAACTTTCCAGCAGTTTAATGCCATTTCTTCTATTTTATTTTGAATTCCTTCTTCAAGTTTTACTATAATTTCATCTGAACCACCATCAGCATATTTTGCTGTATAATCAAAGAATTCTGCTTTAGGCTTTATAGCTATTAATGGAAGAACTTCACCATTCATCATGCAGCAAGTTACTTCATCACCTTTAATATACTTTTCTATCATAACTTCTGTATCATAATCTAATGCCAAGCTAACAGCACTTTCTATATCTTCTTTTTTCTTGATTATATTTGTAGCTACACTTGACCCTCCACAATTAGGCTTTACTACTACAGGATAGCCTATTTTTTCTATAAGATCGTAATCTATTTCTTCTACAGATTTTACAGACAACCAATCTGCTGTATTTATACCTGCTGATCTTAATATCTTTTTAGTTATATCTTTATCCATACATACACCACTTGTCAATGGTCCACATCCAGAATAAGGAATATCCATAGTTTCAAGTACTGCTTGTATTATCCCATCTTCTCCAAACTTACCATGGAGTGCTATAAAAGCAAAATCTATATCTTTTGCTTTTGCAATAATATCATCCTTTTTATCTATTACTATTGGAACAACATCATATTTCTCTTTATTAAAATATTTTACTATTTCTTTTCCTGAATTTAAGGAAACTTCTCTTTCAGAAGATATTCCACCCATTACAACTCCTATTTTCATTTTAATTCCTCCATACATTTTATTTCTCTTCTTACTTAATATTTTATACACAAGCCAAAATAAATAAAGTACCACCCTTCAGCTATTTTAACTATGATGTGGTATTTATATGTGGAATTAAATATAATATCGCTTGTGTTTCTGGAAAAATATGGTATAATAATTTACATATTCTTGTTTTCACTTCACTAAATTTTTTTATTATTGGGAGGAATATTATATTATGAAAAAGGTAGAAAACTTCGAAATAACTAGCGATGTAATTGAAGAATGCTTAAAAGAGTGTTTAGACAATTGTAATTTAAAAAAAGAAAAAAGGAAAAAAACTTCAATTAGTAATAAATAACTGAAATCTTTCTCCAATAACAGAAGATTAAAATTAATATACAGAATATTTTTTTTCAATATTTCTAAATACTGTTACAAGTATTGATGTAATAAATAAATATACTACTGCAGCTATCATAAAAGGGGTAATGGTGAAATCTCGTGTTACAATTTCCTTTGCAGCTCTGAGCAAGTCACCAATACCAATAGCTGCAACTAATGCTGTATCTTTTATAAGATTTATACTTTCATTACAAACTGCAGGAATTACGTTTCTAACAGCTTGAGGTATTATTATTTTTATCATAGTTTGTCCATAACTCATTCCAAGTGCCTTAGCAGCTTCAAATTGACCCTTATCAATAGATTCTATTCCAGCTCTAAATATTTCTGCTAAATATGCTGCATAATTTGTAGTGAATGCTATACTTGCTGCTGTTAATGGTTCTAATCTTATACCCATTACAGGAAGTCCAAAATATGTAAAAAAAAGTTGAAGCAATAAAGGAGTCCCTCTAAAAGCCCATGTATATAAACTTAATACTACTCTCAAAGGTTTTATACTTGATATTTTTCCTACTGCAATCAAAATCCCTAAAGGTATAGAAAAAACTGCAACTATTAAAAATAATTCTAAAGATATTAAACTCCCTTTTAAAATAAATCCTGTAACATCCATAAGATTAGTCAATTAAATCACTTCCCTCTTTATTTTGCAATTATATCTTTTCCAAACCACTTTTGTGAAATTTTATCTGCTGTTCCATCTGCTTTCATAGCATCTAAAGTCTTATCAAGTTCATTCTTAAAACTTACATCTGATTTTCTTATGCCTACACCATAATCTTCTTTACCAAAATCTTCATCAGCAACTTTATATTGTCCAGGTTTCTTTGATATGTAGTATCTTCCTACTACCTCATCTACAACTACAGCATCTATACGTCCTGTCTTTAAATCCATCAATGCTTCTGTGTTATTAGAATACTTTTTTACTTCTTTTATAGATTTTGTAGTGGTACTATCCGCATTTAATGCCGTTTCACTACTGCTTCCTAACTGAAGACCTACTTTCTTTCCTGCTAAATCTTTTTTAGTTTTTATATTAGAATCATTGTTTGTTACTATAATTTGTTTATTTTGAAGATATACCTTAGAAAATGTTATTTGTTGTTTTCTCTTATCTGTAATTGTAAGTCCATTCCATATAACATCTATGTCTTTATTATTTAAACTTAGTAAAACACCATCCCATTGAACTGGTTTTAATTCAACTTTTACACCCATCCTCTTTGCTGCTTCCTGTGCCATATCTATGTCAAATCCAACAATTTGACCTTTGTCATCTTTAAATCCCATCGGTGGAAAACTATCATCTAAACCTAATACAAATTTCCCTTTTTGCTGTATTTCCTTCCATGAGTTATCAGTAGCTTGTTCCTTTTTTCCACAACCAGAAATTAATACCCCCAATGTAAATATTGCAATTACTAAAAACACAAGTCTCTTTTTCATTTTTATAGCCTCCTAACAAAATACTTTCAATTAATATATTAATGATTATACTTTATCGTGCTAAATTTGTAAAGTGACAAAATGCAAAAAAGTTGTTTTTCTTAAACTAAAAAATAATAATTTATATTTTAGTTTATAAATTACAAAAATTATCTGAGTACATAACAAAAAGGCGTTTAACTAATTTTCACATCATTTAAACACCTAATTAGAACAGCATTGTTAAAATTTTCAAAACAAATAAACTATGTAAATTTTTTATTCTTCTACGCTTTCATCATCACTCATTTTTTCTTGAAGAATTACTTTAATATCTTGGAGCTCTCTTAAAATCTTTTCAATTATTTCCATTTGCTTTTCATCCATGAAAAATACCCCCTCAAATTTGTATTATTATATTATTAATTATATACAGGCTTTTAACTTTTTTCTATAGGACTTTGAAGGGTGTATTTCTATATAATTACTTATTCTTACTGTTTTTTACACAATAATTTATTATTTACTTTTTTGGTTTAGCTGTTCAAAAAGTCTGCAGCAAACTGAACATATAAGGCAGTTCCCCTACTTAATGCACTTTCGTCTATTATAAACTTATCATTATGATTTGCATACATACCAAGCTTTTCATTTCCACCACCTAAGAATACAAATATCCCTGGAACCTTATCCATATAGTAGGTAAAGTCTTCAGAAATAGTTAATTTATCCATAGGTATTAAACTATCTTCTCCATAAAGTTTTTTCACAGACTTTAATGCTGTATCTGTTAATTTGGGATCATTTATAAGTGGAGCTGGACAGTATTCATATTCTAGTGTTCCTTCAGCTCCATAGGTTTGAGCTGTATTTTCAACTACTTCTCTCATTTTCTTTTCTATAACTATTCTCACTTCCTGTGAAAATGCTCTTGTAGTTCCTTCCATAACTACTTCATTTGCAATTATATTAAATCTATCTCCACCTTTTATAGTTCCAACAGTAATAACCACTGGTTCAATTGGATTTATATTTCTGCTTACTATGCTCTGTAAATTCATAACCACTGCTGATGCAGCAACAATAGAATCTACTCCCAAATGAGGTGTAGAGCCATGACTTGCAGTTCCTCTTATTTTTATTTTGAAGGTATCTGCTGAAGCCATTCTAGCACCAGACTCTATATTGAATTTTCCATACTCCAAATTGCCCCATATATGCATACCAAATATTGCCTCTACACCTTCAAGTACATTATCTTCTTCCATTATCACCTTGGCACCAACACAAGTTTCCTCTGCTGGCTGAAATATAAATTTTATTGTACCATTAAATTGGTCTTTTATTTCAGATAATATTTTAGCTGCACTTAAAAGCATTGCTGTATGACAATCATGACCACAAGCATGCATATACTCATTATTTGATCTAAAAGGTAATTCTGTATTTTCCTTTATAGATAGTGCATCTATATCCGCTCTAAGTGCTAACGTTTTTCCCGATTTTATTCCTTTAAGAATACCTATAATACCTGTTCTTTTAAGCTTTTTAGTTTCTATACCAAATGATTTTAGTTCTCTTTCTATAAGCTCTGTTGTTCTAAATTCTTTCCATGATGGTTCGGGATTTTGATGAATGTCTCTCCTAATGTCTATAGTATATTTTTCACTTTGTTTTGCTAAATTTTTAATATCCATAATTCAACTCTTCCTTACTCTTTCATTTATTCTATTTATCTATTATTGTTTTTCCTGGTAAAACTTCATCTATTATATCACCGTTTTCTACAACAATTGTTCCATTTACAACTACATAATGAATTCCTTCTGGTTTAGCATCAGGTTTTCCTTTCCCTAGAAAATCAGATTTATCACTTATTGTTTCTATATCAAATATTACTATATCAGCATCCAATCCTTCTTTCAATCTTCCTTTACTTGTAAGTCCAAGAACCTTTGCTGGTAATAGTGTACATTTTTCTATAGCCTTAATAAGAGAAATACTCTTTTGTTCTCTTACCATTTTTCTGAAAAATCTTGGAAATGTTCCTGCATTTTGTGGATGCCCTTCTGATCTATTTCCAGAAGGACTAGGTCCTATATCTGAAGATAGCATAACATACTCCTTTAAAAGCACTTCATAAATTTCATCTTCAACACCTGTAAAACAAACTATAGTTTCATTTTTATAGTTATCCCTAAGCTCTTTATAAAGCTTTTCTGTCAGTCTCTCTCCTTTATATTTACCTGTAGAAACTAACATATCATTAAGCTTCCAATTAAATTTTTTAATATGATCTTCATCAAAAACACTAGTACCTATAGATGTAGCAAAATCTGTATACATACCACTGTCTAACCACACATTTAATCCACTTTTTCTTGCATCCTCTACAATTTCAAGTGCTTCAGTCATTATACCTGTTCCATATTGATATACAAAATGTGATATTTGAACTGCTGCACCTGTAATTTCAGCAATTTTTATAGCTTCCTTTAAAGAATCAAGATCTTTTGGTCCATCCAATCTAGTGTGTATTGCTACTAGTTTTTTATATTTAGCGGCAATACTACTAAGTGCAATAACTTCTTCAAAAGATGCTCCTGGAGCATACTCTAAACCAAAAGATAATCCAACAGCACCTTCTTCAAAAAGCTTTTTTTCTATATTTTCCATACACTTTATCTGAAAATCTGTTGCAGCTATATAAGGATTTATTAATCCTACATTCTTTCTTAAATTAAAGTGTCCTATAAATTGAGCTTGATTTATTGGAAAACCTTTTTTATCCTGTTCAAGAAAAAACTTTTTTAAATCCTCAGGAGAAAAGCCACAATTTCCTCCTATAGTTGTAGTTACTCCTTGAAATACAGACAATTCTCCACATTCTCTATGACCATCTATGTGACCATGAATATCTATAAATCCTGGACAAACAATACATCTCTGTGCATCAATTTCTTTTTTCCCACATATATTTTCTTTGGTGATTATGGCTATTTTACATTGATTAATGCCTACATTTCCATGAATCATAGTATTACTTTCTGGATCTATCAGCGTTCCATTTTTAATTAACAAATCATAAATATCCATATTTTCACCTTCCTAAAATTTTATTGTTGTTTAAATTCAGACCAAATTAAATCATAAGTTTTAGCCGCATCACCTAAGTCCTTAAAATGTTCCCCTTTTTTGAAATTTTCATCTGGAATAAATACAGCTTTATTATTTAAATATTCCTTTGACATAAACTGTTTAGCTGCAAGGTTAGTATTAATATATTCATTAGATGTAGTAGCTGCGTTACTTATTTCTCCATCCAACATAAAGTTTATAAATTGTTCTGCATTTTTCTTATGTGGCGCTTTTACTGGTATTACAAAGTTATCCTCTTCTATATTCATTCCTTCTTCAGGATATACTATTTTAAATTTAGGATTTGCTCTTACAGCTGCTGATGCTTGTGAACCATACATAAATCCTATACTAGTATCGCCACTTATAAGACTATTATGTGGTGTATCTGCATCAAAAACTTTTACATTAGGTCTTAGTTTCTTTAATTCTGCTTTTGCTTGATCTAGCTTAGCCTTATCAGTTTCATTCATTGAATATCCTAACTTTTTAAGAGTCATACCTATTACTATTCTTGAATCATCTACAAGTACCATAGAACCTTTAAGTTCTGGATTCCATAAATCTTTATAACCCTTAATGTCAGTTTTTATTTTATCTGGATTGTAAACAATCATTTGAGTACCTAATGTATAAGGTATGGAATATTTATTTCCTTTATCGTATTCCTGATTTAAATATTTAGTATCTACATTTTTGTAGTTAGCTATGTTTGCTTTATCTATAGGCTGCATTAATACATCTTTTTGTTTTCCCATAACTTCAACAATATAGTCACTGCAAATAACTACATCATATTGTGATCCTTTAACAGCTTGGAGCTTAGCAAGCATTTCCTCATTAGTCGAGAAATTAGTATAGTTTACTTTAATTCCTGTTTTCTTTTCAAATTTTTTTACAACATCATCTGGCACATAATTTGCCCAAGTAAATATATTCACTACTTTTTCTTCACTTGCCTTTTGCGTGTTACTAGATGTAGTAGTTGATTTTGAGCATCCTGAAAATGCAAATGTTGATAATACTGCTACAAGCAGTAAACTTAAAATTTTTGATAATTTTTTGTACATAAAACCCAATCCCCCTCTAAATATAATTAATTTAAATTTTTATCCTGTCTTTTAAATCTTATACCTTGTGAAACAATAATGAGGATAAATATAAAAATTAGCATTATTGTACATAGTGCATTAATTTCTGGAGACAATCCAAACTTTAACATTGAAAAAATCTTAATTGGTAAAGTGGTGCTTTCTGACCCTGATACAAAGAAATTTATAATTACATCGTCAAATGATAATGCAAACGCCAGCATGGCACCTGAAAGTATGCCTGGTAATATAAGTGGCAAAATTATGCTGGTAAATACTTTAAACCTGTTTGCACCTAAATCCATAGCAGCATCCTCAATAGAACTATCAAATCCTGCAAATCTTGCTCTTACTACAATAAGCACAAATGGAATACAAAAGGTAGCATGTGATAAAACTAAAGTGGTTATTCCAAAAGGTACATTAAGCTGTGAAAAATATATTAATAGTGATATTCCCATAATAATTTCAGGTATTACTATGACTATATTAAGAAGCATATCAACTATACTTTTCCCTCTAAACTTATATTTATATAAGCCTATGGCACCTAAAGTTCCTATTACTGAAGAAATTATTGTGCTAGACACCGCAATTATAATACTATTTTTAAAAGCAATCATTACATTTGTATCATCAAATAATTTTTCATACCAATCAAGGGTAAATCCAGCCCATATTGCATTACTTTTTGACGCATTAAAGGAATAAACTATTACTACAAATATTGGAACATATAAAAATAAAAATATTAAAGCAGTATATAAAACTGAAATCCAATTAAAAACTTTTTTATTCATTAGAAAACCTCCACATCTACTTTTTTACCGGTAAGTTTCCTACAAATACCTATAAGAATTAATGCAACAATAATAAGGACAATTGAAAGTGCTGCACCAAAAGGCCAATCTCTTGAAACTAAAAATTGATTCCTTATAAGGTTTCCAATTAACATAATATTACTGCCGCCCATTAAATCAGGTATGAAGAACAACCCCAAAGATGGTATAAATACCAATATACATCCTGCAATAATTCCCGGCATAGTAAGTGGCAAAGTAACAGTAGTAAATGTTTTTAAACTATTTGCTCCTAAATCCTTTGCTGCCTCCACAAGAGATTTATCCACTTTTTCAATAGAATTATAAAGTGGAAGAACCATAAATGGAAACAAGGTATAAACCATTCCTATTAGAACTGCTCCATAGGTATAAAGTAATTTTAAAGGCTCTTTAATCAATCCTAAATTTAAAAATATATGGTTAATGAGTCCTTCCGTACTAAGTAGTGCCATCCAAGCATAAGTCCTTATAAGTGAATTTGTCCAAAATGGAATTATTATCATCATAAGTGCAAATATACGAAGTTTCTTTGGTGTTTTTGAAAGAAAATATGCAAAAGGATATCCAAACAAAAATGTTAAAAAAGTAGTTATAGCAGCTATCCCCAAAGAATCAAAAAAAACTTTAAAATATAGAGGCTTTATCATTCTTTTATAATTTTCAAAGGAAAAGACAAAATTTATTCCACCTTCTGCACCTCTTTGCATAAAACTTATAACTACAACATAAGTTAAGGGTATGGCCACAAGTAATATCATCCATAAGGATATTGGAAAAATCAAAGTAAACTTATAAAAATCTATTTTTTTACTTTTTACTGTTTTAGCTTTATCTAAATCTTTATAATTCAGGGCGCTCATAGTGTCACTGCCTCCCCTTGAATTGCTTCTTCTATATTTTCACCTTCATGTCCTATGAATACTAAATCTTTTTGATCCCAATATAAGAATACTTCCTTTCCAACTTCAGGAACACTTAAGCTTTTTTCATAGTCACTTACTATTATCTCCTTATCATTTGGTAAGACTACTATAAATTTAAGAGCAGCTCCCATGTAATTATGTTCTTTTACAATTCCTTTTATATTAAAATTATTTACTGGATTCGTTGAGCACTTTATTTTTTCTGGTCGTAAAGAAATGACTTGGATATCTCCCATTTTTAAATTTCTATTCTCAACAATTAGATTTGACTCTCCTATATTTAGTACTGCTTTATTCCCACAGACTTTTTCTACCACAGCATCAAATATATTTGATTCTCCTATGAAATCTGCAACAAATCTAGTTTTAGGTCTTTCATAAATTTCTTCTGGGTTACCTACTTGCTCTATAATTCCCTCATTCATAACAACAATACGATCCGACATATTAAGCGCTTCCTCTTGATCATGAGTTACATATATAAAGGTTATACCTAGCTTCTTCTGTAGCCTTTTTAGTTCAACCTGCATCTGCTTTCTAAGTTTTAAGTCTAATGCTCCTAATGGTTCATCTAAAAGAAGCACTTTAGGATTATTAATTAATGCTCTTGCAATTGCAACTCTTTGCTTTTGTCCTCCACTTAAATACTTTGGCATTTTCTTTTCATAGCCTTCAAGCTGCACTAAATTCAACATTTTTTAACCTTTATAGATATTTGTAATTTATTCACCTTCTTAATTTTTAATCCATATGCAATATTCTCGTATACATTCATATGAGGAAAAAGTGCATAGTTTTGAAATACTGTATTTATATTAAGTTCATATGGTTGTTTGTTTTCAACATGTTCTCCTTCTAAAAGTATATTTCCTTCTGTAGGATTTTCAAATCCACCAATCATTCTTAACGTAGTAGTTTTTCCACATCCACTAGGACCTAATATGGTTAAAAATTCCCCCTCATCAATATCCAAAGACAAATCCTTTACTACCTTTTGTTCATCGAATTTCTTTGCTACATTTACTAATTTAAGAATCGCTTTTGACATATTTTCATACCCCCTTTTACATTAAATGATTCTTTTACCAAATAAAACTTATGCCAAAAACTCCTATCTCACTTCAGAGACAGAAGTTTGCTTCTACTTCTTCTTATTATCGTAATTCAGAGTATTTTTGTCTGATATGTTCTAATTATAATTACTATAATTTCATATGTCAATACCTTTTATGGTTATACTTTCATACTACCAGACACAATTTTATATAATGCTTTCACAAATAAAATACAATATTGGAGTACAATTTTATAAAATATTGTGTTATAATAAATCTCAAAACGCAGAAAATTAGCAAAATTATAATGAAAACTAAGAGGTGATAACTGTGCCAATAAAATTAAATGATGATTTACCAGCATTTGAAATTTTAGATAATGAAAATATATTTGTAATGCCTGAACATAGGGCTTTTCACCAAGATATTAGGCCTTTAAAAATTGCTATTTTAAATCTTATGCCTACTAAAATTACCACTGAAGTTCAATTATTAAGGCTTATTGGTAATACATCATTACAAATAGAAATAGAATTATTACATCCTAAAACACATGTTTCTAAAAATATTTCAGAAGAATATCTTACAACCTTTTACAAAACCTTTGATGAGGTTAAGCATCAAAAATTTGACGGCTTAATTATTACAGGTGCTCCTATAGAAGAAATGGAATTTGAGGAAGTTAACTATTGGGAGGAACTTAAAGAAATAATGGATTGGAGTGTTCACAATGTATATTCAACTTTGCATATATGTTGGGGAGCTCAAGCAGGTTTGTACCACCATTATAAAGTACCTAAACATAAACTTGAAAAAAAGATGTTTGGAGTATTTTCTCATAAAATTATTGGTAAAAAAGTTGAACTATTGAGAGGTTTTGACGATGAGTTTTTTGTACCTCATTCCAGACATACAGAAGTTAGAAGAGAAGATATAGAAAAAGTCCCTGATTTAAATATATTAGCTGAATCAAAAGAATCTGGTGTGTACATGGTCACAGCCAAAAAAGGAAGACAAATTTTTGTAACTGGACACTCTGAATATGATCCTTTAACATTAAAATCTGAATATGATAGAGACATTAATAAAGGTCTTGATATAGAAGTTCCTAGAAACTATTTTCCACAAGATGATCCTACAAAGGATCCTATAGTAAAATGGAGAGGACACGCTAACCTATTATATTCAAATTGGTTAAACTATTACGTTTATCAAGAAACACCTTACAATTTAAATGAATTAGAATAAAATTTATATAGAAAAAGAGAGTACTAACTGAAGGTTGGTACTCTTAAAATTGGTTAATATTCACTTAAAGTATCCGCATCTTTTTTTTATACGCAATGATCTATCTGCAATATAACCATCCAAATCCTTCTTTCCTTTTTTCTTAGCTTTTTGATATCGAAGTGCAAGTAATTTGAACTGTTCTAGACTTAAACGAACTTCCAATATTATCACCTCAAGATTATTATAACATTTTTATTGGTATTAGAGGTTATGATAATGTAAATTTTTTATATAAATAATTCTTTTTTTTAAATCTTTTTAATTGTAAGTTTCTTTAGAAGCTTCTACTATACTTAAAACTAAATTTTTATTCAATTAGTTTCTTTCATTAATTTCATGAAGACTTCTACCTTTAGTTTCAATTGCTGCAAAAGCAATAACCACCGCTACTACTGCAAATACTATAGTAATCATAGTAAATACATAAACAAATCCAGCCTGTTTTCCTTTACTTTGATATACTAATCCCACTATATAAGGAGCAGCAATAGCACCAATACGTCCAACTGCAGCTGCTGAACCTACTCCTCTTCCTCTAACCCTTGTAGGATAAACTTCTGGTGTATAAGCATATACTGCACCCCAAGCTCCAAGGCTGAAAAAATAAAGCAAACAACCATAAATAATTACGTTATTAACAGATGCTGCTTGGCTAAATAGGTATGCTGCAACAGCAGTTCCTGATAGATAGCTTACTAACACTGCCTTGCGCCCAATACTTTCTATTAAATAAGCCGCACTATAATAACCAGGTAATTGAGCAATACTCATAATTAATGTAAATTCAAATCCTTTCACTAAACTAAATCCTTTACCCATAAGAAGTGTAGGTGTCCATAGTACAAAACCATAATATCCAAAGTTAATACCAAGCCATAGAGTCCATAGTACAAAAGTACGTCTAATATAATCTTTGGACCACAGTTCTGAAAGTGTGATATTTTTTTTCTTTTTTATCTTATTACTTATAGTAGATTTATTACTAGTTATTCCTGCTTGCTGTTCCATTTTATTTACAATTTCATTGGCTTCCTCAAAATATCCTTTTTGTTCTAAATATCTTGGAGATTCTGGAATGCCTTTTCTAAGATAAGCTGCATACAATGCTGGCACTCCTCCTAAAAGGAAACCAATACGCCATCCATAAACTGGAATTAGTAAGTAAGCAATTAAAGAAGCAACAATCCATCCCCAAGCCCAAAAGCTCTCAAGTAAGACAACCATACGTCCCCTGGATTTAGCAGGTGAAAACTCACTGACTAAAGTAGATGCTGCTGGTAATTCTCCCCCTAATCCCAATCCAGTTAAAAATCTTAATAATATTAATATACTAAAATTAGCTGCAAATCCTGATACAGCACTTGCTACTCCATACAACACAAGAGTAAATGTAACTACAGTCTTTCTACCCCACTTATCAGCGGCCATACCTGCAACAGCTGCTCCAATAGCCATGCCAACTGCTGAAGCACTGCCCAGCATACCTAAATCAGCAGGGGTAAGTTTCCATTCTCTTCCTATAGCTGCCATAACCCCTGCCACCATTCCCTGATCCATAGCATCAAACAGCCAACCTATGCCAGTTAAAAAAAGCACTTTCCAAAGCATTGGCGTAACCGGCAATCTTTCTATTCTTTGTGAAATAGTAACCATTAATTTATCCCACCTTCTGTGTTAGTATATACATTTTTTAATTTTCCCAAGGTTAAACCTTTTTATGCTTTTTACTAAATTACCTATCAATACATCATTTTTTTAAATAATTTTTCACAAAGTTACATTTTTCATTGCAAATAAAAAGGAGCTATAATGCTCCTAATCAAACTTAAATTTTATTATTATTTATGTAATTAATTTACCTGCTAAAAACCACAAACCCATTTTCAGGCAACTTATTTATAAAGGGTGCAATTTTACTGATCTTCTCTATTCCATAACTTTTCAATAACTTATCTTGTTCTTTTTCACTTTCTGGAACTTTACCCAAATTCTTTAGTTGATTGTTCTTTACAGTAAACAAGTTACCGCCGCTTTGAAATAAGAATTTCTCTTTCATAAAATAACATCTCCTTCCATATATATAATTATTCTACATAGGCTAATAAAAATCCTTCTAGATCTTGTTAATTTTTTAACTATTTTATTTTTTATTGGTAACCGTTTGTATTACCTAGTTTCACTATTATCATAACCAGATATTTTAAATATATTATTTCACTGGAATTTCTCATTCATTATTCATAAATGGTTTAAAAAATATCAAAACACAAACTGCAGGTATTATATCTAGTCTTGAACCAGTTTATGATATTCTCTTTGCTACTTTTTTATTACTATAAATAAAAAAGCCTTGGAAGAATCATACAAATCCTCTCAAGGCTTGATATCATTTTAGCGGGAATATGTGGGAATCGAACCCACCTATCGTGGTCTTAGCAACAGAGATTATCAGCTAACTTCCAATCCCTATTACCCAAACAAATTGTTAACAATCTGTTTACGTCCCTCGGAGACAATGTTATTATATATTAAAAGCTTGACGGGCATGGTTCTAACCCATTTGTGAGGAAAGTTTTGCGAATTTGCTATATTTAATTGGATATTTCTTTTCTTATTTCTTCAACTTTTTCTACTGCTATTTCTGTAGCTTCAGCTACCTGTTTAATGCTTATTCCCATTTTTAATAGATTTTTTGCTACTTTTATTGCTTTTTCAGTTTCTCCTTTTTCTATACCTTTTTCTATACCTTCTTCTATGCCTTTTTCTCTAGCTGATTTTATTCTAATCAATTGGTCACGGACTTCTGCTTCTCTTGCTTCATATGCCATTCTTGCTTTTTCATCTTTACTTATTATTTGCAATATATCATAAGCTTTCTTTATATCATTATTCTTCTTAGCAAGCATTTCCATCACCCCTTTCGATTTTGCATCTATGAATTCCATCCACTGTACTATAGCTTCATTTTCATCTTTTACTATTTCTTTATCAAGCAACTTTGGTAGTTCTACAAAGTGCACTTCTAGTATATCTGTCAGTTTGTGTCCTGTTTCATCTTCCGCAAGATGATAAGTTGTGTGTATTTTCTTTACTGGTATACATTCAAAGTCCAATATGTTTATTGTTATACATTTCTTTAGCTTATCATAAGTATCTCCTGGATTGATTTGCATTGTATACATTTTAGCCCAGTAGAACATGGTTCTTTCTGGCATAAACTCCGTTGGTAGTATTTGTATTTCTATGTCTATTTGCTTTTCTTCTTTTGTTTTAACTCTTACATCTAGTCTATTATAGAAGTTCCATCACATCTAGTTTATCCTTTTGTGATGTGTTAATGTAGAAGTTTGATGTTATCTGAATGAATGTCCTGCCAGCTTGGGAGTGGTGGTGAGTTCCACTCCATTTTTCAAGAATCGTGTACAGAAATTGTGACGAAACTTGTTTGGATAGAATATTAGCATCAAAGATTGTCAGCTAACTTCCAATCTCTGTTACCCAAACAAATTGTTAATAATCTGTTTACGTATCCCTAGGACAATGTTATTATAAAACACTAAATAAGTTCCTTATATTAAAAAAATCAAAATATATGCTATCTTGTTTAGCCAACACCAATGAAATCCTAAGCATTCTTTTTCTCTCTAATATCATGGTATGTAACTTTATTGTCCATTCGTGTTAACATATGTGTTTCTTTACTTTTCATGAACAAAGGAACAGATTCTTCAACAGTACTTGCGTTCTCTAGTCCAAACCAACGAACTGGTGATCCTGTGTAATTATTAATATTGTATTTTAATCTCATAAAGGTACGGTCAATTCCTGAAATGTCACTATCAGGAGCTAAAGTTTTTCGGATGAGAACAAACATAAAATCACCTACATTTTTTTCATCATACAAAGAGTAAACTTGAGATTGTGGCTTTATTTCGCCACTTTTCATGAGATCGTGAATAATCTGTCTCATATAGACGTTGATACGCTGATCCACTTTAAATCCCAATTTTAGTTGAACTTTGAAGCAGAAATCTGTGCCAAAATTTTGAACCCTATATTCCCTTGTGTAAGGTTTATCTGCAACTTCTATATGAATGAACCAATAGATTTGTGCCCGCTTTGGACGTTTGTCTAAAATGGAATACAACACATCTCTTTCAAGATGATTCATATTTCCATTGCTTGTTAAATATACGAGGTTACAGGCAGTATAAGGAATAGTAGTATCTTCTCTTAATTGCCTTAATTGATTCACAAAACGATTGGCTGGGAAAAGTTTAGATTGCTTTTGCTCAATTTGGTATCCTTTATGCCAGGTAAGCATTACAGTAAATAAAGCTAGAGCCAGTAGAACAGCTACATATCCACCATGCATAAATTTTGTTGCACTGGACAATAAAAAAGAAGTTTCTAATGCACCAAAAAATACAAGGAAAGGAACAGAAAAAATATTTGGTACACTTTTGCTGCGTAAATATTGGAAAAGTAAAAGTGTGGTCATGAGCATCGTTGCTGTAATTGCTAATCCATAAGCAGCTTCCATTCTTCCTGAGGATTTAAAGAACAATACTACTCCAATGCATGAAATCCAAAGGAGGTTATTGACCTTAGGAATGTATATTTGCCCTTTCATTTCAGATGGATATTGAATTTGCAAGTGAGGCATCAAACCTAAATGGATTGCTTCTGAAACGAGAGTAAAGGAACCAGTGATAAGTGCTTGTGAAGCAATAATCGCAGCCAATGTACTTAAAATTACTGCAAAAAGTTGTAAAGAATTTGGCATCATAGAGAAAAATGGATTCAATTCAGTTACAGGGTAATTTTGTGGATGTAATCGTGCTTGCATCAACCAAGCTCCTTGTCCTAAATAATTAAGAATTAAGCAGACTTTAACATAAGGCCAACTACCATAGATGTTTAGCTTACCAACATGACCCATATCAGAATATAAAGCTTCTGCTCCTGTAGTTGCCAAAAAAACACTACCTAATATCATAAAGCCAGCTTTATTATAGGAACTAAAAAGTAATTGAATACCTCGAAGCGGATTTAGAGCTAACAGTACATGTGGATTGAATCTAATGGATAATATGCCAATAACTCCAAGGAATGCAAACCAAAGGGCCATTATAGGTCCAAATGCTTTTCCAATCAAACTAGTTCCTGAACGTTGTACAAGAAATAAAGAACTAATAATAACAATAGTGATTAATAGAATTGTTCCTTGCCCTTCTCCTATAAAATCTGAAAGCAATGGAATACCACGCAAGCCTTCAATTGCTGAAGTAACTGTAACAGCAGGAGTAAGAACGCCATCTGCTAATAATGCTGCACCTCCAATGATTGCAGGAATTACAAGCCATTTTGCACGTTTCATTACCAGTGAATATAAGGAAAATATGCCACCTTCTCCATGATTATCTGCCTGCATAGCAACCATGACATATTTCACAGTTGTTAATAGAGTCACTGTCCAAATAATTAAAGAAAGTGCACCAATAATAAAATTATCATCTAATGTGGCAAGTCCACCATTTCCAGAGACAATTGCTTTCATTACATATAGTGGTGATGTACCAATATCACCATACACAATACCCAGTGCTATCAAAACATATTCAAAGCGTAAAGGGATCTGTTTCTGTTTATCTTTTATAAGTTTTTTCATAATCTCCTCCAATATAAATCAGTTTACCAATACTTACTACTTGCACCAATTTTTGCAACTATATCAATTGCTATGATTTTTCAAGTTTTTTGTTGCATGATTGTTTAAAATACTTTTTAAGAAAATTTAATATTGATTAAGTACATAATGTTTTCATTTGTATCTCTCCTATTTTACATTTTATTATACTTTATCTTACAATTTTCAACTGTATATATGAAAATTATAGTATACTTGTAATATTACTACAACAAAAATTCAGTAAATTGTTTTTCACTCGCTCACCCATAATTTATAAAATCAGAACATAGACTAGGTAAGGAACCATAACCTCCTGAGGAGAATAAAACTGATTTAATCAAAGGCCAAAAGCAGAAAATTCCTATATAATAACAAAATACTTAAATCTATTTTAATGTAAGCTTTGACTCTTCTTCACTATACTCTCCATCACAATCTAATATACCAATCTCCATCTTAATTGTTACCTTATCCTTTGATATATCATCAAATTCTATGCAATATCCATCACCAGTGTCCTCTATACTTTGAACTCCTATACCTGTGCTGGTATATAAATGTGAAAGCATACTAAATACCTGTTTTTTATCATCACCTTTAATATAGACATGAAGCTTTCCATTCTTTCTCTCTACATTGTAGATTTCAGCTTTCTTTCCATTTATAAATGTGATTTTCTTTGTATAAATTACGCCTTTTTTTTCTTCTTTTGGAACATCGTCCAGTTCTTTTTCTAATTTATCACAGTACGCTATATTTTCTTCCTTTGTCATATTCTTAAATATATCATCTTTTATTTCTTTTTTAGTATGCTTTACAACTGAAATGTTATTACAATCTTTAATAGTATTGTAATTTATATTCTCTACAAAGGTATAAAAATTGTCATTCTTTCCACTTCCTCCTCCAAATATAGGATAAATCTTATTATCTATCTTGAGGTAAAAACCGTCCATCCATTTGTTACTGCTAATAATAGCACCAAAGGGATTGGCTTCAATATGCTTAATATTTATTCCTATATTCTTAGACATAGTTACCTGTTTCTCAATGTCTTCCTTAAAGTTTTTTGAAAAGTCTCCCTTTATATCCCATACTAATGGTTTATTAAAAGCATCACTAGTAGCTTCTATTTTAAAGTTTAACTTACTTGGATACTCCTTATCTGTTTCAGGAAAATTAAGAACCTTAAGTTCTGTATTTTCATCAATACTTCTTGAACCCCCAAAGGAACCTGTTTTTAACACTTTATCATTAATTTTATATCCAAAGAACACTAAAGGTTTCTTTGATTTTGACCACTTATCACCATACTCTGTCTTTAAAGCCACCTTTATAACATGTTTTGTTACTACAATATTTTCTAAAGTAACCTTTACACCATTCTCTTCATGAGTCTTACCTATGTAAGCAGAACTTGGTAAATACTCTGGTTTAAATCCTAGACCTACATATATTTTATCAAATACAGGTAATACCTTTGCTACTACACTGCTTCCATTATAAAATAGCACTGTTGCTATTACTACTGAAGCTGCTATAGCTCCTAAACCACTTCTTTTTAACTTACTTTTTCTTTTTATAATCTTTTTTCTTAAACTCTTTTTTATATTTTCTTTTTCTTCCTTGGAAAAACTTATTTTTATAGAATTGTATTCTGATAAATCTACGTGTTCTAAATCTACATTCATAAAATCATTCTGCATCATAATTTACCTCCCATAAATACATGTTTTAGCTTTTTCCTAATTCTCAAAAGCCTATTGCTTATGGCACTTTTATTTATTCCTAAGTTAGCGCTTATTTCATCTAAACTCTCTTCTTTTAAATAACGTCTAACAATTATTTCTTTACTGTTTTCATCTAGCATTTCTAGATTAGACTTTAAAGCTTCTCCCTGTAACTTCTTATGTACTTCTTCAAAAACATTATCACAAGTACTATAAGCTAAATCTTCTTTTAATTCTAAGCTATTACTATGTCTTTTTTCTCTTCTTAGTATATCTATTGCTTGTCTTTTAGTTATAACTGCAAACCATTTACCAAAATCTTCACTACTTCCCTTAAAAAAAGCTATGTTATCCCAAGCCTTAAGTAAAACATCATTAGTACATTCTTCACTAAGCTCTCTATTATTTAAAACACTAAAACTAACCTTTAATCCTAAATCAGAATAGTTGTCCACTAAATAATCTAGGGCTTTTAAATCTTTGCACTTTAGTCCTTCAATAAAATTGTCTTTATTTATCATCTTATACATCCTTTCTAAAGGTACCTTCATCTATATAAACGTAGATAGTCATAAAATCTATCGGATAAAACTTAGCATATGTAATTTAAAATTTGTTACTTTTCTAATTATACTACTATAAATAAAAACAAAAAAAGAAGGCTAACCACAATCAATTTGTAAGTTTTCCTTCTTTAATTACCTCAAATATATACATATATTATATTAGCAACAGAGATTGTCAGCTAACTTCCAATCTTTATAAGGGGTCAGACCACTTACAAAAATCGGAACGGTTGTTGTTGCTACTCTATTTAAAAAATATAATTGTGATAATTCCTTCTATCAAATGTATCCATAGTATCCTTAATAGCTTGTTTTACTTATATGGTCATATATATATATCATGTATATATATGTATTTCTATATTTCACATATCTCTATACAATAATAAGGATATATAGGATACGCTACAGCTAATCCCTTATATTTACTAACTTTCAGCCGTATCCTTAACCGTATCCATGCTGTATTTTATGGATACAGTTAAGGATACATGGATACTCTATCAAAAATTCTATTAATAGCTACTTATGCATACTATATTTTCTTTAAGGATACGTTATTATAAATGCTCTTTGCAATCCGTTAGCAACAGAGATTGAAACGATTTTTGTTGCTACAGTTTCTTTTAAAACAACATTCCCCTCAATTATCTTTTATGCTTGTTAGCTAATTTTATTATAATGAAAACAATTTTCAAAATCAATAGTTTATTTACAATTTATTGCATTTTATCTTTATAATTACTTTTCAATAAATATAAAAAGCAAGGTCATTCATGTTTTTATGCAGAAAATGTACAAAATTTTCTAAAACTATTTGTAATACTATGAAGTATCTATCATTTAAAGAATTTGCTACATAAATTGATCTATACTGATCTTAATAAACTAAATGATTTAATGCTTACATGTTTTGATAATATTGATAATCATGAATCTGTGAAACTTAGTCATTAAATAGAATATAATTTTCCACTAATTGACTAATGGATATATTACAAATGCCTTCCTCTTTGTAACCTGAACTTCCACAGTAACATAATACTTTATTACCAGTTTTAAATGATAATACCTAATTTTTAATTTCATTTAATACATTTAATATTTTTTATAATATATTTCTCCATTTAATTTAAATTTAAAAAACACCCATAGTTGAGTGCCTTAAAGTTTATTTTCATTTTTTAATTTTTCGATATAAATTTGTTATATTGATTTTCTAATGTATTTTACAAAAAAATATACTAGATTAAATAATATAATTATTTAATGTCCTTTTTACTAAAACAGCTCAAAACAACTGGCATTCCACGACCATAAGCAGGAGAATCTGGATTATTACATTTACCTACAGAACTTTCATCATATTTTACTTCACACTTGCATATAATTCTTTCACCTTGCCAAAAAATACACGCACCACACCTCTTAGCATCAAAATTTAAACTTTGGAGTGAATTCATAAATATACCTTCTTTCTTCTTAATATTATTCTATCTGTTCTTATAATTTATATATTAATTATTATGATAAAGTTATGTTATAAATATAAGGAGAACGTTTATCTATCGTAACTTTACAATAAATAGGGTTTATCTTTCCAATATGACATAAAAAACTATTGCCAAGAGGTATAGCTTTTTCATTGCTTGTTATAAAATATTTGAATTAAATCCTTTACCATCTACTTCTGAAGCATCTATTATCGAAATCAAGGCATTTTCATCTATCTTCTGTACCGCATACTTAAACGCTGGTAATCTTGATACATGCACTATACAATATATAACTTTTCTTTCCTTGCCTGTAAGCGCCTTACCGTTTAAGATGGTAACTCCGTGGTGCTTAGAATTTGTTATATACTCACAAACTTCATCCTCTTTGTCTGTAATTATAAGCAGCACCTTTTTTCTTGATAAACCATGAATCACCTTATCCGTAACAGTGGCTGCTATATACATGCTCATTAGTGTGTATAATGCTATAGGTATTCCATTTAGTAACATTCCTAAAAATACTATCACGCAATTTACAGTAAAGCCCAACTGTCCCACATCAAAACTATCGTACTTCTTTTTAACTAATATTATTATAATGTTCATGCCACCCTCTGAACCATGGTTTGAATATGCCAATCCTGCTCCTACACCAGTTAATACACCTCCATATACACAAAATAGAATGTCATCTTGTATTGTAACAATACTACTTAAATTTTTAGTCAACAATAAGAATACTGATAATGAGACAGTTCCAAGTGTGCTGTATATAGTAAACCTTTTGTTTAATTTTTTATAACTTAATACAAGTAAAGGTATATTAGCTAGTAATACAGTATATCCTGCTGGAAACTTAAATGCATACTGTATTAAGATTGCTAAACCTGACACACCTCCACTGAATAGTTTTGCATTTACTAAAAACATGTTTACACCTATCGCAGATATTAAACATCCTATTATCACAAAAATTGCATTCTTTATATTTTGCTTGTTAAATATTGTATTAATTTTCACACTAATATCCCCATTTTATTTATTTTAATTATCTTTGATATTATTAAGACTATACTACTAATCTTTCCAATTAAAGCTTATTAGTATGTACTATCTTTCAATTTTTCTTTCAATAATACATAATCTAAGTAAATATCTACTATTCTCATGTGACAAATTAAGCAACTATAAGCATAACATAAGACAACTTGAATAATAATTTACAACTACAACTTAATATAACCATCCCCTTTAGAAATGATTATATATCTTTAGATTTTGCCTGTCACTTTTATACATACTTATGCTTATTTATATATACAAATGTGTACACATTAATTTTCTATTATTACACAGTAAAAGCGCATCAAAATAGATGTGCTTTTAACTATATATTACTGTGTATTTTATTAATCTGCAATATACTCTGGTACTTGAGCAGCGATAAATTTCCAGACCCGTACTATTTGATTTAAAAATCTGAACTCCGCTATTATTAATGCATTCCAATCCAACGTCATTATGTTCACGTAATGCCAATTCAACATAATATGCTTTTGTTGAATCATTACAAAATAATTAGTTGAATTTGATTTTAAACTTTTCTGGCCATATGTTGTCTTTTGAGTATTTGTACCACAACATTAATTTCTGCAGCTTGTACACTTTCAAAAGCTATACTGCTAGTAGCAACAATTGAAAGTACTACTAAAGTTTATAATATTTTTTTGAATTGCATTACTGAAATTAGCCAAATGGAATTACTTTCTTCTTTACAGTTATTTTGAATAAAGGTAATATTATCCATTATTCGTTTTTGGAAAACCATAGTGTGAAAATAATGTGGGAAATAAAATTCCCGAAATACAAAAACCTCTAAACTATGTAACACATTGATATTACACACTTAGAGGTTATACCTTTCAATTGGCGGGAATATGTGGGAATCGAACCCACCTATCGTGGTCTTAGCACGACAGAACGGTTTTGAAGACCGGCAGGCACACCAGCACCTATCTACTCCCTTATTAATAACATATTTAATTCACTATAGTTAAAACTATGAATCAAAACTTGTTATATTGTACAAAGTTTTAAATGAAATTGCAACGTATTAAAAATCTTAATAGTTAGCACTGCAATCCATTACACTTAGTTATTATAAATTAAGATTCTGTTTATGTCAACTTTTTTCAACATAGTTTGTTACTTTTTAAGCATATTTTTTCAAAATTTTTTAAACTGCATATTTTATCAACATATAATTATGAATTATACGACTGTTAATACAATTTTATTTAAAAAATATTAAAATTGTTTTGACAAAAACAATGTATAGTTATAATTCTTAATTTAACGAACTTTAATAAAGTACTCTCTTATCATCCACTCTTTTGGTCAATTTTATTCCATCAAAATGTTCTATTAGTGCCATAGCATACTTTCTGCTTGTATTAAGCTCGTCTCTAAGCTGAGCTAAGGTTAAACTTCCATTGGTATTTATGAAATTAACTATAAGTTCCTTAACCTTATCATAATCCTCTTTCAAGAATAAGCAATCCTCTGATACTTTAACTATAGTCCCTTCATCTAATAAGGAATCAAATATCATTTTAAAGCTTTTCTTATCTTCTTGTTTTTCTTCTAGTTCACCATACTTAGGTGGAGAAAATTTAGCAGCTTTAAATGCATTTATAATGTTATCTCTTGTATTTTTCTGATCTTTAGTATATTTAATAGTGAAACCTGCTAATGAAACAAAACTGCCATGTATGCTTATTTTATTATCCTTAACAAATAACTCTAGTACTTCATCATATATTTTTTGTTTTATACCTTTGAATACTTTGTTTTTTATTTCCTCTTTAGATATTCCCAATTTTAAAGGATTTTCTTTGTGAAATCCTTCTAGTAAGTCGCACATGCTATTTACTTTATTATTAATATATTCTTTATGAACATATACAGCTTTATCACCTGTATCAAATCTCACTATTTTATTTTCATTTACAAGCAGCTGAAGCTTTTCTTCAATTTGTTCTTCGTTTTTTCCTAAAGCTTTAAGTATATCAGAAGCCTTAGGATACTGATCACTTAACTTTTTAACATTGTTTTCAATTATATTTTCAGTTTTACCGCTTTCTTTCACTTTTAACTCTTCCAAGTACTTTTTATCAAATCTTTTTGCTTTTTTAGCTAAAGGATCTATTATAGACCCACCACCTATGGTATACATTGGAGAATAACTTCTTATTACAAATCTATCATTTCTTTGAGCTGTTAAAGGCTTCTCCAATCTTAATTGAACATAAGCTTCTTCTCCTTGGTTTAACTCTTCCTTATCCAATATCACAACTCTACATATTATCTCACTAGTTCCATGATAAACTCTAACCCTCTGTCTATTTTCTAAAGGCCTGGATGCACTTTTTAAATAGTACAGCTTACAATCTATCATAAGGGAAGGTTCCATTAAATTTGCAGCAGCAATTACATCTCCTCTTTTTACAGCACTAGTTTTTATATTAGCTATATTTATGGCACATCTTTGTCCTGCTTCTGCTGTTTTTACAGATTTATCATGTACTTGAATTCCCCTTACCTTTGATACTTCCTTAGAAGGATAAATTTCTATGTTTTCACCTTCTTTGATCATTCCACTAATCACAGTACCTGTTACTATAGTACCAAATCCACTTACTGAAAAAACCCTATCCACAGGAAGTCTAAAATGTCCTTGGGTATCCTTTGCATCAACTTCTTCTGTAAGTTCATCTACATCCTTTATTAATGAATCCAATCCAACTTTTGTTTTAGAAGAAACTGTATGTATAGGCGCATTTTCCAAAAATGTACCTTTAAATTCTTCTTTTATATCCTCTTTAATCATAGAAATCCATTCTTCATCTACTAAATCTGATTTTGTAAGTGCAATTAGCCCTCTTTTTATATTTAAAAGTTGAAGTATTTCAAAATGTTCCCTCGTTTGAGGCATTATACCTTCATCTGCTGCAATTACCATTATTACTATATCTATACCGCTTACACCAGCCAGCATATTTTTTATAAATTTTTCATGACCTGGAACATCTATAATACCTGCTCTTCTTCCTGAAGGTAAATCAAAAAACGTGAATCCTAAATTTATGGATATACCTCTTTCCTTTTCTTCTCTTAAAGTATCCGTTTCTCTTCCCGTCAAAGCCTTTATAAGAGTTGTTTTACCATGATCTATATGGCCTGCTGTACCTATTATAATATGCTTCATAAGTTCACATCCTTTCTGTTATAAGTATGTTTTCCAATTTGTTTAGAAGTTACTAAATGTTCCAGCAACAGTATTAAAATCTTCATCAAACATAGTTCTTACATCCATAATAACTTCATCATTAGATACCCTTACTATTATTGGAACCTTATTTTTTCTTAACATAACTTCCAATTCTTCAGGTTTGTATTTATTACTTTTAACCTTTATAACATAAGTTGGAATTTTTTCTATAGGCATAGATCCTCCACCTACCATAGAATAATCTTCTTCTACAGAAAATTTAAATTCCTTGCTTTTATTTTGAAGTTTTCTTTTTAGTGAATAGGCTCTTTTTTTATGCTCATCTTTACTACTTAATATCATATGAAGAGTAGGTATTTTTTCTATTGCTTCTTTTTCATCTAAATAATATTTGATGGTACCCTCTAAAGCAGCTAATGTCATTTTGTCTATTCTTAGTGCCCTGGTAAGTTGATTTTTCTTCATCTTATTTACAAATTCTTTTTTTCCTACAATTATTCCTGCCTGAGGTCCTCCGAGCATTTTATCTCCACTGAAGGTAACTACATCTACACCTCTTCGTATACTTTCCTGAACTGTAGGTTCATATACAAAATTATATTTTGAAAAATCAACTAAAGTTCCACTACCTATATCTTCAATTACAGGTATGGACTTATCTTTTCCAAGTGCTACTAATTCTTCTAATGAAACGTCCTCTGTAAATCCAAGTATTTTAAAATTTGATGTATGGACCTTAAGTAAAACTCCTGTATTTTCATTTATATTATTTTCATAATCATATAAATGAGTTCTATTTGTAGTTCCAACTTCCACAAGGCTGGCACCACTAAAAATCATTACATCTGGAACTCTAAAAGACCCTCCTATTTCTACAAGTTGGCCACGAGAAACTATGGCTTCCTTATCCTTACATAACGTATTTAAAACCAGCATTACAGCTGCTGCATTATTATTTACAACTAAAGCTGCTTCTGCACCTGTTACTTTTTTTATGAGTTCCTCTACATGACTATATCTGGAACCTCTTTGACCTTTTTTTAGATCATATTCTAAGTTATTGTAATTTGCTGCTACTCCTATAACGTTTTCTACAGCTTCTTTAGAAAGTATTGATCTTCCTAAATTAGTATGTATAACTACTCCTGTAGCATTTATTACACTTTTAAGGTTTGGTTCTTTACTATTTTCTAAAATCTCTTGAAATTTTGATAATATATCTTCTTTTTCAAAGTCATTTATTTTATCTTTTAATATACTCTCTCTATATTCATCTATAGAAGACCTTAGTGAATCTATAACTAATGTTCTCATGGTATCATTTAATCTATCTATCACTATATCTTCTTTTAAAAGCTCATCCATTTTAGGTAATTTTCTTAATAAATCTTTTTTTCCCAACTAATATCACCTCTTATGTATTTACTTATTCAACTATTATATAATTTTCACCCTGCTGCTCTATAACTTCTCCAATAACAGCTGATGGCATTTCCAAAGTAAGAAGTTCTTTCATGATTTTTTCTCCTTCTTCCTTAGAACATGTAATTAAAAGTCCACCTGATGTTTGAGGGTCAAACAATATATCTTTCATCCATTCAGGTATATTTTTTAATTCATATTTCCCATTTATATAATTTCTATTGTTATATGAGCCTGCAGGCACTAAACCCATTTCTGCATATTCCTTTGCTTCTTCTATATAAGGTATTCTATCTGAATAAATTTTTAAAGTAACCTTTGAAGAAGAAGCCATTTCATATCCATGTCCCATGATGCCAAAGCCTGTTATATCTGTACAAGCACTTAAATTATACTTTGCTACAATTTCTCCTGCATACTTATTTAAAGTTGACATAACTTTAACTGCCTTGTTGTAAGCTTCCTTTGATGCTACTTCTCCTTTTATGGCAGTATTTATTATGCCTATTCCTAATGGTTTTGTTATTATAACTACATCTCCTACTTTTGATCCATAATTTTTAAGAATTTTATCTGGATGAACAAGTCCCATAACAGATAATCCATACTTAGGTTCACTATCTTCTACAGTATGACCTCCTACTACGACTGCACCTGATTCTAATACCTTATCCGCTCCACCTCTAAGTATTTCTCCTAAAATATCTATAGATATACAAGTAGGAAAACAAACTATATTTAAAGCTACTGTTGGCTTCCCACCCATAGCATATACATCGCTTAATGAGTTAGCCGCAGCTATCTGTCCAAAAGTATAAGGATCATCTACTACTGGAGTAAAAAAATCCAGTGTTTGAATTACTGCCATTTCATCATTTAATTTATATACTGCTGCATCATCAGAAGTTTCTATTCCAACTATTAAATTTTCACTTTCCATTTTTGGCAGCTTTCCTAAAATCTTTTCAAGGGTCTCCGGCCCTATTTTAGCTGCTCATCCAGAAGTTTTTGTTAACTGTGTAAGTCTTGTTGTAGACACAATAGCACCTCCTAAATTCATAATCACATATATATAATACTTTACTTTTAGTTATAAGTATAGCTTTTACTTTATCTAACCTCTATTTTGTCCTTAATTTTTTCTAAACTCTTATCCCCTATTCTTCCAACTTTCTTTAAATCTTCAATAGAATTAAATGAACCATTTTTTTCTCTATAATCTATTATCTTCTGAGCTGTCACATCACCTATCCCCGATACAGTCTTCAATTGTTCTTTAGTAGCAGTATTTATATTCACTTTTCCATCTGATGCTGCATTAGAATTTGCATTACTTCCTGAAGAAGCTGACGGATTTTTATCATTTTGTTTATCTACATATATATAGTCTTCATCTTTAAGTTTTTTTGCAAGATTCAATTTTGTTTTATCTGCAGTTTCATTAAATCCTCCTGCAGAATTTAGTAAATCTTGTACTCGACTTCCAGACTTTAGTTTGTAAACTCCTGGTTTTTTAACTTCTCCATTTATATAAATGGTCATATCTTTATTATCTTTACTTTCTACAACTGTTGCATCATTAAAAACTTCTTTAGAATTTAAATCCTTTGATGGTCTTGATAAAATATATCCTGTTATTAAAAATATTGTAAATATGACCAAAATAACTATAGAACCTATAATTTTCTTTTTTTTATTCATTATAAACCTCCAAAATAAAACATATTTTCTTATTACACTATTTAAATTATTGACATGTTTAAAAAATTCTGTCGCAAAAATAAAACTTTTTTGATATAATTATGATTAACGATGTTTGAGGAGGCTAAAATGAAAAAATTATTAATTTTTATGATGAGTTTTGTATTTTTACTTTCAAGTGCTCCACTCAAAGCACAAGCAAAAGCTGATCCTCCAACTGTTTCTGCTGATAGTGTAGTGCTTATGGATGCAATAACAGGATATGTTTTATATGGGAAAAATGAAAATTCTGCTTATCCTCCTGCTTCTACTACAAAGCTCATGACTGCACTTTTGACTTTAGAAAAATGTAAATTAGATGATGTAGTAACAGTAGGAAAAAATCCACCTATAGTGGATGGAAGTAAAATATACTTGTTTGAAGGTGAACAATTAAAAGTTAGAGATCTATTATATGGTTTGATGCTTCAATCTGGAAATGATTGTGCTGAAGCACTAGCAGAACATGTAGGTGGATCAATAGATAACTTTGCAGTATTAATGAATAAAAGAGCTTTAGAACTAGGCTGTAAAAATTCAAATTTTGTTAATCCTAGTGGATTATATAACGAAAAACATAAAACCTCTGCAAAAGATTTAGCTCTTATAATGAGAGAATTATCTAATAAACCCGAATACACACAAATTGCTAGTACCAGTTTCTATGAGATACCCCCAACAAACAAATCTGCTGTGAAAAGACCTTTATGGAATGAAAATAAGCTAATACAAAAATCTTCACAACTTTATTATGATGGATGCCAAGGTGGTAAAACTGGTTATACTACTCAATCAGAACATTCTTATGTATCATATGCTACAAGAAATGGTCAAAAACTTATAGTAGCCTTAGTACATGATAAAAATAAGACATTCTTCCCAGACGCAGTTAATTTGTTTAATTATGGTTTTAGTACTTTTGAAAGTGTACTATTGTATAAAAAAGGAGATCTTGTTACTACATATAATAATAATGGCGTAACAGTACCTCTTTTAGCAGCTTCAAATTTTTACTACGTTAAATTAAAAGAAGATACTTCTCCTGCACCAAAATTTGTTCTTAAGGACGAAAATTTAAGTGTTAAATTTTTCAAAACAGGAGATACAATTGCAGAGGGAACTGTAGTTAAAAACAATGAGAATCTGGGTACTTTAAAACTTACAAGTGGTACTAGCCATGAATTAAAACAAGTACTTCAATCAAGCCCATTTAAAAGCATGAATGTAAAAATGGAATATTTAATTCCTGGCGTACTGATAATAATCGGAGGCGCAATTTTCATGTTTAAAAAATATAAATTATTTAATAAGTTATTTAATAAAGAATAAAAAAAATGATGACTTTATATATAAGGTCATCATTTTTTTATTTTCTCTATTAACTCTTGTAAATCTTTTGGAAGTCCTATTTCCAATTCTAACATTTCTCTAGTTCTAGGATGTGGAAATACTAGTCTATATGCGTGTAAAGCCTGCCTTTCTATATATTCCTTATCATCAATTTGTCCGTATAGAGTATCACCATATAACGGATGTCCGATATGTGTCATATGAACCCTTATTTGATGTGTTCTTCCAGTCTTTAAAGTCAGCTTAATTAAATCTCCCTTATTAAAACTTTCCTGAACACTGTAACAGGTTATACTTTCCTGTCCTCTTTCATCAACAACTCTTCTTATACTTCCATCATCAGTTCTATATATAGGAAGGTTTATTATTCCTTCCTTTTCTTTCAAATTACCATGTACTACAGCCAAATAACTTTTTTCAAAATCTTCCTTATGCATGTCTCTAGCCAAACTCATATGTGCAAATTGATTTTTAGCTATTATAATAAGACCTGAAGTATCCATATCCAATCTGCTCACTAATCTTACTATACATTGCTCTCCTTTTTCTTTAAAATAATATAAAAGTCCATTAGCTAAAGTCCCATTTGGATAACTCTTTGTAGGATGAACCACTATACCTGGCTGTTTATTTACTACTATAAGATCACTATCCTCATAAACTACATCTATATCTATTTTTTCTGGTTCTATATTTTGACTTTCCTTTTTCTCTACATCAAAGGCTATTTCATCATCAAGTTTAATAACATAATTTAACTTAACTCTATTATTATTTATACTTATTCTTCCATCAAGTGCTGCTCCTTTAATAAGCCTGCTTGAAAGTTTTTGAACATCTTTAAGGTATGCTCTAAGCTTCATACCTTCTTCATTACCTTTTACTCTAAAAATAAGCTTATTTTTCTCCATACACTGCTCCTTAGGATTTAAATTTAATCTTATAGTTATATATATTTTTGTTTTCTATGCACAAAGAGTGAACCTTTAAGTTCACTCTTTATTATAAGTATGTAATTTTAATTAGTCTACTAAAGCTATTACTTCTATTTCAACTAAAGCGTCTTTTGGGAGTGTTACTTGTACGCAAGATCTTGCTGGCATATCTTTTGTAAAGTATTTTGCATAAACTTCATTAACAGCAGCAAAGTCTCCCATATCTTTTACAAATACAGTTGTTTTAACAACTTTATCAAAAGATGTTCCAGCTTCCTCAAGTAAAGCTTTTATATTTTCTAAAGATCTTTCAGTAGCTTTCTTAATATCTCCTTCAACTAATTTTCCTGTTTCAGGATCTAGTGGAATTTGACCTGATGTAAATAATAAATTTCCAACCTTAACAGCTTGTGAATAAGGTCCTACAGCACCTGGTGCTTTTTTTGTACTTATTATTTGTTTTTCCATAATGTTAAACCCTCCTGTAATTGGAATAGTAAACCATTACTATCCATCTTTTATAATTTTACTCAAGCAATACCATTATAACAAACTTTCTATTTTTTTGCTTGATTATTTTATGTAATTTAAATAATTATATAAACTATTTACTTATTTTTTAACTGTAAAATTATGAAATTCCTACCTCGTATGGTATCTAAATGAATAAGTTGTCCCTTTTCTAGTACAAATTTTATAGTATTGTTAAAAGATAATAATAATGCTTTGTCTAAATTTTCATAAGATATTTTTCTTAATTCTTCTACTCCTGGAAAATCCCTTAAGGGTTCCACATAATCAGCTAAGTATATTATCTTCTCTAATTGACTCATATTTTCTCTTCCAGTAGTATGATAAGCTACAGAATTTAATATATCTTCATCTTCAATTCCCATTTTTTCTTTGGCTATTACAGCAGCAACTGCTCCATGCAGCAATTGAGGACTTTCTTTAAATATTTCATCAACTTGTAAGTTATACTTTACAGCTATATCTAAAATTTTCTCATCGCTCATATTCTTAGCACAATCATGAACAAGGCCTGCGATTTTTGCCTTTTCTATATCTTCATTATATAATTTTGCTAATTTTATAGATGTATCTCTTACACTTAAACTATGTTCATATCTTTTAGGTTTAAGATTGTGTATTAGATAATTTTCGATTTCCTGTTCATTCCACACATTACATCACTCCAAATAACCATTATGCATTAAACTATTTATATAGTTTAAGTTGTTCTATAATATAGCACACACTTTCAGGCATTAAATGCCCTACTTTTCTTCCTTCTTTTATATGTTTTCTTATGTTTGTAGAAGAAATTTCAAGCAAAGGTATATCTAAAAAAACGATTTTATTATTACACTTCTTTTCAATTGAAATTTTCTTCTTCAACACACTTTCTATACTATAGCCAGTTCTATTAAAAACCACAAAAGTACATAGATTAAGTATTTCCTCAGCATTCTTCCAATTTTCAATATCCATAAGACAATCAACACCAGTTATAAAATACCATTTAGTTTCTTTTTCCAAGTTAGTGAAGTATTCTAATGTCTGATATGTGTAGCTTAAATTGTCTCTATTTATTTCATAATCACTCACATCAAAGTTATCTTCATTTCTTATAGCTGTTTTCACCATTTCATATCTTAAAAAAGCTTCTGTAATATTTTTATTCAATTTGTGCGGTGGATTGCCTGATGGCATAAATATAATTTTATCTAAGTTTAACTTGTATAATGCTTCATAAGCTATATGCAGATGTCCATTATGAATAGGATCAAAAGTTCCTCCAAAAATAGCCTTTTTCATCATATATACCTTCTCCTAAACATATTATATAGGTAACTGACTTATTCTTAATTACTAAGGAAGTTCTATTTTAGGCTTTTTACTTGATCTTTTATATAATACTAATTTATTTCCTATGGCTTGAATTCCTTCACAACCTAATTCTTCACAAATCATATCTGAAGCTTCTCTAGCATTGATTCCGCTATTATTTAGCACAGATATTTTTATAATTTCTCTTGCTTCTAAAGCATCCTGTACTTGTTTTAAAAAGTTATCTTCTATTCCTTCTTTTCCCACATGAAATATTGGATTCATATTATTTGCCAAAGATCTTAAATAACTTCTCTGCTTACTTGTAATCATTTGTAACCTCCAAAATTATAATAAATATTCGAATTCAAAATCATTAAGTCTTACTAAATTACCGTCTACAATGCCCATTTCTCTTAATTCATCAAATACTCCCTTATTTTTTAATACCTTATGGAAATATCTTAAATCATCAGAATCATTTACATTTACACTTGCTAAAAGTCTATCTACAAAACTTCCTTCAACTATATATGTGTCATTTTCTTTTCTTATAGTATAAGTAAATTTCTTTTCTTCTGGTACAAACTTCTCATCTTCGCTTATTTCAATATCTGTAACTGGTATAGTACTCAATACCCTTGCTGCTTCCTTTATAAGCTCTTCTACTCCTTTGTTAGTTGCAGCTGATATTTTAAATACCTTATCATATCCAAGCTCATTAACCTTTTTCTTGAAGTTTTCAAATACCTCATCATCATAGAGCATATCAGCCTTATTTGCAGCTATTATCTGTGGTCTATCCCAAAGCTTTACACTGTACTTTTTAAGTTCTTCATTTATCTTTAAAAAATCTTCAAAAGGATCTCTTCCTTCCACTCCAGATATATCTATCACATGTATTAAAAGTCTTGTTCTTTCTATATGTCTTAAAAACTTTATTCCTAAGCCCACACCTTCTGAAGCTCCTTCTATTATACCAGGAATATCTGCCATTACAAAACTAGGTATGCCAGTCATATTAACTACTCCAAGGTTAGGATTTAAAGTTGTAAAATGATAATTTGCAATTTTTGGTCTAGCCTTAGATACCACAGATAGCAAAGTAGACTTTCCTACATTAGGGAATCCAAGCAAACCAACATCAGCAAGGATTTTAAGTTCTAATGTTATCCATCTCTCTTCTCCCGGCATTCCTGGTTCTGCAAAATCAGGTGCCTGTCTTGTAGGTGTAGTAAATCTAATATTTCCTCTACCACCTCTACCACCTTTAGCAATTACATATTTATCTTCTTTATGAGATAAATCTGCCATTATTTTATTTGTTTCTACGTCCCTTACTACAGTCCCCATAGGAACCTTTATATATAATGTTTCTCCATCCTTACCAAAGCATTTAGATCCACTTCCATTGCCTCCTGGTTCTGCTTTATACTTTCTTTTATATGTAAAATCTAAAAGAGTAGTCATATTAGGATCTGCTACTAAAACTACATTTCCTCCTTTGCCTCCATCGCCACCATCAGGACCTCCAAGTGCTATATACTTTTCTCTTCTAAAAGTACTTGCACCATCTCCACCATCTCCGGATTTAATAAATATTTTTACTGTATCTACAAACATTAAATTCATCTCCTTTTTTTACCTAACATTAACTGCTTAGTACTATAAAAAACTTTTTTCTAGTCTATAACCAAATATATGTAAACATCTTTAATGCTATTATCAAAGTTACTAAATATATTATTAACTAAATTACACTTTTAATTATAATATATATTAAAAATTTCATATTAAAATTTACACTTAATGTCGATTTTCACACTTATATTCTTTATACATTTCTATCAATAAATGCTTTTATCTACTCCAAATTAAACCATTTATTAGCTAATTAAAGTTTTAAAAAAGCACCCTCGTAAAGGGTGCCTTACTTTTAAATTATTCTGCTGCTACAATTTCTTCAACATCTACAGGATATACGCTAGCTTTTTTCTTGTCTTTTCCAACTCTTTCGTATTTAACAACTCCGTCGATTTTAGCAAAAAGAGTATCATCTCCGCCTTTACCTACGTTATTTCCTGGATGAATCTTTGTTCCTCTTTGTCTAACTAATATGTTTCCAGCAAGAACAAACTGTCCATCAGCACATTTAGTTCCAAGTCTTTTAGATTCACTGTCTCTACCGTTTCTTGAGCTACCTACTCCTTTTTTATGAGCAAATAACTGAAGGTTAATTAGTATCATTCTACTACACCTCCTCCACTTTTACATTTATATATTCACCATAGTTAATTTCAATATTTTGCAAACCTAACAATAAAGTTTCCATCAATACTTGACATGCTTTAATTTGTTCTATATGTAAATTTTCAATACTTATGCTTAAAAATCCATCTTCGTCTATATAAAAATCAGGCTTAAAGTGCATTACATCAGTTATACCATTAAGTATGGCTACACTTAATGCAGAAACTGCACTGCAAACTATATCTTTTCCATATTCATCAAATTCTGCATGACCACTAGCTTTCATAGAAACTAAGTTATTTTCTTTTTCTGAAAAATTTATGCTAATCATAACTAATTAAGCATTAATTTTTTCAATTTGAAGCTTAGTGTAAGGCTGTCTATGTCCTTGTTTCTTTCTATAGTCTTTCTTTCTCTTATACTTGAAAACAAGAACTTTTTTAGCTTTTCCTTGAGCTACAACTTTTGCTGTAACCTTAGCTCCATCAACCAATGGTTTGCCGAAAACTGTTTCTCCACTTTCTTTACTTACAACAAGAATGTTGTCAAGTTCAACTGTTGATTCAACTTCAGCATCTAATTTTTCAACGTAAATAACGTCTCCTTCAGAAACTTTATACTGTTTTCCTCCAGTAACTACAACTGCGTACATTAAAATACACCTCCTCAATCCAGTCTCGCCATTTAAGGTATACAATATAAGTTTATAACCTATTATTGCAATTTAATAACCTTCTCAGTGCGGTCTACAAAAGCCATTCTAACACATGTATTTATATTTGTAAAGTTTTTTATTCATAAATTTTAAACATCTCTAGATTTTCTATTTGGCTTGCAAAAATTAAAGGTTCTACCTTAAAATGCTCATCTCTTCTATATGTAACATAAATGGTCTTATCCATTGCATTTATGCTTTTTATAAATGTAAGCACATCACCTTTTATATTATCAGCATAAATTTCATCTATTTCTATATGTATATCTTTTATATCTCTCTGCTCGTCTATTTTAAAAATTTCATTTTTTATAAGCATACATACATATGAAAATCTTAATTTCTTTCCTTTACCACCGCACAATTCACAATTTTCTTCCAGATAGTCATATATAGACTTTCCAGACCTTCTTCTAGCTATTTGCACTAAATTAAGCTCTGTAAATGGATAAATTACTGTTTTGTTTTTATCATCTTTAAAGCCTTCTTGAAGCTTTTGCATTATTTTTCCCCTATTTTGTTCATTATCCATATCTATGAAATCTATAACTATAATACCACTTAAATTTCTAAGCTCTACCTGTCTTGCAATCTCTTCAGCTGCTTGGTAATTAGTTATATATGCTGTTTTTTCTATAGAAGTACTTTTCACATTTTTCCCCGAGTTTACATCTATAACATACATAGCTTCTGTTCTATCAATAACAATGTACCCTCCACATTTTAAATAAACCCTGTTATTTCTGAGGCTCAATATTTCTCTTTCAATACCATAGTAATCAAATAAAGTTCTGTTATCATCATAAAGTTTTACTGATACCTTTCCATAGAAAGAATCTGCTAAAAACTTATTTATGTATTTAACGTCTTCTTCAGTGTTTGCATATACTTTACAATTATTGTTTAACCTATCTCTTAAAACTCTTCCTAAAATTCCTCCATTATCAAATAATAGACCAAATTTATTAAAGTATTTTGCTTCATTATTTATATTATTATATATACTGTAAAGTTTTGATATCTCTTTATTTATATCATCTATTGAAACATTTATAGCTTCAGTTCTTATCATTATTCCTATATCATTAGGTTTTACTAATTGCTCTGCTATACTTTGCTTTATAAGCTTATCCTCTATTTTTCTTGAAAAAGTTACTTCCCTATTCATAGTCATTAACACACAATACTTACCAGGTATGCTTATAACATTTGTAACCTTAGCGCCTTTATTTCCTAAGTCCTCTTTTATTACTTGAACTAGGAGCTCTTCACCTTTTTTTAGTTTTGTATTCTTAAATTTATTATCTAAATAAATATAAACATTTTTCTTATGTCCAATATCCACAAATGCACATTTTATAGCAGGCACAATATTTTTAACAATACCCTTGTATATTTCTCCAGGATAAGGCTCTCCATTTTCCTCTTCTATAAAACATTCCTTTAAAATATCATTTTCCTTTATAGCTATCCTTAAAAGATTTTCTTGTCTCTCTATAAATATATTCTTCAGATTAACACCACCTTTTATTTAGGTACAAAACTTACCTATGCTTCTCTTTGCCTTGCAAACTCATGCAAAGGCAATAGCTTTCCTTCTGCTTCAGCATACATTTCTTCTCTTTTTATATCCACAAAAGCTTCCATATCTGCTTCTTTTGTATTTTGCCCAATATATTTTGCTAAAAGCTCTGCAGATAAATTTTGTCTACTTCCACAGGATATAAGAGCTTCTATGATTAAAATATTATCTTCTATTTTATAATTAAAGTCTTTAATCATGGTTTTTATATCTACTTCTGCTTCTCCGCTTTTGCTTTTCTTTATAGTATTCCACTCTTTTGAACTCAATAATTTCTCTATTTCTTCATTTAATGACTCTATATTTTTATACTTTATGTGTATTGTATATTTTGCCGCATCTATAGCTGCCATTGATTTAAATATTTTTTTATTTTCAATATCCTGTATTTTTACAGCATCAAAAACCTTTATTCCCATTGGAGCAGCTTCATTTAATTTTTCTACTATTACATTTTCAGGTGTCTCTTCCAGCATCAAATCCATATAGTCGCCAGAAGAGTACACTCCAACAGCTAAGGGCTGTGCTATAGACATATTTACATGTGGATTAAATCCTTTAGAATATTCTGCTGAAAGCTCTGACCTTTCAATCATTCTTTGAATAGTTCTCATAAAATCCAAATGTCCTATGAATTTTATATCACTTTCTTTACTGAACTTTATTAAATAATGCATTGTCAAAGCACTTCCCTTCTAAATTAACATTTACTCCACAATTATAGCATCCCTGTCTGCAATCAGGAGTCACTTCTCCCTTTTTAGCCTTTTCATTTTCTCTTATTAAAAACTCTTTATTTACTCCAACATCTATAAAGTCCCAAGGAAGTACTTCATCATATTCTCTTTGTCTGTAAGCATAAAAATCGCCATCTACACCACATTCTTTAAATGCTTCCATCCAAATATCAAAATTAAAGTATTCTGACCACCCATCAAATTTAGCACCTTTTTCAAAAGCTTTAATTAAAACATCACAAACTCTTCTATCTCCCCTTGCAAATATGGCCTCTAAATAACTTACAGGGCTTTCATGCCAATTGTACACAATATTTCTGTTTTTTATTGCTGAACTCAAAGCTCCTATTTCTTCTCTTACATTTTCCATCTTTATTTGAGGAACCCACTGGAATGGAGTAAATGGCTTAGGTACAAATATTGCAGTACTTACTGTTACTCTTAATCCCTTCTTTCTCTTTTCCTTTGGCACGGCAAAGTATTGATCTACCACTTTTTGGGATAAGTCAGCAATTCCTTCTACATCTTCTATGGTTTCATAAGGAAGTCCTAACATAAAGTATAATTTTATAGTGGACCATCCTGATTCAAAAGCACTTCTTGATGATTCCATTAGATTTTGTTCTGTTACACCCTTGTTTATGACATCTCTCATTCTCTGAGTTCCAGCTTCTGGTGCAAAGGTTAAACCTGTTTTTCTAACTTTTTGTATTTGATTTATCATATCTACAAAAAATGAATCTATTCTAAGAGATGGAAGTGACACTCCTACTCTATCCTTTTCATATTTTTCTACAAGCATATGTATTAAACCTTGTATGTTTGAATAGTCACATATACTTAAAGAAGTTAGTGAAAGCTCTGAATAACCTGTAGATTTTATAAGCTTTTCTGCAAGTTCCATTAATTTATCTGTTGTTTTTTCTCTTATAGGCCTATATATCATACCAGCCTGACAAAATCTACATCCTCTGCTGCATCCTCTAAAGGTTTCAAGCATTATTCTGTCATGAACTATATCTGTATATGGAACAATAAATTTATCTGGATATGGAACATCATTAAAATCCTTTATTATTCTCTTCTTTACTTTCTCTGGTACATCATCATATAAAGGCTTAAATTCCTTAATAGTTCCATCTTCTTTATATTCTATACTGTAAAGAGATGGTACATAGATACCCTCTATATGTGAAAGTTCTCTTAAAAATTCTTTTTTCTTTTTCTTACCCTTATACTTTTTATACAAATCCATAATCTCATTCATTTGCTCTTCTCCTTCGCCCATAGCAAAGAAATCTGCTATATCATAAAGGGATTCTGGATTGTATGCACAAGGACCTCCACACATAATTATAGGATCTTCTTCTCCTCTTTCTGATGCTCTAACAGGAATACCTGCTAAATCAATCATATTCAGTATATTTGTATAACTCATTTCATATTGAAGAGTGAATCCTATGAAATCAAAATCCCTTATAGGGTCTTTAGTTTCTAATGCATATAGAGGTATATTATTCTCCCTCATAAGTTTTTCCATATCTACCCAAGGTGCAAAAACTCTTTCACAAAAAGTATCTTTTCTTTCATTAAGTACATAGTAAAGAATTCTCATTCCAAGATGAGACATTCCAACTTCATATACATCGGGAAAACAAAATGCAAATCTAATATCAACTTTATTTTTATCCTTATTATAGGAATTAAGCTCTCCTCCTATATAGCGAGCGGGCTTTTCCACCTTAAATAATATATCATCAGAAATTCTATTCATTAATAATCCTCCTCTTATGTTATCACTTGATATTCTAACATAACAAAATATAAATTCAAAATATAAATTTATATTTTCTTTAATATATCTTACTCGTTGATTCTCATAAATTCTTCTAAAGTTATATTACCATGCAATTTAAGTCCATCTATTACATCTTCTTCGTAAACTATCTCAACAACTTTCATGTCATCATCCAAAACAGTAAACATATTATATTTATTTTTATCAAACAGGCCCATAACAGTTAGCAAATCCTTTTTATAATATACACAAATATTTTTACTTTCCATATAACCCCTATTTATAAATTTATATTTCTTTTTTATAATATCTCCCATAATTATATATGATATCCTTTCTTTTTCTTTAAATGACGATATTATTATAAATAATCCTATTATTCCAATATTAAAATTATTAAATCCTTTAAAAAATAGTACTATATAAAAGAACATAAGAAAAGCACCTATTACAGTACTTATATTTATCACAATTTTGTTTGCCTTTTTATATGAAAATTTAAAATACAGTATATCTCTTAATATTCTACCTCCATCTAAAGGAAATGCAGGTATGAGATTGAAAATACCTATAGCTATATTTCCCGCGAATAGCATATAAATTTCATCATAATGTACTATAGTATTTATATAGTAAAAAATTGCAGCAAATATAAAATTAGATAAAGGACCCGATAAAGATATAATCAAATCTTCCTTAGGAGATGCATCATCTAATTCTTTAAGTTTGATCGAAGCTCCAAAAGCTATTAATTCTATATCAAAACCCGAAAAATTATAATGCTTAGCAGTTAAATAATGAACACCTTCATGGATTATAACAATAAAAAAAGCATATATAAGATTTCCTTTATAACCTACAATAATTAAAAATATAACATAAGGAATGAAATACTTATTTACTCTAATCACGCAATTACCTCTGCAAATTAATTACCTAACTTATTAAAATAATCATTGGGATCTTTATTCTCTCCCATGTATAAAAGCTCAAAATGAAGATGTGGTCCAGTAGATTTGCCTGTATTTCCACTTTTGGCTATAACCTGACTTTTCTTGACCACATCTTCTTTTTTTACAAGTACCTCATTTAAGTGACAATATTTAGTTTCAACTCCATTCTTATGATCAATCAAAACATATTTACCATTCTCAGAATCTTCATTACATTCTCTTACCACTCCATCATAAGAAGCTTTAACTGGTGTACCTACTTTTGCATCTAAATCTATTCCTGAGTGAAATTTATTTTCTTTAGTTATTGGATCTTTTCTATAACCAAAAGCAGAAGTTTCAGCTCCTTCTACTGGTATAATAAATTCTTTTCTTATTTTATCCTGTACCATATCTGTTCCCATGAGCTTACTTCTAACATTTTCAATCCTATTAATTATGCTATCCTGAAGTTTTTTAAAATCAAAGCTTTTAGTTCTATTTAAAATATCTTTATAATTGTAATTTTCACTTATTATAGATTTAGAATAATTATATACTGATACCGTCCTAGCATTATGTACTGCTTTACATGTTATAACTAAGACAAAAAGTATAAATACTCCTATTAATTCTCTAATAATCCTTCGAGCCCAATAGTTTGATTTTCTTTTTTCTCCTCTATCTGATGTAAAAGTATTCTTATAATTAGGTAAATATGTAGCTCTGCCTCTCTTTTTTAAAGAATTATAATAGTTTTCATATTGAGAATTATAACTTCCCATATCCCAATGTTCCTCCAATTTTAAACATATTAAGTACTGTGACAAAGCACTTAATATATATATATTTCTACATACATTGTTTTATGATAGTCATAATATATTTCTTATATTCATATATGATAAAAAATAAAAACCCTAACTCACAGTTAAGGTTTTTTATAACTTTGCTTTTTTATTCTTCAAATACATGTGCTTTAAGAGCTTTTACAAAAACTTCTGCAGAACCTATATTGGTAGCAAGTGGAATACAGTGAACATCACATATTCTAAGTAATGCTGAAACATCAGGTTCATGAGGTTGTGCTGTAAGAGGATCTCTTAAAAAAATTATAAAATCCATATTTCCTTCAGCAACTCTAGCACCAATTTGCTGATCACCGCCTAAAGGTCCTGAAAGGAATCTATGAACCTTTAATCCTACAACTTCGTTTATAATTCTTCCTGTAGTGCCTGTCCCAAATAATTCATGGTCTTTAAATACATCTTTATATCTTTTTACAAATTCAACTATATCATCTTTCTTCTTATCATGTGCAATGAACGCAATTTTCATAATACATCCCCCTAAAAGTTAATTTTTTTCTTCCTCATCCCTACATTTAAAACCAGTGCTAATCCCATGAAGCTAGTCAGCATTGAACTACCTCCATAACTCATAAACTGAAGAGCAATTCCAGTTATAGGTGCTATTTTTATTGTCATTCCTATGTTTTGATATATGGAAAATAACAGCGAAGATACAATTCCTACACATATCATAGAACCAAACCTGTCCTTTGAGTTTCTCGCTATATTTATAAATTTATATATCAGTATGCCGTACAACAATAAAAGTACTAAAGCACCAACAAGTCCCCATTCTTCTCCTAGTGCTGAAAATATGAAATCTGTATGCTGTTCTGGAATATATCCTCCTGCTACCTGAGTACCTTTCAAAAATCCTTTTCCCCAAATTCCACCAGAGCCTATTCCTATTAATGATTGACCAACTTGAAATCCTGATCCCAAATCATCTGATTGGGAAGTTATAAATGATGTTAATCTGGTTTTCCAATATTCTTCCATTAAAGGTGAATTCCAAACAATAGCAACAAGTACTACTAAGCTTGCAAGGCCACCTACTATTACTTTTAAATCCAAGCCTGCTACAAAAAACATTCCAAGTACAATAAAGAAACATACCATAGTCATACCCATATCAGGTTGTTTTATTATTAAAAGCATAGGAATTATAGCATAACCTGCTAACTTTAAAAAGTTTTTTACATCATTTATTCTTCCTTCCATAACATCTAACTGCTTTGCTATCATTATAATCATTCCTAATTTTGCAAATTCCGAAGGCTGCATTAACTGCACTCCTCCTATTTGCAACCAAGAAGCTGCTCCATTAACAGTTGATTTAAATATGGTATCATTTAATACTAGTAAAAACACTCCAAACCAATAAATTATGGCAGCATAATTTTCAATAATGACATAGTCAAATAGAAGTATTACATATGTTAATACCAACCCTGCTGCTAACCACATTAATTGATGTTTTAAAAAATAGTATCCAAACTTTAAACGAGTAGAACTATAAATATTCAAGCAACTAAATAACACTATAAGTATTACTGAAATAATCGATACAAAATCTAATTCTTTTAAAAGCCTTCTATCCAAGGTAACTTTTTCTAGCATGTTTTCTACCTCCAATAAATATGATTATACCACACACTAAAAAAAAATCTATTCCTATTTTAATTCTTTAACATATAGTTTATACATGTCTTATTTATCAATTTTTATCCTTTTTACTGGTATACTTGCAATTAAAGCTGGTGAATCCCCATCAAGCTCTTCCATTTTAGCCATTTTTACCTCTATTTCACCATCATCTATTTCCATATATTTAGATAATACTTTAAGTATATCTTCTTTTATTGACTCAAGTATTTCTGGAGATATACTTGATCTATCATGTATTAAAATCAATTTTAATCTCTCTTTAGCTACATCTTTCGAGGAAGGCTTCTGCGAAAACATTTTAAATAAATCCATTTTAACACCCTCCTACTTAATACCAAATAACTTCTTAATTCCTGAAAAAAAGCCTTCTTTGTCATTACTCAAATCCATAAAAGGTACCTTTTCTCCAACTATTCTTTTGGCTATATTTCTAAATGCTTGTCCTGCTACAGCATTAGCATCTAAAACTATAGGTTCTCCCTTATTAGTTGAAACAGTTATATTTTTATCATCTGGAACCACACCTATAAGTTCTATAGCCAAACTATCTAATATGTCATTTACGTCTAACATATTACCATTTTTAACCATTTCATAGCTTATTCTATTTATTATGAGTTGGTGATTTTCCAATCCCTTAGCATCCAATTTCCCAATGACCCTATCTGAATCTCTCACAGATGTAACTTCTGGATTTACTACAATTAATGCTCTATCTGAACTAACTACAGAATTTTCAAATCCTTGCTCAATTCCGGCAGGACAATCTATGATAACATAATCAAATTCCTTTTTTAATTCTGATATTAATTTAATCATTTGATTTGTGCTTATATCATCCTTATCTCTTGTTTGAGCTGTTGGTAAAAGATATAAATTTGGTAATCTTTTATCTCTAATAAGAGCTTGTTTTAATTTACATTTATCTTCTATTACGTCTAACAACGTAAATACTATTCTATTCTCAAGCCCCATCAAAACATCAAGATTTCTAAGACCTGTATCCCCATCAACTACTACAACACTTTTACCTAATGATGCAAGTCCTGTTCCAATATTAGCTGTAGTAGTAGTTTTACCTACTCCACCCTTTCCTGATGTTACTACAATAGCTTCTCCCATTTACACTACCTCCATTAAACTAATTTAAAATTACAAGTTATTATTTAATAATAAACCTTTATATAAATTTATTAGGTAAATATGGTTCTACAATTATTGTCCCTCCTTTTACTCTAGCAACCTCTGGATATTGAGGTTTATCACTATCTTCTGGAGATCTGGTCATTACATTTGCGATTTGAAGTATTTCAGGCTGAAGATAGAAAGCTGCTACAATAGCTTTAGAATTCCCTCCAAATCCTGCATGAGCATAGCCTTTTAATGCACCTAAAACTATTATATTTCCATCTGCATATATTTCAGATCCTGCATTTACGTCTCCAATTATAACTACATTTCCTGGGTAATTTATAATTTGACCACTTCTTACAGTACGTCTCAAAAATTTTGTACGTCCTTCATAGATTCCTGAAAAAACTTTACTACTTTTTTCGTCTTTATCTTCCATAATACAATCTTTTATTAAAAATTCTTCAAATAAAACATCCTTTAATTTTCTAAAGTCTTTTTCAGTTATATACTTAAGTTCAGTGGTTATTTTTAAAGTGCATCCTTTATAAAAAATTTTACCTTTCGACAACCTCTCTGTTAAATTTTCGAGCATATCATCAAAATCTTTAAACTTATTCATATTAATAATTACATTTATTCCATCTCTATTGCCTTTAATTATAAGACTACTATCTACCATATTAGACCTCCATAAATTTACAAGTCACATCAATGTAATATTTCAACATTAAAATTTTAAATCCTTCTAAGTCAATTTTATTTTAAAAAAAAGATATATACAAGCATTTTTTCCTTGTATATGTCTTTTTATAACAACTAACACTATTTGATTTTGAATAAATATACTCATTTAACTACTAATTACCATTGTTACTGTTACTATTATTGCTTATTTTGAAAAATGCTTCATACATACTTCTTGCAACATAAGCTGCTCCACTACCATGACCGCCATCATATATCATAACACATACAGCTATTTTAGGGTTATCTGAAGGTGCAAATCCAACATAAACTGCTGTATCTGTTCTTCCAAAACTTTGTGCATCATTGGATATAGTGGCTGTACCTGTTTTTCCTGCTGTTTGTATAGTGAAACCATTAAATGCTTCTTTGGCAGTACCTTTTTCATTAACTGCATTCATTCCAGCTTTAACTGCATCCAAAGTTTCTTGTTTGACCCCTGTCTTTTCTGCAATTTCAGGCTTAACCTGTTCAATTAGCTTTCCATCAGCATCTAAAAACTTATCTACAATATGTACACTGTACCTTGTTCCACCATTAGCAATAGTTGCAATATAATTTGCCAATTGAACTGGAGTAAATTCATCTATACCTTGACCTATAGATGCATCATACATACTAAATCCTGCTCTAATCTGGCTATTAGCATCCGAAACTGTTACATTATAAATAACGCTTATCATAGATTTTATTTCTTTGTCACTTATACTCTTATCTTTATACTGAGAATCTTCCTGTATTAAACTGTTAATTAAACTTGTATAAGTATCCTTACTAAAAGCTTTATCTCCATCCTTTATTGAGTTCTGTATCTGAGTCTTTATATCACTTTTTATTTTTTTAACCTTACTTGAATCTCCATCTCTATCATATATGTCTATAGAAGTACACTTATTTCCTCTGTCATCTGATCCAGATTTTAATACTTCTTCAGTTTTCCACAAATATGTTTGAGCATAATTATTTTTTAAAGACCAAAGGTTATATACTTGTCCAAAAGCTTCTGGTATCTCTAATCCTGTAGAATAATTAGCACTAGATGAAGTAGGATCAGCTCCTAATCCAAATTTCCATGCATATTTAGCTAAAATATCATCATCATACTTATCTCTAAGCTTTTTACCTACAGTCATAAAATATGGGTTACTTGATTTTTCTATAGCTCTTGCTAAATCTACCCATCCATTTACACCATCATCTCTAAAATATACTCTTCCAGCCATTCCGCCACCTTTATCAAAGTACATTTCATCATCTACACCAAAATCTGGAGTTATTACTCCAGTTTCAAGCCCTGCAATTGCTGTCATCATTTTAAAAGTAGATCCTGGCATAGCTCTCGATTGAGTTGCATAATTAAATAATGGCTTTGGTAATGTATCTTTAAGGTCCTTTCTTATGGTTTTACCTTTTACACTTGTATCTACAGGAAACAATTTATTTAATGTGTCATCTTCATTTTCTCCTGCAATACCCATTTTTTCAATGTATTGCTTTCCAGCCTCTGCAATATCTGGATAGTAAGTATTATATAAATCAGAAGATAGACCTCCTGGTGCTGCAAAAGCATTAGGATCAAAACCTGGTCTGCTGACTAGTGCTATTACAGCACCAGTATTTACATCTATAGCTACAGCTGCTCCTCTTGTAGCATTAGCTGTATAAGAGCTGCCCTGTGAAGGGTTATCTCTAAGTTCTTTCATTCTTTGATCCAAGGCATCTTCTGTAGCTTTTTGTACATCTTTATCTATTGTAAGTTGTATAGTTTGCCCTGGATAAGGATCCCTTTTCCCAAGTTCTTCAATTTTTCTCCCTTGCTTGTTAAGTTTTGCAATTTCACCACCCTTAGATCCCTTAAGTCTATCCTCAAAAGCACCTTCAATTCCAGATTGACCTATGTAATCTGTACTAACATCATATCCTTTTTCTATATATTTATCATCATTTGAACCTATTTTAGATATATATCCTAAAACAGCAGATGCTAATTCTCCATTTGGATAACTTCTCATAGGTTCTCTAATTACGTCTATACCAGGCAACTCATTTAACATTTGATAAAATTTAAATGCAGTTTCCTGCTTTATATTAGTTGCAACTACTGCTGGTTTGTATACAGAAAAACTATTCATTTTTAATGTATCTTTTATTATCATAAATCTTCTCTGCTGATCTATAGAGTATTTTTTATCATCAATTTTATATTTCTTTACAAGCTTTTTAAAAGTTTCTTCTGGTGTTATTTTAAGAAGTTCTTCATCAACTTTTGCTTTTTCCGACTCTGTAAGTTTATTTTTCTTATTTTTATATAGTTTATTTTTTATTTCGTCTGCAAAGCCTCTATCTGTTTTAAACTTTATTTCAAGTATCCTTTTAGTCCCATCATCATCCCCTCTAAACTGAAAGCTATATGGATTTATCTTAAGTTCGAAATCATCTTTTTGAGTTTCTCCACTTTTATCAAGAATATCAAATACCTTACTCATAGTATCAAAAAAATGTTTGTCACTTTCATCTGTTTGATTATAAACTAACTTATAAGTTTGAACACTTTTAGCCAATACCGAACCATTTTTATCTAAAATATTTCCCCTTGGTGCAGCTTCTGATATCTCTCTTATGGACTTATTACTTGCCATCTCACTATAAAATTCACCATCTAGAACTTGAAGAAAAAATAATTTTCCAGCAATAGCAGTAAATATAATTACCATTATTAATATTAAAGCAGTATAACGAGTAAACTTTCTTTCTTTTCTACCTTCCATTAAATCACCATTCCCCTAAAATTTCATTATATATAATTAATACCATAATATTCATAATACTTCAATATAAGGTATCTGAGTACTTTTAATACAAAATAAAAAAGACATATACAATCATTTTTTTGATTGCATATATCTTTCATTCATCTAATATCATTTTAATTTTGTGTAGACGTGTCACTTTTTGGAGTATTACTACTACCTACTTTAAAATATGCTTCATACATACTTCTTGCAACATAAGCTGCTCCACTACCATGACCACCATCATACAGCATAACACATACAGCTATTTGAGGCTTATCTGAAGGTGCAAATCCAACATATACTGCTGTATCTGTTCTTCCAAAGCTTTCTTGATCATTAGCTATAGTCGCTGTACCTGTTTTTCCTGCTGTTGGTATAGTGAAACCTTGAAACGCTTGCGCTGCAGTACCTTTTTCATTAACTGCATTCATTCCAGCTTTAACTGCATCTAAAGTTTCCTGTTTGACTCCTGTTTTTTCTGCAACTTCAGGCTTAACCTGCTCAATTAGTTTTCCATTAGCATCCAAAAATTTGTCTACAAGATGTACATTATATCTTGTTCCACCGTTGGCAATAGTTGCAATATAATTTGCCAATTGAACCGGAGTGAATGCATCTATACCTTGACCTATAGAAGCATCATACATACTAAATCCTGCTCTAATCTGGCTGTTAGCATCTGAAACTGCTATATAATAAATGGCATTTATTATAGATTTCATTTCCTTGTCACTTATACTTTTACCATTATACTGAGGATCTTCCTGTATTAAATTGTTAATCAAACCTTTATAAGTATCCTTGTTAAAAGCTTTATCTCCATCTTTTATAGAGCTTTGTATCTGCTTCTTTATATCACTTTTTATGCTCTTAACCTTACTTGAATCTCCATCTCTATCATATATATCTATGGAAGTAAACTTATTTCCCCTATCATCTGATCCAGCTTTTAAAGTTTCCATAGTTGTCCATAAATACGTTTGAGAATAAGTATTTTTCAAAGACCAGCTGTTAAATACTTGCCCAAACGCCTCAGGTATTTCTAGTCCTGTAGATTTTTTAGAATCTGAAGTAGGGTCAGCTCCTAATCCAAATCTCCATGCATATTTAGCTAAAATATCATCATCATATTTATTCCTAAGCATTTTACCTACAGTCATAAAATATGGGTTACTGGATTTTTCTATAGCTTTTGTCAAATCTACCCATCCATTTGGACCATCTGAGTCAAAATGTACCCAATGATTTCCGCCTTTATCAAACTTGGCTTCATCGTTCATACCAAAATCTGGAGTTATTACACCGCTTTCAAGCCCTGCAATTGCTGTCATCATTTTGAAAGTAGAACCTGGCATAGATCTTGATTGAGTAGCATAATTAAATAATGGTTTTGGTAATATATCTTTAGCATCTTGCCTTACTGTTTTACCTTTTACACTTTTATCTACAGGAAATAATTTATTTAATGTATCTTCTTCACTGCCACCTGAAATACCCATGTTTTTAATATACCGTTTTCCAGCTTCTGCTATATCAGGATAATAAGTATTATACAAATCAGAAGATAAACCTCCGGGTGCTGCAAAAGCATTTGGATCAAAACCCGGTCTGCTTGCTAGTGCTACTACAGCACCAGTATTTACATCTATAGCTACAGCTGCTCCTCTAGTAGCATTAGCCGTATAAGACCCCTGCTGTTCAGAAGGATTTGCTCTTAAATAGTTCATCCTATCATCTAATGCCTTTTCTGTGGCAGCCTGAACATCTTTATCTATAGTAAGTTGAATTGTTTGACCTGGATAAGGATCTCTTTTTCCAAGTTCTTCAAGTATTCTTCCTTGTTTATTAAGTTTTACAATTTTTCCACCTTTAGATCCCTTAAGTCTATCCTCAAAAGTACCTTCAATTCCAGCTTTACCTGTATAATCTGTACTAGCATCATATCCCTTTTCTGCATATTTATCATCATTTGAATCTATTTTAGATATATATCCTAAAATAGAAGATGCTAACTCTCCATTTTCATAAGTTCTCATAGGCTGTGTAGTTACATCTATACCAGGGAACTCATTTAACATTTGATAAAATTTAAATGCCGTTTCCTTTTTTATATTAGTTGCAACTACTGCTGGCTTATATCCTGAAAAACTATTCATTTTTAATGTATCTTTTATTATCATAAATCTTCTCTGCTCATCTACAGAGTATTTTTTATCATCAATTTTATATTGCTTTACAAGCTTCTTAAAGGTTTCTTCTGGTGTTATTTTAAGAAGTTCTTCTTCAACTTTTGCTTTTTCTGCACTTGTAAGATCAGTTTTTTTACCTTTATATAGCTTATTTTTTATTTCATCTGCAAATCCTCTATCCGTTTTAAACTTTATTTCAAGTATTCTCTTAGTTTTGTCATTATCACCTCTAAATTGAAAACTATATGGATTTACTTTAAGCTCAAAATCATCTTTTTGAGTTTCTCCGTTTTCATCAAGAAGTTTAAATACCTTACTCATAGTATCAAAAAAATGCTTATCACTTTCGTCCGTTTGATTATAAACTAGCATATAAATTAAATTACTTGAAGCTAATATGGAACCATTTTTATCTAAAATTTTTCCCCTTGGTGCAGCTTCTGGTATCTCTCTTATAGACTTATTATTTGCTTTTTCACTATATAATTCACCATCAAGGATTTGAAGAAAAAATAATCTTGAAGCAATAGCAGTAAATATAATTACCATTATTACTATTAAAGCAGTATAACGAGTAAATTTTCTTTCTTTCTTATCTTCCATCAAATCACCATTCCTCTAAAATTTCCATCTTCGCTGCATATATTGCTTTCCACATAGTCTGTAAATTTTCTTGTACATTATAATGCTTATAACCATAGCATAAAGACTTATAAAGAATATACTGCTTATATCTGTATATATTTTATTTAAGTATAATATTGAAACTAAAATTAACCCTTTCAAAAGAGTTAGTAAAAAACATGATCCTATAGGGATCATACTCTTTTCCTTAAATATGTTTTCACCTATGAATCCTGCTATTAAACATATAATCATATTAGCAAATGCATTTACTCCAAATCCATTTATAAAATATGAATCCTGAAGTATACCACAAAAGACTCCAAGCCACAAACCTTCCCATTTCCCATTTACAATAGAATAACATATACAGAATACTAAAAGTAAGCTAGGATATATGGTTTTAATGGCTAAAAATGGCATAATTACATTATCCAACATAAAAAATAAAATTGATAAAAGAAATAGAACTAATATTTTTCTCATTTTATATCACCTTATTGCTTAACATCTATTTTGTTTTTAGGCACAACTATAAGAACTTTCTCAAGTTTATTAAAATCAACATAAGGTTTAATTACAGCATTTTTCATTACCTTACCTTTATCATCTTCTATTTCTGTTACAGAGCCTATTCTAATACCCTTAGGATAGTTTCCTATATCATCAGTTGTAGCTCCAGATGTTACAATTGCATCTCCAACTTTTATATTAGAAGTTTGAGGAAGGTAATATAATTTTGCAAGCAATCTATTATTAGTATCTTTATACCCTCTAACTATACCATTCTCATTAGTACTCTCTACAATACCACTTACTGCAATATTTTCATTGCCCAATGTTTGAATTATAGCCCAATTGCTTCCTACAGAAGTTACTTGACCTACTAAAAGTCCTCCGTCTGCTATAGCTATACGCTGCTTTTCTATACCATCCTTACTTCCCTTATTTATATAAAACTGATCCAACATCCCATTTCCACTTTTTCCTATTATGTCACAGCCTATATAATTATAATCTGAATTTTGTTCTTTAAAATTAAGCATATTTTTTAATTCTGTATTTTGACTTTTAATTGAATTATATTCTATAAGTTTGCTTTCTAATTCGTTATTTTTCTTTTTTAAATCTTCATTTTCTTTTTTTACACTAGAAAAACTAAAAATAAAACTTACTGATTGTTTTATTTTATTATTAAAGTTATATATACCACCTTGAACTGAATTAAAAGTAAAACCTATGCCATTACCCAAAAAAAACATTTTATCCCTCTTGATACTTTGTGAAATTAAAACTAAAAATGTAACTGACAGTACCACAATCGCTACTGCCAGTTTATTTCTAAAAATCTTCATAACTTATATATACTATTTTCTACTAGCTATTATTTTATCAATAGTATCTAATGCTTTTCCAGCACCAAGTGCAACACAATCAAGAGGAGATTCTGCTATATGAACAGGCATATGAGTTTCTTTATTTATAAGTTGGTCTAATCCTTTAAGCATTGCACCACCACCTGCAAGCATAATTCCTTTGTCCATAATGTCAGAAGCAAGTTCTGGTGGTGTTTTTTCTAATGTAGTTTTGATAGAATCTATTATTTGAGATACTGGCTCACTTAACGCATCTCTTACTTCGCTTTCGGTAATATTTACAACTTTAGGAAGTCCTGATATTAAATCTCTTCCTCTTATCTCCATTGTTTCCTCTTCTCCAATATCAAAAGCTGAACCTAAAGTTATTTTAACATTTTCAGCTGTTCTTTCTCCTATCATAAGGCTATACTCCTTCTTAATATAGCTTATAATAGCCTGATCTAATTCATCTCCAGCTACTCTTAAGGATTTACTTGTAACAATACCTCCAAGTGATATTACTGCAACCTCAGTAGTACCTCCTCCAATATCTACTATCATACTTCCAGTTGGTTCATTTACTGGAAGTCCTGCTCCTATAGCAGCAGCCATTGGCTCTTCCATAAGTAGAACTTCTCTAGCACCTGCCTGCTTTGTAGCTTCATCTATTGCTCTTTTTTCAACTTCAGTAACTCCTGAAGGAAAACATATAACGATTCTAGGGCTTGTAAAAGCAGACTTAGGGCTTACTTTTTCTATGAATTTTCTAAGCATAGTTTGAGTAACATCAAAATCAGCTATTACTCCATCTTTTAATGGTCTTATTGCTACTATATTTCCTGGAGTTCTTCCTATCATCTGCTTCGCTTCTTCTCCAACAGCAAGAACTTTCTTAACATCACTATTTATTGCTACAACTGAAGGTTCACTAAGTACTACACCTTTTCCTTTAACATATATCAAAGTATTAGCTGTTCCTAAATCAATTCCCATATCTCTAGATATTCCAAAAAAACCCATATCATTTTCTCCTTTCAATATTTACAATATTCCTTTTTCTTTTAAGCTAATATACCTTCCATTACCTATAATTAAGTGGTCTAGTAATTCTATACCCAAAAGTTTACCACATTCCTTTAATCTATTTGTTACATTTATATCTTCATTGCTAGGTTGTGGGTCTCCTGACGGATGATTATGACACACAATTATAAAAGCACTGTTTTTTCTTATAGCATCACAAAACACTTCCCTTGGATGAACTATAGATGAATTCAAGCTTCCAACGGAAACATCCTTAATAAACATTACAACATTCTTTGTGTTTAACATTATAACTTTTAGATGCTCCTGCTTAAAATTTTTCATCTCATTCATAATAAGTAATGCTGCATCCTTAGGTTTAGATATCTTGTAATCATTACCATCTCTGTAAGATTTAAATCTTTTAGAAAGCTCCAATAAAGCCATAAGTTGTGCTGCTTTTGCTTCTCCAATACCACTAAGACTCATAAAATCTTCTACCGTTGACTTTAAAAGACCATTTAAGCCTCCAGTTTCTTTTATAATTCTGTTGCTTAAACTCAATACATTTTCTCTTTTAGTTCCAGAGCCTAATATTATAGCTAAAAGTTCAGCATTTGATAAGCTTTGTGTACCATACCTTAATAATCTTTCTCTAGGCCTTTCGTTTTCAGGTAAATCCATAATTTTCAATGTTTGTTCCATTAATTATACTCCTTCTATAGATTTACCCCCATCCCTCTTAACATTTTTGACAACTTATTCAAAGGAAGTCCTACAACATTATAATAGCAACCGTGAATTTCTTCAACAAAAATTCCTCCATACCCTTGAATGCCATAAGAACCAGCTTTGTCTTTATGTTCTCCTGTTTCTATGTATTTTTTTATTTGTTCATCTGTCAATGGTGAAAATTTCACTTTTGTACAGACAAAATCTCTCTTTATGTTTCCTGACGTACTATCTAATACAGCTAATCCTGAATACACCTCATGCACATTACCACTTAGCATTTTAAGTGTATTAAAAGCATCTTCATCATCCCTAGGTTTTCCAAGTACTTTTCCATTAAAAGACACAATGGTATCGCAACCTATGATTATAGCTTGATTTTTCACTTTATCTCTAACATCCAACGCTTTTCCTTCAGCTATATCCATTACATAAAGACCACAATCATCTTTAAATTTAATAGTATTCTCGTCAAAATCACTTATTATTACATTAAAATCATTTGTTAATCTTTTTATCAGTTCCTGTCTTCTAGCGGAAGCTGATGCTAAAATAATCTCCATCATATCCCTTCTTTAATGTCTTTTATATAATATTATAGCCATAATAATACCAATTATAGTCATAACATTAATATTAAAGTTTAGTCCTAAAGTTACAATCATGACTTTAAGATTTAATGAAATTGGTGTAGATGTTCCTATTGCATAGGAATTTTTCAAAAAACTTAAAAAGCTTAAATTATTTCCTAGTATGTCTCCTATAAGGCTTCCGCATATTGCTCCAAGAAATATTATAAACCATAAAAAACCTATACCTTTTTCAGCCCCTCTCAAAATAAATCCCCTGCCTTAATTATATATCTAATATAGTTTATCATTTAATAAAAGCATAAACAAGTCTATATAGTATTGTTTAAAAAAAATTTTAATATAACAAATTAAAATATAATTAATTTTATAATTTTATCTAAAAAAAAGATTCAAACAATGAAATCCATTATTCAAATCCTTTATAAATTATTTCAATTATTTACTACTGCCTACTTTTTTTAAAATTTGATATAAATAAATATAATTTTCTGATGCTTTATCTTTAGAAATTTCCTTTGGCATTTTATCCACATCATTTTTAAGTTGTTTTAATACTGCTATATTTTTGCCTTGATCATTTTTATTATTAAGGGATGAACACCACTTTTTAAGTTCTGATGTCTGTATAGCTTTAACATCTTTTTCTGAAAGCTTATTTAGTATTTGTATATTAGCACCTATAATTTCAGCTATTTCAGCATCACATATATTATCTTTATTTATTGCAAATAGCATTTTAGAATTATCTACTTTTGCATCATTAAGAGATTTTATAATTTTCTCACCTTGATCCTCAACATATATACCGAGCAGTACCCTAGTTTTATTATCTTCAGTCACAGTAAATGGAGTTCCATAAGCATTCAATAAATTTTTTTCTGCTTCTGAATTTTCTTTATTTTGATATATTCCTCCTTGTATGACTATAAACTTAGCTGCCTGAATGCTATTTTGGTCTGTTACATTCTGCACATTACTTTTATTAACAGAGTTTTTCCCAGTGCTTGTTTCACTTTTCAAGCTCTTTCCACCATTATAGTTTCCTGAAAAAAGTTTAAATATTATAGTTCCAAATAGAAAAGCTAAAACAAGTACCAATAATATAAGCAAAATAAAAGTCTTGCCATTATTTTTATTTTTTAAATCATATCGTGTGTATTTCATTTTCTCACCCCTAAATTAAATGTTTCTACAATATTAATATTTAGGCATGGGAAAATTTATTCCTAAAATAAATTATATTTTTATCTTTTCATGATTATCATATCCTTATATTCACCATGAATACTATAAAAATTTTTTACCAACCTTATACTGACAAATCCTAATTTTTTCCAAAAATCTATACTTTTCTTATCTTCTTTCATCATCCTAATAAAGAATGTATTGATCCTATATTCATCAGAAAAATATTTTATAATCTTTTTTGCAGTTAAACTATTAAGTTCCGTATTCTTATAGCTATCATTAATATAAAAATACCATATCCATGCTTCACTAGGATTTTTAAATTCTAATCTTCCTTTTAAAATACCTATTAATTTTAAGTTTTGATTTATCTTCAAAAAGAATTCACATTCACTAATATAGCTCTCTAAAAATCTTTCTCTCAAATCATTTAAATCAGTTTCTTCCTCAAAAAAACTTTTTTCAAACTCCATCCACTTTTGAACTTGCGGCAAATCTTCTTCATTTATATTGGACATTTCTATATCATCAAACTGTATATGGATATCTAGCATAAACTCACCTCTTTTATACCTTTAAAACTCTGTTTACTTTAGAAATTCTACATTAAGTTTTAAATTCCTTTTATTATAAAAAAGCTGTAAACTTTTACTTTAAAATATGGTATCATTATTATAGATTTTTCTGGGGGGGAATGTTTTTTATGATAAGTATATCAGACAATGAGACTTATTCTAATTTACTGATTTTTAAATTTAAAAATTTTCAAATGGAATATCCTGAAAATATTAAATCTATATTAAAATTTAGTGGAAATACTGGAGAAAATAGGGAATTGGAGTGCATTAATACTTTAGGAAAATGCAGTTATAAAAATATTTTTATACTTGGCATAGGCACTACAGAAGAATTCAATTCAGTAAAACTTTTCAAAACTTTAGGTAGTGCCATATTAAAACTAAAAAATTCATTATCAGAACTAGATATATTACCTACCTTTCCCAATGATTTTAACTATACTATAGGTGAAAGTCTTCAAATCGCTTTATATAAATACAACGGAATAAAAAAAATAGAAGAGCAAATACAACTTCAAAACATAAATATAATTTCAAAATATAAAGACTCTATAAACAAAGGTCTAATCATAGGACGCAGCATCAATTATTCACGTCAACTAGTTAACATGCCAAGTAATTATGTAACTCCAAAATATATTGTCAAGCAAGCTGAAGATATTGCTAGAAGTGAAAATTTAGATATCCAAATACTAGACAAATATATGTTAAAACAATTAGGTATGAATTGTATATGTAGTGTTGGAAAAGGAAGCATCCATAATCCATATCTTATAATCATGCAATATTTTGGTAATCCTAGAGACAAGCAAATTTTATCATTAATTGGTAAAGGAGTCACTTTTGATACTGGTGGCATTTCGCTAAAACCTTCAAAAGGAATGGAAAATATGATATCAGACATGGCAGGTGCTTCATCAGTTTTATGTGTAATGAAATGTATATCTAAACTAAAACCTAAAAAGAACATAATTGCCTTAATTCCAGTAGTAGAAAATATGCCTTCAGGAAGTGCATACAAACCTGGTGATGTAATAATTACATACAGTGGAAAAACTGTTGAGGTAGTAAATACAGATGCTGAAGGAAGACTTATTTTGTGCGATGCAATATCCTATGCTAAGGAACTTGGATCTACAACAATAATAGATATAGCTACACTTACAGGCTCTTGTGCTAATTTTCTTGGGAACATTAATATAGGCCTTTTAAGTAATTCTAACCAACTTGCAAATAATATTATAGAATGTGGAAAAAATGTTGGAGAAAATTTTTGGAGACTTCCTAATAATAATGAATATATGAATGAATTGAAATCAGACGCAGCTGACATTAAAAATACTTCCACAAAATGTGGCGCTATATTAGGTGGTATGTTTTTACAAAGTTTCTGCGAAGATATAAATTTTGCTCACATTGACATAGCTGGCTGTGCTTATAGTTCTAAATCTTCATCCCCTTATGACAAAGGCGCTAATGCCATGCCAACGAGAACACTTATAGAATACATTATGAAGAGTGATAAATAGAACAGCCTTGATTTATAAGCAAATTGTGACAGAACTTTTTCAGAGGACAGAGGACAATTGTCCTCTCAAAATTTCTTCTTATTCTACTGCTATTAAATCTACCTTTATAACGCCCTTAACTGTTTTAAGTTCTTCAATCAAATCATTAATTTCAGTTTCTAATTTTGATGCATCAAAAGTTATACTAACGCTTGCTGCATTATTTATAGGAATATCTTGATTAATAGTAAGTATATTTCCTCGTCTTAAAGCTATCCCATCTAGTATTTTTGATAAAGTACCTGCTTCATGAGCAAGAACTAAACCTATGGTAACTTTATGACCAGTTATTCCTTCTGATAACGTAAATACACAATCTTTATATTTATAGTAAGTACTTCTACTTATACCAACTTGCTTTACTCCTTCAGAAATATCCTTTACTTTACCAGTTCTCAACAATTCTTTAAGCTTAACAACTTTTACAAATACCTCTGGAAGAATTTTTGTGTCAATTATCAAATGCTTATTATTCATAAAACCCCTCATTTCTGTTTGCTTTTAACACACATTTGTATGTCTATAGCATAACACATTGTTATAATGTTATCATAAAGATCAAACAATTTCAACCTACAGAATATAATATTAATAAAAAACATACAATCTTCCAATATCAAAATGATAATATATATATTTTTTATCATTTTGATATATACTATCTATTTAAAAAGTACTTTAGTGCAAGATATTCCTGCACTAAAGTACTTTTTTCTCTATTAATAGGGTTATTTAGGTTTAGGGCTATTAAAATTTTTTTCAAAACTGTATTCGTATATTATATTATCATCTTTTATACTATTAACGCAAGTGCAAAATTTTCCGATTACTACTCATTTTCTATTATAAATATGGCTTTAGTTTCAAAATGATAAAAAATAGTTTTTTTATCATTTTGAAATAAGTTTTATTTTATTTTCTCAAAATGTATGATATACTAAATATTGTAATATTGTTTTTTATATTTTTATATTTGTTTCTACGTAGGGGGTAAAATATGGAGAATTTTGATTATTGGGATAATTCAAATGATATGTGTAGAATTGATATGGACAGTATACTAGAATATGATATATCTTCTTTTATATTGCAAGCAATTTTTGATTCTGCAAATGAAGGATTAATTGTTACTGACGAAAATCTCTTAATAAAAAAAGTAAATATTACAACAGTTAAGATATTAGGTATAAAAGAAGAACTATTATACGAAACTTTCTTAAATGATATATTAAAAGATGATGTTGTAAACAATTCAATACTCACAGGAGAAAGTTATTTTAATGAAGATTGCAGCTTTAACATTAATGGAAACAGAATAAGATCTATCATAAATATAATACCTGTAAGATTAAGAGGTAAAAATATAGGATTAGTGTTATCTTTAAGAGATACTAAAAATATACATAAATTAGTTAATAATTTCGCAGGCTATAAAGCTTCCTTTACCTTTGATGATATTATTACAAGAAATCCACAGGTAAAGCTTTTAATAGAATCTGCAAAAAAAGCTGCTAAAACTGATTGTAATGTTCTATTGGAAGGAGAAAGTGGTACTGGTAAAGAAGTATACGCTCAGTCTATTCATAATTATAGTTCAAGACACAATGCTCCTTTTATAGCAGTAAATTGTGCTGCTATACCAAGAGAACTTGTAGAAAGCGAACTTTTTGGCTATGAAAAGGGTGCTTTTACTGGAGCAAATAAAGGTGGTTCACCTGGTAAATTTGAATTAGCTGATGGTGGTACTATTTTTTTAGATGAAATTGGCGAATTACCTTTTGATGTACAATCAAAGCTTTTAAGGGTACTTGATAATCTTAAAATAGTAAGAGTTGGTGGCACTTATGAGAAAATTATAGATGTAAGAGTTATTGCTGCTACCAATAGAGTTTTAACTGAAGAAATTCAAAATAAAAACTTTAGAGGTGATCTTTATTATAGATTGAATGTAATGAATTTGCATTTACTTCCTCTAAGGGATAGAAAAGAAGATATAGAACTTTTAGCTCAGTATTACTTAACTAAGTTAAACATGAAAAATCCTTGTGAACCAAAATATCTAGATCCATCTTATGTTGAAAAATTAAAAACTCATAATTTTTCAGGAAACGTACGTGAACTTAGAAATATTCTGGAAAGATCTTATTATCTTTGTGAGGATTCACTAATGACTTCAAAGCTTCTTGGAAAAATAAAAAGTGTAGTAACCCATACACACATAATATCTGAAGATGATGAAACTGTGCATGTTGCTCCTAGAGAAATTCTTCCTTTAGAAAAAGTAGAAGAAAGATGCATAATAGATGCTCTTAAATTTTGTGATGGAAATGCTATAAAAGCTGCTGAACTTTTACAAATAGGCAAAGCTACCATTTACAGAAAAATAAACAAGTATGATATAAATATCAAAGTACTTTAAAACTTATAGTCAATTAATTTGAATTTCTCACAACATAATTTTATATACGAAAAAATATAAAAAAACCTGCTGCTTTCTAATTTATAAAGGCAGCAGGTTTAAATATTAATTAATGTTATCTAATATTTCATTTGCATTATTTTTGCGTTTTTCTTTAATCATTCTTTCCATTTCTTCATGATCTACTATTTTTAAAGCTTTTGTTGGACACACCTCTGCACAAGCTGGTCCTCCTTCTCTTCCTGAACAAACATCACACTTACGTGCAATAATTCTTTCTTTCCCATCTTTGCTAGAATTTTCATCATTAACTTTAATTTTTGCCTGGAAAACTCTTTTGCCATCCTTAAATTCTGGAATCATATCTATGGCTCCAATAGGACAAGCAACTGTACAAGTTTTACATCCTATACACTTTTCTTCTTCTACCTGTACATATCCATTTTTAGTACTAATAGCATCAACAGGACAAGCTTTAGCACAAAGAGCATCCTCACATTGTCTACATTGAATTGGAGCACTTACTTTTGCATTTTTCACTACGCTTAAACGAGGAAAAAATTCAATTTCCGATACTTCCGAATTAAATATATCTTTTTTTGAATGAGCTACAACGCAAGCTATTTCACAAGTCCTGCATCCTATACATTTAACTGGATCTGCTACTACAAAGCAATTAGGCATATTTCTTTACTCCTTTCTTGATTTGTATTGAGTATGCAGTAATTCATGTGACTTGTGTCCTAAAGGCTTTTCTAAGAATTCACTATAAATTTTCTTAATACTTGGATTTTCATGCGATTTTCTTAATTTTAAATTAGAATCATGATCATATAGTCCTTGTTTTCTATTAGTATAGGCTTCTTCTTTATGCTCATCTAAAAGTAATTTTGGTTGACCACCGCCACTAACACATCCAATTGGACATGTCATGAATTCTATAAAGTGAAGATCACATTCACCTTTCTTTATGGATTCAAGCACTGGTGCTGCATTCTTCAATCCTGAAACTATCCCAACTTTTAGTTTTAAATCTCCAACTTGAACTTCAGCAGTTCTAAAGCCCTCTCCACCTCTAACAGCACTAAGATCTACACTTGGAATTTGCTTTTTAGTCATAAGTTCATATCCTGTTCTAAGAGCAGCTTCCATAACTCCTCCTGTAGCACCAAATATAGTTCCTGCACCTGAATACATTCCTAGAGGATCATCAAAATCTTCTTCTTCTAACTCTTTAAAGTTTATTCCAGCATCTTTTATTAAATAAGCTAATTCTCTTGTAGTAATAACCAAGTCTACATCTCTATATCCGCTGTCTTTCATTTCTTCTCTACCTGATTCAAAATCTTTACATGTACATGGCATAACGGATACACTTAACATTTTAGCAGGATTTACATTATTAATTTTAGCTCCATAAGTTTTGAAAACAACACCCGCCATTTGTTGCGGAGATTTACAAGTTGAAAGATGATCTAAAAGTTCTGGATAAGTTTGCTCTAAATATTTTACCCATGCTGGACAACATGATGTAAACATTGGAAGAGTCCCCCCTTTAGTTACTCTTTCTATGAGTTCACTTCCCTCTTCCATTATCGTAAGATCTGCTGAAAAATTGGTATCATAAACTCTATCAAAACCAAGTTTTCTAAGAGCTGCTGCCATTTTTTTAGGACTTAAAGTTCCAAGAGGCAGACCAAAATCTTCACTTATTCCTACTCTTACAGCTGGTGCACATTGTACCACCTTAAATAATTCTTTATTTTCAAGCATATCCTTAATCTTTTTTACTTGACAAGCTTTATAAGCTGCAAATATAGGTTCTTCTACATCATCTAACATACCTCTGTCATAGTATTTCTTGCTAAGTGGTGTTGCAGGCTTATCATATACAGAATAATATCCCTTACAGACCTGAACGCATTGTCCGCACATAACGCATTTATCTGTATCTATATGTTGTGGCACCCCATCTTTACCTTCTATAGCATCTACAGGACAAACTTCAACACAGCGTCTGCAACCTGTACATAATTCTTCATCTATACGTATTATGGCAGTATCGTTTGACATTATAACATCCCTTCCTTTAATGGATTTTTTATTATTATATATCACTATTAAAGTCTAACAATCCTAAAGCTGCTTTTATATTACGATCTTTCTTTTCATCCCTAGGAACAGCAAGCTTTAAAGCTTCCTTTGGACAAGCCTTAACACACGCTGGTGTACCACCATTTTCTTTACACAAATCACATTTATGAGCTACTAATTTTACCTTCTCTTCAAAAGCAGCACCTGATTGCTTTTTATCATATCTTGGCAAAAGATCTACAGCTCCTACTGGACAAACAAGCATACAAGTTTTACAACCTATGCAAGCACTTTCATTTATTCTTATACTTCCGTCATCCTGCTCTATAGCATGTACTGGACAGGCATTAGCACAAGGTGCATCCTCACAGTGTCTACACTGAATTGGCATAACAACTTTTTCTTCTTTTACAAGATAAAGCCTTGGAACAATTGGAGTATCCATTGTTCCTACTGTTAAACCTGCATCCTTATCTCTATGACTTGCCGCACAAGCTACCTCACAAGATCTACACCCAATACATTTACTTGGATCTGCTATTACAAAAGAGTTAAGATCTGCTTTCATTTAATTTACCACCTTTCTCATACACAAAAGTATATTATCGAAAATTTTTAATAATTTTCGAATAAAAAATATCTCCCATACAAAAGTGTCTTATTTATGAAGACACTTTTGTAATTTTAACACTAGAACATTAAACTTTTTCATATATTTCTTTTATTTCATTAACTCCAGCTTTTCTTCTGCATTTATCACAGAGAACTTTATCCATATCCAATTCTTTTCCTATCTTTTCATATGCAAATTTAATATGTTCCTCTGTAGCAAAAGTTTCTCCACATTCAGAACATTTTACTAACTTAAATTTCTTTCCCCATATTTCTCTTTCACCATCTTTATCTACTATTTTTATAGCATTAGTTGGACATACATTTGCACACGAACCACATCCTATACATTCTGGTGAAGGTTCATTATAAGGTGTATCTACTTCTTTATAAATCCCTCTATTAACCGTTGATATAGCTCCCGCTCCTAATTCCTTGCATGCTCTTGCACAAAGTCCACAAAGCACACAATTTTCCGTATTATCTAATTTAAATCTTTCTACTCTTTTTCTCTCTACCCCAAAAGCCTCAGCCATTTTTGCTACTTCTTCATTTTCCGGACATCTAATTTGAAGCATTGTCATTATATTTTTTCTTATTTTCTTTATTTTATCTGAATTAGTTACAACTTCAACTTCCTTAGTGACTGGGAAAAGGCATGAAGTTACAACTTTTGACCAACCTCTATCTACAACTTCCACTACACATAATCTACAGCTTCCAAGACCTGCTAGAGCATCACTATGACATAGTGTAGGTATATATATATTATTTCTTTTTGCTATTTGAAGAATAAATTCCCCTTTTTCAGCCTCACATGCTTTTCCATCAATTATAATTTTCATTACGTCACCCCCCTATTTAACCTTAACTGCATCAAATTTACATATATTCATACAGTTTCCGCATCTTACACACTTATCATCATCAATTACATGAGGTTTTTTAACATCTCCTGTGATAGCATCCACTGCACAATCCTTGCTACACATACCACAGCCTTTACATTTATCAGTGTCTATAACAAATGTTGTAAGCTTCTTACATACCCCTGCTCTACATCGCTTGTTTCTTATATGTTCTTCAAATTCATCTCTGAAATATCTTATTGAAGCAACTACTGGATTTGGTGCACTCTTTCCAAGACTACATAAGGCCGCATCCTTTGCCATTGAGCAAATTTCAAGAAGTTCTTCTATATCTCCTTCTCTACCTTCTCCATTACATATATCTGTTAATATTTCCAGCATCCTCTTTACGCCTTCTCTACAAGGCACACATTTTCCACAAGATTCTTCAGCTAGGAAACTTAGATAATATCTTGTAACATCAACGATGCAGGTTCTATCATCCATAACAATCATACCACCTGAACCCATCATTGAATCTGCCTTAGTTAAAGTATCATAATCAACTGGCAAATCTAGGTATTCTTCAGGTAAACATCCTCCTGAAGGTCCCCCTATTTGAACAGCCTTAAACTTTCTATCGTTTAATACTCCTCCACCTATATCATATATAATTTCTCTTAAAGTAGTACCCATAGGAACTTCTACAAGACCAGTATTCTTAACCTTACCAACTAGTGAAAATACCTTTGTACCTTTACTCTTCTCCATGCTTCCTATTGAATGATACCAATCTCCACCTTTTTCAAGTATTATAGGAATATTAGCCCAGGTTTCAACATTATTCAACACTGTAGGTTGTCCCCATAACCCCTTTTCTGTCGTGTGTATATATTTAGCTCTAGGCTCTCCTACCATACCCTCAATAGAAGACATAAGTGCTGTAGATTCACCACAGACAAAGGCTCCTCCACCTCTTACTATTTGGATATCAAATGAAAAATCAGTATTTAATATGTTCTTACCTAAAAGCCCTCTTTCTCTCGCTACATCTATTGCCTTCTGCATATTTTCAACAGCTAGTCCATATTCATCTCTTATATATGCAAATCCTAAGCTTCCTCCAACCGCATAAGCGCAAATTGTCATGCCTTCAATAACGCTGTGAGGATCGCCTTCCATTATACTTCTATCCATAAATGCGCCTGGGTCACCTTCATCACCATTGCACACTACATATTTAGGTGTTGTATTAATTTGTGCAGCTGTCTGCCATTTACGAGCTGTAGGAAATCCAGCTCCACCTCTTCCTCTAAGTCCTGAATCACCTACTTCTTTAAGTACATCTTCCGGCTTCATTTTTGAAAGCACTTTCTTTAATGCTTTGTATCCGCCTCTTTCTATATAATCTTCTATAACTGTTGGATCAATTTCTCCTACATTTCTGAGAGCAATTTTATTCTGTCTTTTACAAAATTCACTTTGTTTGTGATTTCTTAATCTCTGTTTAGTAGAAGTTTCAAAATATAATAATTTTTCAATAATTTCTCCATTCATTAATGTCTTTTTAACAACATCTTCTATATCTTCAACCTTTACCTTAAAATATGCTATATCATCTGGATAAATTTTTATTACTGGTCCTTTTTCACAAAGGCCATCACAGCCAGTGGCTTTTAATTTAACTTCTGTCTTTACTTCAGCATTTGCTCCCATCTCTGCAACTTTTTTCTTAAGTTCTTCAAATACTTCCATACTGTGCTTTGCTAAACATCCTGCTCCGCAACATACATTAACTGTTTTCTTATTACTCATTATTTTTCACCCCTATACTCACCAAGAATTTCTTTTATCATTTTAGGTGTCAAATTTCCATAATATTTATCGTTAATCATCATAACAGGAGCTATAGCGCAACATCCTATACAGTTAACTGTATTAATTGAAAACTTAAGATCTTCTGTTGTTCCCCCAGGTTTAATACCTAATATTTTTTCAAGCTCATCTAACACCACCATTGATCCAGCTACGTGACAAGCAGTTCCATCACATACTGTTATAATGTTCTCCCCTTTTGGTGTTAAGCTTAAAGCTTTGTAAAACGTAGCCATACCATATAGTCTACTAACTGGAGTTTCTAAGTACTCCGCCAAAGCTTCTAAAGACTCTCTAGGGATATACCTATACTTTCTTTGTATATCTTGCAAAATAGCCAAAGTATATCTCTGTTCTTTAGGATATTTTTGTATTACGTCTTTACCATTCATGTCTAAATTTTCTTTTTGTGCCACATCCATTAAAATTCACCCTCTTACCTAAAGATTTATATAAAAAGAATAATAAATTATTCCATTTACCCCCATTTAATAAATTAAATTTTTATAACTTATATTTAAAACCTTTAGAATTTGAAGATAATTATCTAACAAATTCATAAGGCAATATATTCTCATTTGAATACCTTTACATAATAAAATTATATAATATGCTAGTCTTTAAAAGACCTATCTTTAAATCATTTTTAACTATCAAGCAAAATCTTTGATTTTGATATAGCAAATTTCTCATGTTCTAATAAAAAAGAACTTAATTTAAAGATAGATCTTCATTTACATACTATTTACAACATTCCAAATTTATGTTCATCTTTTTTCTTATTTTAGTATACTCATCCTTTACATATTGTTCTGCAGCCTTTTGATCTTTAATATTTTCTACCTTTACAGCACAATATTTATACTCAGGCGTCTTAGATATAGGATCTAGGTTATTTAAAGTAAGTTCATTACACGCTCCTACCCACCATTGATATGTCATGTATACTGCGCCTTTATTAACTCTATCTGTAACTAATGCCTTAGCTACTACAGATCCTCTACGTGAACTTATTCTCACAAATTGTTGATCTAATATATTTAAATTTCTAGCATCCTCTGGATTTATCTGCACATAACCTGGCTCATCAGCTAACTGCTGAAGTGCTCTACAGTTACCAGTCATTGTTCTTACTGAATAGTGACCAACTTCTCTTACTGTAGAAAGTACTAGAGGATATTCCTTATCTGTACTCTCCATAGGAGCTCTCCACTCTGCTGCAAATAAATTTGCCTTTCCGCTAGGAGTATTAAACTTATTCCCTTTATACAAATATGAAGTTCCTGGATGGTCTTCTGAAGGACATGGCCATTGAATTCCACCTAGTTCTTCAAGTCTTTCATAACTTGCTCCCTTAAAGTTTGGACACAAGTTTCTTAATTCATCCCAAATTTCCTTTGTACTTTTATAATTCATTTCATATCCCATAGCTGTGGAGATTTCACTTATTATCTGCCAATCAGGTTTTACATCTCCTGTAGACTCTATTGCCTTACGGAATCTTTGAAAACCTCTATCAGCCGAACTATATACACCTTCATGTTCACCCCAAGAAGTAGCTGGTAATATTACATCTGCATGGAGTGCTGTCTTATTCATAAATATATCTTGAACAATTACAAGCTCCAATTTATCTAAGGCTTGTCTAACTTCTGCTGCATCTGGATCGCTTTGTACTGGATCCTCACCCATAATGTAATAAGCCTTTATTTTATTCTCTTTTAGCACTAAATGAGGAACTTCAGTTAAGTGATATCCCACTTTATTTGGAAGTTTTACTCCCCAAGCATTTTCAAATTTTTCTCTTATGGAATCATTTGTTACTGATTGATATCCCGGATATACATTAGGAAGTGCACCCATATCGCAAGCACCTTGTACATTATTTTGTCCCCTTACAGGACCAATTCCTACATTTTGTCTTCCAAAGTTGCCTGTTAGAAGTGCCAATGACGCTAATCCTTTAACTACATCAACTGCTTGTCCAAATTGGCATACTCCCATACCATAAAGTATCATAGCATTTTTAGCTTTAGAGTACATTCTCATTGATTTTCTTATATCTTTTGCTGGTACTCCAGTCATTTTCTCTGCATACTCTGGAGTATACTTTTCAACTAAAGCTTTATATTCTTCAAAGCCTACTGTATGTTCTTCTACATATTGCTTGTTGTACAAGCCTTCATTTATTAAAACATTTGCAAAAGCATTTACTAGTATCATGTTAGTACCATTTTTTATAGGAAGCCATAAATCAGCTATTCTAGCCGATTCTGTTATACGTGGATCTGTTACTACTATTTTAGCTCCCTTTCGTTTTGCATTTATTATTCTTCTTGCAACTATAGGATGTGAATCCGCACCATTATAGCCAAAAATAAATACTAGATCACAATCATCTATTTCATGAATACCATTTGACATCGCTCCATTACCTAATACATAAGCCAGACCGGCTACAGATGGTGCATGTCAAACCCTGGCACAGTGATCAACATTATTAGTCCCAATAACCGCTCTCATAAACTTTTGCATAATGTAATTAGCTTCATTTCCAGATCCTCTCGCACAACCTGTTCCCATAATTGAATCTGGTCCATATTTCTCTTTAATTTCTTTCAATTTTGAAGATGTAAAATCTATAGCTTCTTCCCATGAAACCTCTTCAAGTTGTCCATTTTTTCTTATCATAGGTTTCTTTAAACGAGCTGTTAAAATTTTAGGATCATTTAAAAAATCCCATCCATAGTGTCCTTTAAGACATAAATTTCCCTCATTAGTTCTACCATTAGCAGGTTCAGCTCTTACTATCTTTCCATCTTCCACAACCAGATATAAATTACATCCAGCACCACAATAAGGACAGACAGTCAATACCTTATTTTCCATTTAATTACCCCCTAATTAAATCCTTTACTTTTTAGCCTGATAACAAATAACTGAACTTTATAAACCCATTAATTGAAAAAGAATCGCTGCATGTAAATCATTGTAAACCATCTTAATATAAATATATTAAAATATTCTGAAATCAATGTCAAGCTAGGATTGTTAAAGTTTTTAACAATCCTTTTGCATAAAAATACATTAAGTGCAAATTAAATTTCTTATTTTCAAGGCATTATTAAATTTAATTTAATTTTTTTCAAAAAAATTTTTTATAAAAATTGAATTTAATAATATTAAACACAAAAATATTGTTATACTTTTATCAAATTTCATTTGTTTAGTTCACATATTTGGTATCAAATAAATGAATTTAATGGAATTATATTCGTTTTATTTACTTCAATCTATCATAATAACCTAATTAATAGCATAAAATATATTTACACCTCTAACAAAGTTGTATTTTATTATAATTGAAAATTTGATATTATATGCAAAACACTAAAGTATATTTAATATTCAAAATCATATTTTTCACTTTTTTATATGATTCTTTTATATCTATTTAACTTTAATATTATATAAAAATATGTTTAAAATTAGTCAAAAATAAAATATTTCTTGCTTTAGTATAATAAACACTTGTTTCAATTATTTAGCATTAAGCATATACAAAAAATATTACTACTTTCGTTTTAATATACTTAGACATATAAACAGTTAGTAAAAAACACTTAAATTAAGGAAGTAATTTTCTTATTACTTCCTTAATTTCTTTATACTTTCTAAGACATTATATAATTTTATTTATACTCTACATGTAACAATTTATGTACCTTGTCTTTTAATAATCCTGAATATAATGTTTTCATCAACGGATTATCATTAGAACGTTTTATGCTGCTCATTTTATCAGCTTTATATAATCCAGCACTACGTTTTAATTTTCCCTCATTATTTTGGAACGGCTGACCGCCACCAGAAATACATCCACCTGGACATGCCATAACTTCAATAAAGTCATAATGCACTTCACCAGATTTTATCTTTTTAACAAGATTTTCTGCATTCTTCAACCCACTTGCTATTGCAATTTTTACTTCACGATCACCAACATTAATACTTGTTTCTTTAACACCTTCCAAACCTCTAACACCATCAAATACAATAGCATTTAATATAGTACTGGATTCATCTTCTAAAATTTTACGTAAAACAGCTTCTGTGACACCACCTGTTACTCCAAATATAACACCACCTCCACTGCTAAGTCCAAACGGCATATCAACTGCTTCAGGTTCTAATTCAGAAAATACAATTCCTGCTTCTCTTATCATACTAATAAGTTCTTGTGTAGTTATTACATAGTCTACATCAGGAACACCATTTTGTTTAAACTCATCTCTTTTTGCTTCAAATTTCTTTGCAGTACAAGGCATTACTGCTACATTTACAACTTTCTTATCAGAATTCTTGTAATGTTCTTTAATTACAGAAGCAAACATTTCCATAGGAGATTTACATGTAGAAATATTTTTCATTAAATCCATATGATTATTTTCTACATAATTTATCCATGCAGGACAACATGATGTGAATAATGGTAATTTTTCATTTTTTTCAAGTCTTGAAATAAGTTCTGCTGATTCTTCTAATACTGTAAGGTCAGCTCCTGTTGAACTATCAAATACGTTGTCAAATCCCATTCTTCTAAGCGCTGCTACTATTTTACCCATTGCATTGCTTCCATTTTCTTGTCCTAATTCTCCATTAATTCCTACTCTTACGGCAGGTGCAATTTGAACTATAACTTTTGTATTTTTATCACTAAGCTCATCCCAAAGTTTAGCCGTATCATTCTTAACTACAATAGCACCAGTAGGACATACAGCTGCACATTGACCACATCCAACACAATTTGAATTTGCTATAGGTTCGTCAAATGCAGTAGTTACACTCATATTAGAGCCTCTACTAACAAAATCAATAGCTCCAACATTTTGTACTTCTTCACACACTCTTACACAATCGCCGCATAGTATACATTTACTTTTATCTCTTACAATACATGATGACGAGTCATCTATTTGTTCATTTTTAGAAGTATTATTAAAGCTTACTTTCTTTATGCCAAATCTCTTTGCTAAATCCTGAAGCTTACAATGACCATTTTTTTCACAAGTTGTACAATCTCTGCAGTGGTTTGCAAGCAATAATTCAAGAATATTTTTTCTATACTTTCTAAGCCTAGGAGTATTTGTAAATATTTCCATACCTGCTTTAGGCGGAGTAGAACAAGCTGCTTCTATACCACCATGTTTATTTTCTATCATACACATACGACATGCTCCATAAACCGAAAGCTCCGAATGATAACAAAATGTAGGTAATTCAATACCGATTTTTCTAATTAATTCAAGAATATTTTTTTCACCATTTATTTTAACAGGAATATTGTCTATAATCATAAAATTTCCATTCATTCTATTAATCCTCCTTTATAGCTTTAAATGCACAAGCATCAATACAAGTACCACATTTCACACATTTATTTTGATCAATTTCAAATGGACTTTTAACTTTACCAGAAATCGCCCCAACAGGACAAAGTTTAGAACACTTTGAACATCCTTTACAAATTTCTTTATCAATAAATATCTTTTTAAGTTTAGTACATGTTTTTGAAGGACACTTTTTATCAACTATATGAGTTTCATATTCATCACGGAAATTCTTAATAGTACTAACAACTGGAGATGAAGCTGATTTTCCAAGTCCGCATAATGCTGTTGAAGATATAGTATCCGAAAGTTCTAATAACATATCTATATCTTCCAATTTACCATTGCCTGCAACAATATCTTCAAGAATTTCAAGCATTCTCTTAGTACCTTCACGACATGGAACACATTTACCACAAGACTCGTTACGAGTAAAGTTCATGAAAAATCTAGCAACTTCCACCATGCAGGTATCTTCATCCATAACTACTAAACCACCAGAACCTATCATAGCTCCTACTTTTTTTAGTGAATCAAAGTCAAGTGGCAAATCAAGATTATCAGTTGTAAGACATCCTCCTGATGGTCCTCCAATTTGTACTGCCTTGAATTTTTTGCCGTCTCTTATTCCTCCACCTATATCAAATATTACTTCTCTCAAGGTAGTTCCCATTGGTACTTCAATAAGTCCTGTATTTTCAATGTTTCCTGTTAAGGCAAATGCCTTAGTACCAGGACTATTTTCAGTTCCAATTTCTCTATACCATTGTGCTCCTTCATCAATAATTATTGGCACATTTGCAAAAGTTTCAACATTATTAAGCACTGTTGGTTTATTGAAAAGTCCATGTTCAACAGTTCTTGGAGGTTTTACTCTAGGCATTCCTCTTTTTCCTTCTATAGAAGCTGTAAGTGCACTTCCCTCACCACATACAAAGGCACCTGCACCTTTATTAATTTTAATATCAAAACTAAAATCTGTTCCAAGAATATTTTTACCTAATAATCCGCATTCTTTTGCTTGTTCAATTGCATTAGCAAGTCTGCTTACAGCAAGAGGATATTCTGCACGAACATAAATGTAACCTTCCTTTGCACCACAGGCTATAGCTGCAATCATCATTCCTTCAAGTAATCTATGAGGATCACCTTCCATTACACTTCTATCCATAAATGCACCTGGATCACCTTCGTCACCATTACAAACAATATATTTCATATCTGCATTTTGACGTTTTACTTGACCCCATTTACGACCAGTAGGAAATCCTCCGCCTCCACGTCCTCTTAAATTTGACTCATCAATTTGTTTAATAATTTCATCCGAACTCATATCAAATAATGCTTTTTCAAGTGAAGAATATCCACCTAAAGCTATACACTCTTTTATTGAAGTTGCATCTATATGTCCACAATGTTTAAGAGCTATTCTAGTTTGCTTTTTATAAAAAGGAATTTCTTCCTGCTTTTTATATATTACACCATCTTTTTTGTATACAAGTCTTTCCACACATTCATTGTTAAGTATAGTTTTATCTAAAATTTCTCCACAATCCTCTGGCTTTACTTTTATGTACAAATATCCAAATGGTTCAATTCTTATAAGAGGACCCATTTCACAAAATCCATGACATCCACTTTTTTTAAGTCCAACTGATTCATCATGTGAATGTTTTTCAAGCTCTACTGTACAATTTAGATTTCTTTCTTTCATTAGCTTTAAAAATTCATCATATATTTTCAATGAACCACCTGCAACACATCCAGTACCACCACATATAAGAATCTTTTTGCTCTGCATTTTAAGACTCTTTTTATACTCATCTCTAGCATTAATTAAATCATTTCTATTAAGAAGCATACTATTTTTCCTCCTTAAGTGAATTTAAAAGCTCTACTACTTTATCAGTAGTCATAGCACCATGTACTTGATCATTAACTGTAATAGCAGGTGCTAGTCCACAGGCACCAAGGCAAGAAACCGTTTCCACAGAAAATAGTAAATCATCTGTTGTGGTTTTAGTTTCTGAAAGTTTTAATTCTTTTCTTATTTTATTTAAAATGGGAATTGATTTTCTTACATGACAAGCAGTTCCATCACATACCTTTATTATAAATTTACCTTTAGGATCTAAAGAAAAATTTTCATAAAAGGTTGCTATACCATATATTTTTGCTCTGCTCATACCAAGCTTTTCTGAAAGATATTGAAATATTTCCTTAGGCAAATACCTATACACTTCTTGAATGTCTTGAAGTATTGCAATAATATTAGTAGATTGAAAGTTATGTTTTTCTAATATAGTATCTACATCACTATATTTAAACATATTTTCCATGAATATCATCTCCTTATATGTTATTTAATTAAATTAGTTATTGATGATTTCTTTTTTAACTTTTGTCTCTTTTTAGCAACTCAATAACTATTAAAAACTTAAATATAGTTATTTTTTTAACAATTATTTTTAAACAATTCCATAATTTTTTTAGCCATACAATATATGATTAATTTTAATTTTAGGTTTTAAACTCTTGATATTACTTTAATCATAACTACTACTATATAGTACTATATTTCATTCACAATTTCAACATTGTATAGTATTTTTACAATAATAGTTTATTAATGTAAATTTGCTATATTATTTTTGATAAAAATTTAACTCTTATGATTCTATTTTTTTAATATTCTCAATCGCCAAACAAACTATAATAAAATTTAATTTATATAATTTTTTAACTTTAAAAATAAAATATGTGTCGATTGAAAATACTATTTTATAATTTTTATTGATATATTTGCTAATTAGAAGAGTATTTTCTTGAAAAACATGCAGATTATTTTACAAGAAGTATATTTTTGTCAAAACATTATTGTTATACCTAATCTATATTGCCTTAATCATAATTATAATTAATAGTACTCTTTTCATAAATTTACTATAAGCTTCATTTTTCGATCATTACTTTCTACAATTTATAACAGAAAACATTGTTAAACTTACATTAATCTGATTAGATAAAATATTTAATAAAAATATAATGATAAAATTCTTATTTTATTTATACTTCAATTAAATATTGCATAGTTTTATTTATAGCATCTTTATTAAAATATTTTTCATATTTTTCAACATATTCTCTATCTAAATTGTATCTATGTAAAATTTACACCATTTTGCTTCTTCTTTGCAAGTCAATTTACAATTTCCACGCTTTATGCAATGTAAATCTGGATTCTTATATTTACTTTTAAGGTTAATTTTCACATGCATACAATTAGTGCATATCTTGTTTATTAAAGCATTGTTTTTCTTCATTATAACCACCTATTTATTTTTTTTATTCTAATCTATTACTTCGTTTGAAACTATTGTAACATTAGCTAAAATTACACATCAATATATAAAAATAAATATTATATCTCTATTAAAACTCTTTATACTTATATCTGATTTACTACTCTAATTTCTTATAAATTTATTAAAAATTAGCTCTAAATTTTAATTTTGCATCCCAGGTTATTCAATCTTTAATTCTACACATAATAATATCACTATCATCTATTTCTTTTACTATTGCAGTAATATTGGAAGATTTATCAATAGATTGATTAAATCCTTTTCTATCTTCATATATAACTTTAAATTCTGTTACTAAACCTATTTTTAGGATACCATTTATAGCATCACCTCTTTTCTCATTTTTTTCCAATAACTCTCTACAAAAATATTAGAAATAAACATAAAAAACCATCACACATTCATGCACTTTAAATTCTACATAATGTGTGATAGTTTTTTATATTTTTCCCATATAAAAACCACCTAAAATAGGTGGCTTAAATCAATAATTTACTAAATAAAAATCCAAAATACCGTTACCCTAATTTTGACACCTATCTCTCCGATAGGTGGGTGCCCTCACAGATGTTTCTATCAATCCCAAAGCCGTAAAAAGGTCTCACAAGGAAGTACATATCTGCATCTAAATTTTGAACTCCCATTTTAGTAATGTAGGTTCAAAATATAGAGTTTATCGAATATTCCAGAAATCATACAAATTCATGGTGCAGAAGACGGGACTTGAACCCGTACGATTACTCACACGCCCCTCATGGTGACGTTATGTTATGGTATGTTATGGTATGTTTTGAAATGAAAAATCACCATTCCAAGTAATTTCCAAATCAAGTTTTGGATTACCATATTTACCCATCGCCCCACTATTAGTTATGGTTATCTTATCCAGAAGCATAGTCATATCAGAGTTTGTAAATTTTCTCCTTAATACTATATCTCTTAACACGTCTATGGTCTTGATAATCTTATCTCTTTCTTTTTCTTTATATTCTTTTGAAGATTCCAGACTCTTGAGTTGTAATTGATATTTTTCAATATCTGAATTAACTTCAGCTGCAAGTTCTTCAAAGATATCTTCAGTTATAATTCCTTTAGCTTGTTGTCTTAAATAACTCTTCAACTCTTCTCTTTTATTATAAATGTTTCGTTTCAGAAATTCAATCTGTTTATCATAATCTTTTTTGTGATCTTGTTTTTCTTTAATAGCATCATCTATAACTTGAAGATTTATCTTAGCATCATCAATTAAATCTAATATCTCGTTTGAAACTAGTTCATCTAAATCATCTTCAAATATTCTATGTCCACTACATAATTGACTACCATATCTGTGAAAACTTGCACATACATAGGTAATCTTTTTAGTTCCATCATGATTTGTATGTCTTCTGGCTACAAAGCCTTTACCGCAATCTCCACATTTTAATATACCAGCATATTTATGAATTTTTTCATTCTTAGCACGAATGTTATTGTCATACCTACTCTTAGAAAGAGTAGATACAAGATCAAAATCTTCCTTACTTATTATTTTCGGAAGAAAATTCTCATGTATAATTTGCTCATTCTCTGGCACATTAATTTTATCCCCCTTCATTTCTGTGAGTTTAGTTACTCCACATCTTAAAGTACCTATATACGCATCATTATGCAATATTCTTCTTATGCTTGTCTCATACCAAAGCTCTTTCCTGTCCCAAGTTGGTTTACCTTTATAACCAAATTTTTTTATCTTATGCATAATCGGTGTATCTATCTTATGCTCATTCAAATATTGAGCAATTTTCTTACATCCATAACCCTCGATATAAAGTTTAAAAATCAATCTTACTACATCTGCTACTTCATCATCAATTATAGTTTTATTCTTATTATTTGGGTCTTTCATGTATCCATAATGTGGTACAATTACTATACCATCTTTTTGTTTCTGTTTTAAACTGGATTTAATTTTTTTACTCAAGTCTGTAATATACATTTCATTAATCCAAGTTTTAATACCAATCATTGTATCATCGCCGTCGTCACTATCATAATTATCATTTTTTAGTAACAATCTTACATTATTTCTTGCGAGATATTTGACAAACAAAATAGTCAAAGCATTATTTCTTCCAATTCTTGATAAGTCCTTTGCAATTAATACATCTACTTCTCCAGCATCAATTAACTTTTGTAATTTGGATAGTTCTGGTCTTTCAAATATGTACCCACTAACATTGTTATCAGCAAAGATATCTATAAGCTTAATTCCCCGCTCATCTGCATAAGACTGCACTATCCTTCGCTGTGATTCAATACTTTCTTTTTTATTATCCTCATCTCTTGAAATTCTAATATATCCATATGCCTTTATTGGCTTCATATACATCAACTCCTATTCTTTTTACAGTTACCAGTATTTATGTTGTATCAATGTTAACTCAAGTTGCCTTTTAATCAAGATGTTTGTCAGATTTTAAGTGATTTATTATAATTTTTTTTATTATGTCTTGCCACCTTGATTTTTTATTGGACATATGAGTTACTTTGTTAAGTCTAGGATGTTCACCTGCTTGAATAAATTCTTCCTTTATTAGAATTTTCTCATTTTTAACAAACTCTTCCTTAGGGTTAAATATCTCCTCTGGCTTAAAAGAAACTAATGAACTTTTGGACATAAAGCTCAACTCCCAAAATCATATTTGAAGCTATCCTTGTAAACTTCATGTCCTTATAAAATTTCTCAATCATATACTCCAAAATTAATACTCAGTTCTATCCCCAAAAAGTAATATGGCAAGTTTTTATTCTTTTTCTTAGTCCAAATCCTTATTTTTACCCCTTCGCATATATCATACTTTTAACACATTGCATATAAAGGCATAAAAAATACACCTAAACTATTTAGTAACGATAAAACTATCTTAATAATTAGCTTAGGTGTACTTTTTAAAAATTAAAAAAAGGACAGCTTACAATTGTATGCCATCCTTGTAATTTTATTATTTGAAATTTAAAACTTCATAAAAATATTTCTTTCTTGATACCATAATAGCTTGATGTGGCTGAAATGTTTGAACCTATTAATATTTCAGTAGTCAATTCTTAATTTTTTACGCGTTAATGATTATGTTTTAAATTACTACTTAATTGAGCTGATTGTTTTATCTATGCCGAGAATATGCTGCAATGCCACTGCTATGACTGTCTCAACTGGGTAAAGTTCTATTACCCCCTCCTTATTCTTTACAGCTATACTTGTACCATTTTTTATTACTCTATTTTTCTTCATTGCTACCCCTCCATATTACTTTCATATAATCTAATCCATCGAAATAAAGTAGGCTTACTTATTTTTAACAACTTGGTCATCTCAACCTTAGTTATGATACCTTCTTTCATCTTTGTATAATACTTGAAGAATTCTTTTGGAAGATCTTCTATTTTTTTATATTGTCCACCAAACCATTTTCCAGTCTTGGTTTTACCTGTTTCCTTGCATCTTTCAACTCCTTGCCTTACAAGTTCGGAAATACGTTCTCTTTCTATTTCTGCAATTGCACCAAGTATTGTTAACATAAACTTATAACTATCACCATTAGTAGAAATCCCTTCTTTTAAAAAGTTAACTGTAACTCCTTTATCAATAAAGTATGCACATAAGGAGCGTAAGTCATCAACATTTCTTGCAAGCCTAGAAATTGATTCAACATAAATTATATCTCCTTCTTTTGCATCTAGCATTAGCTTATTTAATTCAGCTCTATCAGTATTTTTTCCTGATATCTTATCAATATAAGACTTAGTAAATTTTATCCCAAGCTTATCTAATTGAAAATCTTGCCTACCTACAGACTGCCTTTTTGTAGATACCCTTTGATAATTATAAATGGCTATTTTATATCACCTACCTTTCCAATATTGCTAATTGAACTTAATAAAAGTAACGCTAAACTAGGATGTGTTGATGTTACCTCTGTATATAGTAAAAGGCAAGGCTTATCGAGGGTATTTTATTAATTTTTGGAGTAAAGCTAAACTATAACTTGATGTAACCCTATGAATAACAATATTTTCCTATGACATTAGAGTTTTTTAGAACTTCCCCTCATCCAACATAGCTACTAATTTTTCACAAATAAATAAACTAGCAAAATTAATTACTAGTTTATTACTTACGCTACTAGATGAATTTATTAGTAATCGCTATCAACGTTAACATATTATATAGAGCTAAAATCGATTGTGTTAAATTATTGATTTTTACTTTTTATTATTATCTATCGTATACTAGTTTTTTTTAAAGTTTTGATTTATTTTATATAGAAACCCAAGCTTAAGAACTTTCTTCATATTTATATAGTATTTAGATCACATTGAAATTTACTTAGTGCTTAAAATAATACATTTTTCAAAGCTAGCTATTATTAAAATTCAATTTATTGCCGTATACCAATTCACTATTAAAAGTTAATTCTACCTAAAACATATAAAAATACACCTTACTTGTAAGCAATACTTAAATGCTTTTGCTTTTAAAATAAGGTGTACTTTTTTTAGTTAAATTTAATTACGATTAATGAATATAATAAGAATATTGCGATGCAAAAACACTACAGAATTTAAAATTAATTTGTAAACTTAAATTCCTTTAGTACTCTGTAAAGATTTACTACAAAACATATAAAAAATACTACTGAGATTATAAAAAATTCTGTACGAGTTCTAATAAAATGATGGGTTAATCATTGTACCATAAACCATATAGATAGAAGGATTAAACTTATAGCACATATAATTTTACTAATTATCATCTCAATATCCTCCTTAATAATTTATGATTTTAATTTAATATCTATAGTAATTACAGATTGATTTACTGATGTGCTACATAATAAGATTGTTTATTAGTTTATATGAATAATTAGTCTGTTTTCAGGATCTCTTTTCCATTAGCATAAAAACATAACATGCTTCAGAGTATCCTTCACGGTAAGCATTTATCTTGTCTTTGTAGTAGCAGCCTGTAAATCCAAATTCTCACTTAGCATCCTCTCGCGTCCCCAATTAAAAATAACTTCCAATGCAGGCACAAGTTGTAGACAGTTATCCGTTAATGAATATTCTACTCGAGGCGGAATCTGGTTAAATTCCACTCTGTTCACAAGCCCGCTTTCTTCCAAACTCTGCAGTGACCTTGTAAGCATAATATTCGTAATCCCAGCTATATTTCTTTTAAGCTCATTATAACGCATAGTTTTGTTTTGATATAATTTCCATATTATTGGGAGTCTCCATTTTCCACCGATAATATTCATAGCATATATCATCACGCAGTTTCTCTCATTAATAGCTTCTTGTTCTTTATTCTCTGACATAGAATCCTCCTGTGTAGGGCACAATAATGTGCGTACTTGTATATTTGTTCCCGATTGCTTATATTTATAATAACATCCAATATATCAAAAGAAAAGTAAAATTCAAATAGAAATAAGAGAGGAAGATAAAGATGAAAAGAAATCAAATTCATACTGACAAAGCAGCTAAAGCCCAAGGACCTTATTCACAAGCTATTGAGTACAATGGTATCGTGTATGTTTCTGGAATTATAGCCATTGATCCACAAACGGGCGTTCTCTCTGGTGCAGTTGAGGAGCAAGCAGAGAAGATTCTGACCATTATGCAGGCGGTTCTTGAAGCAGCAGGTAGTTCTATGGATAACGTACTTAAGACAACTGTATTCCTCAAGGATGTGAATGACTTTGCAAAAGTAAATGAAGTTTATGCAAAGCATTTTAGAGAACCATATCCTGCACGAATCTGCGTGGAAGTATCAAAAATACCATTAGGATCATTGGTTGAAATAGATGCCATAGCACATAAATAGTTAGGGGGAAGAGATATGTTGAAATATTATGTAGTCGATGCATTTGCAGATAAAATTTTCGAAGGAAATCCGGCTGGAGTATGCATAATGGACCAATGGATTCCTATAGAAAAAATGGAGAAAATAGCAATAGAGAACAATCTCTCAGAAACAGCTTTTGCTGTAAAGGAAGGGGATACATATGGATTAAGATGGTTTGCTCCTGGTGGGGAGGTAGACCTTTGCGGTCATGCAACCCTTGCAACATCATATATTTTATTTAGGTTCTTTGAAACTGATGCCAATGTACTCCATTTCAATACCAAGCAAATGAATTATCATCTGGTGGTTACAAAGAAGGATGATTTATATGAAATGGATTTTCCAACCTCCATACCTGAAAAGTATCACTTAACAGATCTGATGGTTGATGCATTAGGTGCAGTTCCGATTGAGGTACTTAAGACGAGTAGAGATTTAATATTTATCTTTGATTCTGAGGATACTGTGAAGAATTTAACACCGGATTTTTCAAAGATAAAGGAATTTCCAGAAGGTTTATCTGCATTTGTAACCGCAAAAAGTGAGGGGTTTGATTTTGTTGCCAGAGCATTTTGGCCAAAGATAAATATCAATGAAGATCCTGTGTGTGGTTCAATGTACTGCTGTCTAATTCCGTATTGGAGAGAAAGAAACGGACTTGATAAAATGGTCGCAAGACAAGTATCTAAGCGTGGTGGCACGGTTTACTGTGAGTTTTGTGGCGAAAGGGTGAAACTAAGTGGTAGAGCAGTTCTTTATGCCATTGGAAATATCTGTGTTGATGAAAAATAGATAACTGTAAATTTCTTTGAAAATTTGCATTCAAAACTTAAAGATTTATCAAGTGTGTCTTACAATTTAAGCGAAAATTTTATGAAAATGAGATAATATTTAAAAAGATATTATCTCATTGAGGAGGAATATAAATGAGAACTATTCAAATGTCATCATTTGGTGAACCTGAAGTCTTAAAATACATAGAAATTGATGAACCTATACCCTCTATTAACGAAGTGCGTGTAAGATTGTTTGCTGCAGGTGTCAATCCTAATGAAACGTATATCCGTACTGGTACTTATTCTTTCTATATTCCTGAGTTGCCGTACACACCTGGGTTTGATGGGGCTGGAGTTGTGGATGCAATAGGCGAGGGAGTAACTCATCTCAAAGTAGGAGATCGTGTTTTTGTATCTGCATTGCTTGCAAAACGGAGTACTGGAACATATGCAGAAAAAGTAGTTTGTGATGCAAATGTTGTCCATAGATTGCCAGAGTCCGTATCCTATCAGGAGGGTGCGTCTCTTGGAATCCCAGCATTAACTGCTTATCGAGCACTATTTCATAGGGCCAAGATTAAACCAGGTGAAAATGTTTTGATTCATGGTGCAAGTGGTGGGGTTGGTTCGTTGGCAGTACAAATGGCTAAAGGAATCGGAGCAATAGTAATTGGAACCGCAAGTACCGATGAGGGCAAGTCTTTGGTTAAAACTTCAGGAGCTGATTATGTTCTCAATCATATAACTGAAGATTCCATAAGTAAAATAGCTGCGTTAACAAATGACAAAGGACCAGATGTCATTATCGAGTTTTTGGCCAATATGAATTTAGAGAATGACCTGAAGACGATTGCGCCATATGGTCGTATTGTTGTTGTTGGCAATAGAGGAAATATCGAAATCAACCCAAGATTGGCAATGCTTAAAGAAGCTGATATATTAGGTATGTCCCTTTGGAATGTAAAGCCTAATGAATACAAAGAAAGTTTATATGCTGTTTCGGCCTTTCTACAATCTGGTATTTTGCATCCAGAAGTTGGAGAAGTGTTGTCCTTAAAGGACGCTGCAAAAGCACATGAACAGATAATAAATAAAAAAGCACATGGAAAGATGATACTTTCCATCGATTAAAAGGTAAGGAATATAGAGCAGATTTTTAAGTAGTCTGCTCGTTTTTTAATTTAAGGAATATTTTAGTTACATATAATTTGTATATACGGGAGGTGGGTAGCCCTCTGACATAGGCGTATTAGAAACAAATACAGATTTGTTATGCGGTAGGTCAAAGTTAATAAATTAGTTTATGACCTTTAGTTCGCAATAACTTACCATTACGTTATAACACTCTATATAATATTATCACTATCCACTATACTTTGGAATCGACTTTTTAGAATTGAAGATTATACATTATTTATATATAAATAACATTTAAATTAATTGTTTAATCCATTTCATCCTTTTTTACTATAGATAAATCAAGATTATTGTATATATCCATAATTACATTATTTTTACCAATATACTTAGAAAGCAAATATTTAATTTCTTCTGATCTTTCATCATCATTATTTCTAGTTAAGGACATTTCCGTATCTCCAATATATAAACTTGTATCAGAACTTGCAAGAATACCCTTAACTTTTTCTAGATCTAATAAGTTCCTACTTAATCGATATATATCTGCTACTATTACTGCATCATATAAATTTTCCTGAATTTCATTCAATAATTTCTTAAACTGAAAACGATTTTCAATTTTAGAACCACTAGCAATCTCTTTGTAAATTGTGTATTTCCAACCTTTTTCCTTACATATTTTAACCAACATAGCTTGTTGCTTGTTTAAATAATCATTCCCATCTCCTGAATATGCTTGACGTAAATAAATCGCTACTTTATTAATATTCCTTGACATAATGTTCACTCCCAAAATTATATTTGAAGTTATTTTTTAACTTCATACCTATATAACCTATATCAAGAAACAAGTCAAAAATAATTTTTATTTTGCATAAATTTTGTAATTCTCTTCTACCATATCATACTTATTCATTTTAAAATTGCTGTATTGCCTTGCAACAGTTCCACTTTTCAAGATCAATCCTATCTAAAGAATATAAAAATACACCTTACCTAAAAGTAATACTTAAAAATACTCATGCTTCTAAAATAAGGTGTACTTTTTTAATTAATTCTACTATTGCATAATATTTACATCAAAGTATACATAATACTCCATATAATGTGTGATATATTGATAAGTACATATAGTGATAACGTAGCTGTAATTATTATGTTCGACTGATAAAACTGCTTTTCGGTAGCCTTCTTCATTCTCACGTATACCCCAAGTAGCAGGACCATTGGGACTGCTAGCCTAATAACTAGACTTGCTAATTTCCTATCATTTACTAATGATGTCCTGATTGTATTAGCCTCCAAAAACATACCAGTTTCAACTAAGAGAAAAGTGAATGTTATATTAATTACACATAGATTAATCTTAAATTTTTGAATTTTTACTTCTACAAAGAATATAAAATAAATAGTTTAAAAATTACTACTAAATTGGTACACCGATTGATTATACTGTATTTCTTGTAGTCGCGCCAATACTTAAGTCTAAATGTACTCATAATTTTAATTAAGAAGCTTAATTTACAAAATATTTAAATTTAACCAGATTAAAAAATAACTTTTTTTAAATTTCAAATTTTCTAATAACACTACTTAAGTCTTCTGAAATTTTTGCTAAGAGCTTGCTTGACTCAGCAATTTCATGAATAGATGCAGATTGTTGTTCAGCTGCTGCTGATATAGTCTGAGTTTCATCTGCTACCTGTGTACTTATATTTTTAATGTCATTTATCGAAGAAACTGCTGCCTTAGCCTCATTTGTAATTGCATTAATAGAATTTGAAACATTATAGACTTGGTTTGATATTTCTCTTACCATTTTTAAAATTTCAGAGAAGCTTTGTCCAGCGATATTTACAACATCCGTTCCTACATCAACTTCTTTTTTACTTTCATTCATAAACATAACCGCACTTTTAGTTTTAGATTGTACATCACTTATTATTGTTGTAATTTCTTCTGTAGAACTTTGAGATTGTTCAGCTAACTTTCTAATTTCATCTGCCACTACGCTAAACCCTCTTCCAGCTTCACCAGCTCTAGAAGCTTCTATTGCTGCATTCAATGCAAGAAGATTTGTTTGTGAAGATATACTTTCAATAACTTCAATAATTTGTCCTATCTTTTTGGATTTGTTTTCAAGATCACAAATTATGTTTGAAGTATCATCAGTTTTTTGTTCTATTATTCTCATTTGTTCAATTGATCTATCTATAGCTTTCTCTCCTTCATTGACTGAACCCTTAGCCTTATCAGTTAACTCAGAAACTAAATTTGTATTTTGAGAAACATTATATATTTCATTAGACATCTTTTCTACAGATTCAGAAGTAGTAGTAGATAATACACTTTGTTTATCAGCACCTTGTGCTACATCAGTCACAGAATCAGCAACAAGATTTGATGCATCAGCTGATTGCTCTGTACTCGCAGACAATTCTTCTGAAGATAATAACAGTTGTTCTGATGTATGTGTAAGTTGTTTTATTAAATCTACAATGTTTTTAGTCATTAAGTCTAAAGCATTAGATACTAATCCAAATTCACTTTTATCCTGAAGATTTACTTCTGGTATTTTGTTAGAAAAGTTTCCTTTTGATAACTCACCTATAAAAACAACAAAATCATTTAAGCGTTTAGTTATACGCTTAGTAATTATTAATCCAAGAAGAATTATTATAATAGCTGCTAAACTTACGATACCTATAAATATTCTTAATGCAAATACAAAATTAGCTTGATTCTTTTTATTTATTTCTTGTGCAACTTCTTTATTATGGTCACCCAGTTCAATCATATTTTTCATAAAAGCTTCAACAGAAGGGTCAACTTCTTTTTTATACAATTCATATGCTTCAGTATTTTTGTTTTGATTAGCTAAATCTAGAACTTTTTTTCTTCCCTCTCTATACTTACTTAAATTTCCTTCCATTTCATTAATCTTATTATTTTCAAATGCGTCTAATTTCATTTTTTTATATGAACTAATATAATTATTAAATTCAGAAGCGCGAGAATCTATATCTTTGAGTAACATTTCATTTTCATTTTTATCAGATGTTACCATAAGCCTATAAATATCAGCAGATATTGCACGGGCTTCTATTCGAGCTTCATTTATACATTCACTTGACACTAACCTTTCACTGTACATTGTGTTTATTGCATTATTAGATAATGATAAGAATATATAACCAATTATTCCTATTGTAATTAAAGATATTAAAGAACAAGATATAAGCAATGCTAATTTTTTACCAACTTTTAAATTGTTTATCCATTTCATACATAACCCTCCATGTTCTAAAAATTTTTCTGTAATTTCTAAATATATATTTTTTATATAATCAATTAACTCCCTCCATAAGCTTTTCTAAAATTAAAAATAATTACTATTTGGTAAATTTCATCAAAATAGTAATTATTCACTTACAATACTATCTCCAAATTTCTCAAGTGCCCAAGTATAAGAAATTTGTAATTGTTTCCTCAAATATTCATTTATTTAAATAAAAAAATACTATTTTAATACTTAAATTATCAACTGAAAGCATCTTATATTTACATTTTCATTCCAAATTATACTTATTTTCTAATATAAGTGAGGCTAACCTTATAAAATTATCACCTATCATATTAATCGTTTCGACAAGAATATTTTGCAAATACATAATATTTTTATTAAAAAGTGCTCTTTATAGTGATGTATTAAATATATTACTTACGGGAGCTTGTCAACCTAGTTAACTCATTTGCTATCCCTGTGACCTCCTGTATACTTGCATTAACTTCTTCGATAGCAGCTGTCTGTTGTTCAGTGGTTTCTAATGTTAAATTTGATGTTTCAACAGTCTTATCCACAGAATTCTGTATCTTATTAGTAAGTTCTACTATCTTTAAAGCTGTATTCTTTGAGTTTTCTGATAGTTTTCTTATTTCTGTTGCAACTACTCCAAATCCTCTTCCTGCATCACCAGCTCTTGCTGCTTCTATTGCAGCATTTAATCCAAGCATTTTGGTTTGGTCAGCTATACCTTTTATTAAATCCAATATTGAATTAATTTCCATTGATATTTTCTTTACATTAATAGTTTCTTCACTTAGAACATGTTGATTATTACTAACGTTAACTGAAGATGCTGCCAACTCTTCCATTGTTGCTGAGATTTGCTCAAAATTTTCGGAAAGTACTTGTGATGTTCTTCTAAGCTTCAATTCCTCATATCCTATTCTTGAAAGTGAGTTCGCCACAATATATAAAACTTCTGCTGCTGCTTTTACATTTTTTTCTGTTACAACCTTAACTTTGTTTACGGCATCTATATATGCGTCTTCATTGACCCCTATCTCATTTGCAGTTTTTCTATATCTTGATTCTTCTGGTTTAGAGGTTAAAATTTGTCCACCTAAAATTGTTCCTATTTGCTTCCCATCTACTAGTATTGGGGCTGCAAAATCTATTAAGCCGGCATGACAAGTATAAACATATGGCTTTCCTGTTTTTGATGCTTCTTCTCCACCTCTTTTGTGTGATTCTGCACATCTATCATCACCAATTTTAGTAGAATGAGTAAAGTCCATACAAAATTTTGTATATGAGCTTGGTTTAGTTACAGGATTTCCATTAATATCTACAGTTACACTGGCAATATCCATACTCTCAGCAAAGTTATCTTGAAACTTTTGTAGTAAACCAATATCAATAACATCTTTTATTTCAAGTAAGTTTAAATCAAAATTATTCCCCTCTATTAATTTAAGCATAAATTACCTCCTATAGTTTATTTCTTAAGTAAGCGATGGAACAAACACCGTCATGTAAAATAACTTCTCATTTGATATACTTTATTAA